>CAIUPO010000020.1 GCA_903901055.1 uncultured Bacteroidota bacterium
AACAACTTGCGCAAACGCACGGGCGCAGGTATGATGGATTGCAAAAAGGCATTGGAAGAAGCCAATGGCGATCAGGAAAAAGCAATTGACATTCTCCGTGAAAAAGGACAAAAAGTAGCAGCTAACCGCAGCGACAGAACAGCAAAAGAAGGTAGTGTATTAGCCAAAGTTTCTGCCGATGGCAAGAAAGGAATTTTGACCCAGCTAAGCTGCGAAACAGATTTCGTAGCACGTAACGAAGAGTTTACCAAAGTAGCTGAAAAGCTTGCAAACATTGCTCTTAACGGTAATTTCAAATCATTGGATGAATTGAAAGCAGCTGATTATGGCGATGGATTGACCGTTGACAAAAAGATTACCGAATTCATTGGTAAGACCGGTGAAAAGATGGAACTTGCAGCATATGAAGTAATTAATGCAGAGAAAGTTTTTGCTTATAACCACCCGGGAAACCGTTTGGCAAGTATTGTTGGTTTCAGCAAGGCTGATGCTAGTAACGAAGTTGGTAAAGAAATCTCCATGCAAATTGCAGCTATGGCTCCTATTGCAATAGACAAGAGCGATGTAACACAAGAAACCCTCGACCGCGAAATGAGCGTTGCAAAGGAACAAGCCCGTCAAGAAGGCAAACCTGAAGCCATGCTCGAAAAGATTGCACTTGGTAAAGTGAATAAGTTCTACAAAGAATCTACTTTGCTGAATCAGGACTTTATTAAAGACAGCAAGAAAACAGTATTGCAATTCTTACAAGACAACGACAAAGAACTAAAGGTTACAGGCTTCAAAAGAATCGTAATCGGATAAAACCAATGTCATGCTGAACTTGTTTCAGCATCGCAAATTCAAAAAAACAAAAGGGAGGTTAATAGCCTCCTTTTTTGTTTTTAAAAGACAGTAACCGCAAAGGGCGCAAAGATTTACGCAAAGTCCGCAAAGCATTGTTTTTCTTTGCGCTCTTTGCGTGGCTGTTTCTTCGCGGACTTTGCGGTTAAATGTATTTAATGCGCTATCACAAACTTCCCTTCTCCAAGCAACTTTCCGGTTTCATCTATTACCCTGTAAAGGTAAATGCCGTTGGGCTGATCTTGTATGTCGATGGGATTGTCATCCTGAGTTGAGCGAAGGGTCTCTGCAAATACTTTCTGCCCCATTACATTATATACCTCCACACTCTTAGCTTTTAGTTCTTCGCTTTTAACTTCCAAAGTGAACGCTCCGGTATTGGGGTTGGGGAAAAGGGAGATTGAAGTTTTAGTAGAGATTAAGGTTGTAGAGGTTTCAATATTATTACATGGTTGCCACCTAGCTACAAATGGAACGTCACGACCATAAATTAATGTATCAGTGCCAAAAACTGTACTCTTGTCTAAATCGCCAAATAAATAAACATATTTCCCAGCATGGTCAATGCCCAAACCATCATAATCATCTTCATTACCTTCGGTGAAAATATTGCCACAAGAAACCTTGCCAGACGAATCAAATTGCAATAAAACAGTTGAAGTAGTATAGCTAGTAAGCAATGAAAATGTATCAGACCCAAATATTATTTGCGCAGGAGAACCATTTCTTAATATTATCAAATTGCCTCCTCCTCTAATTAAGGTGTCACACACCACTGCATAGCCACCACAAGTTCCAGTATTATGTCCTTGTTTTGCCCATAAAACATTACCACTTGGGCTGTATTTAACTAAAAACACATCTTCATGACCTAAACTTATTAAAGTTGTTCCTCCGAAAGTTAAAGAGTCCTTGAAGGAACCAGTAACATAAGCATCACCACTTCCATCCAAAGCTATTGAAGTTCCAACTCCATAACTATTCTTATTACCCGGGAAAGCTTGTTTTGCCCATAATACATTACCTGATGTATCATATTTTGTAATAAAAACATCCAAAAGAGAAGGGTTTTCTATCAGTCTAATTCCTTTAAACCAAATTGTATCATCAAAGTAGCCTGTAATATAAATTCCTCCTGAATTATCTAAAGCGATTGAATACGCTGAGCCACCATCAGAAGTAGAAACTGATGAATCTTGTTTAGCCCATATTACATTGCCACTTGAATCATACTTTACCAAAAACACCCCAAAACTTTTATTTTTTAATGTAATTGAGCCAAAAGTAATTGTATCGGCAAATGTTCCGGAAGCATATATTTCCCCTGTTGAATCAATCGTAACTGCATCTATATATCCGCTGCTTGATGGACTTGCAGCAAAGGATTGTTTAGCCCATACTAAGTTACCATTCACATCGTATTTGACTAAAAATGCATCGCTATTGTCCTTATTTCTTAATGTAACAGACCCCAATGAAATTGTATCGTGGAATCCACCAGCAACATAAGAATTCCCCTTCGCATCAACTGCCACAGAACGATAAGTTGCTGAACAATAATAGCCTTTAAGTGTAGGCTGCTGAACCCAAAGTATGTTACCATTAGCATCATATTTAGCTATGAATGTATTTTCGTCATAGCCAGTATCAATAACTGTAAAACTGCCAAAGGAAAGAGTATCACGAAAGGAAGATGTTATGTAAACATTTCCAAGTGCATCTATTGCAACGCAATGGTCATTTGACGGATCTCCATAGCATTTTGAGCTATTGGGTACTGCCTCCCTTCCCCACACCCAACTCTGCCCTTCACAAAGTGAAAACCCAAAAACTAATATGAAGGAGAGCAGTAATTTTTTCAAACCAATTATTTAAAAAGTAAAGATAGTGAAAAACTGAAAGTGGGGAATGGAGAATTGTCCGAATGGATCCCTTTGGGAAAAACGATTTGCTTATTATCAGGGGAAGGAATTAATAACAGATCGAAGTTCTACACAATTTTCATATTTAACAGCTCAAGACAACCAATACTTTCATACTCCTTCGAGCTAATAAATTCCTTTATAATATCAGCATGAGTCATAAGCAGGTTTGTTAGAAAATCCGTGCTATTATTGCCCGATTTTATCCAAACCACCTTTGGTGGATGGCCCAAAATAGAAACCAGGTTGCTGAAATCGGAATCGTATGTAATTATTGTAAATGAATTGGTTTTTGCAAATTCCCATATCTCTCTATCCGATGATTCCTGCATTTTTGCTTCCCTCACATGGATAGAATCCGGAAAATGGCCTTTAAGTTTTTCTATTATTTTATAGGAAATATTTTGGTCGAAGAGCAGTTTCACGAAACAACCCTGATGGTATGCTCTCTATCCGCAGCGAATGATAAGCATGCGTTAATATCTTCTACCGTTAATTCAGGATAATCGGAGATAATCCCCTCTTTAGACATACCATTTGCAAGCCAGTTAAGAACATCATATACCGTTATTCTCATCCCCCTCACACATGGTTGCCCAAAACGCTTTTCGGGGTTAATGGTAATGTATTTGGCATAGTCTTTCATATTTCAAAGATAAGAAATTTGTTTTTAATGGAGCATAAAGCGATTGCAAAATGACTTTTCTCCGCCAGTTGGCGGATAGAGAAGGGCAGGGGATGAGTACAAAAAATAGCGATGTGAGTCGTAACGTTTTTTTTGTTTACTTTACACCTATGAAATACAAAAGAATCCTCCTCAAACTTAGCGGCGAATCCCTGATGGGAGCCCAACAGTATGGCATTGAACAGAATGCCCTTGTTCATTATTCCGAAGAAATTAAAGATGCCCTTGATATGGGCGCAGAAGTTGCTATTGTTATTGGAGGAGGAAATATTTTCAGAGGTATTCAGGCATCAGCACATGGTTTTGATAGGGTGCAGGGCGATTATATGGGCATGTTAGCCACCATTATTAACGGCATGGCATTGCAATCTGCGCTTGAGAAAGCAGAAATACCAACCCGCCTACTTTCAGCCATAGAAATGAAAGAAATTGCTGAACCATTTATCCGCAGAAGAGCAGTAAGACATTTGGAAAAAGGCCGTGTGGTTATTTTCGGGGGTGGAACTGGCAACCCTTATTTTACAACTGATACAGCAGCCAGCCTTCGTGCTATAGAAATAGAAGCCGATGTAATTATTAAAGGTACCCGAGTAGATGGCATCTACTCCGCAGACCCGGAAAAAGATAAAAACGCAGTGCGTTATGACAGACTTACATATGATGAGGTATATTCCAAAAACCTACAGATAATGGATATGACAGCGTTTACACTCTGCAAAGAAAATAAATTGCCCATCCTTGTTTTTGACATTCTTAAAAAAGGCAACCTCAAAAGATTGTTGGAAGATTCCAAGATTGGAACCCTAGTGGATTCATAGAAGGGATGTTATTAATAGGATTTTTATACATTTGCTATAATTCCATCCTGTTATTTTTTATTTTGAAAACAAGGCCTTTTTCAATTTATTATATGCTCAAAGGAAAATATTTTTTCCTGCTTTTTGTTGCTTTGTTTTTATTCTCATGCACGCAACAAACAAGTAAGAAATATCAAAATTCTGATAACCCAAATTTGGTTTATGCCAAGGGCTATGTAAGGCCTGCAGACAGCAGTAAGCCGCCACAAATTGTTAGCATAGATACAATGCCTAAACCTCAGAATATTGTGGTGCCCGCAAAACCGGGTAGCTATTATACTGCAGGACAGAAAAAGATTGATTTACTGCCTCCAGATATAAAAACTGCAGACCTCTTCTTTATAATGCAGAATTATAATACCGGGAACGGGCTTGCCAATAATTTGGTGCACTGTTCATGTATCGATCACTTGGGAAATGTATGGTTTGGTACAGCTGTTGGAGTTAGCCGTTATGATGGGAAAACATTTACTAATTATACAACGGAGCAGGGGCTATCGGATAATGAGATTATTAGTATAATGGAAGATAAAAAGGGAAATATCTGGTTTGGGACTTTGCGGCAAGGTGTAAGCTGCTACAACGGGAAATTGTTTATTAAATATACTACCGCAGAAGGACTATCTAATAATACTGTTAGAAGTATAACGGAAGATAGAGATGGAAATATCTGGTTTGGAACTCTTGAAGGAGCAAGTTGTTATAATGGGAAATCATTTACTAATTATACCGTGAAACAGGGGCTGGGTGCCCAAGGCATTTTCAGTATCAGTCAAGATAAAAAAGGGAATTTGTGGTTTTGCACTGCCGGAGGAGGAGTAAGCTGTTACAATGGGAAAACATTTACAACAATTACTACGGCACAAGGGTTGCCTAATAATACTGTTTTCAATATGGTGGAGGATAAGGAAGGGAATTTCTGGTTCGCCACATGGGAGGGAGGTATAAGCCGTTATGACGGGAAATCGTTTACAAACTTTACCACAGCACAGGGTTTGGTAGATAATAATATATCGTGTAGTATAGAAGATAATGAGGGTAACCTGTGGTTTGCTTCATATAGAGGAGGAGTAAGCCGTTATGACGGGAAATCATTTATTAATTTGACAAAAGCACAGGGGTTATGCAGTAATAACGTAAGTACCATTGTTCAAGATAAAGCCGGGAATATCTGGTTTGCAACCAATGGTGGTGGTGCGTGCCGTTACGATCCTAAATTATTTACCACCTACACTACGGCACAAGGGTTGTGCAATAATCTTGTCAATTCTATTCTTGAAGATAAAACGGGAAATTTATGGTTTGGCACTACTGGCGGAGGAGTAAGTCGTTATAACGGGAAATCGTTTACTACTTACAACATGTCACAGGGGTTGCCCAATAATGTTATTTACAGTATGTTGGAGGATAAGGAAGGAAACATCTGGTTCGGAAACAATGGTGATGGTGTTAGCCGATACGATGGGAAATCATTTACTAACTATAAAACCACCCAAGGGCTGGTTAGTAATTGCGTTCTAAGTATTATGGAGGATAGAAAAGGGAGTATATGGTTCGGTACTTATCCTAAAGGAATCAGTCGGTTTGATGGAAAATCATTTACTAATTACTCTACCGCACAAGGGTTGGGTAATCATGATGTACGCAATATGTTTCAGGACAAAAAGGGAAATATCTGGATTAGTCAGACAGGGAATGGGGTATGTTGCTTCGATGGGAAATCTTTTGTTACATATACAACTGCCCAGGGCTTGGGAAGTAATGAAATTACAAAAATTCTGGAAGACAGTTCAGGAAATCTTTGGTTCGGAACGCGTGGCGGTGGTATAAGCCGATACGATGGAAAATCATTTATGAATTTTACAAAATTACAGGGATTGTTCAACAATAGCGTTGCCTGTGTTGTGATGGATAAACAACAGGACTTGGTTATTGGAACAGCTACCGGGCTAGCCATTCTTAAATCCTTTACCCCTAAATTAAAAGGAAATCAGCAAAGAGGTAATATTCCAGCTCAAAATAATCTTACGAATGATGAGCTGCAAAACTACACTCCAGTTTTTGAGAATTACAATTCCAAATCGGGCTATCCTATTAACGATATCAATACTATTTTGTGTGACAGTAAAGGCATTCTCTGAATCGGTACAGGTAACGAAAAAACGGCACTTATTCGTTTTGACCCGACTATTGTAAACCATAATACCAACCCTCCAAATGTAATTCTTCAAAACATTGGAATAAATGAAGAGAATATTGGCTGGTATACCTTGTTGTCATCGGATGAGGATAGTGCTATACTAGCTCAGCAGGAAGTTAAAGTCTATGGAAAAATAGTGCCTGCATCGGAAAAGGACTCCATCAGAAAGAAATATGCAGGTATTCATTTTGACAGTATTACTCGCTTTTATCCTTTACCCTTAAATCTGGTTCTGCCATATCAATTCAATCATATCACTTTTGATTTTACAGCTGTAGAACCGGACCGTCCTAATCTTGTAAATTATCAATATAAACTGGAAGGTTACGAAAAGGACTGGAGCCCAATCTCAAATAAAACCAGTGCTTCCTTCGGTAATATAAATGAAGGAACATATACTTTTAAACTCAAAGCCCAGAGCCCTTCCGGCATCTGGAGTGAACCTGTTACCTATACTTTTAAAGTGCTTCCACCATGGTACAGAGCATGGTGGGCCTATCTGATTTATGTGATATGTCTTATAATCACAGTGGTTTTTATCATTCAATGGAGAACTGCTAACCTCCTCAAGCGCCAGAAACAACTAGAACAAACCATTATTGAACGTGAAAAATTAACCAATGATGTTGTGCAGCGAAACAAAGATCTTGAACAGTTTGCTTTCATTGTTTCGCATAACTTAAGAGCCCCCGTTGCCAATGTTATAGCCCTTTCACAGGAGTTTAATAATCCCGAAATACCACATGAAGACCGCATGGAAATGTTAGGCGGGCTGGCAAGTGTGGTGAAAAGGCTTGACGAAGTTGTAATGGATATGAATGAAGTACTCTACATCAAAAGACAAATAAATGAACAAAAAGAAAATGTAAACCTGGAAAAGCTTTTAGCTGATATAAAAGGGCAACTTAAGGACCTTATTAAAGATGTGGATGTTGAAATAAAGGCGGACTTTAGCGCAGCCGATGAAATATTTTCCATCAAAAGTTACATCTACAGCATTTTTTATAACCTCATTTCAAACTCCATTAAATTCCGCCAACAAGGTAAACCAACACTAATTGAAATTACATCGGCCAAAACTCCTGAAAAAGTGATCCTCACTTTTAAAGATAATGGAATGGGCATTGACACAGTAGAAAATAAGGAAAAGCTATTCGAACTTTACCGCCGCTTTCACAGGCATGTAGAGGGAAAAGGGGTCGGGCTATTTATGACCAAAGTGCAGGTTGAAACATTAGGAGGCAACATTAACATTGCAAGTAAAGTAAATGGAGGCACTACATTTACGGTCGAATTGCCGGTGTAATTAAATTTAATATGAAACGCATGCTTAATTCTTTTTTGAAAGCCTCAAAAAATGCAACCTCAAAAAATTATTAGAGGATTCCGGTATTGGAACTCTGGTAGATCAATAATACTCTCTTCTCATGATAATGCCTTAGTGGATAATGAATTACTTAGTCACAGAATTAAATAAGATATTTGCATATATTTGTGAAGAAAATGTCGAACTTTGAAAACGAAAGCCCGATTGATATTTTTCAAGAGAATAAAGTAAATATTTAATATAAAATTTATGTCTGATTCTACTTTTCATTTTGTTGTTATTGACGATGATAACGTTAATAATATGGTATGCAAGGCTGCTATTAAAACAGCTACCAGCGGCGTTGTTCCGGTTTGTTTTACCAATCCGATTGAAGGATTACATTATATGGAGCATGAATATTTGAAGGCTGCTGAAAACACACCTACGATATTATTCCTTGATTTGAATATGCCTGAAATGAGCGGTTGGGAATGGCTTTTTAAATTTGAACAATTTCCACAGACAATAAAGGAACATGTTACTATTTATATCCTTTCTTCCTCTGTAAACCCAACAGATATAGCAAAGGCAAATGCTAATATTTATGTGAACGGGTATATCTTCAAACCGTTAAATAAAGAAAAGGTTATTGGCGTTCTCGAATCGCACCATTTTACTTCTAAGTAAAATAGTCGGTTTATTTAATTCAGTTTCTGATAAGCCTGCCACCATCTATCCGGCATTTCTTCGGCACAAGCGAGGAGATAGTCGTCATAAGAACAAGGTACTAAATGGTGTCTTTCAAACTTTGATTTATCATCCACTTTAAACGGAACTTCCATCCACCAACGATCTGTCTTCAGACTTTTATAAAAAACAATCTCGTGTTCCGGGGCTTTCAATGCCACAATATATTTCATGTAATCCTTAGAAGAAACTAATGGAAAGTCATCTTTGCGGTTAGCAAAACCTTCCAGGAAATACCACATCATTTGGGCTGCTAAGTGTGCAGTCTGTCCACGGTTGTCAAAATTCGGATTCAGTTCATAAATACCGACCGATGAAAGTTTATCGCTCATTCCCGCATAGCGCATAATTTGACAGAGTTCCTCTCCATACAGGCCATTCGGAGTGGTATTGGCACAAGCAGGTGCATCTGATTGACGGATAGCTGAAATATCAATACTCAAAATATCTGCATTCCTCACAACGGGTTCTGCTTCTTCAATTTTTGTTTGAATAAAACCAAGCCTGTAGGTATCAAAATACATTTTTTGGAGGGTTTCAATCTCCTCTGTATTTACAAAATGACTTTGATAAGCAATAAGACTCAAATTAAAA
Source organism: uncultured Bacteroidota bacterium (assembly GCA_903901055.1). Classification (GTDB taxonomy): domain Bacteria; phylum Bacteroidota; class Bacteroidia; order JABEUT01; family JABEUT01; genus JABEUT01. Next base: position 9,158 of record CAIUPO010000020.1, read on the forward strand.
AGTAACGCCGATGAATGTTGAATGATATTGCTTAAGTAAGAACCTGCATCAATAGTATCTTCTGAAACGCCAAGATCTACTTTGCGGTCAATACAAACCAAATTTATAGTTTGTTGCAACCTTTGATAAGCAAGGTAATTAGCATAGGTCAGGTCTTGGCTGCCACCGATAATAATGGGAACAATTTTCTTTTCTAGCAATTCAGAACATACGTATTCTACAGCTATATACGTGTCCTTTGGCGTGTGACCGGGAATTAAATTACCAATGTCGGCAATACTTATTCCTGTGGTTGCGGAGAGTTTATAAAAGAATTCGCGAACCTTATCGGGTGCATTTGCACAGCCATCGTTACCTAATGAATTGCGTGATTCGCCAATACCAATAATAGCTGCTTTTACTCCGTCTAAATCAGGGAAATTACCATTTGTAAAGCGTTTTAAATGACTACCCCATTGGTAGTTTTCGAAAGACTCTGCTTCAATTTCAGCAGGTGTGAGGTAACTTTTTATTTCCATTATCAAATCATCAAATTACCAAATCATCAAATTGGGTTTTACTCTTTCGCTGCCTTTTTCTTTGGCGTAAATCTTCCTTTCTTCTTAGGAGCTGCGTCTTGGGTCTTAATTATCTCCAAACATTCTTCCAGCGTCAGGTCTGCGGCTTCTTTTCCTTTTGGAATTTTATAGTTATTCTTATCCATCGTAATATAAGGACCGAATCTTCCTTTCAATACCCTTATTTCGGGGTCATGAGCAAAGGTTTTTATATTTTTTTCTATTTCTTTTTGTCTCTTTTCTTTAATCAATTCAATGGCTCTTTCTTCAACTATCGTAAAAGCATCATCTGTTTTAGGAATGGAAACGAAAAGCCCATCATGCCTGATGTATGGGCCAAATCTTCCAATGCCTACCACCATGTCCTTATCTTCAAATTTGCCAATGTTTCTCGGCATTTTAAATAAATCCAATGCTTCTTCCAATGTAATGGTATCCATACGTTGGTCAGCACGCATCTTGGAATACTTTGGTTTGTCTTCCGCTTTGGTTTCTTCTTCACCTTCAGCAAAATCACCAATTTGAATCATTGGTCCGTAGCGGCCAATTTTGGCATACACGTTCTTGCCGTGTGCATCCTGTCCCAATAATTTTTCGCCTGATGTTTTCTTTTTTACATCAGTAGCCTTAGTAACTGTAGCATGGAATGGATCATAAAACTGGTGCAACATTTTGGTCCATGACAACTTGCCTTCAGCTATAATATCGAACTCTGCCTCAACTTGTGCAGTGAAGTTATAATCTAATATTTCTCCAAAATTTTCAACCAGGAAATCGGTCACCACAGAACCAATATCCGTCGGGAAAAGTTTTGACTTTTCGGCTCCTGTATTTTCGGTTTTAGTGGTGGCAATTATCTCTCCGTTCTTAAGTGTAAGCACTTTATAAGGACGTGGAGTTCCTTCTCTGCTTTCCTTTACTACATAGCCTCTTTTTTGTACTGTTGAAATTGTAGGAGCGTATGTAGAAGGCCTTCCAATACCAAGCGCTTCAAGCTTTTTCACCAGACTTGCTTCTGTATATCTTGGCAACGAATTAGGGAAACGTTGGATGGCGTTTGCTTCCAGAAAGTTTACCTTTTCGCCCGTTTTCACCATCGGAAGTGTTTCATCACTTTCCTTTTCTACATCTTCATCATCCGACTCAGAATAAACTCTCAAAAATCCATCAAAAATAATTACCTCACCTGTGGCGATAAAATTGTCATCAGTCTTATTCTGACCGATAGTAATAACTGTTTTTTCCAATTCGGCATTTGCCATTTGCGATGCAATGGTACGTTTGCGAATCAAGTCATACAAGCGGGCTTCATTGGCATCATGCCCTGCTATTTCCTTGGCTGAAAAGTCGGTAGGGCGTATAGCTTCGTGAGCCTCTTGTGCTCCCGAAGACTTGGTTTTATATTGCCTGGTTTCGGCGTATTTAGCACCGAATGATTTTTCAATTTCTGCTTTTGCTCCGTCAATGGCCTGTTGCGAGAGGTTTACAGAGTCAGTTCTCATATAAGTAATATCCCCTTTCTCATATAGGCCCTGTGCAACACGCATCGTTTGCAAT
>CAIUPO010000021.1 GCA_903901055.1 uncultured Bacteroidota bacterium
CAGAGTATTTCGAAAGTGGTAAATTAAAAAGTGTTGCTCCCTATAAAGAAGACGCAATAGATGGGGCGTTGAAGCAATATTATGAAAATGGGAAATCAGCTAAAATAACACCCTATATAGCGAATAAAGAAAATGGGATTGAAGAATCCTATTTTGAAGACGGGAAATTAAGTACCCATATTGAATATCACATGGACACAATAATAGGAACAGCAAAAACCTATTATGAAAACGGGAAACCCGAGTGGGAAACTTCTTATAAGGGAGGTGTGAAGAGTGGGCCGACTAAAAGGTATTTTGAGAATGGAAAATTGAATTTAGATGGGGGCTATTTGGCAGGGAAGGCCAATGGAACATACAAAAAGTATAATGAGGCAGGGAAATTGCTATTAGTTATGACCTATGTAAATGGTCAACTCACCGGGCCAACAAAAGAATTTGATGAGAATGGAAAATTACTGAATGAAGCTTATTATCTCCACGATAAACTAAGCGGAATTGTAAAGCAATATTATGAAAGCGGAAAATTAAAAATGGAATGCCCATATATTGATAGCAATAGGAATGGAGTAGGAAAGCATTATTATGAAAATGGAAAAGTTGAAAATGAATGGACATATAAGAATGACAGCCTTTACGGACAGGCAAAGTCCTATTACGAGTCGGGCAAATTGATGGCTGAGGGACTATATATCGGAAATAAATTAAATGGAACACTGAGAGAATACTTTGAAAGCGGGGAGTTGAAAGATGAATTACCTTTTACTGACAGCCTCCGTAACGGTATTGGAAAGGAGTATTACAAGAATGGAAAAACAAAAAAAGAATGGCCGTTCAAAAATGATAACCTAAGCGGAGTGGCAAAGGAGTATTATGAAAGTGGAAAATTAAAGAGCGAAACCATTTACAATAATGGGTGTATAGGTACTGTGAAAAATTACGACGAAAACGGTAATGAAATCAAATAGTATTTTTCAATTTTTAGTTTTCATTTTTAGTTGACTTAAGTCCGGCTGCCCTCCATTTACCCAAGCTGTATACCAAAAACTGGCGACATCTATTGCCGAAGCACGTAGTTGTTTTTCAACCATACCATTTAGTAGGTTGTTATAAGCAGAGATATATTTTTCAGTGTATTTTCTTTTACCACTGGTGTTTTTAGTTGGTAGATACTTTTCTTCATCCGAATAATGGCCCGACAATTCTTTTTCATCAGCTAAAACTGTTTGTGCCAGCGGATATGTTTCTTTTAAAATATTCCAGATTGCGGTAGCGGGGTCTTTAAGGTAAACCGCCCCGCCATTAATATGTTTATAGTTACCGCCAAAAGCTTCCGGTATGGCTGTTTCCCATAACCTGTGAATACCTTTTTGGTTTGTCAATTGGCCATCGTAATTTGTTATGGTATGTAATGGTACATGTGCATCTGCAACATAATGCCCAATTGTAGCAGATGCACGTAATATCATCTTCAAGTCCTTTTTCTTAAAGGCATCTGTCAATTTGTTTTCCCAGTAAATAACCTCGTATGGCAAGGTTCCGTATTTGTTTAAGGTATCTTCTGTATATTTTTTCACCGCTTCTTTCCAGTATTTAGGTAACACATCAAATGGCTTAGATCCGTAATGGTCAAGGTTTATATAGTGGTGAGGGCCTTCTGTTGAATCTTCAAATTTCCACTTGTCCGGATCTACTGCATGTTTCGTGATGTACTCAATATTTGTTTTATAAAAGGATGTTAATGTTTTCGGCAAGCCATAAACGGCCATTTTATTGATTTTTTTATGGGAATAAAACCCCCATGAAAAAGCACTTCGTGAAAGAATTATAAGTAGAATAAATGAAATAAAAACAAGGGAGATACAGTACCCGAGTTTTTTCATTGTTATTTGTGGTGGATGATATAATTACCTTCCATTATAGGTACTACAGGGGCAAGGTCAAGCGTCAAGCAATACTTTACATCATCTGCCAAATTCAATTTTTCGAGTCGCTTGAAGTGAGAAGAGTTTTCCATGTAACCGATCAAATCTTTTTGAGCGGTTTCGTAAAGCGTTTTTGCAGCTAACGTCGAGTCGTAATTAGTTTCAAATAGATTAGTTTTATCCAGCGTTTGTGCAATTGCGCCTGCACAAAGGGTATCCTCCAGATTGAAAAAATCTTTCCATCCGGCACAAAGCAGAATGATGTTTTTATGTTGCTTGGCGAGCCATTCGCATAGAACCGTCATATTAACGAACGAGCCGATAACTATACGGTAAGCCTCCCGCGCTGCACGAATAGCCTGAGTTCCGTTGGTAGTGGTAAATACAATTATTTTGCCTTTCAGTTTTGGGTTTCTGTACTCCGAAGGAGAATTGCCTAAATCAAAACCTTCCACCTTTTGAGCCTGCCTTTCAGCCGCGCAAAGAAATCCCTTGCTTTGGTAA
>CAIUPO010000022.1 GCA_903901055.1 uncultured Bacteroidota bacterium
AAAACTAATTTGGCTGGCTTTAGAAAACCTACCTTGTACGGTAGATTTACTTTCAGAAAAACCGGAAGTTGTTGTAATATTGCAAATAAAACATGGTGCTCAAAGGTTCGAATCCCTCTCTCTCCGCTGAAAGGGACTGCCTCAGTAAAAAAGGGGTAGTCCCTTTTTCATTACCCCGGCTGCTTATTACTGGAAACACTTATTTAGTAGTTACGTGGAAGATTTTACACGCCATAGGGAAGGGCAAAAACCCAATCACCTGCTTAATTATGGCTATGCTATAATCCGGGCATTAATAGCCCTGAAGCAAATAGTAATACAAAACTCTTCATTCAATCAATTTTAATGGTATTTCCGTCTATAATTGTTTTGTTGACCGGGCAAATATACTTTTAAATTCCTTTTTTTAATGGAACATGCAAAATGCGTATAGAAATTTACTTTTAATCCATCCTGTGTCTTGGATGGTAAACCATGTAATAGATTATAGGTAGTATGAGCAACACCAGGATAGTTGCTGAAACTAAACCACCAATCATGACAATTGCGAGTGGCTTTTGTGCTTCTGAACCAATACCGGTGCTAATTGCAGCCGGAAAAAGCCCGACCATATCTATCAGAGCAGTCATTATTACAGGGCGAACGCGTTCTCTTACTCCATTATGAATGGATTCATGTAAGCTTTGCTTTTTATGCAGGTTGCGTTTAAACTGAACAAGCAGAATTACTCCGTTTTGAATACAAACACCAAAAAGTGCAATAAATCCTATTCCTGCAGAAATACTGAAATTAGTATTGGTAATAAGTAAAGCAAAAATGCCTCCGATTAATGCGAATGGTACATTGAGGAGTATGATGGTAGAGTCTCTGAAATTGCCGAACGCTATAAACAAAATGACGAATATTAGTAAAAGGCTGATAGGAACAACTTGTTTGAGCCTGTTTACAGCTCTTACCTGACTTTGAAATTCACCTACCCAATCCATTTTATACCCTTTGGGGAATTTAATGTTTTTAGTTTTTTCCTGTGCGGCTGCTATGGCACTTCCCATATCCGTTCCACGAACGGAGAATTTCACACCAATTCCGCGCATATTATCCGTCCTGAAAATTTGGGTGACTCCGGTTTTCAAAGTAATGTTTGAAATTAATTTTAAAGGCACTTTTCCACCATTCAGTGTTGGAACCATTAAGTCACCCAATTCTTCGGGTGTCCTTCTGAATTCGGGCATGTAACGGACTCTTAAGTCAAATAAACGTTCACCTTCAAAAACCTGCGTTGCCGCCTGGCCACCTACAGCCATTTGCACTATGGCATTAGCATTTGCAGCAGTAACTCCATATCTTGCCATTTTACTTTGTTCCAAATCTATATCCAGTTCAGGTTGCCCTAGGTTTTTAAGTATGCCCAAATCAGTAATTCCGGGTACTTTTTCAAGAGTATCACGAACCTCTTCTGCTTTTTGGTTTAAAATATTTATGTCGTCGCCCGAAATCCGTACTGCAAGTGCAGCATTCATACCTGCAACAGCCTCCTCTACATTATCCCGAATTGGTTGTGAGAAGTTAAATACATTTCCGGCGTATTTATTCGATAAAAGCTCACTCATGGCGCTAATTAACGAATCCTTGCTAATTTTCCGCTTCCAGTCATCTTGCGGATACAAGGAGACATTACATTGAATATCGGAAAATGATTTTGGGTCCGTTCCATCATCCGGCCTTCCTGTTTGAGATACAACGCTTCTTACTTCCGGAAAAGTAAGCAGGTCCTTTCGCATACTGTCGGCAAGTAAGGAAGATTGGGTGAGAGAAATTCCAAGTGGGGTTTGCGCCTCAACCCAAAGAGCTCCTTCATCCAAATGCGGTAAAAACTCTGAACCTAAAAATGAGGCTATGTAAAGGCTTCCACCAAGAACCAATATTGCAATACCAAGGCTCATACGCTTATGCTTAAAGGTATAGTTAAATAATTTTCCATAAGCTTTTTCCAAGCCTCCAACAATGGGATTGTGTTTTTCGTACACATTTTTATTTAACAATAAATTTATCAATACCGGGACGAGTGTCAGGGTGAAAATTAATGCACCTAAAAGCGCAAAGCCCAATGTCCATGCCAGAGGTGAGAAAATTTTACCTTCAATATCTTCAAAGGAAAAAATGGGAATTAAAGCTGTTATGATAATTAATTTGGCAAATAGAATGGCTTTACCCATATCAATACTGGTGTTTTTTATCCAGCCCATTTTAGCTCGCTTGTTGAATTTTTCCTTTCCTAATTCCTTGTAGTACCCGTCAAACATAACGAAGCATCCTTCCACTAGAACTACGGCCCCGTCTATTATTATTCCAAAATCAACTGCACCAAGTGATAATAGATTTACCGGCATGCCTTTAATCTGCATGCATATAAATGCAAATAGGAGCGATAATGGAACAACCAGGGCTACTATCAATGTAGCTCTCCAATCCATCATAAATAGGAATACAAGGCCAATTACCAGAAGAATACCTTCGATAAGATTGTGCAGAACTGTTTCGGTGCAAAATGTAATAAGCGTGCTTCGGTCGTAAAACGGAATTATTTTAACGTCGGAAGGGAGAATAGAATTATTGAGTTCATTTATCTTTGCCCGAATTCCTCTTAGAATTTCCTGTGGGTTTTTCCCCTTACGCATCACAACCACCCCTTGCACAACATCATTAGCAGTATCCATTCCAACCTTTCCCAGGCGAGGCATATTACTTACCGAAACATTGGAAACATTTTGAACCAAAAGTGGAACACCATTCATATTTTTAATAATGATGTTTTTTATTTCGTCAATGTTATTAATAAGGCCAATTCCCCTTACCACAAAAGACATTTCTCCTTGTTCAATTGCGTCACCACCGGCATTAATATTACTGTTCGATATAGCATTGTAAACATCTAAGGCTGTAATTCCATATTTATTTAAAAGGTAGGGGTTAACATCTACTTCATAGGTTTTTGTAGGCCCACCATAGGTATTAACATCGGCAACGCCATCTACTGCATGAAGATTGCGCTCAATCACCCATTTTTCAATGGTTTTTAGTTCGAGTGCCGACTTGGTTTTGCTTTGTAATGTGAAACGGTAAATTTCATCTGTTGGGCCATATGGCGGTTCAACGCTGGCCTGAACTCCAAGCGGTAAACCAACATTATTAAGCAAATTCATTACCTGGGCACGCGCATGATAATCGTCCACGCCATCTTTAAAAATGATGGTGATTTGTGATAGCCCGAACATGGTAATTGAGTGCATCGATTTCTTATCCTGAACCGAATTCATGGCTAGCTCAATAGGAATTGTAATCTGTCTTTCTACTTCCTCAGCCCCTCTTCCCTGCCACTGGGTAATAATAATCATTTGGGTATTGGTGATATCCGGATAGGCTTCAATGGGTGTTTTACTATATGCTATTGCTCCAAGAATACCTATAACAATAGTGGCGAAAAGAATAAAGATCTTATTCTTTAATGAAAAGGCTACAATGCTTTTTATGATCTTATTCATTTATAACAAATATTACTGACCATAAACATAAAGACTTCCTTTGCAAACAACTATTTCATTTGGTTGCAGGCCTTTGGAAACATAGGCGTCTATTTCATTAGTGCCTTCCAGTGTTATTTTTCTTTTTTCGAATTTGTTTTTACCCTTTGCAACCATCACATAATATTCGTTATCATAAAACACCAAGGCTTCTTTGGGCACTCCAACGGTTTTTTTGTGTTTATCCAAATGAACAATTACCGTTGCAAACATGCCCGATTTCAAGCGCCCTTCCGGGTTATCAAGCACTATACGTGCCTGCATGGTGCTTGCTGAGGAATCAAGAACATTAGAAATTTTTGATACAGAGCCTTTTATTTTTTTGTCAGGATAAGCAACTGTGGTAACATCCGCTGAATCACCGGTAGCTATTAGCGGAATGTCATTCTCATAAACATTAGCTTCAACCCAAACTGTTTTTAAAACGGAAATGGTAAACAGCGGGCTTGTATTATCAGAGCGTATGTTCATTCCTTCGTTTATTGCTTTAGAAACTACATAGCCATCAATAGGGGAGGAGATGGTGTAAACAGCATTGGAATCGGTAGCGTTTACTTTATAATTCTTTAAGTAAGTTTCTACTTTGTGAAGGGTTGCAACGGCCGATTTGTAATCATTTTGAGCCTGCATCACATCTTTATCAGAATATACTTTGGTTTTGTATAATTCTTTGGCTATATCTAGATTGCGCTGGGCTGTTTTCATTTGTGCCTGCGCTACTGCATACTGTCCTTCATAATCACTCACATCGCCACTGCGTAAAATAGCAAGAGTCTGACCCTTGGTAACAAAATCACCTTGCGAAACTTCTACTTTAGTGACATTTCCACTAACCAGGCTATAAACAGGCGACAAATAATCTTTGTCGAATAACACCTTTCCACTTAAAACCAAATCAGTCCGTTCTTCCATAATTTTAACAGTATCCTGAGTAATCTGTTTCATTTGAATGGAATTCAATTCTACCTGGTTAGAATCGGGTGACTGTTCTGATGTACTTTGTTCTGGTCTTTTACATCCTGCAAACAGGAGTAAAGTAAATAGCGGATATAAAAATAATTTCTTTAACATGATTTATTTAATAATATCTATTCCGGTTGAATAATTTAATGAATGAATAGCATTGAAGTATTGCACCTTTATATTAATCAGATTTGTTTTGCCATCAACGAAAGTGCTTATCTGGCTAAGTAAATCCAGAAGGCTGATATATCTTTTATTATAATTTGTAACTGCATTGTTCATCATTTCATTTAAGTCATTTTCATAACCGGCATCAATTCTTGAATATTCAGTATTTATCCTGTAAAGATTGCAGTAATTAGATGTTACTTCATTTTGAACGGAATGCAATGCTAATGAATCATTTAGTTCGGCCTGTTTTTCCTGGTCCCTGGCAACTTTAATGTTACCCTGGTTACGGTTAAAAAAAGGCAAATCCATACTTCCATAAATTCCCCAAAAGTTGGGTTCATAAGATCCGGCTTTATCATAGGAAACACCAACAGTAAGGTCGGGAATAGTGGTTGCGTGTTGAAGTTTCACATTTTGTTTTTGGTAAGCTATTCCGGTTAGTGCCAGCATCAAGTCCGGGCGGTTTTTCTGTGCACTGTCAAGTATGGTTTGAAATGGTGGAATTTGTCCCAATCCAATTCCTATTTCCTTTACAACTAAATAACTGTTAGATGGATATACTAAAAGTGTTTTCAACTCTTTTTGGTCATTAAGTATTGCCTGTTGACAAGTAATTTCCAATGCAACGGCATCCTGGTATTGTGCCTGAAGCCTTATCAGGTCGTTTCCGGAGGCATTGCCTGCTTGAAATAAAGCACGCGTAGATTCAACCAGTGGTGCTATCCTCGATTCTTCCATTTTATACATGGTTACGAGTTGCTGGTTGCTGTATAAGTCAGAAATATCTGTATACAACTGGTATTTCAGGCTACGCAAAAGATCGGCCAACTGAAACTGCGCCTGCCGTATACCTATTTTGTTCAAATTGGCATAAGCACTATGCCTTCCTCCAATAGTTAAAATTTCTTGAATTTGAAAAGCATTTTCATTATTGGCATTTAGCCATTCCTTGGAATAGGGATTATAAACTTCCTGGGTATAGGTAAGGTTAGGGTTATACCAAAGCTTTGCTTGCAGGTAATTGTCTTTTGAAATACTAACATCATATTGGGATATTAACAAAGAGAGATTTTTACTGACAAATCTTTGCTCGGCATCCGGAATAGAAAGGTATACTGTATCTAAATTGGGTGCCGTTAAATTTTGAGAATTGGAATAACCACTAATTAAAACAAATGCTATGCAAATTATTTTAAATAAGGATGATTTATTCATGAAATTGCCTGATGAATAGGTAGAATTGGTAAAATAATTCCAGAAAAGAGTATGATTTAATCTTTGAATGTGGATAGTGTTAATAGGTAAGCTATCGGTTAATACTTCCACAAAAATAGTAAAAAAGAGATTCCAAAGTACTTTTTTTAGCATTGCAAAAACTCATTGCGCACCAACCCGCACAAGCCGTTAAATCCCTTGCGCATGTCGGCTCTCCTGCCATACATAAAATAACGGTATGCTTTGCTGATGTTGAACATTACTTCGTCATGTCACGCAAGTATCTTGCTCCGACAGCTTCATGAAAAATAATACGGCTGCCATTGGCACAATACACTTCAGCATTGGTGGAACAGTTAGGAATTTTGTCGAACCATTTTGTAAAGGATTTGGAAAATACATTTACGAAAATAACAAGCTAGTTTCTTTGGCTCTATGTAGTTGGGAGTAATTAGAGAATAGACCGAACTATCCCCTATTATCACATTCATGCCAACAACGGTTTTCACAATCGTGCCAGCAATCTGACTGACTGTTTCTTGCCAAATCCTCTTTAAAGCAACCCAAATAATACTCTTTTGTTTTTTAAAAGGCATTATGAAGGTCGATTGCATCAGACTCTCCCCGAAGGCCGAAGTAAGGATAATGATGCATATAATGACCAAAGACACGTTCGCAGTCTTTATGGTATGCTTTCGTGTCAAGAATATGATAATGCCACATTGTATCCATAATCTTATTTGGGACAATTGAATACGTTGGGTATGGATAATGCTGGCATAAATGAAGGTATCTTTTATATTCAATTTCTGCTTCCTCCACTTGGTCAGGATTCCAACCAATACTCTCTTTTTCTTCCCTCATTTTCATTTTGACCATTTCAAGGTTAATGGAGGCAATGTCAGGGTCGATACCTTTAGAGATTAGATAAGAAATCCGACTTAATGAGATAGGTTCCGGCAGGACTAATTGTGTTGTTTTCATACTATATTGAGTTTATGAGTTGCTTACCCAGTAGCGCCTAAGAAATCTGTCTTTACTACCATCAATAGAAGTTCTCCCATGAAAAATCCGGTGATTATCAATAATAAGAATATCCCCACTGGCAAGAAGGATTTTTAATGGTTCTGCTTCCTTTATTATTCGTTGAAACTCTTTTAAGGCAGAATTATTATTCTGCTCCTTTTTAACAAGCCAATATGAATAATAGAACTTCCTCGGGTAATCGTTATTTACCAATGGATGGCTCTCCTTATCATCTGGGAAAATTTTATGTTCAAATAACTCTATGTGTTCAAGCTCTTTCTTTTCATCCTCTTTCAATTTTCCATATACCTTCTCGGCATCCATAAGGATAGTTTCACCGCCCAAACTTGTTTGTTTGCGGCAATACCAGGCTATAAATTTTGCCTTATGGTGGTCGGTATGATAATCGAGTGCTCTTCCAGAGGTTATCAGTGCTTTACTGTCTTCTTTAATTATAACATCTGTTACAAAAATGACTTCGCCAAGGTTTTGAAGTACCTCATTTAAAAATTCTTCCGATTTATTGGTTAAATGAACCCAGCCCTTTTCTAACAAATCTATTTTAATAGTTAGAATTGAAACCAACATCATAAGGTCTTTTATTTCAGTCTGCAATTCTGAATCATTTGCAACCTTATTTTCAACTTGAATTTTCACTTTATCCTCCAATTCTTTCTTTGCACTCCGCCTCTTATCGCGGAGTTCCGCCTCAAATATTGCAGCCTGCAATAATTCAGGTGTTTTAACTATGCTATTGTTTACTCCCCATTGATTAATTTCCACCGGGCTAAGATTAATAAACTCATATTTATTGCGGTTCAATTCCACACTCCTAAATATTGTGCCGGAAAAATTTGGATTAAATTCATCAAGTTTATCTTCTGTATTCTTATAATTCAAATTGATAGAGATTATCTGCATTCCAATATCCTTTGAAATATGACTTAAAATTATTTTACTTTCATTTAACTGTTTTGCAGCCTTTGAAACCACATCACCTTCCATTGAGGAGACTTTGATTTCACCGATTATATATCTGTTGTTTTTCTTAATCACATAATCCAATTCTTTGAAAAACCTTTTTCTTCCAATTTCATAATAGATTATTCTTTCTTTTGAAACTGTTGCTGATGTTTTTATCCATTCTTGCACTGTTCTTTCCAGGACCATTGAAATCAAAAACGATTTAGATTTTACCGCAGAATTATTAATACCATTTGATTTTCGCCTAAATTGCGATAAATAGAGCTTATAAAAAGGATGGTCAACCGACACAAGTTGAACATTTCGAATAGCTGGTTTTAATTCAATGTTATTCATGTTCCTTTAATTAATTCAAAGTTAGTGAAAATACTTTTCTATTAATTATAATTTCAAATTTTACCTTTGAATTTTTAATAATATGACAATGGAAAATAATCTTAAGCCGGACGGCTATTATCTTGATAGGTATGACCGTGCAACTATTAAGGAATTAAAAGAAATTGAAAGAAAATTCAATATTTCCATTGCTTGGAAGGGATTTTCAAAAAGCAAAAGTCGAAAACAAGATGTAGAATTACTTATTCTCTATGACTGCGCTGTTATGCGTGCAAGAATAAAAGATGATGTAATTGCTGCATGGAAAAAATCGGATACATATAAAGATAAGCTTTTAGAGAAAACTCGACTGCCACAAAATATTATGTGCTCACATTGCTTGACAGAAATGTACTTTGATAGTCATATATTTGTAGGAGAAGGGAATAATGAGAAAATTTTATTTATCTACAAGTGTCCGAAAAACCATCTCCCCAAAAAAGCTGTATATCATGATGGAGCAGAATTCATTACTCCAAGGAATAGGTGCAAATATTGCGGATTTGAATTAAAATCCAAAACTACTCAAAGAAAAGGTAAATTGATAGTTCGTGATTCCTGCCCTGCTTGTGGAAAGATAGAAGTCTATGAATTGAACCTTAATTCCCCTCATAATAAGCCAATTAAAGAGGCGGAACGTCAGAAATATTGTACTGCTTTTATTGGAAGAAACACCTTGTACGACGATTTAAAGCAACTTGGTCAGTTAGCTGAAATTTTGGATAAAAATAGGAACAGTAATTTACTGGAAAAAGAATATGGGGTTGATAAAATCATGAAACTTTCCATACCAAATTTAGAATCACGTCTGGTTAAATTCACCAAGGAGCTTGGGTTTATCAAATTTCAGTTGAAAGAGCCAAAAATGGGGCAGCAGATCATTGTGCCGTTTACAATTCAAGACCCATCGGATAGAAATGAAAAGGAAAGCAGTAAAATTTTGCTAAAAAACCTCAAAAAGAATTTGTTCCCGACAAATTGGCGGGTAATAAACACCTCAATTTCCTTTCGCCTCGGCTTTATTTCCGGTCAATTAAAAGCCTATGACAGCGAAGATGACCTTATTAAAATTGGAAAAGAAATAAAAGATTACAGTTCACTCAGGTAATACTTTTCTTACCCGTATATCAGGTAAAGAATGCATCCAAGAATTGGGAGGTATTCCGGTATATTCTTATTCATGCGTTTGTCCACTCTTAAGATACGATTTTTTTGATTTTCTCTAATAAAAGGGGGTATCTGAATTTTACTGCTGTCGGATGAATATGACAACTAATAATTTCTTCTGAAATGGGGTTTGAAAGTACTTGTAATAATTCGGCTTTAAGAAACGATTTTACTTTATTATTGGATGCAAGAATTTCGTCCACAATAGTTGTCCTGTTATCAAGCATAAAAATTATATCCTCAAAATCATGGCTGGTGCGGTAATCAACACCCCTGCCATGAAATGCTTCAAATTTAGTGGCAAGAAAATAGGGAGCCGATAAGATTTTTACCTCTATATTTCCAACTTCAACTGTTTGCAGGAATTTAAAACCAGGTTTATACCAGCTATTTGCCTTTCCCATGTGTCCGTCTTCCGAAGGCATAATATCTACTAATATGCCTTTATAGATATAGCTACAAATGGCGTGTCCGTCAGGGTTCGGAGAAAAACCAAGTTGTGCTAAGCGTTCTTGCATTTTAGCCCATTGCGCATACCCGGTCAATTGAATGGTCAAATCAATATCATTTGTATTGCGAATTTCATCTGCTGCCACATCATTTATATATAAACTGAGGGTTGCTCCGCCCACAAATATCATTTGAGATTTTAGTTCCTGCAATGCCCCTGCAATCAAGGCTACTACCTCTTTATCTATATTTTTATTCTCCATTCAATATTCGTTGTTTCAGTTCTTTCAATGCTAATTCCTTTTCCCTGGCCCTGCCAACCCGCATGGCATCGGTTAAGGCAAGAAGCTCATATAGTTTTTTATCTTTCAGGGAGGCAGAAGGAACTGTTTTGTACAGGGGTTCTATCCGTTGCCCCCTCACGGTTCCTTCGGAATATAGCCATACATACGCTTCATTACTTGCAATTATTTCATTAAGCGGGGGTGCTGAATGGGCAGTCGGAATACCCCTAACCATTGCCCCCGGATGCTCTGGGTAAACATACTTTAAGCCGTATTGTAAAAATTCAAGTAGTGCCTGTTTCATAAGCGTCTTTTTACTGGTGCTCATTAATCCCGCCTTTACCGAGCGATTAAGGCTTTCAGTTACTTCGCTAGCGCTAATTTCAAGCTCATTGGCTAAATCTTTCATCTGCCAGGGGGCTTTTCCTTTGGCTGCTATTTTTAACAGAACTACTATGTCATGTGGTCTCATAAAATTATCGTTTAAACTAATTGGAATGCAAAGATACGAATAATTCGTAATTCGCAATTTGCGAATCGTGTATTGTGGTTTACTGTATTATAACCCAATATTTCATTCACCACTTTAACAGATAAAGAATTAGACCTTTCAGTAGTAGTATATTCTTAAATGTGGAATAAGTTGCTATTTTGTAGAACTGTTTTGTAGAGGATTTAGTTGATACTTACTCAAAAATAGTATTTTTGAAAGATGGATTATTTGTAAAGAATGACAAAGCATTTATCAATAAGGGTCGCATGGCATGATAATCAATGGAATGGCACTAATTGCTGTAAGCCAAATAGTAATGGATATTGTACTCAATTACCAAGAATTTATGAGGAGAAAAAAGATGATGAGTTAGCCAATAAACCTTGGTGGGAATTAAAAGCAACAGGACTACCACCATGCAAAGCAGAAGGTGGAGCATTTATGAATACCAAGCCGTATAGGCGTTCTTTCAAGCATCCTTATAAGGAATATGAAAAAGCAAATCACACACATTTAGAAAGAACAGAGTTTGAAGTTCCTACTTATAGTGTTTATTCAGTTCCCTTTTGGTGGATGCTAAATAAAAACCAAGAAGAAATAAATCAGGAATACCCAGCTTTACCCTTTAACCAATGGCCAAAATTTCACAGTCCTTGGGTTTATGATGAAAATAGGCAGCATGCTATTCTTGATTTATTCTATAATTCTATAATTAAAAATAAATCGCTTGTCGTTTTTTATACAAAACAAGGTAATCCAATAGATGAAGAATGTAATCGTCTTTTGATAGGAATTGGGGTGGTGAAGGATAAGTCAGGAATACTTCATTATAATAAAAAAGCACCCGGCCCAGATTATCCGTTATGGGACAGAAGAATTTCTCATTCAATTAGACCTATTGGTCAGGAAGGCGATAATGAGGGATTTTTAGTCCCTTATCATGAATACCTTGCTCTTGAAGATAAAACATATAAGGTAGATGGGAAACTAAAAACCAAAGCTGAACTTATTGAAGAGATAAAGGTTTCATTGATTGAAACTGGTGATAGTGAAAATCGCATTGATGATTTTTCTTTTGGAAGCGAATGGGTAACAGACCGGGAATATGCTTGGGGTAATTACAAAATTGAGACATATTGTTGAAGTGATTAAAAAGCATGGTGTGGTTGTTGGGCCTTGGGACAATAGGCTTCAATGGCTTAGCAGACAAATTGGATTGCTTAAGGAGAATATGGGTCCCTTCCCTTCCTTTTCATCAGCTTTGGTTGCTTTTGGCTTTAAGCAAGGACACATGCTTGCATTTGATATATATAATGAAAACCTATGTGAACCTAAAGGTAATCCTTGGGAAATATTTGAAAGTGCTATTTACGAGAAGATTCCTGAACTTAGAGAAAAGCCCTATATTAAGGAGTTTGGGCAAATAAGGATATTATGGGAATCATTAACTAACAATGATAAGAAATTGCTTATTCTTTTATCCCGCTTTGAGCTTAATGCATCCTTGGTGGAACAGATAAGTATTTTGTCGAACCGATTTGTAGCGGATTTAGTGGATACGTATAGGCAAATTTGCTTGTGAATGCACGATATAGGTAGTTTTCATAAAAAAGACTTATCCAACATCCGACTATACTTGTATTTTTTGCCGGATGTTAGATAAGTATAATGTTCATAACAGAAGTTCCCTTGCCAATATAGAAAAAACTGCTGTGCTTTACAGAGTTATTATTTATTGAAGGATGGAATCAGTTATCGAATTGAATCATAAGCATCTTCTTCTTGCTGAATTACGTAATCAATTCGTGTTTTTGTCCCTTTACCTACTCGGTCATTTAATGAACATACATAAAGTGGATGTAATCCTCTACCAGCATATTGAAGAGTTTTATATACATACCCAATAAACGTTCCAGTATAGCGGTAGCAGCGGATACATCCTTCGATTAACTTTTCTAAATCACCTGTGAACCCCTTCCATTTAGCAATCTCCTTTCTGCTTTCAATCCACTCTGTAATAACAAAAGTGAGCCAGTCCACAATCTGCTGTTTCGCCAGCATATTGCCTTTCTGCGCAATTCTGACTAAGTTAATAAAAATCAAGTCTCGAATATTCTTGTCTTGTTCATCCAATGGGTTGAGTAAGGTATATAGCTTGTTTTGGAATTTATTCATTATGGCATCAAGTTCTCCTTTATTTTCATACGGTAAGATATTTTTTACCTTGGGTCGATGCCATCGTTTTTGAAATTTCTTGTCAAGAATAACAGTTATTGAATCCCAATCAACGGAACCATCCATATTCCTGATATTTTCAGAAATATAACCGTATAAATCACTTGCATGTTGTTGTATCCATAGGCAATCAAATGTTTCTGGCTGCATTTGTTTTAAAAGTGTATTTAGTTCTTTCGCCAATACTTTATAACCATTTTCTAAAGTTTGAAATGAACTGTCGGAAACAACATATAAGTAAGAAACATCTTTAGGTGATGATGGTTCTACTTTGACAATATTTTTTAAATTTCTCATGACTTTTAAATTTATGAATTACTAATTTTGTCCGGTTTGCACTTGCCTCCATACCACATTCCCGCCAATCCGTCAGAATACAGCGCATTAAACCAAATGCAGGGATGCGGAATATCTTTTTCCGCATCTTTCTTTGCAGCGAGAACATATTCGCAGATACGCTGATGATGCTTCCGAGCTTTTTTTCTAAATTTTTTTGCAGGAATTCCCTCGTAATACTGCTTGATGTAGGATTTAGATAAAGTAATCTCCTCCCGGCATAATGATTTGTTTTGCCACAAAATATTGCAGGCAAAGTTCCAAGTGTCTTCAACCAGCATATCTATAGATGCGGGATGAATCAAAATTTTTGATGTTTTTTGTTTTGTTTTCATTGTAATTAATTTGGAGGCTAAAAAAGAAAATTCTTCTTATCCTCTATAGAGTTTTTCGCGAAAACAAACGAAACTCACTTGCGAATTAGTAAAACAACTTTCAACAGTTGCAATTTTCGTGTTTTTAATTGATTTTCAGTGATTCCAGAATTTAATCAGGTTAAACCTAATACAACTGGCTTAAAAAAACCTACCTTGTACGGTAGTTTTACTTTCAGAAAAACCGGAAGTTGTTGTAATATTGTAAATTAAACATGATGCTCAAAGGTTCGAATCCCTCTCTCTCCGCTGGTGCTGCAAAATGCTTACACAGAGCATAAAACATGATAAGTCCTTGCTATAATCGTAAAGCCATACTATCAATTAAGTTCGAACATTTACCCCCTCAAAGATGCAGGGAATTGTAGCCTGCCTACAGATTTAAACTTTATTGATGCGAAAATTAATTTGGTAAGTAAACAGTCGCGCCCTTTTGCCTTTGCCGCAAGTTGAAAGTTTTATTACTGTTACTATTAAGGTCGTTCGGGTTCAACACAACATTTATCAATGGTAGTTGTATCTGGCAGATGAGAAAAAGAAGGTAGGTATTCCTGAACTGAATTTAACCTATCCCAACTTGGTGGAACCAATTGGAGTTGAACCCTTCTAATTTCTTTCCATTTCACAATTATACAACTCTTTCCGGTTTTTCTGAAAGTAAATCTACCGTACAAGGTAGGTTTTCTAAAGCCAGCCAT
>CAIUPO010000023.1 GCA_903901055.1 uncultured Bacteroidota bacterium
ATCTACAAAACCACAATAATAAATACACCAGAAACTTGGCTACCGAACCAATAATTAATATATTTGTATTTAAAACAAGTTTATCATAGTATAATAAATACCATTCCTTTATGCCGGGCGATTCTTTTGCCTTTAAGGAGTTTGAAGTAAAACAAAGCAACTGTGCTATGAAGGTAGGTACCGATGCTGTGCTTCTTGGTGCCTGGGGTGGTTTGCCTGAAACCGGCTACACACTTGATATCGGAACAGGAACAGGAATTATTGCCATGATGGCTGCACAACGTTCTGCGACTTTTATTGACGCAATTGAGATTGATGAAGACGCTTTTAACGAGGCATTAGAAAATTGCCAAAGATCAAAATGGAACAACAGAATAACTGTTCATCATATTTCATTTCAGAAATTTGCTCCTTACGTTTTAAAAAAATACGACATGATTCTGAGTAATCCTCCTTATTTTTCAAACTGCGTTCAGGCTGCCTCAGAATCGCGAACCTTGGCCCGGCACACATGCAATCTTAGTTTTGAAGAACTGGTTGAAGGAATAGCTTCACTTTTGAAGCCCGATGGATCATTCGCTACCATTCTTCCGTTAAAAGAAGCGGAAGATCTTACAGCAATTGCCAAACGCTACAGACTTTATCCGAACCGCATTACACGTGTTAGAACTACTTGCTCGAAGCCTGCAAAAAGAGTATTAATGCAGTTTTCGTTTCATAAGGCTATTCCTGTTGAAGAAACCCTTGTTATCGAAAATGAAGTAATTGTAATTAACGAGGTAAAAGAACGTTCCTACTCAGAGGATTATAAAAATCTTACCCGCAATTTTTATTTGAATTTCTGAGAAATAATGAGGGAAGTCAAATTAAAATATTGAAAATTGATTTTATAAATTACTCCTGTCAATCAACCCCATTTTTCATTTTATTGCTACAACCAAGTATTTGCTCTCACTCCAAAACTCATTGGGAATTGTAATTGCAATTGAATCTGTCTTGCCATTGCTGATAACAACATAGGCTCTATCCGGATGAACAGTAATAAATCTTCTGAACCTGCCATTTAGTGCAATCCCTTTCAGTTCAGTCATGTCAGCTTTTGTAAATTTAGACACGTCAATCTGAGGATTTACAACTGCCACTTTTCCAAGGCCAATGAAACCACCTTCTTTGTTAATGACTCCTTTATCCTGTAGGTCTTTTAAGGTGCCGGTAACAAAATAAACTGTTTTCATTTCAGTTGTTAATACTACCACTTTTGCACGTTCTCTTTTAATAACCACAATACTGTCGTTAAACCTTGCAGTTATATGCTTTAATGAGTCATTTGATTTACTTAATTCGGACTGCAATGCCGTAATTTCCTCATCACGTTCAGCTAATTCTGCCATCAGGTGAGAAACTAAACTTTCCAGGCTCTCATTTTTACTCGTCATTGCTTTAATCTTAGCCTGAAGCTTATTCATCTTTTTATCGTTCAATACTATAATTTCATCCAAGTCATTAATCTGCTGTGCAATTGACTTCTTATCTTCACCTGTATTAATTGTTACCATTTTCTCCTGAGTTTTAATTTTATCCAGGTTAACCTGAATTTCGTTTAACTCGTTCAGATACGCTGAAATTTCGGAATCCTTTTGCACCGCCTGCACCAGCAATGCAGAATCCTGATAGGCTACCACCTTATATTTCTCTACTTCTTTTTGTTTCGGGCTATTACATCCTGTTATTGCAAGCATTGCAACTACTACAAATCCTATTGTTTTCATATTTTGAGTTAATTTATTGGCCGGTAAAATAAATCCAAAGTTAAACATTCTGCTATGACAACCAACAATACTAATTATGACAAATATCAATTCATAAAAAAATCACAAATAGACAACACGGTATACCTAATAAAAAATCCGGCCTTACGGGGCCGAATTCTCTATAGTCATGACACGCTTTACGGAGCGTTAATCTTTTTTGGTTTTCGATACTAACCTTACGAGGCTAGGCTTTCCTTTAACTGAAGTGCTGCCTTACGGAGCGTTACACCTTTTTGCTTTCTAACTAACCTTACGGGGTTATGCTTTCCTTTAACTGAAGTGCCGCTTTACGGAGCGTTACACCTTTTTTGATAACGCAAAACAACAACTTAACGAGCTACAAAAACATGCACTTCGTCAGGAATAAAAATGATTTTTGTCTCCTTACTTAATTAAAAGCAACTGACCTAAATGGCCTGCTAAATGAACTGTTCTGCCGGCTACAATATTAAGGCGGTTCCGGTGCGGTTCTTTTACAAAGTCTTCTTCAGAGACCAATGTGTGCTTTTGAAACCATTCGTCAACGGTGAGTTTGCTAAAGTGTTCTGCCAGTTTTTCATTTACGGTTTTCCAGAAACCTCTAAGTTCACTAACAGATGGTATTTCAGCAACAGCCCTGTCAGGTTTAGTAATAAAAGTCTCATGAAGTTGCGGGCATACTTGTTTTTCAAAATCTAGTATTGATAACATGTGATCATGAACAGCCGTAAGATGGCCCAATAAATAAATCCCCCTGTTTCTGCCCGGAGCAATTTCCTGCATTAGTTGCTCGTCCGTTAGGTTACTGAATTTCTCATTGGTTGCTTTAAGTCTTGAATTCCACAAATCAAGAATCATTTTTACTGCAATTTGGCTTTGGTTCGACATTTTATTTTGTTTTATTATTTTTTGAAAACTATTTTTTATTCTGTGCATTAATCCCCCTTGCTTCTCTATAAGCATCAATAGCAAGGCTGAACATTAATATTACCAGCCCGCTGAACAGAATTATCCATTTACTGAAAACGAGGTTAGTAAGAAAAATGGCAATTTCCCCCCAGCGAATTACAATCCATGCTAATATAAGTGCAAAGCCTAACCCAATGCGTTTGCCATTATAGATATAGCCCCCGCCAAAGAATAATAAATTTAAAACAAATGCCACCCAAGGATTTTTCATAATTCTGCGTTATTATATTTTCTGAATTTAAAATCAGACATTACAAAGATAAAATAATATAAGACCTTGAATGATTAATATGTAAGCCGGTCGATTAACTGAACCACTCTTTTCCTTACGTAACCTGCTTCTTTACCTAAAACAATAACCTGCTCCCCTTCTCCACTCATCTCCTTATCCACGTTTTCGGTACTTACAGTAGTAAAATATTTGTCTCTTTCAATTATCCATTGGTCTTGCTCGTTTTTAAGTTTAACCCTTCCATTCGTATCGCATCTAACCCGAAGCATGCTATAAACAACGTTTAGCATACTATCCATCTCAGTAGCATATCTTCCGGCACAGTGCACCTGGTTATCGCCTGTATAAAGGCACACCTGATAGAGACTGTCGAATTTATGCACAACAATTGAAGGTTGTGCAAACGAGTAATATCCTGATAGAACAAAAACAGTTAACAGGCATTTTTTTAATTTAAACATGGCTTTTATTTATGGTACAAATCTAACAAAAAGCACCGCATTTCTGCGAGGCATTGCGCAGTTCAAATGAAGACCATAAATCAATATTATCATTTTAGTGATTTAAATGCTTAGTTAAGTACAAGATAGTTGAGAGAAGCTTTATAAATATCCCAAATTTTCAAGACATGCCCTTTCCGTTTGTTGCATTTGTATATAAAAAGAAGGAGTTATACCGGTAATTTTTTTAAACTGGTTAGACAAATGTGCCACACTACTATAGTGAAGCCTAAAAGAAACTTCTGTAAGGGTGAGTCCTTCGTATAGAAGCAGCTTCTTTACCTTTTCAATTTTTTGCATCATTATAAATTGCTGTATGCTCGTTCCTTTCACTCTCGAAAAAATGTTGGATAGGTAAGTATAATTATGATGTAATTTTTCACTAATGTAATCAGAATAATTCACATTTGGTAATTCATCGGAATTAAAAATCATTTCTGTAATTACATTATTTATTCTTTTCACCAGCGTACTCTTTGTATTGCTCAGTACTTCCAAACTTGACCTATCTGAGTTTTTACTCAATACTTCACGCTGTTTTTGTGTTATATCGTCCACAACATCCACACTATAACCGCCTTTAATGGCTCCTATGGCTTTACTCTGAGCTTCTCTATTTGAGGCTTCTAAAAACCCGAAAATTTGCTTATTCATGGTGTTTATTGTTAAAAGTTACTACTTTATCAACATACGTGCTCATTTTTCTTCTAATGAATCCGCATATTTACAAGGTAGTTCATAAACTAAATTTTCATTTCAAAATTTCGGCAAACAAATAGAAATGCAGTTTGAATATTCCTTAAGAATCGGTGAAAAAAATCAGGCTTATGGCTTTTTAACAACAAAAAGCCCTGCATTTTTGTCTATCCTTCCGAAGCCCTTAACCTGTTTTATACTCATAATTAATTTTTCCTTATTTTAGCTGAATGATTCCGGACATAAAAATAGAGGTTGAAGAGAAAAGGGGTTATTGGTGGAGAATGCTTTGGGTACCTACCATAATAACTTTATTTTTCACTTTTGCATTTATATATTCCTATTATTTCCACAAAATCCCTACAGGTAATGGGTTCTACCTAAAATATTTTTCAATAATCCCTGCTTTCATTTTGCTTATCACTTACGTTAATGACAAAAATGTGGCAAAGTTTGTCACACAATTTGAAGTTAAGAAGGGGGATGTTCGTATTGAATATAGCAGAAGGAATAAGCCTAAGGTTGTTGAGGGAAATATCCGGGATTTTTTCGTTGGATATTACAAAGGTACAGGCAGATCTCAACCCTATATTCAAATCGAACAGATTAAAATGGAAATAGAACTAACTATAAGTAAAGAATGGAACTGGAAAGGAAAATTTGATGAATTAGTAGATTATTTAGAAAAAAATGATTTGATAAATACATAACTAAAAAGCCCCGCATTTCTGCGAGGCTTTCATTTATATCTAACGATGTTTATTTTACCTTGTTCACCACAGCAGCAAAAGCTTCTGGATGATTCATAGCTAAGTCAGCCATTGATTTACGGTTAAGAATAACACCTTTGGTGTCCATCTTATTAATGAGTTGTCCGTATGTTAATCCGTTAATACGTGCTTGTGCATTAATACGTTGAATCCACAAAGCGCGAAAATCACGTTTCTTGGCTTTACGGTCGCGGTAAGCATATCCTAACCCTTTTTCTAAGGTATTCTTAGCAATGGTAAGAACATTCTTCTTTGCGCCCCAATATCCTTTGGTACGGCCTAATATTTTTTTTCTTCTTGCTTTGGAGGCTACTGAGTTACTTGAACGTGGCATGACTTATGAAATTGTTAATTGTTAATTCTTAATTGTAAATTGTGGTTATACTCCTAAAAGTGCTTTTACTTTATCCATATTACCATCGCTAACCAAAACGGTTCCGGTTAAATGGCGTTTACGCTTTTTTGATTTCTTGGTGAGGATATGGTTCTTGTAAGCTTGTTTCCTCTTTATCTTTCCGCTGGCGGTAAACTTGAATCTCTTTTTAGCTGCGGAGTTGGTTTTTACTTTTGGCATTTTGTTTTAAGTTAGTGGTCAGTTATCAGTGTCAGTTGTCAGTTTTTATTTCTTTTTGGGCGATAATATAATACTCATACGTTTTCCGTCCATGGTTGGCAGTTGCTCCACTTTACCGACTTCTTCCAAAGCCTGTGCAAATTTGAGGAGGAGAACTTCTCCCTGCTCCTTAAACAAGATAGTCCTTCCACGGAAAAACACAAATGCCCTAACCTTTGCTCCGTGTTGGAGAAAGCTTTCAGCGTGGTTTTTCTTGAAGTTAAAATCATGTTCATCTGTATGCGGTCCAAAACGTATTTCTTTTACAACAACCTTTGCAGTTTTAGCCTTTATTTCCTTTTGTTTCTTCTTTTGGTCGTAAAGAAACTTGCGGTAGTCTACCACCCTGCAAACCGGTGGATCAACGTTCGATGCTATTTCAACCAGGTCTACTCCTGCATCTCTTGCTATTTTTAAAGCGGCATCAATTGTATAAACCCCGGGGTTAATACCATCTCCTACTACTCTAACTGTACGCGCACGAATCATTTCATTGATTGTGTGCTCTGGTTCCATTCTGCGCCTGCCCATTGGGCGCGGGTTATACGGTGTAGCTATAAATTCCTCCTGTTTTTGTTAGTTATAAAAAATATTTCTTCAGTTCTTCGTTAATAAAAGTGATAAAATCGTCCGTCATCATAGTACCCTTGTCTCCCTCACCGTGCTTGCGAACCGCAACTTTTCCGTCCGCTATTTCCTTATCGCCTATTATCAGCATATAAGGTATTTTTTTAAGCTCGGCATCTCTAATTTTCTTGCCAATTTTCTCACTCCTTTCGTCAAAGAGGGTGCGAATATCGCACTTTTTTAGTAATTGC
>CAIUPO010000024.1 GCA_903901055.1 uncultured Bacteroidota bacterium
ACTGCCAGTGTAACTATAACCCAACCATCAACAGCGGTAAGTGAGACTGTTACCGTGAATAAAAATGTAACCTGCTATGGAGGCAATGATGGAGCAGCAACTTCTAATCCATCGGGAGGAACAACACCGTATTCTTATTTGTGGAACACCGGACAAACAACCCAGGTGGTTACAACAGGTTTTACAGCAGCAGGCCATATCTGTACACTCAAAGATAATAACGGATGCTCAATAGCTGCTTCTGCTACAATTACCCAACCTACAGTTATAACAGCCACCTTTGTTCAAACCAAACCCTTGTGTTATGCCAGTGCCGATGGTAGCATAACCGCAACCGGTCATGGAGGTTCAGGAAATTACACAGGTTATCTCTGGTCGAACAGCCAGGCAACTCAAACAGCTACCGGAATCTCTGCAGGAACCTATACTGTTAAGGTAACCGATAACAACGGATGTTCTGGTTCATCTACCAGCACACTTACAAGCCCTGCAGTGGTAACCCCTAATGCAATAACAGGCCCTGTATGTGTAACCGGAGGAGGTAAGGGAACAATAACATGCAGCCCAACCGGAGGAACTCGTCCTTATAGTTTTGTATGGAGTAATTCCACAGTAAGCAAAGGCAATTATTCTCCTGTTACAGTACCTGATGGTTCGTATACAGTATCAATAACCGATGCAAACAATTGTCCTACTGTGTATGCAAGTATTTCTTTCAGCAGTTGTCCAGTAATCAGGCCAAGAAACGGGGCTGACCAGGTATCTCCTGAATCGGGTTTAACAGATATCAATGTTTATCCTAATCCAAGTAACGGACAGTTTACAATCCAGTGGTCAGTTGTTAGTGGTCAGTGGTCAGTTGAAATTTATAATGTGCTTGGTGAAAAAGTGTATTCTCAATCCAACATTCAAAATTCAGCATCCAACATTAATTTAACTAGCCAATCCAACGGAATTTATTTAATACGTATATTAGATAAAGACGGAAATTTGATAAGCCAAAAGAAAGTGGTGAAGACGAACTAAGTCTGAGCCCGACCGGCAATTATTCAAAGCCCCTTTAGGGCCTGTCCCGAAATAGCTTCGGGAGGTTTGGGGTAAACAAAAAAAGGAGGAAATAAATTTCCTCCTTTTTTTATTGAGCAACTATTTGCGGAGTACATGAATACTTAATTCACTGAAACCTCTTTTCCCCATTTTATTCTGTCCCATAGGCGTTCATGGAAGAAATAGGCCACGGTGGTGTAAATATTACTTACCAGCATGAACCCGACTGCCACATTAACTTTATGTGTAAATAAATAAGCTGTAGTAAAATCGAGGATGATGATAAATACCCTGTATGAAATTGTTTTCACTAATGAACGCTTGAATGACTCCTTTAATTTTTGCTTTTTGGGTGTTGTGTTTTCCATGATTACTGATTATAAAATGTTTTATGCGGGGAGTTTAATAAATAAAATCAAGGGAAATAATAATGTAAATGTAGCTGAATTTTGAATTAGGCTAATTCTTGTTTATACGAGAATGTACTTTTCAAAAGAATAGGCATCTTGCAAGATTTGATTTTTTACAAAATCGGGGAACCAGCCTCAAAAACATTTATATATTATTTCTAACTTTGTAATAATCTGCCTTTATGTAGGTTTATATATAATGCAAATGAAAATACGATTCAAGCTTTTAGTGTTTACGCTATTTTCAATTTGCTCATTGCTTTCTGCACAAACTTACCTTCTTAATAATGTTGCCGGGCAGAGGCATTATGGCTATTCAGGCGATGGAGGTCCGGCAACGAATGCACACCTCACAAATCCAATGGGGGTTTATTCCGATAACTCGGGTAATATTTACATATCTGACTGGGGTAATGCCCGCCTGAGAGAAGTGACACCGGATGGTATAATTATTACCATCGCAGGGAATGGAGTTTATGGATTTTCAGGTGATGGAGGCCCTGCTACCTCAGCAGAATTGGGTGGCTCGATGGGTATATTTGTTGATAATGCAGGTGACATTTATTTGGCAGACATAGGAAATGAACGAATACGCAAAATAGATAAGAATGGAATTATTAATACAATAGCTGGAAATGGCACGTATGGATTTTCAGGTGATGGAGGCCCGGCAATTAATGCAGCTTTTGAAGACCCTGCCGGAATATGTGGCGATACTTCGGGTAATATTTTTGTAGCTGATGAATTTAATAACAAGATACGTGAAATAACAAAAAACGGAAATATTACAACAGTTGCAGGGTGTGGTGTGCGAGGTTATTCCGGTGATGGTGGCCCGGCAATGCTTGCTGAATTTTATTATCCGTCGGGGGTTGCAGTTGATAAATCGGGGAATATTTTTATTGCCGACGAGGATAATAATTGCATTCGAAAAGTATCGAACGGAATAATCTCAACTATTGCAGGGAACGGTATTGCGGGATATTCAGGAGACGGCGGGTCTGCCAACTTGGCTCTTTTATCAAATAGTGCAGGTATTGGGGTAGATAATATTGGAAATATATTCATTACCGATGGATTTAATAACCGGATAAGAGTAATTGACAAGAATGGAATAATCAGAACCATTGCAGGGAATGGCATTCCCGGGTATTCTGGTGTAGGCGATACAGCCACCATAGCGTCGTTGTATAATCCGGTAAGTATTGCAGCCGATACTTCCGGTAATTTATTTTTCGCAAATGCATTTAATAATTTCATACAGAAATTAAGCCCATTGCCTGAAGTGATATTATCTGCAAGCATTGTTGTTTACCCAAACCCAACACAAGGAATATTTACTGTTAAAATAAAAAACTTCACTGCATCGCTGCGGTTGGAAGTATATAATGTTTTAGGAGAAAGGGTTTCATATCAGCAACTAAATACATTGGAGACACAAATAAATTTAACCGGTAACTCGAAAGGAATTTACTTGTACAGGGTTTTAACATCTGACAATACACTATTTGCGTCAGGAAAGCTTGCGCTTCTCTAATTGCCTGCAATCTGTTCAGTTAAAATAATTTTTTTTGTATCCACTTCCTGCCCGTCGACAACAAGGCTGTAGTAATACAACCCAGCGGATAACTTATTATCATTAAATGATACAAATTGTTCTTTTCTACCATCTATAGAAATAGATTTCTTCAATTCACCATTTATGTTAAATACCATAATGCTCGCATCTTTACTCCCCGAAGGAATAAAACAATGGAAGGATGTATTCTCATTCACAGGACAAGTTTTGCAAGGATATAACTTTGCCTGCTCTTGATTTGCCGATGAGGTATCCTGCGCCTTTTCCTTCTCAGGTAAATTGGTTTGATGCTGATAAAATGCAACGCAACTGTCCAGTTTATGCTGAAGCGTATTAACCTTGGTATCTTCTTGCTTAATAGCTTCAATTAGTAACCCTACAAGATTTCCGTATGCTACTGTTTTCATTCCATCACTTGTGATAGTAACCACTTCGGGTGTTACACGCTCAACAGCCTGCGCAATTAATCCCATTTTTACAGAGGAAGGTTGAGATATGATTTTACTTGTGTTATCAGCCGATTCTGACAGTTGTTTTAAATTATAGGTGACACCTTGTAACTTTAGAACTTTCTCCAGCGCATTTCCTATTGGGCGCACATTATCTTTTAATGTTGAATCGCTCATCGTATTCCATCCGAAAGAATACGCTTGACCATTTCCGTACACATAAAATTTATCAAGGTTATTGTACTTAACTGTCCAGGCTTTAATATTTGTATCGTTCAGCCAATTTACACCCGAGTAACCAGACAAAGCCGTGCAGTTGGAATATATATCGAACGGGTTAGTATTTAATATTCCTGTAACCTGCAGCCTGTCACCATTATCAGCAGTCGCACCCAAAAGCACATTGCTGGCTGAGGTTATACGCATGCTCTCTCTGCCTGAATTTGAAAATGCGATAGTATTAATTGAGGGATGAAAAAATCCTGTAATGGTATCTCCCCACCAGGAATAATCCGGTAGACTATCAGATGAGAAAATATTCATTCCTTTAATATATGCCGACGAAATACTTGCTCCTGTATTTTTCGAAAACAGCGAATTTCCTATAACCTGCAATTCGGCACGGGCAGGTGGTTGCGTAACGCTCCCAATAGATAAATTTCCTGAAGAATATAATTTTAACTGGGCATTTGCCTTGTTATGAAATAATCCACTTATTATAAAAACAGGGAGAAAAATTTTGCTGAAAGTTAAACTGAATATTTTCATTTTATATATTATTTATGCTGTTAGATAAATTTAAACCGTGTTCGTTTTAGTTGCAAGGGGTAGGTATCAAGCCCAACTCACTGCCCAAAGGAGCTGTAAATGTTCCATTCATAGTTATGGAATTTACCGCACGAAAATATTTTACATCTGTACTATTGAGTGAAATGGAACCACTGCCATTTCCAAAAGTTATATCTGATTTAACCGAAAAAATATAAGATGCCAGGTCTGCATTGGTTAATAAAACTGAATTTGTACTACAGTCGAGTTTTAATGTATAATACCGGAAATAATCTACCGAGTAATATTGAGGAAAAGTAATTCCGGAACAAAAATGAACTGAAGAATCTGCAAGTTGAAGATCAATGTGAACCCCTTGTGGATGCATTATGGTAAATTGTTTATTTATATTCTCGTTAAAAGGCAAGTCATCGAAATAAAAAATTAATGCGTTCGATCTCCATTCGGCAGCGTACTTATGAAAACCTGCAAATAGAGGTGTTGGAGATTGATATCCTCCGGAACAAACCAAATGATTACTACAATGTCCATCTTCCCTCCATACTCCGGTTGCCACAATATCGGCATTTGCAAACAGTGCACCTGAAACATCTTGAATGTCTATTTCATTATGAATAATTAAACACGTAGTATCAAACTTCTCATAAGCGGTCCAGAATGTCGGTGCAAATTTTTTCCCACATGGATTGCCATTACTATAAAATCCAGGGAATTGTGCATACATTTCAAAATAACCATAAGAATAATAATTGGAATCTGTAACAATTCCACCTGTTGCATAAGTTTCCCTATTGCATGGAATTGGGGCATATCCGGGACCATCAGCCCGCAATTGTAATAGCCCTCCCGATACAGTTGCATTTCCCCTTTCAAATGCAGTGCCACCTCCGTAGTTACAGCAATCTCCACTTGGGCAATCGAGGATATGCCACTTTACTGTATTAATTGAATTGCCATTAAACTCATCACTTTTAGCAGTATCTAATTGCCAATTCAGGTCATTTGCAGGAGTCTGACAATATGCATTAAAGGAAACACTAAAAAAAAATGAGAAAACTAAAATTGAAACGGTAAGTGGTCGCATGATTTAACTTTTATCCTTCCATAACGATTAGCAAGTTAATAAATTGTATGCGATTTGCTAATAAAGAAAAACCCTATCTCGTATATAAAGCCCTTAGTTTTTTATATTTCACATACGTAGCCCATGCAGACAGTCTGCAAATTTGCCAGCCTGCTTGCCCATCTAGGAATCCAAGCCTGATAAAATAATCTTTGATGAATTTTACAACCGGAGCAAACATCAATTTTAATATTGGTGCTTTCTTCCCTTTGTCAAAAGAAGCTTTGGCATTAATGGTAGTAAAATATTCAATCTGCTTGTAATGGTCTTCTATAGTGTAGTAACTATAATGAAGTATATCGCCTTGTAATTTTCCAATTGTACTTCCTTGTTCCACTTCAAATTTATCATGTGGATTTGTTCCGCCCCATTTGCCTTTTCGTTTATCGAACAACCTCAATTTAGTGTCGGGATACCAACCGCAGTGCCTAATCCAGGAACCGCAATAATTGGTAAGGCGGTTCATTTCATATCCATCGTATTGCCAGTTAGCT
>CAIUPO010000025.1 GCA_903901055.1 uncultured Bacteroidota bacterium
AGCTTTGATAGAGCCATCTTCAAACTGCACCATGGAATGAATGATAGACTGTGGATGAACAATCACTTCAATCTGTTCGGGTTTGAGGGCAAAGAGCCATGCCGCCTCGATAATCTCCAGCCCTTTATTCATAAGGGTTGCCGAGTCAATGGTTATTTTATTACCCATGCTCCAGTTAGGATGTTTCAGTGCCGTTTCTTTTTTAACTGCCTCTAAAAACTTCTTATCCTTTCCTCTGAATGGCCCGCCCGATGCGGTGAGTATTATCTTCTCAATCTTATTATGAAACTCTCCCGCCAGGCATTGAAATATGGCTGAGTGTTCCGAATCTACGGGATAAATATTTACACCTTTTGCTTTGGCGGCTTCCGTTACTAAAGCACCTGCAACAACTAATGTTTCTTTATTGGCTAGTGCAATTTGTTTGCCTGCCTCAATAGCGGCAAGTGTAGAACGTAATCCGGCAAAGCCAACAATGGCAGCCAATACCATGTGTATGCTTTCCATCTGCACCACTTGTACAAGCGCATCAGCTCCGGCATAGACTTTTATATCATGTTTGAAGAGGACATCTTTTACATATTGATATTTTTCTTCATTACCAATTACAACTGCATTTGGAGAGAACTCGATAGCTTGTTGAATGAGCAGGTCCGCATTGTTTTCGGCACTAAGTACCTCCACCTGCAGTTTATCAAGGTTAGCCCTTACAATATCCAAAGCTTGTTTGCCAATAGAGCCTGTAGAGCCAAGGATTGCTATATTTTTCTTTGTAGGTTGTGCCATGGTGGAAGTGCAAATCTAATCTTAAAACAGAATTTAAGTATGTTTTTCAGGGCTAAAGCCAAAACCTATACATATTCACTAACCCCGACTTTAAAGTCGGGGTTATGGCATGTGCTTACTATTGGGCTTTAGCCTTGAATAAAATATTTTATACATTTGAACCTATAAATCAAAACCAAAATAACCCATGAACAAACTAATTACAGCAATAGCTATTACAGCAGCCTTTTCTGCATGTGTGCCTCCGGGAAACAAAAACGGTACAGATGACCGTGCATCAAAAAATATGGCAGCACAACGGTCTTTTTACGAAGAGGTATTCAACAAACATAACATCGGAATGATAGACTCGCTGGTTGCGCCAGATTATGTTGAAGGACGTGTAGACCCAGGGTATTCGCCAGACAGGGCCGGACTTAAAAAGTCGCTGGAAGATTTTATTAAAGCAATGCCAGATATGCATTGGAAAATTAATTTTATGGTTGCAGACTCAAACTATGTTACCGTGCAATATACCTTCACAGGTACTAATAGTGGTGCTATGATGGGAATGGCTGCAACCGGGAAAAAAATAAATATAGACGGGGTAGATATAGTAAAGTACAAAAATGGAAAGGCAGTTGAACATTGGGGCTATAATGAAGAAATGAAGATGATGATGCAAATGGGTATGATGCCTGGAATGGGAGGTGATACATCAAAAACCAAAATGCCGGATGGAGATAAGAAGAAAATGTAAAAGAAGGAAAATAAGATGCGCGATCCTTTAGAAGAAAGTGCTTATTTCAAATTAAGAGGTAAAAGACTCTTTTGGTTTACTGTGTTTTCTTTCTTGCTATTTGTTGTTACTTACGCTGCGAGTATATTCAAACAATACTTTGGTTTTAATATGCACTGGGCAGGTGACAATTTTGTATTCAACATTGGTTTTTTCATTCCAGCAACACTTTTAAGTGTAATAATCTCATATTTCACACTTGGACTAACACTTATTTATTGGAAAAAGTTTCCAAATAAAAAGCAAAAAATATGGACTGTGATTTTGACACTGCCAATAATCTCTCTTTTCTTTTATATGATATTTATATTTTTCATGGCAAATACAGTTTAAGCAGAAACAGTATTCTATTTTTACACTTTTAAAATAACGAAGAAAATGCCAACTATGCCCATCAACATCCTCTTCATTGATTCCGTTCATCCTTTATTGCAAAAGGAATTAGAAGCACATGGCTTTATTTGCCATTTGCAATATGAATGGAGTCGAGAAAAAATAGAAGAGGAGTTGAACAAATTTGATGGAGTTGTAATCCGAAGCAGAGTTAAGCTGGATAAGGAATTGATAGACAAAGGCACTAAGTTGAAGTTCATTGCAAGGGCAGGTGCAGGTATGGAAAATA
The DNA here is from genome assembly GCA_903901055.1 of uncultured Bacteroidota bacterium. Lineage (GTDB taxonomy): Bacteria > Bacteroidota > Bacteroidia > JABEUT01 > JABEUT01 > JABEUT01. The sequence goes on from CAIUPO010000025.1 coordinate 2,187, forward strand.
TTGATGTGCCTTATGCTGAAAGCAAAGGAATAAAATGTCTGCCATCGGCAGAAGGAAATAGAGATGCGGTAGGGGAACATGCATTGGGAATGCTGCTTTGCCTGTTCAATAATATCAATCGGGCAGACCGAGAAGTAAGGCAAGGATTATGGGTTAGAGAGGGAAATAGAGGAGTAGAATTGCAAGGAAAAACAGTGGGGATAATTGGTTATGGAAATATGGGTAGTGCTTTTGCACAAAGGCTAAAAGGATTTGATTGTACCGTGATAGCTTATGATAAATACAAGAAGAATTACTCAAACGAATATGTCCATGAAACTATGTTGGAAGAGCTTTTTGAAAAGACCGATGTATTGAGTATTCATCTACCTTTAACTCAAGAAACAGATAAAATTGTCAATCGTACTTTCCTGGAAAAATTCAAAAAGAATATTTATTTTATCAATACATCGCGCGGTAAGCAAGTCATTACCGATGACCTTGTAGCATTTATGAAAAGCGGGAAGGTAATTGGTGCTTGTATTGATGTTATGGAATATGAAAGCCTTTCTTTTGAAGGACTTGCTAAAAATAATTTACCTCCATCATTTCAATATTTAGCTGCAAGCGACAGAGTAGTTCTCACCCCTCACATTGCAGGTTGGACGCATGAATCGAATGAAAAAATTTCAGCAGTTCTGGCGAAAAAGATTTTAGAATTATTTTGAAATAGGACTTTTTTTCCTACTCCTTACATTCTTTAATCATGTATTCATTCACTTCCTTTCCCCAAAAAGGGCTACTTATATCTCTCAGCATAGGGCCGGTATCTTCGGAAAATAATTCTTCCGCTTTTTTGTAAAGAGGCAAAGCCTTTTCCGCGCCACCGCCCATAAGTTTAGGTGTGTAAAAGAGTATGTTACCCTCTAGAAAATACACGCGGGGGTTATCTGGATTTATCTTTTTTGCCTTGTCGAAATAAGCATCTGCTATAGCCCCATATTCAGTATGCCTGGCGGCAGGAGCCACCGAAAGCCTCGCCTGAGCCAATAATCCTCCCAGCACTGCTACTTCATCGTTCGTTGAATCCATGGGCTCAATTTTTTTGAAATAGGTATCTGCCTCATTCAGCATATTATCTTTATTGTCTTTGTTTGACTCCTGAAAAGATACAATGGCAATACTCCATGAGGCATAATAGTTAGTCAGCCAATTTTGAGGATTCTGCTTTGCAATTAACTTAAACTTATTGCACACACTAAGATATTGAGAATAGGTTTTAGCAGACTCAAAAGCAGAATAGTCCTCGGTTAGCAACGCGTCAACCGATTGTGATTTCCCCGGTTTTGAAATAAGAAAGGCAAAAGTCAGGGAAAGAATCAGAAACAGTTTATTCATAATAATAGAGTAAAGACAACTATTCTTATACGGAAATAACGCCAATAAGATACGGGAAAGGATAAAATCGGTTACTCCAAAATAGATCCCTGGAAATTATTCCTCTCCGGAATTTTAAAAACTAAATCATTATCCATATTTCCTTTGCTAGTCTCAATTCTCAATACTTTGTCACAACAGACTTAAGAAGTATGTAAATAAAAGGGTTTTGTAGGTGAAAACAACTACATGTATTCTCGTCAGCTTGTAATCATCACTACTTGCATGTTAAAAGTTTTAGTTTCCAGTTCATCAATTATAAATTGTGCAACATCATACTTACTTATTTTGTATGCAGAGTGGTCTGTCGCTTCATTCTTAGTAAATGCCTTTGTCTCCGGCTCATTTACAATTTCTGTTGGCCTCACAATGGTCCAATCCAATTTGGAGGCTTTAATAAATTCTTCCTGAAGCCCGTGGTCATGAAATGCTGCTTTTAGAATCGGTGTATTCATTACGGTTGCCCTGAATTCTTCCGGTAAATAATTCCAACTTTCGCCCGCCCCATAGGAGCTTAAGCATATTAAACGCAGACAATTTTTTTTCACCATAGCGTCAATAATGTTCTTTGTTCCTTTTGACATGGTATCTAATGCACTGTTATTAAATCCCAGGGAAATTATTACGCAGTCTCCTTCATTAATGCAAGAATTTACTGATTCATAAACGAGCACATTACCAGAGAAGTAATGTATATTCTCTGTTGCTTCTTTTTGCTGTCTTGTTAAAACCACAACTTGCCTGTTTTTTGAAACCAACTTTTCAACTATTATTTTTCCAACGTCACCTGTTCCTCCAAAAACTACAATTCTCATAGTATTTTTTAATTTTGTATATACTTTATTCTAAAATAGCCCCTTCAAAATTATTCTTTTCAAGAATTTCAAAAATTAATTGGGAATCTACATTTCCGCTACTGTTCTCAATTCTCAGCACTTTGTCGCAATCTTCCAAATCGAAATTGCATTTGTAATGTGGGGCGTTCATGCCAATTTCCTCTAAAATTATTTTAGCCGCACGTTTGTTCAATACATTTGTTTTAAACACTTCTACT
>CAIUPO010000026.1 GCA_903901055.1 uncultured Bacteroidota bacterium
AAAATCGAAATAAATTACCAATTGGGCCAGGACTTCTAATTCGAAACCTTGAATTGGTAACCCTTTGCTGATACTGTCGGCAATCTGAACAGCTAATGTGCTTTTACCAACGCCAGTATCAGCAAATAAAATACATAATTCGCCTTCAAACCACAGGACATCAAAAAGCATTTTTGGAATAGGTTTTTTAGCCGCATCTTTCATAACTTCATTTGCGGTTCGTAAGCGAAATAGCCTGATATTTTCGTATTCTTCATTCCCTTGCCCTGCCTGTTGTTCGGCCTCGGCTTTAATATCACTGAGATTAAAGGAAGGGTTAAGATTATTTGCGTTAACTTTGTCCATTGTAAATACTATTTTAAAGCTCGTGTAACTCTACTAAAGGCACGGGCTTTTGTTATTTACTTTTGTTTACGTTTTGAAGTTCGGTAACGGCTTCGGCGGATAGTTCTGATTCTGTCTTTGTACGGCCAGATTTTAAATATTTTATTAACTCTGACTTAATAAAGAACAGGCGCTTTCCTTGCTTGCAAACACCGGGCAGCTTACGGCGATGATGGAGGCCATAAACCGTAGGAACGCTTAAATGAAGTATTTCAGCAGCTTGCTCTATTACCACAAGTTCATCTTCCGGGGGCTGAGACTTTGTGCCTGGATTCTCCTTTAATACTTTGCGAATAACTCCTTCAAGTTGTTCTACTGTGTCAATTTGATTGATGATTAGCATGGCGACATAATTTTAATTATGGCGCGAAATTGGGACTACTCAACAAAACGAAATAAAAACGGAAATTAAAACAGAGAGCTAAAACCCTTAATGAGTAAGGGATATAGGGGCTTACTTCCGAAAAAAACGGAAGTGAAAAACGGAAGTAATACCACAAAAAACGGAACTATATTTTATCAATTTCAGGTATGAAATGAAAATCGGCTTTGAATATGCTCAACGAACTGATTTTAAATTGAGAAGGCTGAAATGACTTTGAAATATCAATAGAATAGCGGGATTGAAAAAAGCGCTTATAATTATTTAATAACGACCTATCCCTTTTCCCGCTTAATGAGGCTTTTAAATAGTGTAGATTATATAAAATATGAATAAGTGCAACCAGTTTATTATCCTCTTTAATCCACACTCCTTTATCATTTACAAACCTCCTTTGCAAGAGCTCAATTTCTATGTTTTTAAAACCTTCAATCTTATCAGGGAAGAAATAATTTGCTTTATTCGAGTAATCGAATTGGGAGGGTATTGCAGGCGTTTGCAAAATTTCTTTAACAGGCTCAAGACTTATATTTACCGCCCTTTGTTCGTTTTGAATGTCCTTTAAATGGTTTGGGAATACGGGATACCCACCATTGAGATATGCTAATGCATAGGGTTCGGCTGTATTTAAAAATTCCTGTTTTAATGGGCCCCAAATTTCAATCAATGGATCATTTGGATTAAGAAATACAGGGATGGGTGCCTTATTAATTTCTTCATACAGGGGGATCAGCCTATCAAAATATTCCTTTTTACTTATAGGGGTACCGTCTAAATGAACTTTAAAAACTTCTGAAGGGAAATCTACTGTTATTATCTTTTTATAGTCCTCTGACAGTTTTGGAGTTTTAACCTGCGGGACTTCCTCTAAATGCAACATTAGCCTATTAACTAAATAGACAAGCTTGTTACCATCTGTAGGGAAAAAGATGGCTCTAATAGCGGAAAGGCACTCCTCCTGGATAATTAAAAAGTCTCTCAGCCGGGTTGGCTGCTCTTGGGATTGTTCTGTAGTTTGTTCCATAATTTAGATTTACAAAACAAAGCTAAGAAAAAAGGTAGTAAAACGCTAAAACTGTTTACTAACAGGATATTCACACACATTTATGTTCATCGGAACTTAAAAAAATAAGGGGCTGTTATGTGCAAATTTTGTGCAAATGCCAAAAACAGAAAAAGGTTGAATGCCCTTCAACCCCTTTACTATTGCTGCTCCCCGAACAGGACTTGAACCTGTGACCCTCTGATTAACAGTCAGATGCTCTAACCAACTGAGCTATCGGGGAATGTTTTATTTTTTAAAGCGGCTGCAAAATTAGTATATCCTCTCTAATAAACAACAGGTAATCACAAATCATTAAAAAGATACATTTGTTGAATGAATAAGAAAGGGCTAATTATTTCCTTCGGGGTCCTTGTTATGATTGCCTTTTGCAGTTGTGCGCTTATATCTAACGGACAAAACCTTGTTTATGAAAAAACATTCGGCAGCCCCTATTCCGAATTCCGCTCCAATGCCATTGCCGTGGATAATGATGGCAATATATACATTACAGGAAGATATGAAATAACGATGGCCTATTTTAAACAGGTAAACGGAGATTATAAATATGCAGATACTACCATGCCGAGCGACACCCGTCTTTTTGTATATAAAATAAGCAATGATGGGAAATTATTGCAACGAAAATTCTTATATGCACTGGAAGGGAAAGATATATGTATCACAAAAGATGGCAACATTGCAATAACCGGCTTTGTCAGCCGGTATCGTAAAGAGAATTATTCGGGTGATTTAACGCAAGGTGTTTACACAGCTTTACTAAACCCTAACCTTGATGTGATCTGGCAACAGATTGATTCTTCAAAATACAATTCGGTGCCTCAAAAAATAAAAGAAACCTCGGATGGCAACTTAATAGTTATTGCACATTCCTTAATAAATAAAATAGAAATGAGCACCTACCTTACAGAGGATAATACCCATGACCGTTTTATATCTATTAATAAATCAGGGAAAATTATAAAAGATACTACTTACGAAATGGTGGATATAGATTACCGCAAGGATGACTTCCTGCAAGTAAAACCACTTTACAACCCTAAAGCAAGAGTACTAGCACCTGCCAATCTTTTATATGATGTTATCGAAACCGACAAAAGCTTTTTGTTTTGCGGGGTATGTATGGGAAACACAGAAGGCGTGAGTACCGGAGAAGGTTTCTTTTTAATGGAGACGGATAAAAACTTCAATTTAAAGAAAACAAAATCATACCATTTTAACAGGGATACCGAAAAATACAAAGACCAAAATTGGGGCTATAATATTGCGTTGGATGAAGATAAAATATTATTAGTTGGAATAGCCCAATATTCCCACAATAGAAATATGGTTATTTGTCTGGATAAAAACTACGATACCCTTTACACACGGCACTTTGATGGCTACATATTCGGACAGCCCAAAGTAATTCCTTTGTCAAATGGAGATTATTTCACTTGCAACCGAACAGATTCAAATCGTATTGCAATAAATAAGATGAATGATAAAGGCATTATCAAAAAACTGGAACTTAATACGCACCATATCCTCGACTTTACCGGAGGGATGTGCCTTAAAGATAATTGCCTTTATATAACTGCGGTTGCTAAGGATAGCGGAATTGCCGCTACTTATCTCGCGAAAATAAAGTTATAATAGTTTTTGAGGATATGTAAATCCACATCGGGCATTTTAATACATTTGTTTGGTCACATTAAACTGCACTTAAAAGAAATAAAATGAAAAATATAAAATTACCCCGACAAGCTTTTTTATCAATATTATCAGCAACTATATTATTTACTGCCTCTATTTCCAATGCCCAAAACATAAGCACTTATGCAGGAAACGGCACGCCCGGATATAGTGGCGATAATGGCCCAGCTACTGCTGCCGAATTAAAAGGCCCTTGTGGGGTTTGGGTGGACGCATCGAATAATTTATACATTGGTGATGAATCGAATTACACTTTAAGGAAAGTAAATGCTTCTGGGATAATTACAACCATTGCAGGTATTCATGTGCAGGGCTTTTCAGGTGATGGTGGACAAGCTACTGCCGCCGAAATCAGCGACGATCAGGGAGTATGCACCGACAAAAAAGGGAATATCTATATATGTGACTTTGCGAATCAAAGAGTGCGCAAAATTGACCTTTCGGGCATAATAACAACCATTGCAGGCAACGGGCAGGGCGGCTTTTACGGAGATGGGGGCCCTGCAACAGCCGCTGAACTTAATGCTCCTTCAGGGGTTGTTACAGATACAAATGGCAATATTTATATTGCGGATGAAACAAACAACCGGATAAGAATTGTAGATACCTTAGGCAACATCAACACGTTTGCAGGTAATGGTGGAACAAACTACAGTGGCGATGGAGGCCCTGCTACAGCAGCTGAAATAGACAATGTTACAAGTGTGGGAATAGACCCTGCGCAAAATATTTATATAGCCGACATTGATAACAATGTTATTCGGAAAGTAAATACCTCCGGTATAATTTCCACATTTGCAGGCATTGGAAAAACTCCCGGCTTTTATGGTGATGGAGGCCTTGCAACAGCCGCTGAATTAACCCGCCCTACAGGTGTATGTTCCGATAAATTTGGCAATATTTATATCGGAGACCAAGAGCATGTGCGTATGGTGAATACCTCCGGAATAATTACAAATGTTGCAGGCAATGGAATTTCCGGTTATTTTGGAGACGGTGGGCTTGCAACTGCTGCAGAGTTTAATTATGCATTCCAGGTGGCTACTGATCCGCAAGGAAATTTTTATTTTGGCGATGTTGTAAATGCCCGGGTAAGAATGGTAACTGTACCTGTTACTACTGGCTTTGCTAGCCTTACACCAGCGATAAACCAAGTTGCCATTTATCCAAATCCGAATAGCGGAAAATTTACAATTCAGATACAGGCATGGGTTGGCAAGTCAACACTTGAAGTTTATAATATGCTTGGGGAAAGAGTTCAACTCAATACGTTAAACTCAACATCATCTGAAATTGATTTAAGCAATAAAGCAAAAGGAATTTATCTTTACAAAGTCCTGTCCGATTCAGGTGAGTTGATTGGAACAGGAAAGTTTGTGATTGAGTAAAGTCTATTTTTTATTGTATAATCCCTCAATAGCCTCAGCAAAGGAATCCCACTGAAATCTTTTTTTCTCTTCTTTGATATTGATTGAGAATTGAACTTCCTTTGAGTTATCATAAAAATCATTGATAGCATCTGCAATTGCCGTGGCATTGGGTTGTACTACATATCCAACTTTTCCGTCAGGAACTATTTCAGATAAGCCACCAACATCGGTAACCAGCATGGGTTTTTCGAAGTGATAAGCAATTTGTGTAACACCGCTTTGGGTGGCACTTCTATAGGGTTGCACAATCATATCAGCAGCACAGAAATAATATTTCACCATATCCGATGGAATATAGTCTGTTCGTAAAACAACCTTCTCCCCTATTCCTAATTCCTTAATTTTATCATTGTAAAAAGCAGCATCTTCATAATACTCTCCTGCAACAATAATCTTTACATTTTTATTTTTTATACGGGCATCAGACATGGCTTCCAATAGTAAATCCAGGCCTTTGTAACGCCTGATGAAACCAAAGAAAAGCATGTAGGAGTCATTAGGATTTAAACCCAACTTTTTCTTGGCTTCTTGCTTATCTATCTTCTCTCCAAAATCGAAAAGCGGGTGCGGATGCAGAGCATATTTTGCATTTGGATTGAATGTAAGCAAATCATCGGCTACACTTCGGCTCATAGCCATGAATGCATGATTGCGCTTAACAAAATATTTGGTGAGAGTATTATCGTAAAATTTTTTCTCGTGTGGAATTACATTATCCAGCACACTTAAATTAAACACTCCTTTGTTTTTCAACATACCTGCAACAGTACCTAACGAAGGCGCAAAATAAGGCATCCAATATTTGGTAATCATCATATCGGGCTTGAACTCTAAAATCGCATTTGCTGTTTTTCGGTATGTGAATGGATTGATAGTATCCAAAACCCTTATCGCATTTACATCTCCTTCATTATCGCCCTTCTCTGCATATTGAGTTTTTCCCGGAAATAATAACTCGGGGTATTGACGGGTGAAAGTAAAGGCTTTCATCTCGTGCTTCTTTGCTAATTCATTATAGAGAGCAGCATTGAATTGTGCTATTCCTCCCCTATATGGATAAAAAGTGGAGAGATAGGCTATGCGCATTAGACTAACTTTTTAATGGAATCAAAAACCAATTGAACCGGGAGATCATTCATGCAACAGCGTTCGCGGGTGCACGTGTTACCATAAAAATCATCACAACCACTTGTCGGTTCAACAATAATTCCACGCCCGTACATTTCAAACTCGTGCTTATTGAATATGTTGTTGAACAATACCAGCGGGCGTTTCAGACCAATAGCAATATGCATCATCATACTTACAGCGGTCACTACCAAATCACAATTAGCCGTAATTGAAATAAACTCTTCTAACGAATATGTGCCCGGATAGTATGCTCCTGTGATTTGTGAAAAGGATTTGTTTTTTTCATCTTCATCCAAACCACCTAAAACAACAGGATAATAACCTGCTTTTTGTAAATCAAAAATAAGTTGATGCCAATTTTCATTTGCCCACAAACGTGTTGCCCAGCGCGGGCCACAACCAGTATTGAGTCCTATAATTTTTTTACCGTTTGCTTTTTCTTTAAGCGATTTCCATTTTTCTACCAATTTTGAATTCACATTCAAAACTGGTTCTTCTTTTTGAAAATCTAATTCGCAAATATCAAATATCTCCTGAGGGTAGCTTTTGGTATTGACTTTCGATTCATCATCGAAAAAACCGGTAACTAATTTACGGTCAGCAGCGGCATTGCAGCCTGCAATATGGCCCTCAGCCCAAGTGAAACCGTATTTCTTTTTTGCTTTTACTTGCGACAGAATTGTACACGCTTCTTTATCCTTATCAAGATTTATAGCAATATCAAATTCCTTATTTAAAATTGGGAAAATAGTTTTGTACTCGAATTTCCCAATCAGGTCAATACTCCCATCGTGCGGAAGAATATCCGGAGAATGGGTTATCCATGTAATATGTGCATTCGGGTAAAGTTGGCGATACTTTACCAGCAAAGCTGTAGAACGTATTACATCGCCCAAAGCACCAAGCTTAATTATAAGAATATTGTGAGATATCTGAATATACTCATCGCAGGTACATTTCTTTCCCCTTAATTTATTGGGCTTGCAGGGTATATCTGTCCTGAAATGCCTGCAATCAAATTTCACGTCCTTAATGTTCATGTTTTAATTTACAGTTTTGTCAACCTGATAAACTGTTTTATCATTCTGTCCTTGTGAAATAAGTTCTCCTAAGAAACCAGCTAAAAAGAACTGCGTCCCAAGTATCATTGCTAATATTCCGAAGTAAAATATAGGTCGTTCAGTCATTTTAAATACATCCAGAAAAAATTTATCGTAGGTAAGTTTACCCGCAATAATAAAGCCAATTAGGAATAATACCGTACCGATGATCCCAAAAAGGTGCATAGGTTTTTTGCTGAATTTTGTAATAAATGCAATTGAAATAAGGTCGAGGAAACCATTAATAAAGCGGCTCATACCGAATTTGCTCTTTCCAAACTTGCGAGCTCTGTGTTCAACTACCTTCTCCCCTATTTTGGTGAATCCGGAATACTTGGCAATAACGGGGATATAGCGGTGCATTTCCCCATGTACCTCTACATTTTTCACCACCACATTTTTGTATGCCTTTAATCCGCAATTAAAGTCGTGCAGATAAATGCCCGACATCTTACGGGTGGCCCAGTTAAAAAGCTTGGTAGGTATTGTTTTGGTAATAGGGTCGTAACGTTTCTTTTTCCAGCCTGAGATAAGGTCGAACTCATCCTTCATAATGAGATTATAAAGTGCCGGAATTTCATCGGGTGAGTCCTGCAAATCGGCATCCATCGTAATTACCACATCGCCTTCAGCCTTTTTAAAAGCCACATTCAATGCAGCAGATTTACCATAATTACGTCTAAGCCTGATTCCTTTTATAGATGGGTTTGTTTTCCCGATTTCTTCAATCACTTTCCACGAGCCGTCCTTGCTGCCGTCGTCGGTCAGCAATACTTCATAAGAGAATTTATTTTCCTTCATAACCCTGTCAATCCAGGTGCAAAGTTCAGGAAGCGATTCTTCTTCGTTTAATAAGGGTATTACTACGGATATATCCATTGAGCGGCAAAGTTAAGAGAAGTTTTGAGTGGGTCAGATACTGTTTTATTTAATGGCAGTGTTAATAAATAATTGCACCTCGGGCTCAGTCAAGTCATTGACTTTTTAAGAAAACACTTTTTGTTGTGGTATCTTTGGTGCATGAGAAACAAAACGGCATTTACGCAAAATATTTTGGGTGTATTCTACATGTTCGTTTGTTGTTATTTGTTGTTATTAACAACAAATTTAATTGCAACACACTCACAACCAAGCAGTGTTAATAATTATCGACGTTGTTATTTCATTGTTATTTCCTTGATACCCTGTTGTTATTTCATTGTTATTTCGTTGTTATTTTTGGGACCTTTTTTGCAAAAATTTCTGCAAAAACTGTATCTTTTTCCTGCCTTTGCATTATAGATATGTACCTGCATTAAACCACCCTTAAACAACTAAACCTATGCGTAAGTTATTTTATTTACTCGCCGTTTTAACGATTTTTAACGGAATAGCGGGGGCACAAAAGTTCTCATGTGGAGGCGCAAGTAATGTAACTTTATATATTAAAGATAGTACCGACCAAATTTTTTTAGATTCTGTAGAAGCGAAACTCCTTCGAGCAGTAACTCATAAAATAAATGGCAAAAAGAATACACCTATTGATCTTTACGATATTACACCGTGGGATGGAACCCAATGGAATTATCGTTATAACTGGCAAGAAATTGAACAGTTCAAGCAAGCTCGTCCGGAAAATGTAACCCCAACTTACTATCAATATGAACTGATTATGCACTGGGACACTAGCTTAAACTGCGCGAATATTTTAAGTTTTTCGAAAAAATATTATTGCCCATTATTCAAAACAGATTTAAATACTCGAAAAGAAGTTTGTGCAGGAATCTATAACAGAGCCCTCTGGCATATTCCACTTTCCGAATATAGCTTTTTCTTAACTCACAATGAAATCTCAAAACTTTATTCAATAATAAAAAAGGAATTCATTAGTAGTATTAATGATGATACGGCTTCTTGGAAATACTATAGCGACACTACTTCCTTTAGCTATCGAACTTTAGTTTTGAACAAAACAGATTCACTTATGCAAATGCCACTATCAATATGGACCAATCAATTTAGTTACTGGACTTTACATGCTGGTTTGTCCGGATATACCAACC
>CAIUPO010000027.1 GCA_903901055.1 uncultured Bacteroidota bacterium
ATAGGCAGGAGTACCACCGGCTGTTGTTACTGTTGCAGTTCCATTATTGTTTCCGCAGGTAGAGTGTGTTGTTGTTGTTGTAAGTGTAATAGGAGTTGGTTGAGTTATCGTAACAGATGCTGTAGCTGTACATCCATTATTGTCAGTAACAGTAATGGTATATGTTCCCGCACTTAGCCCGGTAGCATTTGTATTTGTTCCTCCACTCGGTGTCCATGCATACGTATATGCTGGTGTTCCGCCTGCTGCTGTTACAGTGGCTGAGCCATTGTTACCTCCATTACATAATACATTTGTTTGCGCACTAATTGTAGCGGTTAACAAGGGAGGTTGGGTAATCGTTACTGAAGTTGTCGCTGTGCAACCATTCTTATCTGTTACTGTAACTGTATAATTCCCCGCGCTAAGGCCGGTTCCTATGGAGTTAGTACCACCAACAGGTGTCCAAGCATATGTATAAGTTGGTGTTCCTCCGGCGGCTGTCACAGTAGCCGATCCATTGTTGGCACCATTACATAATACATTTGTTTGTGCACTAATGGTTGCCGTCAAAAGAGGGGGTTGGGTTAATGTTACAGAAGCTGTAGCAGTACATCCATTATTATCTGTAATAGTTACCGTATAAGTAGCGGCAGATAATCCGGTGGCGGTTGCATTCGTATTACCTGATGGGTTCCATAAGTAGGTATAAGGGGCGGTACCGCCGGCACCTGTTACAGTTGCCGAACCATTAGTTCCACCGTTACATAATATATTCGTTGAGGCACTTATAGTCGCTGTTAGAAGTGGAGGTTGGGTTATCGTAACACTCGCCGTTGCAGTACAACCATTTTTATCAGTAACAGTAATAGTGTAAGTCCCTATTGTGAGACCTGTGGCTGTTGCATTGGTTCCTCCTGTTGGAGTCCACGCATAAGTATACGGAGCAGCTCCACCTGCAGGAGTTGCGGTTGCAGTAGCGTTATTTCCACCGTTGCATTTTTCATTAGTATTGGTTGCAGTAACAGTTATTACCGTAGGTTGTGTAATTGTTGCGGTAGCCGTATTTGAGCATCCATTTTTATCTGTAACTGTAACCGTATATGTTCCTGCACTTAACCCTGTAGCTGTTGCATTCGTTTGCCCGGACGGATTCCATGCGTAGGTATAAGGCGCAGATCCGCCAACAACCGTAACTGTTGCGGAGCCCAGTACGGAGCAGGTAGCATTCACAACGGTAGTGGTTAGTGTAAGTGCACCTCCACCTGTTTTTATTGTAACTGTATCTTTAAAAACTATGTCGCACCCTATGGTAATGGTAACGGTGTCAACACCTGTACATAGCGTTTTTGCAGTACGTGTTGTTTCTCCGTCACTCCATCGGTAAGTTACGTTTGTTGTATCCGGGTTACCACAAAGCATAAGTGTAGCTTTTGCAACACCACTGCACGGAGCACAGGTTGAATTACCTTTTTGAATGGTGATTGGTGTTACCGGTGGTGGGCCAAGTGATATTTCCGACACAAAATTTTGTCCGCACGCGTATACCAATTGCTTGTTGTAAGGGGCAACTGCCAAATCATAAATAACACCTGATAAAGCCGGGAGTGTACCTGTTTGGGTGAGTGCAGTAGAATTATAAATATCAATAACATTGTTATTTCCGACATAAACATTGTCACATAAATCTACATCCAATCCTCCCCAAGTGTAAGGGGTGGCAGATACTTTGGCAACTTTAACTATGGCACCGGTAGCTTTATTGATTTCTTTCAACGTATCTCCATTGTATGCATACAACCAATTAGCACCGCACGCCAATCCGTTCATTGCATTGAATACTGTTGAACCCGTGTAAAAAATACTACCGATTTCATGAAAGGCAAAACCATCAGGAACTATATAGTTATTTGGTGTTAGTGTCGGTAGAGGTACTTTGATAAGATAGTTATTATCCACGGTTGTGTAAAGCAATGATTGAGTTGTTGCTGTCCATGCTGAGCCACCAAAAGGGTCAGCAGCTGTAAGGGCCATATCATGATAACCGGTTGTAATCAATGGGCCCATTATATTGGCGGGCGTAATCGTAGCCATTGTAGTATCAAGCATGGCAGCCTGATCGGGGCAACAAGTTCCATTTCCGAATATGACAAATGATGAAGGGCAAACGGTGGCTTCAATTCTCCACATTTCATTAAATCCGGAGTTACCGGGATCTGTAGCAATTAGACCTCCTGCAGGACTGATTTTTTCAACACGTGCACCACCACCCGCATTCCAACCTTCTACAATATAATTTTCAAGCGATTTTTTATCCGTTGCAAAATCACCGTAAAAATTGGTTGAAGAACTCATTGTGGTTGCGTTGAATGTCCACTGAATTGCACCCGCAGAGTTTAATTTCACCAATTGGAATGGATAAGGTCCGCCACCATAAACGTATACGTTGCCTAAGTTATCGTAATCCAAATCGTAAGCATAATCATTCCCTGAACTGGAAGTGAAATTAGGGTTAGTTGTCCATACAATTGCAGGGTCAATCATTAATGTTTTTGTAGCACTCAGGCTGGCTATGCTGTAAGATTCATCAGGGTTATTTACCTGTGATGAAACTGCCGCAGGTTGATGATCCTCGAGATAATAACTTACGGGTGCACTTTCCTTTAGTGTTCCAATGTCATTTTTTACAATCACATTCCCGGAACCATCTACCTGCATATCATTTGAGTTTTGATATTTCAGGTGAACCTTGTTTAAATCACCACCCGGATGAACAACAATAGTATATTTCAAATTGTTGCTGCCATCAGGAAAAGAATAAATCACATCTACCCCCGGATATAAATTCTGATAGGTTATTTTTTTAAAAACATTAGCACTGTAAGTATTTTGAGTCCCATTAGGGTAGGTATAATAAAACGATTGTTCATCGTCAGCAACAATAGTTGTATTGGGATTCGCTCCATCCCATTCAGTAGCCAAATAATAAAAAAATCTTTTCGGCGCGCCATCCTGATCCGGATCTTTACCATCACTGAAATCTAATTTCTCTGTTTCAATATGGCGGTAAAGAATTCCTTTAGCAGTAAAAAAGGCGTTAATAGACCCCAGTTTGGCTTCAAATAATATTTTTCCGCCGGCATCAACGGTATCAAACTGCCCTTTGTTTTCCACAAACAACGCATGTTCAAAAGGGTCAATAGACCATTTTATCTGGCCTTCTTGCTGGGTTTGTCCCGAAGTTCCTGTGCTGCCGATTTGCGCACTTAAGTTCATACTTAATAATGCACAAAACAATAAAAATGGTAAGGTAAATTTCATGCCAATAATAGTTTCTTTAATGGTTGGTCTGGTAGTAAATTAAAGTTGAGAAGGTAGGTTTACATGGAGTCTAACGGCACAAGATACTGAAATATTGCTTTTTGACACGTTGTTCAATTTGATTTTTAAATTCTTTACTAAAATACAAATGAGACAAAAAGGTATTCATTTTCTCCACGACTTATTTTAAACACATAAACGCATGATTTTAAAACATTTATGATACATTATTGAAATATATAAACAGATAAATAAAGAATGGACATTTGCAACAAAAACTGCAAAATATCATGTTTTTGTTTGTCAGGTATCAACCTTTGGTCACCTTTTCAAAATAATAGTTCTCACTATTTAACTTACGAATTTTAAAATAAACTTGAGCAGACTTTGAATATTTTGAAGTTTTAAACTGACGAAGTTCTTGGCACAATTGTCATTTTCCAGGTTCTTCATTTTCCCATTTTAAACAAATGAAAATTCACATATTCTCTTTCCCGAATTTAATGCCTAAATTTACACCTTATTACACCCATGTTAGGCTACCGATTTACACATTACGATAAACCAAACCAGACTCCTTTCGAGAAGCTGTTCAATATCTTTAAGCAGTTATTGCCCTATACCAATGGCGACTTTAACGAGGCCATTGCATGGCTTACTGAACTCGACAAGGAATATAAACTTACCGAACCCGATTACGGCATTGGTGATTTTATTCAGGACTTAAAAGATAAAGGATATATCCGTGATGATAAGCCGGGTGGGGGAGGGACTGTTATTACCGCCAAGACCGAACAAGCCATACGCCAGCAAGCTTTGGAAAAGATTTTCGGTAAGTTGAAAAAAGGAAAATCGGGGAATCATTCTACTAAATATACAGGGTTGGGAGATGAGATCAGCAGCGACTCACGGCCCTTTCAGTTTGGCGATACCCTCGACCAGATTGCCATGCTCGAGAGCATGAAAAACGCCCAGATAAATAATGGCATCGGCGAATTTTCCATCACCGAAAACGATTTGGAAGTAAGAGAAAAAGAGCACAAGACGCAGACCTCAACGGTATTGATGATAGACATTTCGCACTCCATGATTTTGTATGGCGAAGACCGCATTACTCCTGCAAAGAATGTGGCTATGGCATTGGCGGAACTCATCAAACGCAAGTACCCGAAAGACACGCTCGATATTATTGTGTTTGGTGATGATGCCTGGGAAATAAAAGTGAAAGATTTGCCTTATTTACAGGTTGGTCCCTATCATACTAATACTGTTGCCGGCATTGAGCTGGCAATGGATTTGCTGCATCGCCGCAAAAATGCCAACAAGCAAATTTTTATGATAACCGACGGAAAGCCTACCTGTATTATCGAACATGGCGAGTACTACAAAAATAGTTTCGGGTTAGATAGAAAAATAATAAACAAGTGCCTCACCCTTGCCCAGAGTTGCCGCAGGTTGCGCATACCCATCACCACCTTTATGGTGGCAAAAGACCCCTGGTTGCAGGAGTTTGTCCGTGACTTTACCGAGGCTAATAATGGCAAGGCTTTCTACACCTCGTTGCAGGGACTGGGCGAATATATTTTTGAAGATTTTGAACGAAATAAAAAACGAAATATTAAATAAACATATTTATGAAGTTGTGTAAAACACTGGGAGAACTGAAAAAAGAAGGGTATAAATCGAAGACGATTAAGGATGAATTGCGCGATAACCTGATTGAAAAAATTAAAAAGAAAGAGGACATTTTTAAAGGCATCATCGGCTTTGAAGACACTGTTATTCCTGAGTTAGAGCGGGCAATTTTATCCCGCCATAATATTAACCTTCTTGGTTTACGGGGACAAGCTAAAACTAGAATTGCACGACAGTTGACAGATTTATTAGATGAATATATTCCAATAGTGGAAGGAAGCGAGCTGAACGATGACCCGTTCAATCCGATTTCCACATTTGCTAAAAATTTGATTGCGGAGCAAAAAGATAAAACACCTATTGCCTGGCTGCACCGCTCGGAAAGATATGTGGAGAAGTTGGCTACGCCCGATGTATCCATGGCTGATTTGATTGGCGATGTGGACCCTATTAAAGCAGCAAATCTTAAACTTAGTTATGCCGATGAACGGGTGTTGCATTACGGAATTATTCCACGCAGTAACCGCAGTATATTTGTAATTAACGAGTTGCCCGATTTGCAAGCCCGCATACAGGTTGCATTGTTTAATATTCTACAGGAAGGAGATATACAAATACGTGGATTTAAATTGCGCATACCGCTGGATATACAATTTATTTTTACCGCAAACCCCGAAGATTATACCAATCGTGGCAGCATAGTTACTCCTTTGAAAGACCGTATTGGCAGCCAGATTCTGACACACTACCCGAAAAATATTTCACTCTCGAAAAAGATTACCGCAAAGGAAGCGAAGTTGAGCAAAGACCAAAAAGAAAATATCGAAGTAGGGGAATTAGTTGCAACGCTGATTGAGCGTATTGCATTCGAGGCCCGCGACAGCGAGTTTGTCGACAGCAAGAGCGGTGTATCCGCACGTCTTACCATTTCAGCTTACGAAAACCTGGTAAGCACTGCCGAACGCAGGATGCTGCTCAACAACGAAAAGAAAACCTTCACCCGTATAGTAGATTTATATGGGGTTATTCCTTCGGTGAATGGTAAGATAGAATTGGTGTACGAGGGCGAACAGGAAGGCGCAGCCATAGTGGCGCAAAACCTGCTGGGAAAAGCTATCCGCAACGAGTTTTTGGGTTTGTTTCCCGACCCGGGAAAATTGAAAAAGAAAAAACAGATAAGCCCCTACCAAACTGTCATCAACTGGTTCAGTGATGGCAACACCGTTGATTGCCTCTTTTTAGATACTGACGAAAACTACATTGCCACCCTTAAAAGCATTCCGGGGTTGGAGGATATTGTAGAATCATTTACTCCACGTTTAGATAAAATTGATAAAGCCGTGATGATGGAATTTGTTCTATTCGCTTTAGCTGAGCATTCTCTTATCGGTAAAAACAGCCTCGAACGCAGCATACAGTTTAAAGACCTATTAGGCTCCATGTTTTCGGAAAAAGATTTATTCCAACCGGGTGAAGAGAATGGGTAACCATTCCATTTTGCTCATTATAAAGGCTATAAAAACTAAAAAGCCCTACTTAATGAGTAGGGCTTTCAAGTTTCTGATGCGGAGAGAGAGGGATTCTCAATAAGCTATTAAACTAATTAATTTTTAGAGGTTTACATTTATATATAAATCAATGGTGAAACATAGTTGAAACAAATTCAAGAATTACCCATTATTAATAAATAACTACTTTTCCATTGCCAACAATGCTTCCATCGTCTTTTAGAACCCTATAAA
>CAIUPO010000028.1 GCA_903901055.1 uncultured Bacteroidota bacterium
TAAATTTATTAAGGAAGAATATGTAAGTGAATTCTTTCCTAAATTTGTAGGCAAATATAAATATACAGACACTCTGCATCTAAGCGATAGATGGACAAAGGATACGACCCTTAAAAATGATTTCATTTGGGATTATAGCGGTCTGGATACTGACAAATTAACGTTTAACGGATTTGAAATAATTCCCGATTATTCCACAACAATATACTGGCACATGTATGGCCCTTGTAATGCATATTACCCCGTTTACATTGTTAATGAAACATCCGAAATCAAAGAATTTTTTGGAAAAGACGGTCATGTTTTTGGCCTGGAAGAAGCACTTGACAGTAGTAAGTATTGGCGACCAATTGAAGGAAGAGGATTTGATTTTTGCGGGAACGGACACTGGAGAATTAAAGTCCATCCCCAAGAATTTATGGTTGTATTATTCCCAAAATATTTAGGCACTTTTAAAACAAAGTTAAGAGTAAGAATAAGTAATCTTAATAGTGTATTTGTCTCAAATTCATTTGAGGGAGTCATAAGCGAAAAACAACTATCTTTAAGAAAGGGAGATTACCTCTACAGGATGTTGATGGAAAATAAGGAAAATGTTGTTGAAGGCTGCTTTTATGGTGCAATACCATTAGGTATTAATGATAAAGATTTCGGGAAAAATGTACCTGTGGTTCACAATGGAATTGACCGATAATAATAGAAAAGGAATCTACTTCATCCCCATCCAAATCATCACCCCTGCCATCATCACCATCAGCAAGTCTTCAATAATAGTAATAGTGCTCATTGGTAAATTAAATACCGCACCCAAACAAGCGCACTGAATTTTTTTCTTGCTTGCGACACTTTGAATTACCCCTATGCTGCTTATGCCCATAATAGCAATAGTTGCAATGTTGGTATATAGGGGATATAAATTCATTGCAAACAAAATGCCTAAAGCCAGTTCTACAAACGGATAAATAAATCCCCAGGCTTTTATTTGCTTCGCAACAACATCATACATACCGTACGAATCGGCGAAGGCCTTCACATTAATAAGTTTGAAATAAGAAAAGCATAGAAAAAATCCTGCCATGAAATAGCGCATCCAAGTAGTTATTTCAACCGTTCCGTCAACCTTTTTGGATGCGATAAGTGAAACACTAAATATTAAACTAAATAGAATAATCAGTGGCTTGTAAGTTGCCAACCAACTTTTACTCTCTACTGATTCCCGATAGCTATCGGGATGACTACTAGCCTCCGAAATATAATATTTACTGTTTACCCCAATCGCATTTTGTAAATCTGAAACTGAAATATCTTTACTCATCCCAATAGTTGCAACACCAGTGTCTTTCGATAGTTCCACTGATTCAACTTCGGGTAATTTTAGCAAATTGCTTTTAACGGTTGCCTCACATCCGCTGCAGGTCATTCCTGATATTTTATAGGTGTGTACCATATTCGTTTGCAAAGTTCGTAAAGTTTATCGGGAATATAATCTCCGTTTAATTCTTACTGGAATAATTAACTGTATCCCGAAGTATAGGAGCTAGGTCGAATGTTCTATCAATATAATAAACATCTCGTATTTTGTAGCCTTTGGAATCATAGGTAGTTGTTTTCTCAAAGTACCAATTATCACCATCCACAATTAAAGCATTTATTGTTTTGTTTACCATCTTCTCTATCAACCGCCCTTTTATATCATATTCTTTGTTTACTCTCACATCTCCAATATGAATTCCATGACGCAGGCAAAGAAAATAATAGACTTTGCAATCAGCTCTGTAATGAGTTACAGAGTCGACACTCACCTTTTTAAAATGGCGAATGCACAATATTGGCTTACTAAACTTACACGAAGTAAGGATTAGAATACTACCGATAACTACAAAGAATTTCCTACACATTTCGATGTTAGAATATGTGTAAAGATAAAATACTTTACTAACCCTAAACTCTATTTGCTACTTACCTAATATGTAGGCAAACATCAGCGGAGCCACAATGGTCGCATCCGATTCAATGATAAATCGGGGAGTTTTATCACTCAGTTTACCCCAGGTAATCTTTTCATTTGGCACTGCGCCTGAATAAGAGCCATAGCTGGTTGTAGAGTCCGATATCTGGCAGAAATAAGCCCAGAATGGGGTATCAGTCCTTTCCATATCCTGATACAACATAGGTACTACACAAATCGGGAAATCGCCTGCAATACCACCACCAATCTGGTAAAATCCTACTCCTTGTCCTTTGGAGTTTTGGGTGTACCAATTAGCAAGCCACATCATATATTCTATACCGGATTTTACAATACTCGGTTGCAACTCTTCTTTAATGCAATAAGAAGCGAAAATATTCCCCATGGTAGAATCTTCCCAACCCGGGCAGATAATAGGCAAATTCTTTTCGGCCGCAGCAATCATCCAACTGTTTTTCGTGTCAATCTCATAGTGCTTTTTCATCACTCCTGAAAGCAGCAGTTGATACATATATTCATGCGGGAAATAGCGCTTGCCCGAGGTTTGTGCCTTTTTCCACAACTTATGAATATGAGATTGTATGCGGCGGAAAGCTTCTTCTTCCGGAATGCAGGTATCCGTTACACGGTTATAGCCATGCTCCAACAAATCCCATTCTTCGGCAGGAGACAATTGTCTGTAATGCGGAACCCTTTTATAATGATTATGCGCAACCAGGTTCATGATATCCTCCTCCAAGTTTGCACCGGTACAGGAAATAATAGATACTTTATCCTTACGGATCATTTCAGCAAGTGAGATACCTAACTCAGCAGTACTCATGGCACCGGCAAGGGTAATCATCATTTTGCCCTTTTTATCCATGTGCTTGATGTAGGCATTGGATGCATCCACCAATGTGGCAGAATTAAAGTGCAGGTAATTCTTGTCAATGAATGTTGAAATAGGTCCTTTTTTCATTTGATTTTTTTTGAGAGCGTGAAATTAGGGAAATTTATTGAAGTTGTCGGACTAATAATGTTTCGGGCTTGATTTCATTACAATCAAGATACAATCTGTCGATAAATAGATATTCCACTTTTTTATAAATCTCCTTTCTATTAACAGTATTGTTTCTTCTTGATTTAAAGTAATTTTCAGTTGCCATCTTCTCCGCAAGATCCCCAACAGTTATATTATTCAACTCCTTTCCATATTTAAAACCAACTGCTAAAAATATGATTGATGTAACTATTCCAACCAATCCATATCTCCAATTAAAAAATAGTCCCAATAAGGAAATAATAAATAGGAAACTTGAGAAAATAACCAAAGGTTGCCATGGCCATAGTATATGCAGTTTAATCCCTAATTGTTTTTCGACCCGCTTGATATTAATCCTCCTTCTAAATCTTGGGAATATAAATTTTAAATTGGTGTCAGGAAGAACTTGTTCTTTCTTTAAACCTGTAATTTCAATAATAGCAGTGCGAAGTTTGTAGAATGCTTGCTGTGTTGTGCAACTATCTTCATCCGTCAAATCTATTTTAGATACAATAATATTACAGAGTTCGCCGAATGTTTTGCCCATTAATTCATTAGGCTTGAATTTAATACTATAAGATTTTTCTACAATATTAAGAACATCTTCAATATCCTCAATATTCGAATCTTTAGATAATGTCTTATTCTGCGGCTCCATTCGTCAAGCAAATATAAATAATGATTTTAACATTCCTTCACATTGCACTACTATTCATCTTCATACGACCTTCATTCTGCCGATGTAGTTTTGCTTTCAGTTTCTAACAAATAATATTAAAAACAAAAAAGTCATGAAAAAGTTAAGTTTGATCCTCGCCGGTGCAGTTCTCTTCGGAAGTTTTGCTTTTGCCGCTCCAATGGTAAAGCATGTTCGTAAAGCAACTGCTGTAAAACAAGATGCAAAAGCTCCTGTAACCAAGCAAGCTGTAAAACCAGCCGCTAAAGCAACCAAAGCCCCTGCTGCCAAGGCTACCAAGACCCCTGCAACAAAGGCAGTAAGTGCAAAGCCAGTTACCAAAGCTCCGGCCACCAAGCCAGCAGTTAAAAAACCGGTAAAGAAAGTTCCGGCTAAGAAAGTTAAGTAATTTCTGCTTCCTTTAACCTGAAGGTTGTCTTGCAACAAAGCGGGACAACCTTTTTTATTGCCTTTCTTCATATAGACTTCATTTTTTATCCATAAGTTTGACTTATAATTTTAACCATTAATATTCTATACTATGAAAAAATTAACATTAACACTTGCTGCTGCCATTCTTCTCGGAGGACTTTCATTTGCCCAGGATTCAAAGGCTAAAACCACTAAACCAGCCGGCAAACCAATGGATAAAAAAGCTCCTACTGCTGTTGCTAAACCAAGCAAAACTAAACCTACCTCTACAAGCAATACCCCTGCTAATCCTCCAACTCAAAAGGCTTCTCCGGCTAAGCCTGCTACCAAGTAAGTTTACTACGTTTAACAATCTTAAAGGTTGTCTGGCGGTAACGTTCGGCAACCTTTTCGTTTTTTAGACTACCTTTGCAAACTTTTTCAAAGGAATGATATCTGTAAATAACATAACCGTAGCCTTCGGAGGCTTTA
Source organism: uncultured Bacteroidota bacterium (assembly GCA_903901055.1). Taxonomy (GTDB): domain Bacteria; phylum Bacteroidota; class Bacteroidia; order JABEUT01; family JABEUT01; genus JABEUT01. The sequence continues at coordinate 4,573 of CAIUPO010000028.1, forward strand.
ATCTGTTCGAGAACGTTAGTTTTCTTGTTAATGATAATGACCGTATTGGACTTGCCGGCAAAAACGGCTCAGGTAAGAGCACCATGCTCAAACTGCTCTCGGGGTTACAAAACCCTACCTCTGGTAATATTGGTAAACCAAACGGACTTAAAATAGCCTACCTGCCACAGGACATGGTTCACCAACATGGCAAAACCGTATTTGAGGAGGCAGCTACCGCTTTTATAGAGATTCAACAGTTGGAAGCCCGTCTTACCGAAGTTAACCATCAGTTAGAAACCCGGACCGACTATGAAAGTGATGCCTATTCTAATCTGATAACCGAAGTAACCGATATTACCCATCGTTTGGATATACTTGGCTCAGGTAATAGGGATGAGGAAATAGAAAAGAAACTTAAGGGCCTTGGATTTGAAAGAAGTGAATTTAACCGTCCTACCTCTGAATTGAGTGGTGGATGGAGAATGCGTATTGAGTTAGTTAAACTGTTGCTCCAAAAACCGGATGTGCTTTTACTTGATGAACCGACCAACCACTTGGACATTGAATCTATGCAATGGCTGGAGGAGTTTATGGAGACTTTCCCCGGCTCGTTGGTACTTATTTCCCACGATAAAAAGTTTTTGGATAACGTTACTACGCGTACCATCGAGATCTCCAACAATAAGATTTACGACTACAAAACCAATTATAGCCACTATCTCACGCTACGCAAAGAGCGCAGGGAACAACAGGAAGCGGCGGCTAAAAACCAACAAAAGGTAATTGCCAAAACCCAAGTGCTTATTGATAAGTACAGGGCAAAGGCAAGTAAGGCTGCATTCGCACAATCCTTAATTAAGCAGCTCGATAAGATGGATATTATTGAAGTGGATAATGATGATTCCGCTTCGATGTATTTCAAATTCCCGCCTCCTGCACATAGCGGTAAGATTGCACTCACAGTTGAGAATGCAGGAAAAGCGTATGGCGAGAAGAGGATATTTTCAAACGCTAATTTTATTATTGAGAAAGGTGAACGTATAGCTTTTGTCGGCAGGAATGGTGAGGGGAAAACGACCATGATGAAAATGATAGCTGCCCAAACCGCAACTGAAGGAGTGGTTAAGCTCGGACATAATGTGTTGATGGGATACTTTGAACAGGATCAGGCTGAAAAGCTCGATTCCAACAAAACTGTTTTTGATACCATTGATGAATTAGCAGTAGGCGAGATTCGGGCACGTATACGAAACCTGCTCGGGGCTTTCCTTTTCAGCGGTGAAGACGTAGATAAAAAAGTAAAGGTCCTTAGTGGCGGTGAGCGCGGAAGATTGGCACTTTGCAAATTACTTCTTCAACCCTATAACGTGCTAATGCTCGATGAGCCTACCAACCACTTAGACATACGTTCCAAAGATATTTTGAAAAATGCTTTGCTCAAATATGAAGGTACGCTGATTATCGTTTCTCACGATAGGGATTTCTTAGATGGATTGGTTAACAAACTCTATGAGTTCCGCGATGGGCATGTGAAAGAGCACCTTTGCGATATTAATGAGTTTATGCGTAAACGTAAACTGGAAAGGTTGAATGAATCAAGGCTAAGCCAGGAGGAAAAGAAGGTTTCGAAAGCAGAACCTAAGGCGCTGAACGCTTTGAATGAAGAGGTAAAAAAAGTAAAGAATCTCGAATCAAAGATTAAGAAAACCGAAGATGAGATTGCTGAGATTGAGAAACAAATAAGCGATGCCGAAAAGGTCATCAACCATGCCGATTTTTACGAAACTCATCCTGATACATCCAAAATATTGGCCGATTACCAAACCTTAAAAACCAAACTGGAAGATAAATTCAAAGTGTGGGAAGGCTTTTCGGAAGAGTTGAATAAGATTACAGCGTAGTCGGAGCCCGACTGGCAAATATTTAATCTTTTTGCTTACATTTGATTACTATAAATCAAAGGTTTGTGAATGCCTAAATCACTTTTAAGACTTTTTACCTTAGTATTTTTTTTGTTATTTGCTGCAGTCAATTTATCTGGGCAAAATATACTATCCCCAGACAAAAGCGGAGCCAATGTCATTAACCCTCCAACAGATCAGGTTTGGGCACCTCAGCGCCGTGTCAATCCCTATCGGAATTTAATCCGAATTGATTTTGAACATCCTTTTTATGTAATGGATGATGTTGCAATCATTCCTTCTGATGGGCGAGATATAAGGATTAATGATTCAACAGAGCCAGCCCATGGTATTTACAACTCAAGGAATTTTAATGAGTATCTGAACAATGTATATATGGATTCAATTGCAAGGCTGACTGATAAGCAAAAAGAATTTATTGCATACTGCCTGTACTACCGGAATTATTTCATTAAACCTCCTGTTCTATTTAATGATGCAATCTATTTCAATCCATCAGGTGATGTACTTGATAAACTGATTCATTCCTATTCTCGCCAGAACTGGAACCCATTTCCTGAAGCCTTTCGGTTTTATGCAAACCCTATTGGTGACACTGTTGCTCCGGGCCTTTATAACATGAAGTTCAAACTGAATATTCCGTTGAAAGATATAGTGTCTCCTTTTTATTTTAAAAAGGGAACAATTACAAATAAGGAATACCGGGAATTTACAAAATGGGTAAAGGACTCACTATTGCATCTATATTTATATGCGGGTGGAGATTCAACCCAAGCATTACCAGGATATGATTTGGACCCACCCCCAATAAACTGGAAGGCGAAAATAGAGTTGAGTAGTCAGGATGCACAAGAGGCAACGGCAGAATTATTTCTTCCTGAATCACAAAGATTCTATAGGAAAAGAGATTTTGACGCAAGAAGAATCCTGTACCAATATTACACTATTCATCCCGGACAACCTTATGATGCCATACGAAAAATAAGATGGGGCCCGGATAGACATATAACATCTATTTATCCCGATACTCTTGTCTGGATTCATGATTTTACTTTGAGTTTTTTAGAAGAAAAAATAAATATCTATAACTGGCATCCTGCTTATGATGATTACCCGGTTGTTGGAATTACAAGATGGCAAGCGATTGCCTATCTGAACTGGAAATCTAAACAGGAGCAGCAAAAGCTAAACGATGAAGGAAAAAGCGAATGGGTTATCAGTTATGAATTGCCTACAGAATATGAATGGGAGATGGTGGAAACCGCAGATAGAATAAATGAGCAGCCTGAAATTTATCCTGACTACTTCAGGAAAATGAGTGACTACAGCTATATAACAGACCTTTCATTTACTTACGATTCACCCAATATTCAGGCATCCTTTAGTGATAACCGGTGCACATTGCTCAATAAATCGAAAGACTCCCTTGTTTTGCGTAAGATAGCTTATCCTCACGTTCCGTATATCGATTTCACTAACTTCCAGTATTTGTATGACCACCCTGACAAAAAACACCATGTATATCATGACGAGCCGCTTGTTATGTCAGAATTTGAAAAAAACGATAAATACATAAAGAAGAATCCCTTTTGGAATGCAAATTATGATTGCAATGGTATTTCATTTATGGGTGGGAATGTTTCGGAATGGATGCAGGAAAGCTATAATCATAACTGGAAAAAGGTTTACGACTATCAGCACAACTTTCTTGAAAACTTAAATGGTAAAGATGCAAAGCTCGAACTGAGTATGGAAGATTATTACAATACTCGAAACGACACCACATATTATGCAAACGATTTAGACACTTCCATTTCATACCTAGTAAGGGGAGCCAATTGGTATGATAGAAGAACAGGCTCAATAAACGGAAAAAACATTGCGGGAATGAACACAAAAATCTTTATTAATGCAGATAGTGCACATTCTACACTTGGGTTCCGTTACGTTATTAAACTGCACAGGCGTGACGAAAAAAAGATTATTGATTCCATTAAATCAACTATTCATTATAAGCCGAAATTAAAAAAGGATAACTAAAAAGCCCTGTCCCAATTGCTCAAGACAAGGCCTTTATCCATCAAACTTTCTTTAACTATTATTTTGCTTTCACACTATCTGCCGGAATAAAATCCATCGAGACAGAGTTTACACAGTAGCGGGTATTCTTGCTTGTCATGTGTTCGCCTGTAAATACATGGCCTAAGTGTGCATGGCATCGGGCACATTCTATTTCAGTGCGCTCTCCGTCAGCATCCGGAATTTGAAGAACAGCTCCGGCAATGGCATCATCAAAGCTAGGCCATCCGCATTCGCTCTGGAACTTATCATGGGAGGTAAACAACGGGGTTCCACATCTTCTGCAAGTGTAAATTCCCTGTACATTATTGTAAAGCAACTTACCTGTTCCGGGGCGTTCGGTGCCTTTGTTTACTATTACATAAGCTTCTTCAGGGGTTAACTTTCTCCAGTGAGAGGTATCTGTTTGTGTTTGATTTTTGGTGTTATCCATAGTTTTTGAAGGTTGTTGCGAACATCCTTTTAAGGTGAATGTAAGCAAGGTTAGAATTATCAGTCGAGTATTCATAGAGTATAAATTTAATGAATTTACGACAATCCTATCCTGTTTGGATTTATCTATTTGTGGAATTAACCTTTGTTAACAAAAGGACTAGTGCTCCAGAATAATCTTTTCAAGTGCCTCCACCCATTCATCATTGTCATTCAGGCTTTCAGCCAAATGCAGGGTTTCGCCACCATGCTCTTTAAAAAGACGGGCATACTCTACTTTCACTTCAAAGATGGTCTCAAGACAATCGGCAACAAATGCTGGAGAGAAGACTAACATCTTTTTAATTCCTTTTTTTGCAATATCAATAATGGTGTGGTCAGTATAAGGTTTTATCCACGGGTCTTTTCCTAGTCTCGATTGAAAAGAGGAGGTGTAAGTCCCTTTCTTGAGTCCGAGTGCATCTACCAATAATCGTGTAGTATGGAAGCAGGATGCACGGTAGCAGAAATAGTTTTGAGAAGTAAGATTATCGCAACAACCATTCAGATTGCAATTCATGTTCTTCTCTTTAGATGCAGTCAGGATGTGCCTTTCAGGCAGGCCGTGATAACTGAACAAAAAATGTTCGTACTCATCAAAATTGTATCTCTTCTTCCAGACTTTTGCAAATGCTTCAATATATAATGGGTTATCGTAGAAAGGACCGGTAAAAGTAAAAGGAGGTATTACATCCTGCTTTTTGAGAAGCTCAATCGCCTTGTCTACCGATGAAGATGTAGCAGATGCAGAGTATTGAGGATAGAGCGGAACTATTACAATCTTACCTACTCCGGGAGTTTTTAATATCTTGTCTAATGCTTGTGATACAGGCGGACTCTGGTAACGCATACCAAGTTCAACCACATACTTATCGCCCATTTTATGTTGCATCTTTTTTGCCAGATTCATACTATGGATAAGCAATGGTGAACCCTCTTTCGTCCATATTTGTTGGTATTGCGCTGCAGATTTTGGCCCTCGGAATGGCGCTATTATCAACTTCACCAACAGTTGCCGTTGCAACCAAGGAATATCAATCACGCGTGGGTCACACAGAAACTCACGCAGGTATTTCCTTACATCAGCCGTACTTGGACTATCAGGTGTACCAAGGTTTAAAAGTAATATGCCGGTTTTTTGATTTACACTCATTGCACAAAAGTAGCTATAAGATATAAACTATGAGATATAAGATTCCAGCCCACAGAATTTAAATCAATTCTTTTTCCATGGTTCCCCCCTCATTATTTTTTTCTCTTCTTTTCTAATATCTTTTAAAAGTTTTGAAATTGTGGCATCCTTTATTGGTCTTTTCTTTAACAAATCAACACAATAGCCTGTTGCAACACCTTCATTATACTTTTTAAGATCAATTCTATAATACCTAAGATAATAGTCTATCACTATTTTTCCTGCACCAACTCTTCCGCCTAATAAATCATATCCTTGATCACAACAACGCAACTGATTTAAAGTTTCCTTTAATATTAATATATCAAAGTAATTAATAATCCTATTTGAGTCAATCATAAGGTTATTATTTTCTGCAATCGTATTTATATAAAAAGATAAAGTATCTCCTAATTCTTTATCTAACATCACATATTTCAACGAATCTGGTACTTGAAGTTTGATAACACTGGAAGTAAACTTGTTCCAAAGATTTGTGGTATCTAATTGTATTGTAGAACTACTTTTCACCGCTGCGTTATGATACATTTGAGAAAATGAGGCACACGAAACCCCAATAATAAAAAGTAAAATCAGCGAGTATTTTTTCATTTCTCCATTATTCTTTATTCATATTGCAAAAATAATACATAGAATAGTGATTTCGAAAAAAGTCAATGACTATACTAAATTACTTCCCCTCCCTTCTCTTTCCTTCAAAAAAGTTTGTCAGGATTTGGGAACATTCTTCTTCTAATATTCCTTTGGAGATTTTTGTGCGTGGGTGTAAAAGGTGCAAACCTATTTTAGAGAAGCCTCTTTTCGGGTCGCCAGCACCGTAAACTATTCTGCCAATCTGCGCCCAGAACAAAGCACCGGCACACATTACGCAGGGTTCAATAGTTACATACAACGTACATTCCTGCAAATATTTCCCTCCTAAATTATTGGCTGCTGAGGTTATGGCTTGCATTTCGGCGTGGGCTGTAACATCATTTAAATGTTCAGTGTAATTATAGGCGCGGGCAATTACTAATCCGTCACAAACAATAACTGCACCTATTGGCACTTCGTCCTTTTCAAGTGCTTTGCGGGCTTCTTTCAAAGCCTCACGCATATAGTGTTCGTCTTGTTTTGCTAAATCCATTTTATCAGCATGGATATATTTTAGAGGTAATACTTTTCACCTTCCTGGGCCAAATAAGTTGCAGGGAAAATGCTTTTGGCTTCATCCAGTAATAGGCTCAGATCTTTATATCGTGCAGAAAAATGTCCAACTAATAATCTTTTTGCATTCGCTTCTTTCGCAATGTTAGCTGCATCTTTAGCAGTGGAGTGCATAGTCTGGTCTGCACGTTCACGCATGTCCTCCATAAAAGTTGCCTCATGATAAATCAAATCTGCGTTTTGAATTTGAGGCAAAATATCTTTATTGTAAGTTGTATCGGAGCAGTATGCATACTTACGTGGAGGCATTGGATCAGTAGTAATGTCCTTATTTAATATCGTTACTGTTCCTTCAGGATAGGTATAATCTTCTCCCCATTTAATGGCTTCCAGCGCAGCTATAGGTATTTTCAGGGCTTCTATTTTTTCCTTAATAAGTTTGCGTGGACGGGCTTTTTCTTCAAAAACAAAACCACAACAATTGATAGAATGTTTTAAAACTATAGATGATATTTTAACCTTATCATCTTCGAATAAGAGTTTTGATTCTTTAAAATCCAGCGGATGAAAATGGATTTTGTATTTAAGTACCGAATGCGAATATTTATTGTTTACTTCCAATATTTCATTCAATCCTGCATCACCGTAGATGTGCAGGTCTTCAGTCCTGCCGAGAAGGTGCATAGTTGAGAGCAGGCCGGGCAAACCGAGGTAATGGTCGCCATGCAAATGGGAAATAAAAATGTGATTGATACGCTGAAATTTTAAGGAGTACCGCCTGATTTGCATCTGGGTTCCTTCGCCGCAATCTACCAGAAAATAACGGCTTGCAATCTGTACTAACTGTGAACTTGGATAGCGCCCGAACGCCGGAAGAGCAGAGCTACAGCCAAGAATGGTTACATCAAAGGCCTCCACAAATTACTTGCTCGTTTCGAGCTCGGTAAGCATCTTTATGCCATCATCAACCGAAATAGCAGAATGAAGAATACTGTCTAGTTGTGAAATAAGAATGAGTTTTTTAACAGGATCGCGAACACCTGTAAGAACCAGTTTTCCGCCTGCGTTTTTGCAAAGACGGTTCCCAACAAGTATTGCGCTAAGGCCTGATGAATCGCAATAACGGGGGATTGATAAATCTAAAATTATATTTTTTGCTCCTTCTGAACTGATGTTTACTAAGTGTGCTTTCAGGTCTGGAGCGATAGTGGTGTCCAGTTTTTCTGCCTGGATTCTAACTATCATGCAGTTTTTGTGCTTTTCTACCTTCATAGCCATGGCGTGTTTTTTTACAAATATAAGTAATTAATTGTAGTGCACACTACGCTTTCATCTTTTTATTCTTTAGTTCTTTTAAAAACTTGGAGACGTAGATAAAGTCCTCCAGTTCCTTGTTGTCGGTGTCGAGAATAGTCTGGTTTGAACCTTCCCACCACTTTTGGTTCTTGCAAATGAATACCACCTTCTCCCCTATTTCCATTACCGAGTTCATGTCGTGGGTGATTACAATGGTGGTCATCTGGAACTCTTCCGTAATGTCCTTTATGAGTTTATCAATCAGTATGGAGGTCTTGGGGTCGAGGCCTGAATTGGGTTCATCACAAAAAAGATACCTGGGGTTAGGAGCAATGGCACGTGCAATGGCAACCCGTTTCTTCATACCGCCGCTTAACTCCGACGGATAAAGGTCTCCTGCCTGAGCAAGGTTAACACGCTCAAGACAGAATTGCGCCCGGTCCTTTTGTTCTTCATGGCTCATATCAGTGAACATAGCCAGTGGGAAAGTGATGTTCTCCTCCACTGTTTTAGAGTCGAACAGCGCCCCACCCTGAAAGAGCATACCTATCTGTTTTCGGAGGTTTTGCTTGTCCCTTGGATTGAGCCTCAGAAAGTCTTGTCCGTCATAAAGTACCTCACCTGAATCAACCTGTGTTAACCCAACAATACATTTTAGTAGAACCGTTTTACCTGAGCCGCTTTCTCCAATGATAAGGTTGGTTTTACCCCTATCGAATACACAAGAGAAATCCTGGGTTACATGCCTTCCATTAAAGGATTTATTGATATGTTTCAGTTCTATCATCGCAATTATGAAAGCAAAAGCTGGGTGAGTAAGAAGTTAAATACCAATATAAGTATGCTGCAATATACGACAGCCTTTGTACTGGAGCGGCCTACTTCCAATGCACCGCCTTCGGTGTAATAACCATGGTAAGCGGACACAGAAGCTATAATAAAAGCAAACACAACGGTTTTGATAAGAGCATACGTAATATTAAAAGAGTTGAACTCGTATTGGATACCATACACAAACTGGTAAGTGGTTACAACACCTGCCAGCGTACCCAATAACCAGCCTCCGGCAATACCCAAAAACATACTGATTAATATAAGGAATGGGTTGATAAGTACACAGGCAGCTATTTTGGGAAGTATAAGAAACGCTCGGGAGTTAACCCCCATAATTTCTAGGGCGTCTATTTGTTCGCTGATGCGCATGGTACCTATTTCTGAGGCAATGTTAGAGCCCACCTTTCCGGCGAGGATAAGGCTTATGATGGTTGGTGAGAATTCAAGTATAACGGAATCGCGGGTGGTGAAACCTACTGCATACAAAGGAACCCAAGGGCTTGTGAAACCGAATGCTGCCTGTATGGTGATTACCGCACCCATAAAAAGGGATATGATCGCGATGATTGGAAGTGAGGTTATGCCCAGACTATCAATCTCGTGAAAGAACTCCTTTCGGTACACGCCCCACTTCTCGGGCTTTGAAAAAACCCGACCAAGCATGGTGAAATACCTGCCTATATGGAAGAACGTCCTGTTAAACATTTAATGAGGCCGAAATTAGGTAAAATCTAAATAACAGCTTAAAGGGGAGGTTGATATTCAATTCCATCGTATATTTGCAAATATGGCGAAAAAATCAAGAAGGGTTTTACTGTTTGTATCAGTACTTGTCGCAATGCAGTTGTTATCAGGCTGCTTTATTTTCAGGGGGAAGAACCATTGCGGCACATGCCCCAATTTCAGTACGCATAACTCGCACTACAGGCATTAAGATATAAGCTATAAGATATGAGCTATAAGATGGGCTCACTCTATAAACAATGAAGAAGGTAGGGCTATTCTTTGGGTCGTTTAATCCTATACATGTAGGGCATTTGATAATTGCCGAGTATATGGTGGAGTTTACCGATATGGAGCAGGTTTGGTTTGTGGTATCGCCGCGCAACCCGCTTAAGAAAAAGGAAACCCTGCTGAATGAACTCCAACGCATTAAGATGGTACGTATGGCTATAGAGTACGATACCCGATTTAAGGCTAGTAATGTGGAGTTTGATATGCCCCGCCCCTCTTACACTATTGATACGCTTGTCCATTTAAGCGAGAAATACCCTAAGATTGAGTTCTCGTTAATACTTGGGGAGGATAACCTTGCCACACTTCATAAATGGAAGAACTATGAGGCTCTCCTTAAGCACTATAAGCTATATACCTACCCGAGAGTCTATCAAGATGCTACTCCTGCCGCGCTTGCCAATCACCCCTCAGTTATACTTACAGAAGCTCCGATTGTGGAGCTATCCTCTACATTTATACGCCAGGCAATTAAAGATGGCAAGACTATTAAGCACATGGTGCCTCCACAGGTTGGGGAGTATATAAAGGAGATGGGGTTCTATAAAAAGTAGTTTCAACTCATTTTATATGTCACAATATGTCACACTTTATCATAGTTCAGTTATAGCTAAAAGAAAATAATTTACGTTTTATCTTTTGGCTTTCAACCAATTACAATATGTCACACATTTTATAAATAAAAAAGGAATTCCGATATAATTTATTTGTGTGGCAAATGCCTGACAAATATGAATAGCAGTGTTGATAACTAATGACTTAAAAAGTCATTGACTTTTTAGAAAAGCATCTTTTCTGTATTTATTTTTGCAGTAAATACATTAAATTATGGCTAAAAACACAGAAATGCAAACTGCTGCCCAGAAAAAAGAAATGATTAACGCTTTGGAGGCGAATTTTGGCAATGTAACTGCCTCAACTAAAGTAGTTGGTATTACACCCCGCACACATTACCGTTGGCTTAAAGAGGACCCGGAATATGCAAGCGCAGCGGAAAACATGCGGGACCTCTGCTACCGCAAAGTGAAGGACAACTTGCTTGAACAAGCTTTAAAAAAGATTGGTAGCGGCGACACATCGGTACTAAATAAAATGCTGAGTATTTATTTTAAAAACTTGCCGGATGAGATGCGAAGTGCAAGCTCGTTTAATAATGTACCTATACGGGTTGGGGTAAAATATATAAAAACAAGAGAGGAGGCGGAAGAGATGATGAGAAACGATGGAAGGATGGGGAATGAGTAAGGTCGGAGCCCGACTGGCAAATAGTTTAGCATTTGTAATTTATTCAGTATCTTTACTGTATGAAGATAGTGAAAAATTACTTTTTTTATTTTCTGGTTTTATCTTTTCAATTTGCCCACTCGCAAGACAGTCTTTTAAATCTTGGCAGGAATTCTAAAGTACGTGATACTGTTAGTTTAAAAGAACGAGACCTTGCTCTGCTTAAAGACCTTTATAAAAAAGGGTTTAATATTTTTTCAAAGGGCAAGAATAAGGAATATTATTATCTGGACAAACGTGTTTCACATGATGAATACTATCGTATGGCGCACTTTTCCGATAGTATTCAAAATATAATTTTGTCCTGTGTTTTTAAGTATTGTAAGTTTTATGATGACAATGGCATGTTGGTTGAAGAGGGGATATTATGCGAGTATTCTTTCACTGGAAATTATAAGAAATATTTCACCAATGGAATCTTGGAAGAGGAAGGTGCTTACACAAGCCCTGATGGTCCCTATTTATTCGCTCAGAAAATTGGAATTTGGAAATACTATAATAAGAAAGGCAAACTAAAACGTAAAATAGAATACTTTCCAGAAAGAATAATTAAATAATGAATCTTTCCCTCTCATTGTAGCCGCGAATTACAACTTCGCGGATAAGGGTATCAGCAATCAACCCAACGGGGTTTATTTTTACAGGGTGTTAAAAGAGGATGGGGACTTGCTTGGAGATGGGAAGGTGATTATACAGAAATAAGACCTCACCCTGCCCTCTCCTACGAGGAGAGGGGAAAGGCACATTACTTGTATTTTCTGCATGAGGGATAGTAGCGTAAAGCCCGCAGCCTTAGCGAGGACTTGCAGCGGATAGCCCGACCCCTTGCGAAGCTTGGGGGCATGCCCAAATAAAGACCTCACCTACAACCCAACCTAAAGGATGGGGCTAATGAATGAAATTTACTTCTTCCCCGAATTTTTTGCCATATCGTGTTTAAGGACCCCGTTGAGATCGTTCACATCAATCTTTTTGGCAATAATTACCTTTTGTTCGTCGAGCACATAAATCATTGGGGTGCTAATCACATCGTAATCGTGCCGGAAGTTGCTGGTGTGGAAAATATCGGCCACATTAATCCAGTCGAGCTTATGCAGTTTTATATAGTCTTTCCATTTGGTAATGTCGTTTTCATTTATCTCCACGGCATATACTTCTATGCCCTGACCTTTAATAGAATCGTACCACTTGATAAGCTTAGGGGTTTCCTTTTGGCAAAGTCCGCAATCGTAATCCCAAAAATAGAGGATGGTGTAACGGGCATGTATGGCATACATTTCGCGCATAACGTTTGAAGTATCAGGAAGTACGATTGGTATGGCAGGCTGACCAATTAATATAGGTGCAAGCTGGGTTGCTCTGTCCTGCATTTTTTCAATGTGCGAGGCGCTTTCCCATGTGGCTACATTAGGAGTGTAATAGGTTTTAACCATGTGTACAAACACGGCATCCATACCCATGATGTTGGAGCTTTCATATTCGTAGGAAATGTAATTCACCAGGAATTTGAACATATCGGGGCTTTTGCGGCATTTCGATAGTATATAATCGGCGGCGGCATTGATAGAATCGGGGATCTGGAAGGTAAGTCGTGAGAGGTATTCCTTAATATGATCGAAAAAAACCTGCGACGGGGTATGCACCATACGGTCGTCGTTGAAATCGATATTATCGAAGAAATGTGCTTTGTAATAATGATAAGTAAAACTGGAATCTTTTCTGCCGTTAGCCAGTTTTGGGGCTTCCGGTATATCGGGATATTCGGCTGCTTTAAAAATTTTGGCAAGGAAAAGGGTTGGATGCTTGGCAATAAAATCGTCTTTGTATTTTTTAACGGCCGTATTTAAGGAATCCATTTTCATGTGGGCTGCCTTTTTTTGCTCGGGGGTTTTAGCCGCGTCCTGCATTTTCTGAACACTTGCATACTGGGCGGCGGCAAAATTGAGGTAGTTGTAAAATAGTTCATTCTCAGGCGACCCTTGCACATGCATGTGTTTGATAAAATCGGTTGAGTCGGTGCTCATTGCAAAATGCTGTTCCTTATCAATAATAAACTCGAAGTATTTTTTGTCTTTCAATAGGATGAAATAAACGCCACCGGGCAGGATACTGTCGCCATGGAATTCAAAATTCCCTTTCATATCAACACTTGAAGAATCAAGCACATAGCTCTTATCTCCATAATAAAAGCCCAAATAGCATTTGGTATCATGGAGGCCTTTGATGTTAAAATTGTATTTATGCTTTAAAGGGGATGTTGCAAAAGCTGACAGCGCAAAGGCTGTGAGCATTAAAATGGATGAAAAAAAAGACTTTGTTTTCAATGTTTTTGTTTTTAAGTGGGGCAAATTTAATACTTTTGGCGGCTCCTAATACCCCCCATAAGGGGAGAAAGGGATTAATCGGGGTGTAGCGTAGTCCGGTTAGCGCGCCACGTTCGGGACGTGGAGGTCGGCAGTTCGAATCTGCCTACCCCGACGGGCATTGATATTGTTGGTTCCGTAGCTCAGTTGGATAGAGCAACAGATTTCTAATCTGTGGGTCATGGGTTCGAATCCCGTCGGGACCACAAAAATTGACTCTATAAGAGTTTTCATGAGGGTAATACTTTTCTTCATAAATAAATCCGTTTTTATAATTCCTTTACAGCACATAACGTTCAAATTTCAGGAATCGTTTGGGAGTGCTGGTTCATTTAACAGTTATTAACATTTTTAAAGAAGGTGAACTCTTCACCCTTATTTCAGAGATAAGCGTACTCAAAATTGGAGTTTTCAGCTTTCTTTCCAAAATAAACTACATTTGCGGGTACAATACATCATCATGAAAAAAACCTATTTTACTTTACTTCTTGCTACTGCTATCTGTTTTATTACAGAAGCTCAAACATACAATATCAGCACTATAGCCGGAACAACCACTAAAGGTTTTTCGGGAGATGGCGGTTTAGCTACAGCGGCAGAAATGAACCAACCTTATGGGGTTGCAGTGGATAAAGCCGGCAATGTATATGCCGCTGAATATGGTAACTCTGTAATAAGGAAGATAAGCACAAGTGGCATAATTACCACCGTGGCCGGGATGGGTACCAAGAACGGATATTTTGGTGATGGAGGAGCAGCCACGGCAGCAGAGTTAAATTATACAACCGGGGTGGCCGTAGATACATTTGGCAATATATATATAGCCGACAATACAAATAGCAGGGTACGTAAAGTAAACACCAGCGGTATCATTTCAACGTATGCAGGTAATGGCAGTTCAGGCTTTTTTGGAGACGGAGGAGCCGCCACAGCAGCAGAATTGAATGTTGCTGCTGGTGTTGCAGTGGATCAGGCAGGTGATTTATTCATTGCAGATTTTTATAATTACAGGGTTCGTAAAGTGAATAGATTGGGTAAAATATCTACTGTTGCCGGAAGAGGCGTTTATGGATTTTCGGGTGATGGCGGACAGGCTACTTCCGCAGAAATAAAGAGTTTTATTGGTGTTACCGTAGATAATGTAGGTAACGTTTATATTGCGGATCAGGCTAACGGACGCATTCGTAAGGTGAACACAATTGGGATAATGTCAACATTTGCCGGAGACGGAAACCAAAGTTTTTCCGGTGATGGAGGCCCTGCCACTGCGGCTGAACTAAGCTACCCTTATGGAGTTGGAACAGATGCAACGGGCAATGTTTACATTGCAGATTATGGCAATGAACGCATACGTGTTGTGCCAAAAACTAGTATTATAACAACTATTGCCGGAGACGGAAACGTTGGATTTTATGGCGACGGAGGCCATGCAACTGCCGCTGAAATAAGCACCATAAGCGGAGTGGCAACCGATGCAATGGGTAATATTTATATTGCCGACCAGCAAAATAATTGCATACGGAAATTAACACCTGTTGAAACCAATGTGCCTCAGCTTGCCAATGGTAATGGGCCAATTAAAGTTTATCCAAGCCCGGGCACAGGAAAGTTCACTATTCAGTCGTCGGTAGGAAGTGGCAAATGGTCAGTTAGGATTTATAATATCCGTGGCGAAAATATTTATACTTCCGATACTATTTCCAATTCCCAATTTACATTTGATTTGAGTAATCAGGCTAATGGGGTTTATCTTTACCGGGTAACCGGCGAGGATGGAAAGATTAACGGAGAAGGGAAGATAGTACTTCAGAAATAAATTCTGTTTCCGGATAAGATTCAATACCCTGTTACAAAAAAAATAACCTGCCGAAAGTTTCCCCCCGGCAGGCTATTCACATGTTGCAAACTAAACTAAACTACTATTGATAATTCCAGCGTTTGGATATATTAAAGCCAATTAAGAATTGTTTTTTGGTGAAGTCATTCTGGTTGTAAAGGTTGTTATCCTGTTGCAGAATGGCATCATAGTTACAAACAAAAATCTGGAAATTGTGCGTAAACGTTGCAAGCTGAATGCCCAAGGCAACATCAGGATGCGGGTTATTGGTAGTGTTTTGAGTCAGGGGCTGATTGTAATCGGCCACAATACTCATTTGATCGGATATCTGGTATGCTCCCATTGCGCCACATGCCAATTGCATGTTTTTCATTTCAGGCTGAATAGTTCCATCCGATGCAAAGTACCCTTCCACATTATTGAAGTAAGCTAAACTTCCGGTTACCTGAACCGAAAACTTTTTAGAAACCTTATGAGCAATCATTATCTGGTTGAAATAAGTAATCCTGTCGCCGAAGTTTACAAAATTGCCTTCCTTTGGGAGTGTGGATATAGCCATATCGCCATAATAAGTAACACTTATCGGGCAACCATCTTTTACTGCCTGCCTTGAAAGCGCATACTTTACATTACCATCCCACTGCATTTTGTTTTCGGTTATACCAATTCCAAATTGCAAATAATCAATTGGTGTGTAGTTGGCGCTAAGACGAACATTCGCTCCTGTAAACAATCCGTAGAAATCCAGGTAGCCTTCGTCAATCACACCAAAACGGTGCTGGATATTAACCTCGAGGGTTTTTTTAACCGGCACCATTACCGATTGGTCATTAATAATCATATTTCCATAGAAGGTATTTTTCACCCTTTCTATTTTGGGTACTTTGCTCATAGCTGCACTGTCTTGTGCAAAACTCTGACTGCTAAAAGCCAGTAGCCCAAAGCCAAGAGCTACTAACCAACTGTTAGCCGCAGCATATTTTATTCGTGTTTTCATTTTTTTTTCAATTATTTGTTTAGTTATTCAAAGCTCCTTGAGAAGCCCAGGCCAAAAACAGTTCTTCAATTTGTGAAGGGTCACTTCCGGGTGCCTTCATTGGCATGCCCGGTGTAAGTTTCCCCGTAAGGCGTTCATATATTATACTGCTTTCAGGTGCAGCCTTATTTATAAAATTACCTTTCATCAATGAACTGTATGCGTCCTCGGCTTCCAGATCCGGAGCGTGTCCGCCGGTTACGTGGCATCCGCTTAAAGCGCAATCGCTTTTAAAGATAGGTACCAGGTCCTTGCTGAATGACACCGTTCGGGATATTTTTGCGGCTTCCGGGTTTTTCGGAATGATAACGGTTGTGTCTTTCTCACACCCCACCATCATTATTATACCCAATACTGCCACTGTTACGATTCTCTTTTTCATACTTATTTTATTTAAGGTCGTTCATGTTCGAATCAGGCAGCGCCTTATTTCCTCTTTGCACTAACATTGTTTGCCACCTTAATCAGTTGGTGAACGGTATTGTATTCATGTTTCTTGATTTCTCCTGATGCTGCAGTTGAGAAACGTAATTGCAGGCCTGTAGCAATAGCGTGTTCATTATCTGCTCCATCAAACATTATACCACAGCCAAATGGTGTGCAAGTACCGGGGCTGCTTGAAAAAGGGGTGAAATCGATATCTTCCATATAGGTATCGGAAGTTTTCAATGCACGTTTCAGCAACAACCTGTATCCGTTTCCTGTCCAGAAGTAGTTGGCTCTTACATCAGCTTCTTCGCCTTTATACATACCAATTAAGGAACCTGGAATACAATTTGCACCCAAGGTCATGCTTGAGCCTGTGCCCTGCAATTCATAGGTGGAGCCCGGGGTAACTGTATAGGTAATTACTGAAGCAGTTGCTTTTGAATTAGCACAATAAAGTACACCATTGGTATCAACCGATACTACGTAATAATAACCTGGTGTTGCAGTATCCGTAACGAGGAAGTGAGTGGTTGGTGTATTTGTATTTGCACCTGCCGAAGAGCCGTTTGTATTAATCCAGAGCGGCACGGTTTCCTTGAGTGAAGTATTCATTACGGTTAAGGTTTGTTTGTTACTCAAATCACCGTTGAATACAGATTTAGGTAAATTATCAGTATCGCTGGCCACAGCATTTTTATTGATAGCACCGTTATTCCACCACAAGTAGCAGTCGTTTGCCTGGTTAGCATTCAGCACTTGTACGGAACGGGCTCTCCAGATGTCGCATTTTTGATTTGACATGTTGGTGAACATTCCGCCTCCTGCTCCGTAAGTAGTAATAATTTGATAATTTACGGTGTCAAGAGTTACTGTTGGTGGGAATGTATGACATACACCATAGCAATTCTGTGTATTGAATTCATAGGTAGAATTGTTGATGTTAAACATAATTACAAACTGATCCTGAACGAAACTTGGCGAAATCATGTTTCCATGGAAATCCCACATTGGCGCACCGCCCGCCTGGCCCCAACTCTTTAATTGGTGTCCTCCTACAGTTTTTGCCGTTGGATTAAAATACCAGGGTGAACTGTAAACACTTTGAAAAGCCTGATTCCATTCTACCAGCATATAAATGGCAGAATCGCTCCATAATGAACGCATAGTGAAGTTGACTGTATTGCCCAGGAAGCCTTCGAATGTGTTATTTCCTAAATCCGGAACAGTAGCAGTTAATGCTATAGGAGTAGCAGTTGACCATCTTGAATCAAGTCCGCCATCCCATTGAAAGCCTAGTCCTCCACCCACATCAGTAGCACCGGAGAGGTTACCATTGGTTAAGGTAGAAGTAATTTTATACGCTATCAGGGTATCATTTTGCGGTGTAACCGGCATAGTAGTTGTAACTGATGCAGGGTTATTATTAATTACCTGATCATGCTTTGTACAGGAAATTGCACCCAGTACAGTAACCCCGGTTATAAGGGTTAAAGCCGAATATTTAAATAAGTTTTTCATGATTTTTTAAGTTTAAATTGTTGTGGTTTATTGATTGATTTGCTTGTTGCGTTTTTAATGAAAGCTTTTACTTACCTAAAGTTCTTATGTAGTTAATTACCTGCCAGCGTTGTTCTTCTGTAAGTTCTTTTTTAAGTGAAGGCATTGGTTTTTTTCCATTGGTAATCTTCCAAAAAAGTTCACCGTCTGTTTGTTTTGCAAAATCAGGTTTTGTAAAATCTCCCGGCGGTTTATCCAGTTCCGAACTTTTTGGGCCGTCACCTTTTCCTTTTTTACCATGACAGTCGTTGCATATTTTTACATACATTTTCTTTCCTTCTGCAATAGATGCATCATTCGAGGCTACTGGGTTTTTCACTTTTGCCGCTTCAGCAGGGGCAGTCCATTTATCGTCGGCGGTTAAAAAAGAATAGCATAGGTTTTTATCGGTAGGTGGCGACATCCATTTCTGGCCTCCTTTAAGTTCTGCAGGTGTGAATGCGAAACAGAGCGCCACTACACCCGTTACGGCTCCTGCTGCAAGAAATTTTGAAAATTTTGCTTCTCCTATCTTTTGTGTGATTTTCATATTACTGTGATATTAATTGTTACTGTTTATTTTTGTTTTGAATTTTTTCATGTTTGTTTAAGGGCCCGGAGGAAGGGCATCGCTCCATGAAAAAACCATGCCCTCTCCTTGTATTTCCTAAATACACTCCTCCGCTTTACCCTGACGGTGGAAACATCCAATTTTTTAGTTTCTCCATCTTTTTACTCATTTTATTCTTTGATTAATTGCTTCTTTTAAACGATTGCTTTTCCTGCCTTTTTAATTTTCACCAAGAACCGGAAGATGATAAAGTAGGTAAGCCATACTCCTCCGAACAGTGTTGAAATAGTAATTACCAAAGGCAATGGTGCATAAGGTTCCCACAGTGCGCGCGGAAACGGATTCGGATCAACTACAAGCGGTGTACCCCAGGTTGCATCTGTTTTCGTTTCAATATTTCCGAACTGGTCATTATCATCTACCTTTGCTACGATAGACAGCGTACTTTTTACATCTCCGGGAATTCCTTTCGGATATTTAAATTCCGCTTTCCCATTTTCATCGGTGGTAACTGTAAAGTCATCACCGGCGGGCATTGTTCCAAACAGGCGTTGAACATAAAATTTAATATCGGCACCTTTAACAGGAGTTTCTTTTCCATCGGCGTCTTTTCTTGTTAAAATTGCTGTTGCCTTGTGTGCTGTATCTCCGGCATCCAGTTTCAAAACAAGGCTCGCATCTTTATAACGCATTTCTTCATCTGCGTCGCCATATATGCTATCGTTTTCAATCTTCGCAGTGATGGTAAATGCATGGCCAGTGTCAGTTGGTAATTCGGCCGGAAGAATTAAAATTGCTTTACCAATACCATTCGTGGTTACTGTATTTAGCAATTCTGTTTTGCCTTCATTGGTTGTATAAAAATTGACCCTGGCATTTTGGGCAGCCATAAACTTTCCGGTGCTGTTCTTTGCTTTTACAATAGCAACAGCAGTTCTTGTTAAATCCGCCTTTTTATAGTAAGCCAATTGAATTGTAGCATCTCTTTTTTCTGTTGCCTTAGTCTTGTCCTGAGCAACCAGCAGGCTTGAGAATAAAACTGCGATGGGAAGAACTATTCTATTTAGTTTCATAATTATTTGGTTGATGGAATTAGTGGGGTTATTATTTTAGGTTCAATTGGTTTTAGTAACTCACCATTTGATTCAGCAGCAGCTGCTATTTCTCTTTCCTTTTTCAAATCAATAGCAGTAAGTCTGTCATGTTCCAGTTCAATGCCTTCTTCAACTTCCCACACAGCCATCATCGGGAACATCTTTGCAAAGAGTGTAATCACCAGGAATATTCCGGCTAAACAAGCTGCGGTTACTGAAAATTCAACGTAGTTTGGAAAGTATGTTGACCAGGTTCCGGGTACTTCCTGAATAGGCATATATGGGTGTAATAATGTAGGCACCACAATCAGATACCTTTTTACCCATGCACCGGCAGCAATAAATATGCAGGTAATAACCAACGGAGTTATTTTGCGGCCTTTAGGGAACGACATTACAATAATTGGCAGCAATACAGTGCCAAACTGGCATGTCCAGAATACTTTGGAATAACTTCCATAAAACAAGTCAGTAAGTAAGTGTCCTTCGGCAGTTGCCATTTTATATGCAGGAATCCAATATTCATTCAGGTTGAGATAAGCATATATAAGTGTAAGCGCAAGCACCACACGTCCTATTAAATCGAAGTGGCGGGGAGTAATATATTTTTCGAGGTGATACAATCTGCGGAATGCAGCCATACCTAATATTACACATGCAGAACCTGAGTAAAGCGCACCGGCAACAAAGTATGGGCCGAATACGGTACTGTCCCATCCCGGACGTAATGTCATTGCAAAAATGTAACTAACTACGGTGTGTACCGATACCGCAACCGGAATAATTACAATCGTCATAATGGTCATTGATTTCTCTAACATGTGCCATTGTTCTTTTGTACCTTTCCAGCCAAGAGCCATTTTTGTGTACAGCCATTTTCTGAATTTATTAAATCGTGTAGTTGTATCTTTTAGCCTGTCTCTGCACAGCGCCATATCAGGAATCATTGGCAGAAACAGGAATACCGTGCTACCGGTGAAATAAGTACAGATAGAGATGATATCCCACATCAAGGGTGATTGTATCCGGCCATGAATTACAAGGTTGGCAAGCCTGTCTGGGCGACCTAAATCAATGATAGGCATAATGCCACCAAAACAAAGGGATACAAAAGTGAGTAACTCGGCAGAACGGGTAATCGGCCTTCTCCACTCTTGTTTTGTAATCCGCAGGATTGCTGATACAAGTGTACCAGAGTGACTGATACCAATAAAGAAAACGAAGGTTGAAATATACAACCCCCATGATACATAATTGCGCATTGCTGTTACGCCTAAGCCGTTTCTTAATTGGTTAATGTAGCAATACACCCCCCAAATAATAACAACTACTAAACATCCAATCCATACTTTCGTGTTTGTGCCCCAATGATTCGTAGGGCGGAGACAGTCTTCGCGAACTGTTTCAATTTCTTCTTTCAGGTTATATTTCTCTGTTGCCATATTTCTTTCAATTATATTTTTATAATTATTATTTGATTTTTATTTTTTTATCACATTGGCATCGGGCTCATGTCCATATTTTCAGTTGAAGGTTTTGTTTTGTCCTTCACCTTTTTTACGGTTTTAATATCCGGTGCAGAATATTTCCTGTTTTTAGGTGCCAGGTAATAAACACGTGGTTCAGTTCCCAGTTCCTCGAGGTGACGGTATCCTGAATTATCTTCCAGAAGCTGGCTAAGCTTTACCGTATTTCCTGAAGCGTTTGTAACTGCATCTTCATTCTGGTCGCCAAAATATAAGGCATCCATAGGGCAACTGCTAACACAAGCGGGCATTTTTCCCTGACGGATCATATCCGGACAGAAATCGCATTTTTCAACTGTTCCCATTCTGCGTGGTACACTCCTTTCAGGGGAATATTCCATCTTTCCGATTGATGCGGTTTGTTGTGCTGAAGGATGACTCCAGTTAAAAAATCTTGTAGAATAAGGGCAAGCAGCCATACAAGAACGGCAACCGATACATCTTTCATTATCTATTAATACAATGCCATCCTGTCTTTTAAAAGTTGCACCAACAGGGCAAACCTTTGTGCATGGAGGGTTATCGCAATGGAAACATGGTTTAGGGAAATAGTAAGGTGCAGTAGTGTCTGCATCTTTCATAGTAAACACTTTTATCCATTCCCTGTCCGATTCTGTATAGTGCATAGCCTGGCATGCTTCGGTGCATTTTTTGCAGCCATCGCATTTAGCAAGGTCAATAACCATTATGAATTTTTTACCAGCGATTCCTTTGCGTGATTCTTCATTTGATACAGGAGGAGTGATTACTTCCTCCATATTCATGGAACTTGCCTTGTAAATTTTCCCGTTCGCAGGATTAACCAGAAGGGATTTTTCTCCGGTATCCTTTGGCTTTCCGCTGGAGAATACCTTTTCAAACCCTAAAACACCGGAAGCGAGGATACCACCAGTAATTAAACTTTTGCGCAAGAAGTCCCTCCTGTCCGTTTTGCTTGTTTCGTTTTTTTCGTCGTTCATATATATATGGTGTATTTGCTATTTATTTTTGATGTTACAAATGTCAATCATGTGTGATAAACTAGTATGATTTCGCTCAGTAAATAATTTGCTTCTTCTCATCTTAATTCTCACGCTGGTGAAGACAGAAATTATTAGAATTGAAATCACTATCATAAGCTGTTTCTGAGTTTAAAGTTTGTTTTTGGCCCCCGTGCGTATAATGTGCGCTCATCACTGTTCATTTATCATGATTTATTTGACCCCACAAAATTCTATGGAAAGCCAACTTTTACCTATGATATCGCTCAAGATTTTAGATGTTCCTACGCGTGTGTTAAATCACATTTATTTATGACCAATTTGGTTTTACCGGATATCTTATCATCATTGATATAGCGGACCCATTTTTTTCAACATGCAGGTTGTTTAATATACCTGAGTTTTGATAAAATACCTTCTTCCCATGACTCTATTGTCACGGAATTTCAATATTATAAATTGTGATTAAAGTAACAAAATCAGATGCTGATTTTGTTACAAAGGATTACCCAATTAGAATAACGGGCTGTTAAGTAAAACTAACATCCTCATTTATCCCGATCATGTTTTTCAGCTCCGGAAGATTTACAAGAAATATTCTTTTACCTTCCGTTTTAATAATTCCTTCATGCTCAAAATCAGAAAGTGTTCTTGATACTTCTTCTCTGGATGTGCATGCGATTTCGCCAATTTCAAGTCGGGTTAATTTTACGGCTAATTCACCACCACTGCATTTACCGAATACTTCATTAATATATAGTAAGGAATATGAAATTTTTTCTCGGGCATTCATAAGCATCAGGCTCTTCATCCTCCATTCCGATTTGCGTAATTCCTTTGTCAATAACATAATTGTTTCGAGCATCATATCCGGATTTGCCTTGAGTAAATCAATAAAAAATTCCCTTTCTACACTGCAAATAACAGAATCATCAATGGCATAAACTGACGATGGTGAGATATGCGTCCCATCCATTTCCCGAAACCCTATAATATCACCAGCCTTAGCAAGTCGTTTTATTTGCTGCTTCCCGAACAAACCATCTGCCACAACCTTTACTTTACCATCATTAATAAAAAGAAGGGATGTAATAGGAGTACCAAAATAAATGATGGCCTGTCCACTTCGGCGCTTTAATATCTTTTTCCCTTCATTCACTTTCTGAAGCCACTCCTTATTGCTATGCTCTTGTATAAAACAATGAACATTACAAGTAAGACAATCCGTTTCTGCTACTAACATAATCTACTATTATTAAATTCCATTACATTACTTTGATAAATGAATTTATCAATCAGAATAGCAGTGCGAGTTGAATATAGTGCCTTATTTTCCATCCGGATTACAATCTTACCAAACCTTTTATGCCCTTATATTTTGGCATTTCAACGGCAAATGTAGGCACACACAAGATTTTAACTATGACATTTATCAACTTAAAAGATGTTTAAAAACATGCGGGAGCCGACTATCCAAAACAAAGTTCAGGAAGCGGTGATGTTTTCAGAAATTGAAAGATTAGATTGAAACGATCACTCGTGTGATTGTCCGTTTTGTATTTTAAAGATATGCAGAACAGCAGGAAAGATAGCATTCATGCTTTCTTCAACTCCTTTAACTGAACCGGGCAACGTAATTACAAGCGTTTTATCAATCATACCGGCAACCCCTCTTGATAGCATAGAAAATGGAGTACGCTGCTGTCCATAGTTACGAGCCGTTTCCATAATACCTGGGATTTCACGAGTTAGTAAAGGTTTGTTTGCTTCTGGCGTTACATCCCTTTCTGCAAGTCCGGTACCTCCGGTAATTATTACCAAATCAATCTTTTCGCTCGCATACCTTTTAACTGCTTTCTGAATTTCTTCTATCTCATCCGGCAAAATAAGATATACGGGGGATAGTATATTATTCCCGGCAAGATGCTTGATTATGGCCTTCCCAGCTTCATCATTCTTTATTCCTTTCGAGCGGCTATCGCTGCATACTATAACAGCCGCTTTTATATTCAAATCAGGCATATTCTTAATATCACTCTTACCGCCTTTCTTCTCAAGAAGTTTTATAGAAGTAATTTCAATTCCTTTATCAATCGGCTTAAGCATATCGTACATGGTAAGCGCAGCTACTGAAGCCCCGTGCATGGCCTCTACCTCTACCCCTGTCTTATAAATGGTTTTAACTTCCACCTTTATTATGATGTTGAAGTTTTCAATTTCAGAAGTGATGGAGGCAAACTCAATTGGTAAAGGATGACAATCCGGAATAACATCACTGGTCTTTTTTATTGCAAGTAATCCTGCGGCTCTCGAAAATTCGAAAATATTTCCTTTGGGAACTTCTCCTCTTTTTATGATATCAATCGTCTCTTGTGAACTTGTTTTTACCACAGCGCAAGCAATAGCATTACGGAGTGTGTTCTTTTTATTAGTTATGTCAACCATAGCTTTTACTTATTTTCTTTCCATTGATAAGTCTCATCTTCAAAAACTTCTTTACCCCAAATCGGAACTTCTTTTTTTATTCGTTCCACCACTTCATTGCATGCCTCCGTCGCTGCTTGTCTGTGAGCCGATGAAGTGAAAACAAAAAAGCATATTTCGCCAACCTTAATATTTCCAAGGCTGTGATAAATGTGCATACAAGTAATAGGATATTTAGCAAACGTTGCTTCTCTAATAGTATAAACCATTTCATTTGCCATATCATTGTATGCAGTGAACTCTATTGCCTTCACATTCTTACCATATTTTATATCGCTCCGCACTTGACCAAGGAAAATACTATGTGCGCCAATTTCAGTTTTGGAAGAATGCTTGGCGATACTATCTCCTATAAATGAAGGAGGAATAGCCCCTTCTATAAATATATTTTTTACTTTTTTTTCAGCCACCGGAATAGGGAGGTATTAATGCCACTTCGGAATGTTCATTCAAAGAATCATTCTCAACTGAAATTTTCCTGTTTATAGCAACAACATACTTTGTTCCGCTCAATTTTGCATAGCGGGTATTCAACATCTTTACCAATTCATCTTTAGATAAAACATCATTTACAACAAGTTCATTTGAACCTATTATATCGCGGAGATTTCCAAAAACCTGAATCTTAAGTTCCATTGCCTTTAGCTTACTAAGGCAAAAGTAATTTAATTGATGCAATTACCAAAACAACAGCCAATACTCTTTTAAGGGTATTTTGAACGAGCAATCTGGAACCTATATAAGAACCACCAAAACCGCCAATTAAAGCGATAGCAATCATTAGCATCATAGAGTTGTTGAACTGAATTCCATGTATGGCTTTGCCACTTAATCCCGCCGCTGAGTTTACAAAAATGAACAGGGCGCTTATGCCTGCCGTTTGTTTTACATCGGCCCAACCTAAAAGTAAGATTATTGGAGTAAGTATTATACCTCCACCTATTCCAATCATACCGGAAATCAATCCAATTAAGGCTCCTATAATTAACAGAAGTGGAATACTTACATTAATAAACGGCGTGCTGTTTTTTCCCGGAGAATAAATAAAACGGAATGCAGCAATTACTAAAAGTACACCAAGAATTTTCTTGTAAACATCTCCATTTAATGTAATAGTTCCTCCCAAAAAA
The DNA here is from genome assembly GCA_903901055.1 of uncultured Bacteroidota bacterium. GTDB lineage: Bacteria > Bacteroidota > Bacteroidia > JABEUT01 > JABEUT01 > JABEUT01. Next base: position 30,779 of record CAIUPO010000028.1, read on the forward strand.
GCCATAGGAACAGAAGCAATCACAAGCGGTATTAACAAGTTCCACTTAAAATTACCTGTTTTGTAATATTGAATGAAAGCAATTAACGAAACAAATAAATTTAGTACTAATGCCGTTGATTTAATTACTGCTGGAGTAATTCCACAAATAGCCATCAGAGCCAGATATCCGCTAGCACCGCCATGTCCGACGGAAGAATAGAGTGCAGAGATTATTAGTAAAGCAACAAAAAATAAAACGGGCGTGTCTGACATGCTACAAAACTACAACGTTTTCATTGCTGCAATGCGTTGCCATTTCATTTTCATATCTTCTTCTGCTTCATGTAAAAACGATTCGGCAACTTTCGGGTCTTTATTTTTCACCAGTTTAAAACGGTTTTCCGAATATTCAAAATCACCTAACGATAAGGTGGGCTCCGCACAGTCTAAACTAAAACGCTGCCCTTTTTCTTTGGCTGGATTATATCTGAATATCGGCCAGTAGCCTGACTTAACAGCATTAGACTGGTGTTTCATACCAAATGCCATATCATATCCGTGCGCAATACAATGGCTATATGCTATAATGAGTGAAGGCCCGTTGAATGCTTCAGCTTCAAGTATAGTTTTTACTGTATGTGAATCGTTCGCTCCCATAGCTATTTGTGCAACATACACATTGCCATGTGCAATTGCCTGCCAGCCTAAATCTTTCTTAGCTGCGCGTTTTCCGTTGATAGCAAACTTGGCGCTTGCTCCACGCGGGGAAGACTTCGATGCCTGTCCGCCGGTGTTGGAATATACTTCGGTATCGAGGACAAATATATTCACATTTCTTCCGGTAGAAAGTACGTGATCTAAGCCGCCATAGCCAATATCATACGCCCAACCATCGCCTCCAATTATCCAAACTGATTTAGGAAGCAGGTATTCGAAGAATGTTAACAATAGCTTGGACTCCTTACTATTTATCTGCAGCAACTTTGCCCTTAATTCGGTCATCTTACTTCGTAAAATTGCCAAATCTTTTTCAGAGTTGGAAGTAGCATTCAATACTGAATCTGCTAATTCTGCACCTACTTCATTGTAGAGTGTTTTTAAAAGTGTGAAAGCAACTTCCCGCTTTTGATCCACTGCTAATTTTATGCCTAACCCGAATTCTGCATTGTCCTCAAACAATGAGTTTGCCCAAGCCGGGCCATGTCCTTCGTGGTTGACCGCCCAAGGTGTTGTTGGCAGGTTTCCTCCAAATATCGAAGAACATCCTGTTGCATTTGCTATCAGCATCCTGTCGCCGAATAACTGACTTAATAATTTTAAATAGGATGTCTCTCCACAACCGCTGCAGGCTCCCGAGAATTCAAATAACGGTTCTAATAATTGCGAACCTTTCACCTGTGTTCGGTTTACTCTGCTTCTGTCAATATCAGGCAGGGTAAGGAAAAAGTCCCAGTTTTTATTTTCCGATTCTTCCAACAGAAGTTTATCCACCATGTTAATTGCTTTAACTCCCTTTTGCGTTTTACTTTCAATCGGACAGACCTCATAGCACAAGCGGCAACCGGTGCAGTCCATCAGGGATATTTGCAAGGTATAACGCTCGTCATCTTTACTGAATTCTTTTCCAATGGGAGCTGCGGTTTTAAATGTTTCCGGGGCATTTGCAAGAGCAGCTTTATCATACACCTTGCAACGGATAGCTGCATGAGGACAAACCAAAAAGCACTTCCCGCATTGCGAACATGAATCCGTATCCCATACAGGAACGATATCTCCAATATTCCGTTTTTCCCATTGCGTGGTAGCCGAAGGGAAAGTTCCGTCAACGGGAAATGCACTTACAGGCAACTCATCGCCTTTACCGGAAATAATTTTCGAAAGCACATTGCGCATAAATTCCGGGGCACCTATTGGTAAAGTTTGAACCGCATCATCCTTGCCTAAAATATACCCTGAATAATCAATCTTGTAAAGTTCGGCTGTGGCACGGTCAACCATTTCAATGTTTTTATTGACGGCTTGCTCGCCTTTCTTGCCGTAGGTTTCACGTATCGCATCTTTAATACATTCTATCGCTTCTTCACGCGGAATAATATTGCTGATGGCAAAAAATCCGGTTTGAAGTATGGTGTTAATATACTTACCCATGCCCAGTTTACTTGCCAAACCGGAAGCATTTAAAATGTAAAATTGTATTTTTTTAGAAATAATTTCATTTTGAATTTTATGCGGAATATGGCTCCAAACTTCATCTTTGCTATATGGAGCGTTCAATAAGAACACAGCGCCTTCCTCAGCATTTTCCAACACATCAAATTTCTCCAGGTAGTTGAACTGATGGCAAGCAATAAAATTGGCGCTTTGCACAAGGTATGTTGATTCAATGGGCTTATCACCAAATCGAAGATGTGACACTGTAAGTGAACCTGATTTCTTACTGTCATAAACAAAATATCCTTGGACATATTTCCGGGTTGTGTCACCAATAATTTTTATGGAGTTTTTGTTTGCACTAACTGTTCCATCCGAGCCTAAACCATAGAACAACCCGCGGAACTGATGTTGCTTGTCGAGTGAAAAATGCTTATCATAATCCAAACTCATGTGTGTAACATCATCCTCAATTCCCACCGAGAAATGGTTTTTGGGTTGTGTCTTTTTACATTCATCAAAAACAGCAACTACCATAGCCGGAGTAAACTCTTTTGATGCAAGCCCGTATCTTCCGCCAATTATGCGCGGATGATTCTTCATGGGTGATTCGTTCAAAGCATTTACTACATCAAGATAAAGCGGTTCTCCACTGCTTCCGGGCTCTTTGCAACGATCGAGCACCACAATTTGTTTTACGGTTTCAGGAATTTCAGAAACGAAATCGTTTATGGAAAATGGACGATACAAGTGAATATTTATGAATCCGACCTTTTCAACTTTTGCATTCAAATAATCTACCGCTTCTCTGACAGCTCCTGCCCCGGAGCCCATAATTACAATAACCTGTTCTGCCTCCGGATGCCCGTGATAACTGAAAAGTTTATATTTCCTTCCGGTCAATTCGGCGAATTTCGCCATGTAGTTTTTGGTAATTTCAGGAACCTTCAAGTAATATTGATTCGCGGCTTCCCTGTTTTGGAAAAACACATCAGGATTCTGTGCCGTCCCGCGAATAAAAGGATGTTCAGGGCTAAGCGAACGGTTACGATGCGCCCTTACATCATCCATGTTAATCATTGCATTTATAATATCATCCGAAATAACTTTCACTTTTGAAAGTTCGTGCGATGTCCGAAATCCATCGAAAATATTAAGAAACGGAACATGTGAACTTAACGTGGTTGCATTAGCAATAAGAGCCATATCCATAGCTTCCTGCGCGGTACTTCCAAACAACATTGAAAAGCCTGTAGAACGCACAGCCATAACATCGCTATGGTCGCCAAATATACTTAGAGCATGGGTTGAAATAGTACGTGCGGCAATATAAAATACGCATGGAGTCAACTCTCCTGCTATCTTAAACATATTTGGAATCATCAGCAACAAACCCTGGGAACAAGTAAATGTACTAGCCAATGCGCCACCCTGCAAAGCCCCGTGAATAGCGCCCGCTGCGCCTGCTTCGCTTTGCATTTCGATAATATGCGGTACGCCTCCGAAAATATTTTTCTCTCCCGTACTTGACCATTCATCGCAATATTCACCCATAGGTGAGGATGGAGTAATAGGATAAATAGCACATACTTCGCTCAGTTTATACGCAATATAAGCGGCGGCTTCATTGCCATCCATAACGGATGTTTTATCCGCCAGTGATTTTACTTTATCGTCTGAAATATTAGTCTTTTCAAGGGTTTCCATAGAAGTGATTTTTAATTTTCTTCTGAACTTAATTTCTTAAAGCATCTTTTCAATAACACGTCTATCATCAAACGCCTGTAGGGACGGGTATAGTAATCGTTGTCTACTACTCGCGATTTTTTCATCACATATTTTATTAACTCATCGCGTTCTTCAAGCGATTTTCCTTCGGTCACTATAGGTTTGGGATCTACACCACCCACAGCCACTTTAACCCGTCCTGTTTCATCAACAGAGACAGCCGTTGTAAGGGAAGTAAAATCTACACTCTCACGAGGACGCAGCTTTTGAAAGACACATTTGTAAGTTTTATTCAGCGGGACAACAATACTTAATACAAGTGCCGTATTGCTGAGTTTATTGGGCTTCAAACCGTCTCCTGTATAAATATCTTCCAGTTTAACAATTTCTTGTTTGCCATTATCAGCAATGATAATTTTTGCATCCAGGCAAATCAAAACAGGCGCAGTATCAGAAACAAATTTGGAGAAACAAGCTTTTGTTCCGCCGGTAGCGATGCATATCTCACCTTCACACTTCAGGCAGTAACCAACGGCCTCCCGCCACCATTCACTCTGATTAAAAAAGATGCAGCGGTTTTCGCACAAAATATTACCACCGATAGTTGCAGTCTTCCGTAACATAGGCGTAGCCACGGAATGTGCAGCTTCCACGAGTGCGGGAAATTCCTTTTTTATGATTGGGTTTTGCATGAGTTCATCCAGCGTAACAAGTGCCCCGATATGCAAATCATTTCCTTCGCCTTTAATTTGCCGTAATTCTTCAATTTCATGAATGTCTATCAGGCAGGAAGTTTGAATGGTGCCATGGAAGCGGTTTACGTTGAGGTCTGTTCCACCTGCGATGAAGCGAAAATCTTCACTATGCGCTATCGCAAATGCCATTGCATCTTCTACATTTTTAGCTTTATGATATAGTTGATTCTTTTCCATTTTATCCTGCGACTTCTTCCGCTTGTTTTTTCTTTTTCAATCCTGCCAATATATCTTCAGGCATTATAGGCAGCTTTGTGATGCGCACTCCCACTGCATTGAATATGGCATTCGTGATAGCAGGGATGATAGGGTGCAATGCTCCTTCCCCACATTCTTTTGCGCCAAAAGGGCCTTCGGGGTCATTAGTTTCAATTATGTTGCACTTAATATCGGGGGTATCACGTGATGTTGGAATTTTGTAATCGAGGAAATTATTGTTTACCAAAAGCCCTTTATAATACTTCATTTGCTCGGTCAGAGCTTGGCCCAGCCCCATGTGCCATGAACCTTCCAACTGACCTTCCACCGCTAGCGGATTAATAGCTTTACCACAATCGTGTGCGCCCCATACTTGCAGAATTTTTACTTGCCCTGTTTCGGTATCAACTTTAACTTCGGCACAGCAAGCGCCAAAACTATAGGATGGACTTAAGCCCGCACCCGAGCCTTTAAAATCACCGCCGAGTTTTGGGGAAATATATTTACCACTGATACTTACAGCTCCGCGCCCTGCAGTAAGGATATCTATGGCTTCCATCCAATTTAGATTTACAGAATTATCATTGCTGAAAACTCTTTCATCCGACAAATTCAACTCTTCAGGAAACACGCCTTTTCGTTGGGCAACTGTGTATAAAATTTCCTTTTTCAATTTCTCTGCGGCATCCTTTGCAGCGTTACCTGCCATGAATGTTACACGACTCGAATAACTGCCCATATCAACAGGAGTAAGAAGTGTATCCGCGGCAAGTACAAATATTTTATCCATCGAAATCCCGAGTACTTCCGCTACAATCATTGCAAGCATTGTATCGCTACCTTGACCAATATCGCTTGCTCCACTAGTAATTAATACCCTTCCGTCAAAATCAACTTTCAGGTAAACGACCGATTGCGGCAGTTCATTCCGAATGATTGGCAGCGCACTTCCGCTGATGAAAAACCCGCAAGCAACGCCTAATCCGTGGCCGAATTCCAACTTACCGTGACGCCTTTTCCATTCACTTTGCTCCGCTACTTTCAATAGCGATTCCCTGCTTCCATTTGATGTGATGCGGTATTGTCCGACTGTCAATGTATTTGGAGAAAGGAAATTTTTCAAACGAATTTCAACGGGATCTATCTTCAGTTTATGTGCGGCATCATCAATTAATGTCTCAGTTGCGAAACGTGAATTTACAGCACCATGTCCGCGCATAGCGCCACATTGAGGCTTATTAGTATATACCCTGAATGTTCTGAATCCGAAATTATCAATATCATAAGGTGCTTGGAGTAACACTCCGTTGTAGTAAGACGTCACCACTCCAAAGCTGCCATAAGCCCTGCCGTCAATGGCTATATCGGCATCCAATACTTTAAACATTCCCTCTTTGCTCACACCTAATTGCAAGGTCATTTTAGACGGATGCCTGCCGTGATTGGTGATAAATACTTCCTCACGGGAGAAACGAATTTTAACAGGCATTCCTGCTTTTCTTGCTAAATGAGATATTATCATTTCATGCGGGAACGGGTCGCTCTTTCCGCCAAATCCACCACCAACATACGGCTTGATTACTCGCACACGACTCAACGGGACATCCATAACTTTTGCCAATGAACGATGTAAATAATGAGGAACCTGTGTAGCTGCAATTATCGTTAATCCATTTTCATCCCACCAAGCAGTAGCTGCATGAGGCTCAGTAAAACCGTGGTTAATTCCTTCAAATTCAAATGACATTTTTGAAACCAAGTCGGCATCTTTCAGTCCCTGTTGCTGGTCTCCAAAGCGCAACTCCGCTTTTTTGTGAACATTATTATTGAACTTCCCATAAATGTGGATTCTTTCATTTTCGCCCACATCCTGTAAGGATTCATCAATGGTAAGAAACTCCTTAATGGGCTGGTATTTTACTTCAATAAGCTTGAGAGCTTCACTTGCTATTTCTTCAGTGTCTGCCGCTACAGCAGCAACAATCTCGCCAATATAGCGGGTCTTGTCAATAGCCATTGAGGTCTCATCATGCGAAATTGGAAGCACCCCAAATTTCTCAGGCAATTCACTTCCAATGGTTACAGCTCTTACTCCCTGCAACTTTTCCGCTTTACTTGTATCAATTTTTAAAATTCTTGCATGCGGATAAATACTACGAAGTAATTTGCAATGCAGTGCATTTTTTATTTTTATGTCATCAGCATAATCGGCGGCGCCTTTTACTTTCTTTGTCGCTTCAATATAAGGTCTGCCAATTCCCACCGTGTGTTTACTCTTTCGGTTGCTTTCAACTTTTATTACTTCAATACGTCGGGATTTATTTTTTGATTCCGCTATTTCCTTTGCATATTCAACCACCGCCTGAATTACTTTTTTATATCCCGTGCATCTGCAAACATTTCCCGATAAAGCATCTCTAACTTCATCATACGTCGGATTTTCATTCTTGCTGACAAAATCAAGAGCAGTCATAACCATTCCCGGTGTACAGAAACCGCATTGAATTGCACCTTTCTCTACAAATAATTCCTGTAACCTGTGCAACTCGGAATTTTCTGCCAAGCCTTCTATAGTGGTAATTTTTGCACCTTCAAAACGCATGGCAGGAGTGATGCAACTCAGGACAGCTTTATCATTCACCAAAACTGTACAAGCCCCGCAGTTGCCTTGTTCACAGCCAATTTTAGTCCCTGTCAATCCCAGTTTATCACGGATTACATGCGACAGTGTTTCATGTGATTCAACTAATACATCGTATCGCTTTCCGTTTATGGTATATGTTACAACTTTCTTACTCATCTATACAAAATTTGCTCCGACGCTTTTGCCTCCGTCAACATAAATAACCTGCCCTGTAATAAATCTAGTTCCTTCATTCGCCAGGAATGACGCTACTTTTGCTATATCATCAGGCTGGCCCATTGTTTTTGTAGGTTGAGCATCAATCAATTTTTGTTGAACATCTTTTTCCAATTTTTGGGTGAGAGGAGTATCAATTAATCCGGGTGCAATCGAATTAACAAGTACATTATATTTCCCCAATTCCAATGCAAGTACTCTTGTAAGTCTTCCGCCACCAGAGACGGATCACGCTTCCTGATTTTCTCTGTACTCTTGTCAAGTATCTTATGCTCTCCCGAATAGTCCATTAGTACCAACTTTATAAAGTTGCTGCCTACGTCAATTCCTACTGTATATAATGGTTTCATATATGTTACTTACTTAATTCTGCTTTAGCTTTCTTAGTTGACGGTAATTCTACATTCAAGTTCCTGCGGGCAAACATTGCTCCACCTAAAGCCCCCATGAATATTGAATCTGTATGTATGTTGATTTTAATATCATTACCATAATTTTCCCGAATTAATATTTCAAGATATTTAAGGATAGCAGGGTTTCTCGCTACACCTCCCGTAAAAGTGAATTCGTTGAACACCCCGCCTGAACGGGCAATGAGCGACATAGCACGCATCAGGATTGCTTTATGTAAACCGCCTAAAATATCTTCCCGCCTTTCACCTAGATTGGTAAGTTCTCTAAGTTCAGCACCTGCAAATACTGTGCAGGTTGAACAGATGTTCACTTCCTTAGTTGACTTCATTGCGAGCGGGCCGAGTTCATTCAAAGAAATGCTAAGTTCATCAGCGATGTAACCAAGGTAGCGTCCACATCCTGCTGCGCAACGGTCATTCATCTGGAAACTCGTAACCAATCCGTATTTATCCACTTGTATTGCTTTGGTGTCTTGTCCGCCAATATCCAGCACAGTGCGGGTATTGGGGAAAATAGCATGTGCCCCGAAAGCATGGCACAAAATTTCGGAACGGATACAGTCCTGTGGGAATGGCAAAAGAGCCCGTCCATAGCCTGTTCCTGTCATGTTGCTGATATGAAACTCCAGTTCTGCTATTTCGTAAATATGCTCTCGCAAAGTTTCAGAAACGTTCTTAAAGTTGCCTTTCAACAGATTCATCTCTGCGTCAAAGTCCACACTGGTATTGTCAGACACCGAATCAGGAAGGTTCTTGTATTTATCTTCCAATTCTTTCATGGCTTTTTCTACCAGCTCCCTAAAGTCAAACTGCACCCTTTCATTTTCAGCAGGGCTGATACTCTTATCCCAAACGGTCATCAAGGGTTCGAAAAGTTCAGCATCAAGTTTATTTACCTCTTGATTATATTTTTCTGAAACAATATCCCTAAAGAATTGATTCTTTGCGCCAAGGTTGTTATAGAGATAATCTCTTTTGATCTCAGGTTTGAAAGACTTACGGATACTTCTTAAATGCCCGATAAATTTCTCTTGCGTTTCTTCTTCCTTGAAAAATGTTTTGCAAGTCTTCAATAATTCTTCACCAAGCTTATCAAGACGAACTTTGAATTGCTCGTATTGGAAAACACTTTCCAGATCATCAATGTATTTTTTGTATTCAGGACGTACTTTAATCTCATCACCAAGCTTGTTTTTCAATACCGAAAAACGTGCGTTGTAAATTGCTTCATCACGGGCAATATCAGCCGCTACCGAATAATTGGCGCGGGTATTGGTTATTCCACGGCCGATAATTTCGTCCTTCTCATTTATGATTACCGCTTTCGATGTGGTGGAGCCTAAATCTACTCCGAGATAATATTTGTTCATGCTTTAATTAGTTGTCAGTTAATTCACAATTTCTTCTTCTTGTTTCATAATAATTTTACGTTGCTCCAACATTTGGAAATAGGATTCCAAGCGGTTTTTAATATTGGCATAAGAGAAGTATCTCGGATCAACTAAATCACTTTCCACAAAACCAACAGGAACACTTGAGCGTTGTTCAATCTCGCGCATAATCATCAGCTGGCCTGCGGAGAATGAATTACAACTCTTGATTGAATTAATCAGGAATCCATCCGCTTTATAATCCTTCACATAGTTCTCCAATAATTTTACCCTTTGCGGGAGGTTCATATTGGTATAGCAACCCATACAGTATTTGGCAAGGCTTTCGAGTGGTTCCTTCGGATCGTGGCGGAAACCAAGGTCGTACACCCCGCCGACTTTAGTATAAGATGAAGCCACAATTACGGCACCCATATCATAAAATATTTTCCAGAATTCACGGAAGTTTGTCCAATTTGGCGGGCCTTCAACCACCAGTCGGAATTTCTCCTCTTTCAATTCACCTTCGGGAGTAATCGGACCTAAGCCTAATCCCACACGTTGCTGAACTTCTTCATTCAGCATTGTGTAGTAATCAACCGCCTCCTGTGTACCTCGGAATGCTGTAAAAATCGGGCCTATATAATAAACTCCCGCAAAGTATGCATCAATAGGAGAAGGCACATTCTTGGCGCTCTCCAGGATGTTTACCAATAGATCTTCTGCTTTTGCCGAGTTCTCCAACATCTTCGATAAACGCTTTTCATCGTATTTTTTACCGGAAACTTTTTCCATTTTCGGAATAACATCTTCCTTCATCTGTTTCACCATGTAGGAAATCTGGTCAGGAGTCATCTTACCGTCTTCCTGGTAAGGTGTGTGCAGCATGGCTACCGGCACTCCCGGATAAAGGCGTTCCAGGTTTTCAAACCATTTCATGAATGTGAAACAACCGGTGTAACTCAGTAAAAGTAAATCAGGATTAGGTAATTTTTCACCGGTCGGGCCAACGTTTCCATTCACCATCATACCGATGTCACACTTTACATACGTACAAACATCCTCGCTGAAACCAAGTTTTTCGGCTTCTTTTATATAATTACCCGATTGTTTGCGCATACCGGATTGCAATGCATTTATTTCAGGATATACCGGCAGCATATCGAATGACAGAATCAATTCCGTCAGATTACCGGGTACAAACGTGTACACCACCTTCTTTCCGGTTTCTTTGGTATTGCTTAATTCTTTAAAAAGTTTCGCGGTCATTTCTTTCTGAATGACCATGCTCTTTTCTTTTACGGCTTCTTTTGGATTGCTCATTTATATTAATTTTTTTATGCCCAGAGTTTAATTGAATCGGAGAATGTACCTGCTTGTTCTTTTATCACTTTAAACTGCCCTGTGTTTTCGTGGAACTGGAAGTTGATGTGAGGAATACCTGCTTTATCGCAATCTTTCATCAGTTCGGGACGGTCGAGTAATGCAGGGTCGCAGAAACTGGCTGCACTGAAAATGACTCCATCTGCTTTGCGTTTCTTCACCAATTTCACCAGGCGTTTTCCTTTTGGATTACCCACATCATATACGGCAGATGAGAATGTACTTTTGGTAAGGAATGCATTTACCAATGCTCCTATAGGATCATTTGTTGTATCATCAACATTACCTTGAATCCATCTGGAACCAAGCATCAAGTCATCATCAACAATGTAGCACCCTGCCATTTCAATTGATTTTATCAAGCCTATTGGAGGTTGCTCGCAGAATGAACCGCTGATTACAACACGAATGTTGTCCATTGGTTCTCCGCGCTCATCGCTGATAAGATCAATAACATCTTCCAGAATTTCATTATGTTTTTCTACAGGAATAACTAAACCTGCACGTAAAACTTTATAGGTTTCTACAGCCGATAACCTCCATGGAAATTCCTGGCGGATGTTATATATATCCTCTATCAGTTTTCTGTTTGTATTGTATAGAGTAATAGCATGGTTAAGCTTATCGGTAGTTACTTTTACTCCATTTACTTTATAGGCATCATCCATGAACTTTTCCAATTCTTGCCTGTAAAAAACACCTCCGATAAGCTTATCAAAGTTTTGAGGGTAATCGAAATATCGTTGGAATTTGCCTTTATCCGCAAGCTTGAACATACCACTCAAGTTGCGCACGCAATCGCAAATGGCGGGAAAAATAAATCCGTCAAATTCCGCAAGGCTGCTGTCAAGGGCCATTTCTATTATTCCTCTTGGTAAGTGACAGATATATGATTGGTAATAGGCATCGCCTTTAATTATTTGTTTATGATCGCCTGCGCCCATAATGCCAACCGCCAATCCATTGGCAGCATAAGTAATTTCTCTCGGGAAATAAATAGGCAAGTATCCCACCAACATGCGGTCTTTCGCATCGGCTTTCCATTCCTTGGCTTTCGTAAAATTCAGGTCAAAAGCCAATTCATTGCAATAGTTTAAAATATCATCTAGTTGCTTCATTCAGGTGAAAGTTTTTTATAAAATTTTCGAGTTTTTCTTTTCGTTCCATTCCCAAGGCATTGTCTTTGTCAATACAATTAAAATAGAGCTTGGCAAGTTCTCTTGCAGTAAGCATAGTATCCATCATGGGGAACAGCTCATCATTTTCGGCAGCCATGTGGTCCTGTAAATCGCTCACATACCGTGTAAGCTTCTTTTGAACTAAGGCATATTCCTTTAAAGAAAGGTCGTGCCTTATCTCCACTAAAAGCCCACGGAAATTTTCATGATGCTCAATTAATTCTTCTACTATGGCTATTACGGCTGCATGTTCAGACTCTTCTAAAATGGGAAACAATACTTTTTCTTCTTTGATATGGTGGTATGTGTCGGCATATTCAGCAAAAAAATCGAGCAGGTGATTAATACTATCTGTGTATTCCTGCTCATTCACCTCCCATAATTTATCGAGCGAAGGAACTATATTTGCGCCCTCAAGGATGATGGCATGTTCCTTGTACATTAATTCTGAAATTTGAGACATAAGGGGTATGCTTTTTACATTTACAAAAGAACTGCATACCGAACTTTAGAAATAGGATTATAATCACACTTTAGGTATGAATAATATCAAGATTTATACCTGATGCGCGTCAAGTGTTTTACATGATAAAAATCATTTAGGCAAATAATGAATACTCCGGAGTGCCTCTATAGTAAATGAACAGAGACCATTTCACCGGCATTAAATTCGGTGTGGTTTTCATCCAATTCAATTATACAATCAGCAATTGCAAAAGAACTCAGTTGATATGATTCCCGATTGGGCAAAGGTTCAACTTTACCTTCTGATATTTTCCCTATCACAAAAAAAGTCAACCCTTGCTTTTTAGTAATTGATGAAGAAAGAGGAAGCTGCAAATGAAAAGGATATTCAGATTGAATGCCCATAATTTTTTTGATTGCAAGTAATACATACTCATAATAGCAACAAAGCATTGACAAAGGATTTCCGGGGAGTCCAAAGACTAATGTTTGTTTGCGTTTGCCAAAATAAATAGGTTTGCCTGGCTTTTGTTTTACCCCATGAAAAATCTTTTCAACTCCACAATTTTCTATTGCCTTAGTAACGAAATCATAATCCCCAAAGGAAACACCTCCTGTCATCAAAATAATATCGTAATTCTCCAAATTGCGCTTAACAGTTTCAGTGATTTGTATTACATTATCCTCGGTAATAAAATGAGCAACGTCCATAATATTTAATTCCTTTAAAGCCGCAATCAATCCGTATGTATTACATTCATATATTTCCCCTCCTGTTAATGTCTCACCCGGACGCCTTAATTCATTCCCGGTTGTAATTATACAAACTTTAGGTAATGGATGTAGTTTTACCGAGGCAATTCCGATAGACGCCAAATAAGCTACCGATGCCGGCATTAGTCTAGTGCCTGAGGGTAAAGCTAAGTCTCCGACTGAATTTTGCGCACCTTTTTTTCTGACGAATGTTCCTTGCTTTAATTCCGAATCCTTAACAATTAGCTTGCCATTTTCAACTTCCACTTTTTCTTGCATCACCACAGTATCTGCACCTTCTGGGAGTGGAGCCCCAGTAAATATTCGTATGGCTTCGCCTTGTCCCAAAACTTTCTTTGAAAAGCCACCTGCGGGTATTTCCCCACTTATTTCAAAAGAATTTTTCCCGGTCCAATCCGAAAATCGGAATGCATAACCATCCATATTGCTTTGGTTGAAAGGCGGGAAATCTATTTTTGAAAATGTATCTTCTGCAAGAATAAGTCCGGACGCTTCATTTAAAGAAACAGCCACCGGAGAAAGTATTTCTGCATTTTCCTGAACTAGTTTTTTTGCTTCGGTAACTGAAATCATCCTCCAATAGCAATCATGGTACGGTTTTTAATTTTATCTCCGTCATATTCCGAACCATTCTTTTGGAATTGTCCGCCGCGTTCTTTATGCTTGCTCATTACAGTTTGTTGAATCAGGGGAAGTATATCCACTCCCCTTCTCAGTGCACTTAATAAATCCGTTTCATTTTTAGAGAAGAGGCAGTTTTTCATTTTACCATCTGCCGTTAGGCGTAAGCGATTGCAGCCTTCACAGAATGGTTGGGTAATAGTATTAATCAAACCTATGTTTCCCTTAAAACCTTCTATCTTATATTTCTTTGAGGTATCATGAATTTCCGTTTCAATCTGAGCAAATTTATATTTCATGCCTATGTCACTCAAAATATTAGCAGCCGGATATACTTGTGCATTCTTCCAGCCGTTACCGCTAAATGGCATAAACTCAATAAATCTAATCTCTAATGGACTATCCTTTGTCAACTCGACAAAGTCAAGAATTTCAACTTCGTTCACACCTTTAATCACAACCATGTTCACCTTAACTCTGAATCCTTTTTTGCTCAGTATTTGAATATTTTCAAATACATTATCGAATGTATTCGTCTTGGTTATTTTGAAAAACTTCTCTTTGTTTAAAGAATCAAGACTTACATTAACAGTGTGTATTTTTACTTCATCGAAAACATCTATGAATTTATGCAATAATGCCCCGTTAGTAGTTAATACTAACTCAACCGGGAGTTTAGAAAGAGCGCTGATAATTTCTCCGGCATCCTTTCTAACAAGCGGTTCTCCACCGGTGATTCTGATTTTTTTTACTCCTTCATTTACAAACAGCTTTGCTATTTCAACTATCTCATCCTTGTTCATCCAGTGGTTCGGGATGTGCGATATTTTATTCCCGTCGGGCATGCAATAGAAACAACGCATATTACAAGCCTCTGTTATCGAGATACGCAGATAATCATGTTTGCGGTTGAATGCGTCGTAGAGCATGGAGAGTGAAAAGTTTCCTTTTTATATTATTGAAACGCCGTTGGCATCTGTTGTAAGTACGTCGCTCATATAATCAAGGAAAGGGCGCATTTTTTTAAATGTATCACTAACCTGTTTAACAAAATCGGGGCTCAAAACTTCTTTATCAGTTAATGAATGCCTGAAAATAAATTGCTTGTAACGGAGCAATTCAATGGCAGGATCGTCTTTCGAATAGCCTTTGGGTGCAGAACTTATTTGCTCCCCTTCCATTCCGTTAAATGCAGCCTTAAGGGATTTATTCGCAAGCATTTTTTTCCATTCCTTATGATTTAATGAAATATCCTGCCTTATTCTTTTCAAATCCGCTGGTTCAGGTCCCCAAAAACCTCCTGCCAGAAATGATTTCCCGGGTTCGATATGAAAATAATACCCCCCTCTTAATTTCTTGGTAGCTCTTTGAAAACCGCCACTCCAGCGGCAACTATAAGGCGTTTTATCATTCGAAAAACGAATATCCCTGTAAATCCGGAAAAGACTTTTTTTACCGGAAGTTGTTTCAATTTTATCATGCATGCTCATTTCGATAAGCAGCGCGTCGGCAAATTTTATCATGTTTTCACGCGCCTGAAGATACTTGTCTTTATGGGCATTAAACCAATCACGATCATTATTTTTTGAAAGAGTCTTTAAAAAATCGAGTGATGTTTTATCAATACTTATTTTTCCCATTGCATTAAGTGTTTACTATTTTTCAACTTCAAATGTAAACAAATAAATATACTGCATCCACTACTTAATAATCCACTATGAAACAGGGCAGAAAACCCGAATGGAGAGTTATGCCTATCTTTGAGCAATAAGCAAATAATAAAATGGCAGAAATAGGGAAATGGAATAAGCTGGAAGTTTTAAAGGAATTAGATTTTGGCGTTTATCTGGATGGAGGTGAGCACGGAGAAATACTAATGCCCATCCGCTATGTACCGCAAGATTGCAAGATTGGAGATATAGTAGATGTTTTTATTTACCTCGATTCTGAAGACCGGATTATTGCAACCACTGAAAAACCATTTGCAGAAGTGGGTGATTTTGTTTTGCTGGAAGTTGTTTCTGTAAGCAGCGTTGGAGCTTTCCTTTACTGGGGCTTGATGAAGGATTTATTTGTTCCATTCCGTGAACAAAAACAAAAAATGGAAGTAGGGAACGAGTATGTGGTTTATATTTTTGTGGATGATATAAGCGGGCGCATTATGGGTTCGGCTAAGGTGGAAAATTTTCTGGATAAAACCCCACCCGAATTTAAAGAGGGAGACGAAGTTGATTTAATTATTTATTCACAAACTGATATCGGATATAACGCAATCATTAACAAAACTCATACCGGATTGTTATTTGACAGTGATGTTTTCAGGACTCTGCACAGAGGTGAAAATACGAAAGGGTATATCAAAAAAATACGTGAGGACAAAAAAATTGATTTGCTTCTTGATAAGCCCGGCTATGAGAAAGTGGATGATCTGTCGAAAAAGATTTTAGATAAATTGAACGAAGAAAACGGATTTATTGGCTTAACGGATAAAAGCCCTGCAGAAGATGTATATAATATGTTTGGTATAAGTAAAAAGAATTTTAAAAAAGCGATAGGTGCGCTGTACAAAGCAAGGTTGATAATACTTGAAGAAAACGGGATAAGGCTAACTCCAAAACCTTAATTAATTTTATCAATGGCATCCGCATTTGGGCACGCTTGCGCAGCCCTGACATTGGGGAAGGTTTACACCAACAAAAGACTTCCAATACTTTTTTGGGTGCTTACAATTATCTGTTCCATCATTCCCGATGCGGATGTAATTGGATTTAAATTTCATATAGATTATGCCAGCACATTCGGGCATAGAGGATTTACGCACTCTATACTATTTGCACTCATAATGGGATTTATTGCCACCTTTATTTTTACAAAATTATCATCTGTAAGTAAAAAACAAAATTGGAAGTTCGTGGTATATTTTTTTCTTGTTACTCTTTCTCACTCCCTGCTGGATGCCTGCACCACAGGAGGTCTGGGTGTGGCTTTCTTTTCCCCGTTTTCCAATCACAGGTATTTTTTCCCTTGGTTTTTTCGCCGGATAAAAGTTTCCCCAATTGAAGTCCATAGTTTCTTTAGCGACTGGGGTGTAAAAGTCCTTTTTTCCGAATTCATCTGGATTGGATTGCCCTCATTGGCTATTATTGTAATTACCCATTATATCCGGAAAAAGAAACATGCCTAAACTCACTAAAAAAGCACTATTAAAGCACCTTTCCAAATCGGATAAAGAAGATATTATAAGGGAAGTGGCAATTCTTTTTGATAAATTCAAAAACGTAAAGGAGTTTTACACTGCGGAGCTTACAGATGAGGCTAATCCGATGCTTGAGCGGTACAAGAAAAAAATAAAAGATGCTTATTCATTGCCAAACCCAAAGGAACGCAGCACCAATATAAACCTGAATAAACTTATCAAAGAGTTTAAAAAAATCAGCATATATGAGCGCGAAACCGCAGACCTGATGCTATATCGTGCAGAATCTGGAGTCGCTGCTTTTAAACGCAACAATAAACGTTCAGAGACATTTTATAATTGCATTGTATCTTCATTTGAAGAAGCCATTAAAATTATTTTAGCGAATAATTACATTGATGAATTCCATCATAGAATTACTCAAATAATCCAATCTTCTTCGCCGGGGAAATTCAAAATACAGGCAAGAATGAAAGAAATAGCTAAGGATTTGTAGGCTCAATCAGAGTTTTATGAAAGCCATCACAAAAAGGCTTTTTGGAAGAAAGCTTGCAACCACAAAGTTTTACCATTTTTGTTTCCGTAATTACAAATTCTACCGGTTCAAATTTTGTTCCGATATGTGAATCATCACAAAAAGGCTGATTCTTACTTAAACCACAGGCACACCAAAAATATGTTCCGGGTTGAAGTTCTACAGGGTAATTGGCTTTTTTGGCGATGTGCGGGGTATCCATAAAATGAATGGTGTAAAAATTAGTTCGCAATATACATGATTTCAATTGCACAGGGATTCAATACCTATTTTATAATGTGCTAAAAACTTAATTTACGGTTAAATACGCTTTTGGTGATATTATTATATTTACGCCATAAACACAACTGCTATCAATCAAACATTATGGAAAGACCAGCGTACGGAAAAACATGGAATTTTAAAGTGGGCTCACTTATATTCGGGCTAACAATTATTATCTCTGTTATGTATTGGGGCGGTGAGTTAGAGAAGATGTTTCACAATAGCATCACATACAATACCCTGATTATTTTTTGCACTATTACCGGAGCTGTCTCTGGCATATTTTATGCGCTAAAAGACAAACCATTGCTTGGTATTATACCCGGTGCTGTTGGAGGAGCCGGTTCATTTGTTGCCTTTGATTATTATACTGAGATGTTCCATCGCACAACAGTGTTGGAAATTGAAGCTGCTCTTGTTTGCCTTGCAGGGGGATTACCCGGGTTAATTTTATATTTTATTCTAAGCAAAATATTTGGCACAAAAAAAGTGGCAGAATAGCATGTCCACAGAGCCCAAAACAATCAAATTTATTTACCTGAGGACTATACTGGCAAGTATTTTTATTGGCCTCGCTTATGGATTTATCACTCATTTTAACCCTTACATTTATTTAAATATTCTTGTTCTGGTAGTGGTGGCGGCATTTCTTTTTTTCCTTGCGAACCATGCTAAGCAGCATGGTAAAAGCGTGAATTCTTTTCTCGGGTTTATTTATCTTTTTATTTCATGCATCGTGGCATGGCTAACCTCCTGGGCCGTTTACTTCTGCTTTAATGTGGATGGCGGCTTAAGCGAACTTTTCAAGCATCCGGTAGATTTTTTCAAATTTATTATTCATTATGCCCAGCATACACACATGTCAATCAGCAAGGGTTCATCATTCAGTTTTAAACTGAATACTTCTGTTTTGACTATTTTCTATGTGATTGAATTAATTATTTTTATTATCCCTGCCTTCACTTCATTCGGGAAAAATAAAAATGATTAAAAACACTTTGAAAATTTAGCGGGCGTTATGGTAAACCGCCACAACATCATCATCCTCCTCCATCTTATCAATCATAGCTACAAGATCGGCCTCTTCAGCATCAGTTAAGTGCTTAGTGGTAGTTGGAATAAATGTTTTCGAACTTTCTTTTATTTCAATTTTTTTGTCTTCAAGCGCCTTTTGCATGTGGCCGAAATCGCTAAATGGAGTTTGAATAACTAATTCATTGTGTTCATCATCCCATGTAAATTCCTCCGCTCCAAAATCAATCAATTCAAATTCTGTTTCTTCATGATTCAGGCCTACAGATGATATTTTAAACAACGCCTTTCTATCAAACATAAATGCTACCGACCCCTTGGTTCCCAATGATCCTTCAGCCCTGTCGAAATACATACGAATGTTGGCAACCGTGCGGGTAGGGTTATTAGAAGTACATTCTACCAATACCGGAACACCATGCGGTGCATATCCTTCATAAATTACCTCTTCGTAATTCGCCATATCTTTATCAGAAGCCCTTTTGATGGCTGCTTCCACATTTGTTTTAGGCATATTTACGGCGCGTGCATTTTGTATGCACATGCGTAAACGGGAATTAGAATCAGGGTCAGGCCCGCCTGCTTTTACAGCAATAGCAATATCCCTTCCAATTTTGGTAAATTGTTTTGCCATCTTCGCAAAGCGCGCAAACATGACATATTTTCGTTTTTCAAATACGCGTCCCATAGTATTAGTTTATAAAGTTGCAATGATTATAAAGTTCTTAATATGATTGAATATACTTTATAAATCTTCAACTGATTGTAATTACGGCAAATGTAAACAGAATAGATTAATATACAATTGCATAGAGAATAATCTCTTAAATTTCAATAACTTAGGGTCAATCTAATTAGCAAAGTGGCTTACACAGACACCAAAACCGATAATTAGTACCAGAATTGCAGTTAAAAGAAATGAGTTTGCTCTTTGAGAATTTTTAGTACTATACAATATGATCGCGAGTATAAAATTAACAAGGGTTTGGCCCACAACTAAAAAAAGGGATATTATCACTGCGCTGCCACCGTCGGTACCAAGACGAAGCAATATATCATACAATAAAATAAAGAGAATATTAAAACCGGCTATTTTTCCAATATCTTTCATTTCCCAAATTTAATTGAAACCAGGTAAACTGCAAGCACCAAACCCAATAATCAGAACCAAGAATGTTGACAAAAGATATGACCTGCCGAGTGGAGCATCTTTATTCTTGAAATAAACTATTGATTTAGAAGAGTTATATAATACTTGTCCTATCACAAATAACATAGAGAAAAGCATAACAATGATATGATTGCTAATGAGCCTAAGCAGAACCGCATAAGTAATTATAAACAACAAATTGTATCCTGCTATTTTACCAAAGTCCTTCATGCAGGCAAATTTATCAATTTTTTATACTTTTCCTGCAATTCTTTTCTATAAAATAAATTCATTGTTTCAAACGGAATAATCCTTCCATCTTCATTAACAATATGCACGCACGATTTTTTTATTGCCCTCACATCAAAGTCATACGCATCCATAAAATTCATAATGATGATGCGGAAAAGATTATCATACGATAAATCCGGAGCAACAATATCAGGAAGGCAACATAACAAATGATGGAAGGCGGTGGCGTTTATTTTATCAGTTGAATTAGCCGTGCTGAACATTTTCATTACATGTTTATGCAATTCTTTGTCCTGCTCATAAACAATCGTATTTTTAGAGGAATTGAGCAATACTTCCGGGTCTATAAGGTGGGTCAATGGAGTAACAGCATCTTCATATTTGAGTGCATATCCCATTATCAATGCATCGGGATTACAAGGCACCGGGATTAAATCAGCAGGCTTAAAAATAGTTGTTTGGTCTAAAATTTTTTGCCTTACTTCGGTGCTTGTCAATCTGTCTGTAGCAGGATTGAAATTTTTCAATCTCCCGCTAATAGAAGTTGGTTGGAAAGTTACGCCACGGACACATGGTTGCTTCAATGCAAATTCAATGATTTCCCCTATTTCATCATCATTTAAACCTTTTTGTAAAGTAACTACAAGAGTTGTAGACAGGTTGCATTTATTCAAATTCTCCAATGCCTTCTTGCGAATTTTTGTCAAATCCTTTCCACGCATTTGAACAAGGGCTTCAGGTTTAAACGAATCGAATTGAAGATACACTTCAAAATCGGGCATATACGATGCGAGCTTATGTGTAAACTCCAAATCATCAGCGATTCTAAAACCATTCGTATTTACCATCAAATGTTTGATGGGCTTGGTTTTGGCAATGTCCAATATTTTAAAAAAATCTGGATGGATAGTAGGCTCTCCTCCGCTAATCTGCACCACATCCGGTTCTCCTTCACTTTTCACAATGGCATCGAACATAAATTCCACTTCTTCAAGTGTTCTGTGCCTTCCATGAGTTGGCGATGAACTTGCATAACAGGTTGGGCAAGTAAGGTTGCATCTATCAGTAATTTCAACTAAGGTTAGGCAAGAATGTTGCTCATGGTCAGGACAAATTCCGCAATCATAAGGGCACCCATAAATGGTTTCAGTGTGTGGCGTTAAAGGATATTCAGAAGCTTTATTGAAATTACGAATCTGTTTGTAAAATTCAATATCTGTAGCAATAAGTACCTGCTGAAAACCATGTTCCTTGCAGGATTTATTGAGGTAAACATTTCCATCTTTGAAAACTATTTTTGCATCAATTCGTTTCAGGCATTCATTGCACAAACTAATAGTATGGTCGTAATAAATGTAGTCTTTGGTTTTACTCATGTTCTATAAGCAATGATTGTTTGAATAGCATTCTGTAAATTGTTCTGCTGTAGTATATTAATCCAAAAATACAACTAATTTGAATAGTACCTAAGCCATAAAAATATCGTTCTCCGGGTTTAATAAAATCTAGTGAGAAGCGGAAAATTAAATACACAATCATAAAGAATTGAAACCTGTATCCGTTTTTAAGTTTGACATTTTTCTCAATAAGCATAAGCATTAACCAAACCAATAAGAGGAATGCTATTTCATACAGTGTAACAGGATGACGTTTCAACCCATCGCCCAAATCCATTCCGAAAACAGATGAAGTTTCAATTCCGTACGTATCTTCATATACACCCATACTGAAGTAACCAATGCGGCCAATCATTAGGGCAAGAAGAATTGGATAAGTAAAAAGATCACCGGAAGATTTCTTTTCGTGAATAATTTTCTTTGATATCTCCACACCAATAAGTCCACCTAATAAACCACCGACAATTGTTTTATCGGAATAAAAATATAAAAGCGGATGAGGCGAATTAAAAAAGAGGGTTGGGTTTTCTAACGACCCAATTATTCTTGAAAATAAAAACCCGCCGGCAGCTGCACCTATCAATATTACTGCTCGGTTTGACTGCGGTATTAAATCAATACTTTTTTTTCGCAAAAAAAGATAATACCTGAAACCTATAATAAATCCGAGTGTCTCAAATAAAAGATGAGAACTCAAGCTGAACTTACCAACGGCTATGTCTAAAGGGAACTGCAAGAAATGATATTATAAAAGTATTTCTTCCTTTTTATAAACCACATTTCTTTCTTTCAGATAATTTAAAATAAAATTAAAACAGTCTTTGTGTTTCCCTACTAATTCAGGAGGGAAGATTCCTTTTTCAGAGAACAAACCACCCAAAACCATATTTACTGCCGCTGTAGCTGTGTAGCCCGTAGTTCTCGACATAGATGAAGCTTTGCTTTCATCATTGTATTCATCATACAAATTATAAACTATCTTTTTCTTTACTCCATTCTCCGTTCCAATTAGAGTTACTCGCATTACAGTAATTTCTTCTTCTCCATCTTTCAATTTCCATTCGTTGAAAAGTATTTTAGAAGTAACCTCCAAAGGGATTATTTCTTTACCATTTATATTTATTGGAGTTTCGCTGAAAAAACCGGAATCCCGCAAAGCCATTACTTTATCAACATGTCCGGGATACCGTAATGTTTTCTCTTTCATATTCGGGATGTGAGGCATTGTAAAAATTATAGAGCGTAATCCGTCGGAGTTAAAAGATTCGAGCGTACCCACATTTTCCATTTCTATATGCTCAATGTCTGATAGTGCAGGCTTCACAACCATATTGCCATTTTCAACGTAACGTGCAGGGCGTGTATATTCTTCAATTACATCCACGGGAGAAAATGGCGCTTTATAGTAGAACGGCCATTTTTTTACTTTCGGTAACCCACCTACAAGGCATTCGAAATCGGTAAGTTTCATTTTTTCATTATAGTACCCTAGAATGATATTATCCATACCCGGAGCTACTCCGCAATCTACAATCGCAGTTACACCTTTACTTTTTGCGAGGTTATGCAGGTCGAGAGAATTTTCAGGAAAGAAGGAAATATCCACCACATTTTTACCTGCTTCAATAATTGCCTGCAAGGTTTTATGCCCCATAAAGCCCGGAACTGCAGAAAGCACCATATCAAAACCTTCAATAAGTTTTTTTATACCTGTTGTATCTCCTAAATCAAATTGGATTATACCAATTCCCTTTCCCTTAAGCCGGTTCAAATTATCATTATTGATATCAACCGATGTAATGCTATGTTTCTTGGCAAGATCTAATGCCATTGTTCTGCCTACCATTCCGGCACCGAGGACAATTACTTTGCTCATTCTTGAAATTTATTAGCTGATAAAAGTACGTATTTCAAGGAACTTTTGAGATTAATGATACCAATGTTCCATTCACTTTCTAAAAATAAAAAAGCAGAGAGCATCCTCCATGCCCTCTGCCGCTTCGTGGCAAACATTTATTAACCTTATCTAACCACTACTTTCTTCGTTTCTATTTGATTGCCCTGATTTAGTTGTACAAAGTACATACCCGGGCTTAAAGAACTCATTGAAATTGTTTTGCAAACTCTTGTATTCGTATCCGTCACCTTTTCTGTGTAAACCAGCGTACCTTTCGTATCATATATATTTATAATCATAGGGTCAGTTCCAACAGTTTTATATAGAATATTAAGATTAGCCTCGGTAGGATTAGGGAAAACCTTAAGTTCAGAAAATGGCATTGTAGAGGTTGAAACATCAGTCTTTAAAGGATTATTGTCCTTAGGTGTAACGCTTTCTACCTTTACAATTTTAGTAGACATCCTTATCTCTGTACTTTTCCCATCTTTATTAATTTTCTTAATAATTACTTTGGTTTTTATGGAGCTGTCGCCTGTGGTTGTATAACTGCCTCCATCATTCCCGACAACCACAGTGCAGCTTTTGCTTTCTTTTCCCGGTAATATTTTAACATTCTCATCCATGGTACCATCTTCGTCGTTATTTTTTATAATAATAACGCGGGTTTTTACACTGTCATTACCCGAGGCGTCTGCCAATAACATATCCTGATCGGCGTTACCATTTACTTCAGTCAGGTCATTCACACCCAGTTTGCTCAACCTGTTATGAATCTCGGCATCACTAAGTCCGGTAAAGGAAGTATCTATTTTCCTTTCCTTTCCATTAATAATTTCGTCAATTTTGATATGGGTTTTGTTTTGATTACCGCTTTGGGCAATCGCTCCGGCTGTAAACCCCATAATTGCAACAGCAAGATTTATTTTTAACAGATTTGTTTTCATAGTATTTATTTTTATTCCGCAAAACTACATTGGTAAAAAGGCGATTTTGGTTAATCATAGGTTAAAAAGAGTTAATGAAGTGTTAAAGGAGCTACATACTATCTTTGTATATTATAGATTTGTAGCAGATGAGAAGCAAGTCAATCGTTATAGTTACTGTTTTGTTCAGCATTATGCTTACCGGCGTTATTGCTATTCAGGCTTGGTGGATACGCAGGTCGTTGCAGCTGGACACTCAGCAATTTGATGCAGCTGCATACAGGGCTTTGCAAAGCGCCGTTAAACAAAATAAGCAAAAAGAGGATTTCACCTTTATGCAGAATGAAGCCGACTGCGACAGCGTTGTTCAGATACCAATGCCGGGCAATAAAAAGATACAAGTACAGCATAAGCATCATACCATCTCAAATTATACGATGGTTGACAACATGGACCAAATATGTGTTCTAAGTAACCGTGGACGAACAATTGTACGAATAGTGAGTGATGATAACACTGATTTTGAAATGACACCCGGCATGTTCCCCTCACAAAGCTCGAATGACTCTATTTCGGAAGTAAAATATGTGCACAAAAAAATAAAAGATATTGATACGCTTGTGCAGGAAATGATTCAAATAAAGAATCCTGACTCCCTTTTAATAAAGCCTGCCGACATTCAAATGTTTATAGAATGCCAGTTTGCACAAAATAACCTGCCCGATTCATTCCGTTTTGCCTTAATCAAACCACACGGAGAGTATCTCTATAAAAGCCCCGAATTCCATGATACCACAGATTGCTACAAAGTAAGCCTTTACCCCAACGACCTATTTGGCAGAAACATTCTTTTGTTCGTAGATATTCCCGGGAAATTAATGCGTATTCATTCCGGTATATGGTGGGCCTTTATGTTGTCATTGCTCTTTATTGCATCCCTTCTGCTTCTGTTCATTTATAGTATCCGAATGTTAATCCGGCATAAAAACCTACTGGAAGCAAAAAATGATTTTATAAATCACATGTCTCATGAAATAAAAACCCCACTTGCCGGAATATCCCTGGGGGCCGATATGCTGATTGAAAAACAAGATAAAATGACTGCCGAGCAAATTGGAAAAGTTGCACATTCCATAAAGGAACAAAGTACAAGATTGAATAAAGACATGAGTGCCGTTTTGCTAAATGCCATGGTAGATGAGGCTCCTGAGGTAAAGTTTGCAACCTTTAATATAATTGATACTATAAATAAGTCAATGGAAGAATGTAAAATGATTCTTGCAAATAAAAATATAAAGATTGAAACTGACTTTGAAAAGGATAGCGTGATTCTAAATGGTAATGAGGCTTTGTGGCAGAAAGTATTTTGCAACCTTTTGGATAATTCTATCAAATTTTCCAATTATGAGGCTTTGATTAAAATTAAAGTATCCATACAGTCACCGGGAAATATTTTAATCCGCTTTTCTGACAATGGTATTGGTATAAGCAAAGAAGGCCTGCCGCATATTTTTGAGAAATTTTATCGTTCCGATTATTATAAGCAATCCAATATTCAAGGTTTCGGGCTTGGATTAAGCTTTGTAAAAAAAGTAGTCCAGATGCATAATGGCAGCGTAAAAGCCGAGTCGGAACAAGGTAAAGGCACATCTATTATTATTGAAATTCCAGTTTCCCATGAATGAAATAAAACGAAAAATTTTACTTGCAGAAGATGACAGCAGTTTTGGAGAACTACTTAAAAACTACCTTGAGCTGAATAATTTTGACGCCCACTGGTTTATTAATGGAATTGAGGCGTTCAAAGGTTTTCATAAAAACCCTTATGACATTTGCCTGCTTGATGTTATGATGCCTGAGATGAATGGGTTTCAGCTGGCAGATGAAATAAAACGTGTCAATCCTGACATGCCTTTATTATTCCTTACCGCAAAATCGTTACGGGAAGATATGCTTACCGCCTATAAATGCGGCGCTGATGATTACATCATAAAACCGTTCGATTCGGAATTGCTGATATTTAAAATAAATGCAATTTTAAAACGATCCAACGGCACGGCCGTAACTCCATCTAATTCGACTAAGTTCGTTTTCGGAAAATATTCCCTAGATTCAAACCTCCAGCTATTAACTGGCCCGCAGACGGTGCGTCAGTTATCATCCAGGGAGAATGATTTGCTTAAACTTTTATGCCAGTATAAGAACAATCTTTTACCAAGAGATTTGGCTTTAAAGAAAATT
The DNA here is from genome assembly GCA_903901055.1 of uncultured Bacteroidota bacterium. Taxonomy (GTDB): domain Bacteria; phylum Bacteroidota; class Bacteroidia; order JABEUT01; family JABEUT01; genus JABEUT01. Next base: position 57,546 of record CAIUPO010000028.1, read on the forward strand.
TGGGGTTCCGATGATTATTTTAACGGAAGAAGTATGGATGTGTATATAACTAAAATCAGGAAATATCTTAAAGATGATTCCTCGATTGAAATAATAAATATACACGGAAAAGGCTACAGGCTTAATACCAATGTAATTAAAGCACTCTGACAGTTCCATACTTTTAATCAGCCCATTCCTAACCGGATTTTGAAACTACCGGAATTTAAGCGGACCTCCAATCCTATTATTAGAGGAATCCCTTTATCTTTGACTCAATTCAGGTGTTATTGCTATTCCTGACAATAATTGATAAATAAATATGGAAAAACCCCAACTCACTCTTTTATGTTTCTTGCTTTTTCTAAAAACTGTGTTGGCAAGTGGTGGAACCAAGTTGCCTATTGTACCGGAACCATCTTCGGTAGTTGCATTAAAAAGCAATTTTTTTCTTTCAGATAGTGTTGCTATTATTGCTCCGGCTGATTCAGGGGAAGCAGCTTATTTAAGGGCATATCTCGAAAAGAATTATGGAATCAAATTACACACTACAACCAAACCAATTTCAGGCCATAAATCAATTATAATTTCTATTGAACCCAAGGATACTGCGCTTAAAGAGGAGGGGTACCTGTTGAATATTTCATCTGATGAAATCAGAATTACCGCAGCAACAAGTGCAGGGAGTTTTTATGCCATACAAACATTAATACAGCTTTTGCCGGTTGAGCGCCAACCTCGCTTAAAAATCCATGCAGTGGCAATAACAGATGGGCCGCAATACAAATGGCGCGGTATGCATCTTGATTGCAGCCGGCACTTTTTCAGTAAAGATGAAATAGAAAAATATCTTGACCTGATGGCTCTTTATAAGTTCAATATCTTCCACTGGCACCTTACGGATGACCAAGGGTGGAGAATTGAAATAAAAAAATATCCATTACTTACAAAAATCTCTTCTACGAGAAAAGAGACAGTAATCGGGCACCCCAAGGATACCGGTAATAAGTTTGATGGCAAACCGTATGGAGGATATTATTCACAAGATGATATAAAAGAGATTGTAGCTTATGCCTCGCAACGCCATATTACCATTGTTCCTGAAATAGAAATGCCGGGGCATTCCGTTGCTGCACTGGCTGCATATCCCCAATACTCATGCACGGGAGGGCCGTTTGAACCACTAACTGTATGGGGCGTTTCCAATGAAGTATTCTGTGCCGGCAATGACAGCACTTTTTCATTTTTAGAGAATATATTAAATGAAGTATGCGCCCTTTTCCCCGGAAAATACATTCACATTGGAGGTGATGAATGCCCGAAAGACCGCTGGAAAGCCTGCATGAAATGCCAGGCAAGAATGAAAAACGAACATTTGAAAACTGAAGAAGAATTGCAAAGTTATTTTACAAAACGTATAGTAAAATATTTATCCGACAAGGGAAAAACGGTGATAGGATGGGATGAAATATTAGAAGGTGGACTTGCACCGGGCGCGATGGTGATGAGTTGGAGAGGTACCCAAGGAGGAATTGATGCGGCAAACCAAGATCATTATGTTGTAATGTCTCCGGGTAAACCATGTTATTTTGATCATTATCAGTCAAAGAATAGAGAGAAAGAACCCTTAGCTATTGGCGGTTATAATCCGTTGAGTGCAGTATATGGGTACAATCCTATGCCGAAAAAATTAAACCCATACAGAAGGGAATATATTTTGGGTGCCCAAGGCAATGTCTGGACGGAATACATCCCTGATTTTTCTCATGTTGAATATATGGCACTCCCACGCATGTGCGCCTTGGCAGAAGCCTTATGGACAGATCCGGAAAATAAAAACTATAATAATTTTATCAGCCGGCTCTCTCTTCAATCGAAATTATTGGATACCCAAAATGTAAATTACGATAAAGAGTTTTTAAAGAAAAAATAAATAATTTTACAGAATTATGGCCAACAATTCAAAAATAATTTCAAAGCTTAAGGCTAATAACGACACTGGCTTCAGTAATAAAAATGATACTGCCAATAATCGTTTTGTAAATAAAGACGGTAGTTATAATTTGCGCAAAACCGGGCTTGGGATTTTGAGCAGATTCAGCATTTTTCAGTTTATGCTTACCATCCCCAGATGGAAATTTATTGGTGTAATCATTTTATTTTATGCATTTATTAATTTAGGGTTTACTTGTGTATATTTATTAGTTGGCACAGACCAGTTGCAGGGAATGATAAGCGCCGAACCTTGGGTAAAATTCAAAGAGGTCTTCTTTTTTAGTACACAAACTTTTACCACTGTAGGCTATGGAAGAGTGAACCCATTAGGAGACGGTATAAATATTGTGGCCTCTCTGGAAGCCCTTACAGGCTTGCTCTCATTGGCAATTGCTACAGGTTTAATCTATGGTCGTTTTGCACGCCCGAGAGCTTATTTAATATTCAGTGAAAATGCCCTTATAAGCCCATTTAAAGATATTACTGCCTTAATGTTTCGTTTCGTGAATTATAAGGATAACCATTCATTGACAGAAGTAGAGGTAAAAGTTAATGTGGGGTTAAGAGTTCAGGAAAATGGTGAGTGGGTTTATAAGTATTATACACTTGCCTTAGAAAGAGACAAGGTGGAAAGTTTGCCGATGAATTGGACCGTTGTACATCCGATTGATGAAAGCAGTTTGTTCTATGGTATGACTCACGAAGAAATGAAAGCTGCCGATGTTGAGATATATGTTTTGATAAGAGGTTTTGATGATGTGTTTTCCGACATGGTCCAGCAACGCTGCTCATACACGTATCATGAAATCTTGTTTAACCATAAATTCAGTCGTATGTTTAAAGAGAGTGAAGATGGCAGCACAACTATTCTTGAATTAGATAAGTTGAGCGCTCATCATGCTGTTTAGTGATATTTGAATCTACATTTCAAATTGCTTTTCCGGAAAGCAATTCTTCGTAAACAGTTATCATGGATGCAAGGTTATTCTTCCAGTCATAAAGTTTCTCAACTCTTTGCCTTCCTTGTTTGCCAAGTCTGGCTCTCAAGGCTTCATCTTTAACAAGCGCTTCCATCGCCTCTGAAAGCTTTCGCACGTCTGCAGGCGGAACAATCAATCCTGTAACACCATTTTCAACAACTTCCGGAAGTCCACCGACATCGGTAACAATTACAGGTTTTTCACATGCCATTGCTTCAACAACCGAAACTCCAAAACTTTCACTCAACGAAGGAAACACCGATATTGAGAGCATGTTATGATATGATGGAATACTTGAAGGTGGAATATATCCTGTAAAAACAGTATCGCCCTCAATTCGCATATCCTTCACTTTGGTCTTCAATTCCTTCTCTAGGCTACCAGTTCCCACTATCAAAAGCTTAATTGAATGGTTTTTCAGGCGCGTTTGCAATTTCGAAAACGCATCAATTAAATATTCTATACCGTATCCAGTTTCCAACGACTTTACAGTTCCAATCACAATTGCATCATTGTCAAATACGTGGTGGACAGAAAATGGTTTGAAGATATCCAAATCAACACCAAATGGAATAACTTCTATATCCTTGTTGGTGTATTTCTTTATTTCCTTAGCCATAGTATGGCTGGTTGAACAAATTTTATCCGCCTTTTTGAAATTGAATTTGAGAATTCCTTTTTGCAGAAGATTTTTCCGCGGGAATTCGTATACATCACTCCCCCATACTGAAATAACAAACGGATGGAACCTTGATAATGCACCCAAAAGACCATAACTTGATGCATAATGTGCATGTATAATATCAGGTTTAAACTCTTTAATCAAATCCTTCAATTCACCTAAAGCAAAGGGATACATGAATTTATTTTTGGGATTTGATGAGTAAGAATGCACTTCTACCCCGTTTTCAGGCAATTCCTCTTGCGAATATGGAGTAAGTGAAAACAATTTCACCTCATATCCGCTTGCGGCAACACCCTTTGCCCATTTAGCCATGTGCGAAGAATTAGCATCACCAAGAAGAAGAATTTTTTTCATTTAATTATCGTATTTTCCCCCTTAAAATTAAACCGAAAGTAACTTTTTAGCGCCACTTGATAAGCTTTTCTTTTTAAATTACTTGTTTTATTTATTAATGAACCAATACTAAATGCAAAAAGCCGACTGCAAATAAATGCCAGAGTCAAGATATTGATAAATAGATAAACTATACCAGAGTCGTATTTCTCTGAAAATTTCAACCTGCTCATTACCTGGTTAGGGATAGTGACGGAATAGTTCCCTTCTGAACTTTTCCCCCCATAATGGATTATATTTATCCCCGGATCTAAAATTATTTTTCTGCCCGTTTTATTAACCCTGTAACAAAAATCAGTGTCTTCCATCCAAAACAAATTCTCATCTAGCCCTCCGACTTCATCAGCCAACGATTTCTTGAATGCAAAAGCTGCACCTGATACGGCTTTTACTTCATTGGAAGATGATGGCTGTTTTGTTTTTGTGTTTTTGTGCAAATAGAATAATTCCAAAAACAGTTCTTTCAAGCCAGGATAATTCCAATAAGATGGCTGCAATGTTCCGTCTGCATTCAGCAACATTGGAGCCAGAATCCCGGTTTCAGGGTTTGAGTTGAAGTAATCCATTACCTTTTGCAACGTATTTGTTTCTGTCAATTTCGTATCCGGATTCAATAAAAAAATAATATCACCAGACGATGCTTTTGTTCCTTGGTTGTTGGCAGCCGAAAACCCTGCATTAACAGCATTCGAAATAAATTTCACTAAAGGGTATTTTCCTTTAATGACCTCTTTTGTTCCATCAGTGGAATTATTATCTACAACAATTATTTCAGCAATGATATTTTCCTGAGACAACAAAGAATCAATGCAATTACAAAGATACTCCTGCACATTGTAGCTTACAATTATTACGCCTATGTCGGGTTTAATGATAGACAAATTGAATTTTCCAGATTACGGTTTACTTACCGGATTAAGTTTTTATATTTCTCTTTGTTTTTTAAAATAAAATCCGGAAAGGTATTATCAAGGGGAATAAATCTATAATTAAAATTCCGTCCCAAAATATCTTTTCCGTTCTCCAATGCTTCCTCAATTTTTCCGGGATCTTTGAATTCATCCTTGTTGTATTCAGTATGTGCAAATGACTCCAGCTTTCTAATAATCATTTCCACACCACCTAAAAAGCTAAAATGCCATCCACCGTTTTCAATCAATCTTACCCTTTTATAATTGGATAATTGCCAATAAATAAATAAATATTTCGATAACATCCGTGGAAGAAATCCTGCAATATAGGCACCTGGTTGAATGGCAATAATTTTCCGCAATTCCATTGGTTTAATATGATAACCATATTTGCACATCACAGTTCCATCCCACCTGTAATTACTTCCCTGACTAACGTTACTGCAATTAATGAAATAATAATACATGCGTTGCCTAAAAACAAAAATTCCATTTTTTTCTTTATAAACACTTATCATTTGGGGGTTCGGAATTTCATCAACATCCGAAATAAGAATTACATCATCTTCTTTACAATTCGTTAATCCTTTCAAAATCATTTCCCGCTGATACCTCTCAAGTACCCAAGCAGATTCGTTTTCATAAGGCGGGTATTCATCAATTACAATATGAATAATTTTATCCTCAAACTCCTTATATCTTGCCTTATTCTCAGAAAAATAAAGGGGTTTCTCCTTTCCCTGATGGGTGCGTGTGGCTTCCACCAATACAAACTTATCTACAACATCTTTCATTATGTTTAGCCTAATCTCAAGAATGTCGAGCTCATTGAAAAAAGTGAAGCAATCGTATAACATGATGTACCTGAAATATTTAAGGAAGATGGTAAATATACAAATAAGAAAGGCTAAAAGTATTTTTGGAATACATATCCGGTCTTTTTTATCATCTACTTTAATTTAAATACACTCATTATTGTACTATTTAATACTTTTATTGAGTACACCTCTTTATTTTGGAAGGAATAATCTTCAGGATGGTTTCTGTAAAAACTTGCCAAATAGGTTATTTGCCCCCACTCTGCATCATTAAGAAAATGGATTCTCTTCCGGTCTTCAGGAGAAAGTACCCAGGCATTTTGCCTGCCCACAGGCCCCACAACTAAAACATTAATATTTTTCGCCGTATCCGTTTTCAAAATATATTCCAATGCCTGCTTATATGAATTCCCCCAATAATCCAGTTCAAAATTCTTTCGCAGATATTCCGGCTCACGTTTTACGAATTCATTAAAGTAAATATTCTCATGCGGAAAATTACAATACATGTAGAATCCTATATAACCAAGGCTACCAAAAGCTATGGCCAGAACCGGCCATTTTGCTTTCGTCTTCAGCAGATAATCTAATGCGGCTATGCCAGTTAATATGAATGGTGGATAGATAAAGTATATGTGCCTCCATGCATCAAATATTACGGAATGGAACACAAGTATAGCAGCCAAAGGTTCAATAAAGCAAAAAACAAAAAGTAACTGGTTTCTTCGCACCCTGTCGAAAAGGAAGCTTTTCGGATTCTTACTGAATTTTATTATGAAATATGCTATTCCCAAAAAACCAAGAACTAGGTAGGTTATCGGATTGGAAATGCAGAACCAGGAAATTCCATAGTACCAAGGTAAATGATGACTATTATACGATGTTCCAAAAAATAACACCGACCCGTCCCACGACCATTTTGACAACTGCTTGAAAGCATCAATAAAATTCTGTCCCGGGTTTGAGTACAAATAAGGCCATGTTATAACCAAGACTAGGAATGCAATAATTGTAAAAATAAGACAAGAATGGAAAACTTTTTTTCTTAATAACCTGTCTTTCCTAACTGGCGTATAATCGAGGACAAAGAATATCCAGATACAACCAATTAAAAGAACCCCCATTATTCTCATATTTGTTAGCAATCCACAGACTATTCCAAGGATAATATACCACTTCATCTCGTTTTTCTTAAAAGCAACAGCAGTGGCTAAAAAGCAAATAATGAACATGGATAAAAATGGAATATCTTTAGAATTATAGAAGGAATGTGCGTAAATAAGAGGGTTTGCAACAAGCATTAAAAACCCAATTGTTGCCAATAGTTTATTATGGTATATATAATCAATCAGTAAAAAAAAAGCCAACGCCCCAATCAAAAAGAAAAGATGGGTCAACAAGTGCCGCATGAAATAAATATCCCTACTGTCCTTCAGTGAAAAAGATTTCTCGATGAAGGTTAAAGGAAGTTCAAATGCAACCCCGTATATTCTGTTATTACAATTTTTTATTGAATCTACACCATTAAACAGATAATTATAAGTAACCCGGCCAAGGTTCCGCTGGTCGCTTTCATCCCATGATATTCCGTAACTTTTGTAAGTATGTAAACCAACAGCCAGAATTCCGCCAAGCAGTATAACAATAAAATATTTATTAAAAAATTCCTTAATCATTCTGCTTCGCTTTGAGAATAAAACTACTTATACCCATTAATTAAAACATATAGTAAACTAGTCACATTTTTTTCTCCATCCTCTTCTCATTTTTACAAGAACGAAAAGGGCACGAATATAAAAACTTCCTTTTCTTAACCTGCCTATTTCGGGATATTTTAGCGCAACATATTCAAATTTTTCCAAGTTATTCGAAGGTGAGCGCATAGCGCTTTGGTAGGATTCATAAACCCTTGACTCGAAAAATAGTTTTAATTTAATTTTCTGAACGCCATTCAGAGCGTTCCTGAATAATGAGTATTGCTTGTCATAAAGTAACTGGTGAACCATTATAATCGGATCAAAATTCTTCATTGAAAAAACCCTTTCGGAAAAATTAGCAGAACTTGCAGAACCTTTGTGCACCCTGAAATAGGTTAGTTGTTTCGGCACATATTTGACACCGTATTTACAGGCGATCCTCAGGAAATATTCAAGATCACATATCTGAATCAAATCTGAATTAAATGGCCCTAACTCATCAATGCATTCCTTTTTAAACATTATTACTGTCGGTTCCCCGATAAAATTCATGCTGATATTTTGCACGGCTAACACAGAGATTTTTTCCGGTGAAATATATACAGGAATCTCTGACAAAATGCCAAGCTTTTCAAATGTAAGTGTTTCATTAATGGAATATTTTTTTGTAACTTCATCAAGCGATTCATCTAAAATTAGCCTGCGTCTGGAAGAAACTATTTTATCATTTGGAGAAAGAGCATTTACCATTTGCACAACGCAGTCCTTAGAGAAGTAATCGTCCTGAAAAAGAAATTTCACCCAACTACCTTTGGATAATTCTATACATTTATTCCAATTACCAACAAGGCCCAGATTTTTTTCATTGCAGTATAATTTTATCCTTGAATCCCGATCAGCATAACCTTTTGCAATTTCGTAAGTCTTATCTGACGAGTTGTCGTCATTAATAATAATTTCAATATTCTTGTATGTTTGACCAATGGCTGAATCAAGGCAGGATTTAAGAAATTTTTCTCCATTGAATGTTGGGATACATATACTTACTAATGGCGTTTCCATAAATTACTCTATTACTATTTTTCCTTTACCACTTATCTTTCCCAAAAGGATTGCCATAAAACTTATAAGATTAAATTTCAACCCGGCAAAACCACCCTTACTATCCATTAATTCTTTAAACATATTGTCAGGCACCTCATATTTCCTCTCTATAAGTTTAATATAATGTGCGGGGAATGGATCAAAACCTATTACAACCATACTCCACCAGCGTTCAGAAGTATATAATCGAGTAATAATTTTCTTCTTGACTAGCGGAAATCCCTTTTTTATCAAGCTTTTCGCCTGTAATAAAGCATAATTATATTCACCTTTTTCCGGCACATTATACATGGCTTGGCAATTCATTCCTGCATTTATTAGATACCTACTTAATCCAACTTCGTATGTTCTAATTACTTCATCAATATCACTTCTGATTCCATTTTTTGTAAAGTACTCTAGCATATAGGGGATTGCCTTTATATTAATTATAAGAAAATAAGATTGAATGTGATA
>CAIUPO010000029.1 GCA_903901055.1 uncultured Bacteroidota bacterium
AAACCTAGTGTGCATTTCTCTTTTGAACTTAGTGGTAAAATTTGTTTCCGAATTATTGAGATGCTGAAACAAGTTCAGCATGACCGAACGCAACTCTTAGCTCTTAGTTCTTACCTCTTAGCTTAAATACTTACCTTTGACGAAACAATAAACTATGGATTGCGCCCCTTTTACAGTAGATTTTACCGGAACTCCTGAAGAGCTTTTCACCCGAATGCAAACTGCTGCTAGTGAGCAAAATTTTACGCTTGTAAAAGATGAAACTACTATTTCAGTAAAGGTTTTTGGGATGACAATGGTACAGGCAAGCTACTCCGTTAACGGGCAGCAGATAACAATTACAATCACTAAAAACGCGCCGGGATATCCTTGTGAAAAGACGCAGCATATAATTACTAAGTTTATTACGGGAGGGAAGGCAGCTTAGTATTTTCCGAATTATTGGGATGCTGAAACAAGTTCAGTACAACCGCTCAGACAAATGGCCAGTCGGGCTCCGACTACATACGCTCAGGAACATCAATACCCAAAAGCCAAAAAGCATTTTTAATAACCTGCCCTGTTTGTTTGGAGAGGGCAATACGAAAGCTTCTTACATCCGGGTTTTCTTCTTTCAACACCTGGTAATCGTGGTAGAAACCGTTGTATTCTTTTACTAAATCGTAGGTGTAATTTGCAACTAATGCAGGGTTGTAGGTGTTCGCAGATTCCTTAATGATAGAAGGGAATTCATAAATCTTACGAATCAGATTTTTTTCTTTATCGGCTATGTCTGTCACATTCTTTCCTGCTGAGTAGCCCAAGTCTTTTGCTTTGTTCAGGAGGGAACAAATCCTTGCATGGGTATATTGAATAAACGGACCTGTGTTACCTTCAAAGTCTACCGATTCACGTGGATTGAAGAGCATTTTTTTCTTAGGGTCAACCTTCAGAATAAAGTATTTGAGTGCACCCAGACCAATGGTTTTATACAACTCTTCCGCTTCAGCAGATTCAAAGTTTTCAATCTTCCCCAACTCTTTGGTAATGTCTCGGGCTGTGTCTACCATTTCCTTCATAAGGTCGTCCGCATCAACTACAGTTCCTTCGCGAGATTTCATTTTACCTTCGGGCAATTCCACCATACCATAAGATAGGTGATAGCAACCATTCGCCCATTTGTAACCGAGTTTTTTAAGGATTAAGAAGAGAACTTTAAAATGGTATTCCTGTTCGTTGGCTACTACATAAACTAACTTATCAAACTTATAATCTTGCGACCTTAAAAAGGCTGTCCCAAGGTCTTGAGTGATATAGACAGAGGTTCCGTCAGAACGTAGGACCAGCTTTTCATCGAGTCCGTCATGGGTTAAATCAACCCAAACAGAGTGGTCGGTTCTGCGATAGAATACTTCTTTTATCAGGCCGTCATCAACAATTTCCTTACCTAACAAATAAGTTTCCGATTCATAATAAATCTTGTCAAAATCTACTCCCATGGCTTTGTAGGTCTGATTAAAACCTTCATATACCCAGCCATTCATTGTCTTCCATAAGTGGATTGTTTCGGGGTCTCCGGCCTCCCAAGAGCGCAGCATTTCTGCAGCTTCTGCCATTAAGGTTGATTTTTTAGCGGCTTCCTCTTCCGACAAACCTGTTGCAATTAATTGCTTCAACTCTTCTTTATAATGCTTATCGAATAACACATAATATTTACCGACAAAAAAATCACCTTTCAATCCTGAAGAATGGGGAGTCTCTCCCCCACTCCATTTCTTCCAGGACAACATAGATTTACATATATGTATACCACGGTCGTTAATAATATTTACTTTAATTACATTATTGCCCGCAGCTTTTGCTATCTGCGCAACTGCAAAACCAATGAGGTTATTCCTAACATGACCGAGGTGCAAAGGCTTGTTCGAATTAGGTCCTGAATACTCCACCATTACAGTTGGTGAATCCATTCGTGGTTCTGTGAAACCATAATTTTTATCCTCCGCAATAGATTTTAAAAATTCTATCCAGTATGATTTTGCTACACTAAGATTCAGGAAACCTTTAATAACATTATAGTTTTCAATCTCCTTTAAATCGTTCTTAATAAACTCGCCTAATTCCTTCGCAGTATCTTCCGGTTTCTTTTTAGAATGAGAAATAAACGGAAAAACTACAATGGTAAAATCACCTTCAAACTCCTCGCGGGTAGCCTGAATCGCGATTGAGAGGTTTTCAGTTGGTACATTATAAAGGCTGTTGACTGCCTTTTTTACAGATTCGGAAATTAATTGGTGAATGCTTTGCATAGTTATATAACACGGGTTATCTGGTTAGCGGCTTTCTGTAATATTTCAAAGGCATTTTCAGCCATCAAGTTTTCTCTGTCGAGGGTTGGGTTTATTTCAGTTACTTCAAATGAAACAATCTTTTTACTGTAAAGCAAACGGGAAATAAAATTACCCGCTTCTCTTTCTGTAATGCCGTTTTTGGTAGGTGTACCCGTTCCTCTGGAGATAGAAGGATCCATGCAATCCACATCAAAGGATATGTGAATGATATCACATTTATCAAGGTAATTCAATACTTCTACACCTGCACGCTCAACGCCTTTGGCGCGTATTTCTGACACCGGGTAGTTACGAATATTTAATTTTTTGATAATCGAAGATTCCTGTATTTCTAAATCGCGCATGCTTACATATATCAAATCAGAAGGGAGTATTTTTGGTTTTATTCCTCCCAACGATTTTAGCTTTTCCCAATATTGTATCGTTTCTTCTTCGGGATTGTTTACTCGGTTCTCCATATTGTCTTCGTCCAGCATAGCTGCAATAGGCATGCCGTGCATATTACCCGATGGAGTAGTATAGGGAGAATGTATGTCCGCATGGGCATCTATCCAAATTACACCAAGCCTTTTATCGGGGCATGCCATTTTCACTCCGGCTACTGTTCCTATTGATGAACTGTGGTCGCCAAGTAATATAATAGGAAATGTATTAGGCGCTTCTACCGCCTTTTGTACCTCTTTCGATAGTTTATCTACAACCGTATATACCCCGGCAATACGTTTGGCAAATTCATTTTTTATAGGCTCCAATAAAAGACGGTTCTCAACAGGTATCCTAATAGATTTATTCCGTTTGAAAAAATAACTCCCAAAATCAAGTGCAGCAATTTTCAATGCCTCTATACCCATACTAGCCCCACGGGTGCCTGCTCCTATCTCCGATTTAACTTCTATTAATTTTATCTGTTTCATAAATCCGACTCGTTTACTTTACCCTATTTATTTCAATGTAGATTACTTACATTTGCAACCTCAACAAAATTTAACCCGCCTGAAATGGAAAACACGTATCTCGATCTTATTCAACAAACCTTCAATTTTCCTCAGCAAGATTTCCGCGTGGAAGACAACGAACTCTACTTTCACGACATCAATCTTATGTCCATTATCAAGCAATATAAAACACCTCTCAAACTCACTTACCTGCCCAAAATCAGTTCCCAAATACAAAAAGCAAAGAAACTATTTAATGTGGCAATGGCAAAAGCCGACTACAAAGGTAAGTATAGATACTGTTACTGCACTAAAAGCTCTCATTTTTCTTTTATACTCGATGAAGTTCTCTCGAATGAGGATGTTCATCTCGAGACCTCCTCAGCCTTTGACATCCCTATTGTTAAGGATCTTTACAAGGAAGGCAAGATAACCAAAGAAACAACAATTATCTGCAACGGATACAAGCGCCCGGTATATAAACAATACATCTGCGAATTAATAAACAGCGGGTTTACTAACCTCATTCCTATTCTCGACAACAAAGAGGAATTAGACCATTACAACCGTTATGCAAAAAAGAAATTCAATATTGGAATCCGTATTGCGGCCGAAGAAGAACCAACATTTCCATTCTATACCTCACGCCTTGGAATTCGTTACCGTGACATCGTAGATTTCTACAAAGAAAAAATCCAGAAGAACCCTAAAGTGCAATTGAAAATGCTGCACTTTTTTATTAATACAGGTATTAAGGATGCCATTTATTATTGGACTGAACTTGCCAAATGCCTGAAAGTTTATCATCAGCTTAAAAAGATTTGCCCTAGCTTAGATTCTCTCAATATTGGCGGAGGGTTGCCTATACGTAACTCACTTGCTTTTGAATTCGATTACGAATACCTGATTGAAGAAATCATTCTCCAGATTAAAAACTTCTGTGACCAGAATGATATTCCCGATCCTAATATTTATACTGAGTTTGGCTCATTTACAGTAGGAGAAAGCGGTGCTGCCATATATTCTGTGCTCGACAAAAAATGGCAAAACGACCGTGAACTTTGGTATATGATCGACAGTTCCTTCATTACTACGCTGCCTGACACATGGGGAATCAACCAGCGATTCATCATGCTTGGTATTAACCATTGGGACCATGAATACCAAAAAGTAAATTTAGGCGGACTTACTTGCGATAGTCTTGATTACTATAATTCTGAATTACATACAAATGAGGTTTACTTGCCCAAATTCAATTATAAGGAAGATGAACCGCAGTATGTGGGCTTCTTCCATACAGGAGCTTACCAAGAGTCATTGGGTGGTTATGGTGGTATACAACATTGCCTCATACCTGCCCCAAAGCATGTAATTATTGATAGGGACGAAGATGGTGAAATTACAACCCGCCTCTTTGCCAAAGAGCAAAGCTATAAGAGCATGTTGAAGGTTTTGGGGTATTAAGCTAATTGGTAAGAACTAAGAGTGAAAAGTTTTAGCTATTACACACAAAACTCACTAATGCTTCTTCTTTTTCATATCTGCCGGAGAGATATCCTTGCAAAAATCTTTTAAATTAGATGCACCAAGTTTCTTGGGGTTAATTTTATGAGACCCTATTTGGATACCTGTTCCGGCACCCGACTGCCCTAAAAAGCCGCCATCAGCACAATCTACCACATAAAAATGCACCTCTGAACCTGTTCCACCAAGTACTAATCCAACATAGGCATAATTTGAATCTTTAGCCATTATACTTTTATTCATATCGTCCTCACTTACTATTTTAAACAGGAGAGGATAACTCGCTTTTATTTGGGCGGGTTTAACATCCTCACCTAAATCCTTATCTCTTATCAATAATGTTTTACTAACTAAATTATGTTGGTTATTTTTAATCATTTCGTCTGATTCACTATTAGGCTTCATCAGATGATTCTTAAGAAGCGCCGTATACCATGTTTTTTCCCTTTCCATAGCACAAATAAGGCTTGCCTTTCCGGGTACAAGTTCCCCAAGAGTGACTTTGTAATCATAAAGGTTTCCTCCTTTCAGATCGGGTAACGTAACTGAAAAACTTACAACCGAGCCTGTCATTGAATTACCCTTATCATCAATTTGCCAATCAAATTGACCCAACCCTATTTCGTATCCACCGGAAGTACAGCACATCACAGCATATTTTGATGCATTTGCTTTATCATTCATTAATTCCTGGTACTCTTCAACTGTTTTATAGATGATTTGCCCTGTGGTAAATTTCCAAAAATTCTCCACCGCATATTTCATGTTTTGGTTAAAGTTGTCTATTAAAGTCTGATACGTACTTGTTAAATCTGAATTTCCCTTCTTTTCGATTTTCTTCATTACTTTATCATCCATCTTACCAATAATCACAATCAGGTCGCGCTTTTGAATTTCCTGTATTGCCACAGCCCTCGAGCCAAATTGGGCATATACAGGTTGAAATAATCCCAATAAAAGCGTCAGGGGTAGTAACAGTTTAATTTTTTTCATGGTAATAGTGTTTATTATATAAAATACGATTTATTTACAAATGTAAAATAAAATGTTAATCATCTGATTTAAAAGCAAAAATCAGCCTCTTTACTAAAGAGAAAACCTATAAGAGTATGTTGAAGGTGCTGGAGTACTGAGCTAAGAGGTGAGAACTAAGCGTGAAGAGTAATGAATAGCATGAATTAATAAACCCATAAGTTTGTTGCATATCTTACTTTCCAAAAGCCATTTAATTTATAAAGAGAGAAAATTATTGCGCCCTCACGTGAGTTTATAAAAACTACAGCTTTTGTTTGTTCATTATTGAATACAACCCTTGAAAAGGTCATGGCTAAAATAACTTGCATAGGATAGGAATACCGAAAGCCGTTAAATTTTGGCGCATACACCTTATTACTCTTGTACACAATTTTGTAAGAATACGGATTTGTCAAACTTAAAATATCAAATTTCCTAGGCGCAACCGAATCTAATAGACTTAGCATTAAATTGGAATAGTTTGTGTCTAGGCTCGCCGAATCTGTGGGAAAAAACTCTTTCTTTTTTATCATTGTCCTAACTTCATTTCTTTGAAATTCAGGAAACTTCACCAGTGTATCATTTATAACAACATAGAGTTTTGCTGTATCCAATACTCTTGCAACACTATCCCAATATGGTCGATCACCTTTATATATTCCGGTGTCTCTTAATTGTGGCGGTGGAACTAGAATATGCTTACGCCAATTACTATCAGGCCCCACAGTAGCATTAAAGACAACACTAATAATTTTATCTTCTTCGATATTATTGTTATCATTTTCAGTTTTGGAAGGATGATTGCAAGCGACTAAAAGGAAAATAAAAAAAGAGAGAGATGAAAATAATCTTTTCATTCAAAAATTTATCTTACCTAGCTGAATAAAACATTGCTTTACTATCTTATGCTTACTCTTAGTTCTCAGCTCTAATCTCATTTACCCAAGCCCCTCTATCGTCCTCTTAATAATATCAGCAGCCTCCAGCACTTGCTCTTTTGTTATTACCAATGGAGGGGCAAAACGGATAATATGGTCGTGGGTTGGCTTGGCGAGTAGACCATTATCTTTAAGGTGCATGCAAACATCCCAGGCAGTTATTCCATTCATCGGTTTGATTACGATAGCAACAAACAGTCCTTTGCCACGGATTACTTCTATTCTATTTGAAACTATTTTCTTTAATTCGTTTTGAAAAAGCAGACCAAGTTCTGCTGCATTTTCGGCCAATTTTTCATCGCGAATAACCTCCAGCGCTGCAATAGCAACTCTTGCTGCAATAGGGTTTCCACCAAAGGTTGAACCATGCTCCCCTGGCTTGATGCAAAGCATAATTTCATCATTTGCAAGAACTGCGGATATCGGATAAACTCCACCGGAAAGGGCTTTACCTAAAATTAAAATATCCGGTTTCACTTCTTCGTGATCGCAGGCTAAAAGAGCTCCAGTCCGACCTATTCCGGTCTGCACTTCATCGGCAATAAAGAGCACATTTTTCTCTTTGCATAAATTGGCAGCAGCCTTTAAATACCCGGCATCAGGAACCACCACCCCTGCTTCACCTTGTATTGGTTCAACAAGGAAACCCGCTACATTCGGGTCTTCCAAAGCCTTGCGCAATGCCTCTAAATTATTGTATCGAATCAATTCTATCCCCGGAGTATATGGACCGAAATCCTTGCGTGCATCTGGGTCGCTGCTCATAGACACAATAGTAGTAGTGCGTCCGTGAAAGTTTCCTTCACAAGCAATTATCTTCGCTTTGTTTTCAGGAACTTTCTTTACAAGATACGCCCATTTGCGGCAGAGTTTGATTGCCGTTTCTACACCTTCAGCACCGGTGTTCATTGGCAATACCTTGTCAAATCCAAAAAAGGAGGTTATAAATTCTTCATACTCTCCTAGTGAATCATTATAAAAAGCGCGAGAAGTAAGTGTAAGTTTTTTTGCTTGTTCAATTAATGCGCCTACTATTTTAGGATGACAGTGCCCTTGATTTACGGCAGAATAAGCGGAAAGAAAATCGAAATACTGTTTGCCTTCAACGTCCCAAACATGCACACCCTCGCCCCTTTCCAATACTACGGGAAGCGGGTGATAGTTGTGCGCACCATACTCTTTTTCAAGTTCGATAAGCCTTCCGGCTCTGTTCTTTCTAACCGCTATTGTGACCATTTTTAAAATTTATCTATGCAAAGTTAAGAATAAAGACGCATATTTGGGGAATTAGTTATGAATTATAAGTTATGAGTTATGACCTTTTGGGATTTACAAAAGGTTCAATTCGGGTATAACTTATAACTCATAACTTATAACTAAAAAATCATGCCGCACGAAATTGTTGAAAACGCCGAGGCCATAGACACAGGCGAAGAGGGAAATGCAGTAGTCCGCCATAACGAACGAATCATTTTTGTAAAGGGTTTGGTTCCCGGCGACATAGCCGATATTAAAATTGTAAAGAAGAAAAAGAAATATGCTTTGGGCAGGGTTATACAAATTAAAACCCTTTCTCCATTACGTGTAAAGCCCGCATGCAAGCACTTTGGAATATGCGGCGGATGCAGCTGGCAGAACCTGGATTATGAAAAACAAATTGCCTACAAACAAAAACATGTGGAGGATGCTTTTGAACGCATTGGAAGAATTTATGCCGAAGAAAAATTTCCGATAGTTCGTTCGGAAAATATTTTCCACTACCGCAACAAACTCGAATTTACCTTCTCGGGCAAACGGTGGCTCACCCATGAAGAAATGGGCGATACAGCCAACTTCAACCAACCAGGGCTTGGTTTTCACGTACCCGGTTTATTTGATAAAGTATTGGACTTACAGGAATGCTGGTTGCAACCTGAACCTTCTAATACCATTCGAAATGAAGTAAGGGAATTTTCAATAAAAGAAAAAATGCCCTACTTTGATTTAAATGCTCAGGAGGGATTATTACGGAACATCATGGTAAGGAATACATCTACAGGTGAGCTAATGGTGGTAGTAGTTTTTTTCAGGGAAGATAAAAAAATGCGGGACCAATTACTCAATCATATCAAAGACAAATTCCCACAAATAACCTCCTTGCAATACATTATCAATCCTAAAAAAAATGACACTTTCAGCGATTTACCGGCTGCAACTTTTTATGGAAAGGACCATATTATGGAGCACATGATTAAGAAAAACGGTGAAGTGTTGAAATTCAAAATATCGCCTCAAACCTTCTTCCAAACAAATACAGCCCAAGCTAATGCAGTCTATCAAAAGGTGAGCGAATATGCTGCATTGAATGGTGACGAAATTGTATACGACCTCTACACAGGTTGCGGAACAATTGCCTCCTTTATTGCCTCGGAAGCCGCTTCAGTGGTGGGTATTGAGTATGTGGAACAATCGGTTAAGGATGCACGTGTAAACGCAGAATTAAACAACATAAAGAACACGGAATTCTTTGCAGGAGATATGCAAAAAATGCTCACCGAAGAGTTCTTCCGCCACCATGGTTTGCCTAAAGTAGTTATTACCGACCCTCCCCGCATGGGTATGCACCCTGACGTGGTGGCTGCATTACTTAAGATGGCTCCCGAAAAGATTGTTTATGTAAGTTGCAACCCCTCTACCCAAGCAAGGGATATTGCCTTGATGAAAGATAAATATACTGTTACCAAAATTCAACCGTTTGATATGTTTCCGCATACATCGCATGTGGAGAATGTGGCATTGATGATTAAAAAAGTTGCCACAGAATAAAGCCTACAAAAAAACGGTACAAATAAATATCCTCGTAACTCATTCATTTATTACTATTTAACTTACATTAAAAAAGCAAAACGGAAGCAAAAGTGAAGCAAAACCGAAGCTAATGATAATGTAAATGATAATGTAAATGATAATAAGAATGTAAATAAGAATGATAATGTGAATCTAAATCACAATTAAGATTTAGATATTTATATTCTTAAGATTATTTTATTTAAGTCATTGACTTTATAAGAAAACACTATTTAATATTGTAGCTTTGCATAAACAAATTATAATTTATATTTGTTGGAGATAAATAACATGAAGGCGTTATTAATTTTTATATTATCATTTTATGTTTCTGTTGCTGCCAATGCCCAATCGGACAGCAGTATTACCCATAAGAATTTACCCCCAGACAATGCTTTAGGTCTTATCCCTAAAATAGACCCAATGTTTCTCCGTGGGTTATTTCTAAATACAACCTATTATGAATTTTCCCTTGAAAAGGAATTTTTAAAGCATGAAAGTTTCCAATTAACATACGAATATATTTATTCAAAAACAGCGAATACTTCGACTCCTATGCAAACGAACAGTTATCTTTCAATTATTAATCCTGAATTCAGATACTATTTTAATAAGAGTCTTAGCCATTCAAGTTTTTTTGCCGGTGCTGGTATGGTATATGTGATAAGTAAGAGCCTTTATGAAGTTATTTCCTATGAAAATAAATTTGCAGCGGGGATAAATTTTGGTGGCAGATTAATTTACAAAAGAATAGTTTTTGATGCTTGTTTCGGACTGAACGCGAATTTCCCTATTTTACCACCAACAAGCACTTATATGAGTGATGCATTCTTTAGGGTAGTGTTCGGAATCGGTTATAGGTTCTAGGATAAAGATAAAACATCCGGACGAAACCGGCAACGAACTTAATTAATTGGCAGTAGGGCTCCGGCCCGTTTTAAACCGTTATTTTAGATGCCATTAAACGAAAACAGTAACTTAACTTCCCATCGTTGGTAATCGCCCATAACAAGGTTACCGGAGTCGTATTGAGTTTTATGTAGATTCTTAAGTTGTGGCAAAACATTCAACACAATCGAGTTTGATTTACCGCTATAGAAAATAGTTGGCCCGGCAAAGAGTGTAGAGTATTCCCAACCCTTATCATTGGAAACGGTATTGTTTTCACGAAATTCTAATCCAACTCCAAAGTGGTCTCCAAACATGTGCATATAGCCAAAATCAAGTTCAGGATGGTTCTCGTTATGGTCGTCTGATGGGGTTCTGCCAGATTCCATTTCAAATTCATTTACCAGGTTTAAAGCGAATATTTCATCGTCCAGATTCTTATCCAAAATTACTTTTGTCTCCAATTCAAACTCTTGTGGAGATACCAGTATTTCTGCGTAGAGTGCAGAACCGACAATACTTTTATAGGGATTTGATAATTTATATTTCCACTCACTGGAAACAGAAAATGAAGTTGTGGTATTTACTGCACTTGAATCACTAGTGGCGGAAGAAACCGTATTAATATTTAGATACAAAGAGGTTTGCAAATGATTGGTTAACCCGGTTTCAAACTCCAGCCGTTGATACAAACCCCGGTAATAATTGGTGCTTCCTGTAGAATAGGTATTATAAATTTCTATATCCCTAACTCCTTGTGGAAGTGTAGCGGATTGATAGGTTTGTAAAAACTCCCTGTCCTGACTAAAGGTGATTTGACTTAACAGGCAAAGCGAAAGGATAAATAAAATTCTTTTCATAGGCTTGAGGTGCAAATTTATAAATTCTGGATATAATACCCTTAGACACGGGGTCGATAAAATGTATAGATGGAAATGATTTTAGTGTGCAAACAACGATTCAACCAAAATTACTGCGATACCGACAGCGCTGAATGCAATAATATATAGCAACAACTGAACGGTTTCAGCATGTTTTGAATGAGAAATTCTATGCGTATTCATAGTGGTATTTTGAATTATAAGGCAAACATATTTCAAGGGAGGTAGGCTATACATGAGGGAAGTCATGCTTTTTTGTGAGTTTTCTCAAGAAACGGGACTCTTAAATATTCTTAATTTCGCACATAATTAAATACCGATGAAAAAGATTGCAGTAATAACCTCCGGTGGAGATGCACCGGGCATGAACGCTGGTATCAGGGCAGTAGTCCGCACTGCCATTTTTCATAACATGGAAGTGGTAGGAATAAGGAGGGGATATGATGGATTTATCGATGGTGATTTTATTCCGATGGATACGAATTCAGTGAGTGATATTATTCAGCGTGGCGGCACTCTTTTAAAAACATCAAGAAGTGAGCGGTTCAGGACTAAAGAAGGTATGCTGGAGGCCAGGAGAAAAGCCAATGAAGCAGAAATAGAAGGAATAGTTTTAATTGGTGGTGACGGTACATTTAAAGGTGCTGATGAATTTTCAGAGGTAAGCGGAATACCTTCCATGGGCATACCCGGTACAATTGACAATGATTTGTTCGGTACTGATTTTACTATTGGATATGATACTGCCCTTAATACTGTTATTGAAGCGGTTGATAAAATAAGGGATACAGCAACTTCCCATCATCGCCTTTTTTTTGTGGAGGTTATGGGCCGCGATGCAGGATTTATAGCTCTCAACGGTGGCATTGGCTCGGGCGCAGAAGACATATTGATTCCTGAAATAAGAACTTCGATAGATGATGTGGTTAGCCGCATTGATGCAGGCAGGAAGAGAAATAAATCTTCGTTTATTATTATCGTCGCCGAAGGCGATATACCCGGAGGCGCATTTGAAATTGCCAAACAAGTAAAAGAAAAGTATAACTATTTTGAAACGAGGGTAACCGTAATCGGGCACATGCAGCGCGGTGGTTCACCTACCTGCTTTGACAGGATACTAGCCAGCAGATTGGGGGTTGCAGCTACCGAGGGCCTTATTGCGGGCCGGAAAAACGAAATGGCCGGATTGATTAATAATCAGATTGCATTCACGCCTTTCTCAAAGACTTGCAAACAACTCGTAGATCCGAACAATGAAGCGCTACTTCAGATGGCACGAATGCTTGGTAGTTGAAGATATCTTCCAAAGACGATAAGTCGCTACATGTTTTAACAATTGAATTTTCTTCGTGACGTCGCCTCTTTGCAAGAACCCATTGAATTGAAACTGGGGGAGATTTAAAACCGTTAAAAGTAATTCTTGTAGATTTGCGTCTCTTCTTGAATTACTCCCATGAAACTACTTTACTCCTACCTTAAACAATATAAGGGGTTAGTTATACTAGCCTTAGTCCTGGCAACCATAAACCAGGGATTTTCTATGATCAATCCATTGATTGTGCAAACAATTATGGATAAATATTTGGTTGTAAAACCTCACATGGAATGGTCAGAAGCCTATCCGCACATTCTTAATTGGATATTCATTTCCATGGGTGTAGCAATGGTTTCACGTATTGCAAAAAACTTTCAGGATTATTTTACGAATGTTGTTACCCAAAAAGCCGGAGCACAAATTTATACCGAAGGCATAAGGCATTCATTGGAACTCCCCTACTCTGTTTTTGAAGATCAGCGCAGCGGCGAGACCTTAGGTATCATGCAAAAAGTAAGAGACGATATTCAAAAATTCGTGTTGCAGTTTATAAGTATTTTATTCACTACGCTGGTAGGCGTTGTGTTTGTGGTTGTATATTCTGTTAAAATTTATTGGCTTATTGCCCCGGTTTATTTTTCCATTGTTCCGGTTCTGGGATTTGTTAGTACTTTTCTTACCAAGAAAATCAAGAAAGTTCAAAAAGTAATTGTATCGGAAACAACAGCACTGGCAGGCTCTACAACAGAATCGTTGCGCAATATTGAATTAGTGAAAAGCCTTGGACTTGCCGAGCAGGAAATCAGCAGGCTGAACTCGACAACCACTAAAATTTTAGGACTTGAACTGAAGAAGGTACGCTTTATCCGTAGCATTAGTTTTGTGCAGGGAACCATTGTGAATTTTCTTCAGAATGTTATTCTCTTCATGCTCATTTTCCTTATTTTCCACGACCGACTTACAGTAGGGCAATGGTTCGCTTTGCAGATTTACTCCTTCTTTATTTTTGGCCCTTTGCAGGAATTGGGCAATATTATCAATACTTTCAGGGAAACACAGGTATCGCTTGATAACTTCAAAAAGATAATGGATACCCCTAAAGAATATAAACCTGAAAAACCTGTCAAACTAACCGAAATAGATACGCTGGAGTTTGAAAATGTAAGTTTTAAACATCAAACAGCAACAGGATACGCTGTGGAAAATATTTCTTTCAAAACAGAGGTTGGTCAAACAATTGCATTTGTTGGGCCTTCAGGTTCCGGAAAAACTACGTTAGTGAAATTACTTGTTGGATTATACCCTACTTTAAGCGGAGAGATACTTTATAATAACATTCCCGGTAAAGATATTGATCTGGATAAATTACGTGAACAGATTGGCCTTGTAACACAGGATGCACAGTTGTTTTCGGGTTCCATCAAGGAGAATTTATTATTTGTTGCACCAAATGCAACCGAAAAGGAATGTCTGGATGCATTGGACAAGGCAGCATGCCAGGGTTTATTGGCCCGTGCCGATAAGGGTTTGGATACCGTTATTGGTGAAGGTGGAGTGAAAGTATCTGGAGGAGAAAAGCAACGGCTTTCGATTGCACGTGCACTTTTACGTAAGCCTAACCTGCTTGTGTTTGATGAGGCTACTTCCGCACTTGATTCTTTAACTGAAGAAGAAATAAGTAAAACCATTCGTGATGTGTCTAAAAACATCAACCACATTACCATTTTAATCGCCCACCGCCTTTCAACTATTATGCATGCGGATAAGATTTATGTGCTTGAACAAGGCCATATTATTGAATCCGGGAGACACGAGGAATTACTTGAACAAAAAGGACTTTACTTTGCCATGTGGAGGCAGCAAATCGGGGAGCGTAAAAGTGTCAGAGTTCAATCTGCGGCTGCTTTAAGTTGACTTTTTGATTGTAAATCTGGTTGAATTTCAGATTTTATTACTAAATTGTCCTTTCTTTTTAAATGTAATCTGTTGGTGAATAAAAAAATACCTGCTTTTTTAAGTATCTTTTTATGCCTTTTGGCAATACCATCCTTCGGTCAATTCGGTTGGGATTCCCGCTCTATTAATACCAGAAGCCGGTTTTTCTTTGGCCTTACCTACAGCATTATTCCTGATATTGAAAAAGGCCCGATTAAAATTTATCCTAATTATGTTAATTATTATACCGCACTTCCTCCTTATCCTCAACAGGGAGAGGCCGTAACCTTTGTTTTCAATACCAATTTTGTTTCCCTTGGAACTAAACTCAGGTATAACTTAATTCAATTCACGCATAGAATGTCGCTGTCCTTAAGCTTTATTCCTTCGGTAGGGGTTGGATTTACGGTGATTGATGAACCTGATGTTGGCAAAATAAATCCATATCCGAATTGCTCATATAACCTCCCGGTTATGCTTGAATTTAACTATGGAAACTTTGCCACCCGCAGAACTTCCGATGAATATGGAATATTTGCCTTTACCGGTTTGGAAAGAACAGGGCTGTTTTTAAAAAACGATAATTCCGATGGTGCTATGATGGATGCGTACGGAAATTTTTACGCTCCCGATTTTATAAGAAACTGGACAGAAGCTGTTGCTGGGCTTGGTGTGAGATACAAAAACAGCCGGCATGTTGAACGGGAAGTATTTTTAAAATATGGCATCGGACAGTCAAAATACTATGTAACACCTTTGGAGCAAATTGAGTCAACACAATCGTGGACACTTAAACTAACCCTTGTCAGAAATTTTTAAAGCGGTTCAGGTACTTTCCGCATTTGAGTAAAGTCATTTGAAGGTGTGATAATAATCATTCGTGCAAACCTCATTCAGGGATACTTTTGCATTGAAATGGAAACAGTACTTATAATAGAGCCCGACAGATTTTTCAAGGAAAACTTAGTTGAATTACTCGAGTTGGAAGGATTTAGGGTAAAAAGCGCCGGCAACGTTGCCGATGCAAGAACTGAACTGAATGAGTGCAAGCCTTCAATAATTATTTGCGATGAAAATTTATTGACCAGGGAATTTGGAACCTTGAAAGATGATTTGAAAAAAGCACATGAAATTTCGCACGTAATTATCATAATAATTGACGGGCTCAATGAAAAATTTGAAGAAGCCGATGCCTACATCAAAATGCCATTCAGAGATGATGAATTACTTTTAAAACTTGGTGCATTAACCATAAAAAAGAGAGCTTAATTCAATACCCCTTTCTTTCTTTCCCCAACTTTAATTTGCTCTATCAGGCATGGTTTTTATAAGACACTACCTGATTAAGAGTTTAATTAAGATACCAGTAATATGAAAATTGGGAATAAATAGTAGTTTTGCCTGATAACAATTTTGAACGGTTTACTACGTTAGTGCTACCAATTGAACGGGCATCTTACAATACAATCTAAACTGAGGAAAAAAATCCTTGAGTTGCATTACAAAGCTAATGCTGGCCATATAGGCTGTTCCCTCAGCTGTATTGACATTTTAATTGCTGTTCTGATTGGTAAAAAAACTGAAAAAGATACTTTTATATTATCCAAAGGGCATGCAGCTTCAGCTTTGTATGTCAGCTTAAACCATATCGGCGAAGTTTCGGATGAAGAATTAAATACCTTCTACAAAAACGGAACTGCACTCCCCGCACATCCTGCCGCACTTAAATTTAAAGGAATCCCTTTTGCCACGGGTTCACTTGGGCATGGGTTTCCTATTGGGGCAGGAATTTCAGTCGCTTCAAAACTTTTGGATGATGGAGGATTTACTTATGTTGTAATGTCAGATGGAGAAACCAATGAGGGAACGACGTGGGAAGCTGCTAACTTCGCTGTAAGCAATCAATTGAATAATCTTATACTGATAATTGATAATAACGGATTGCAGGGCTTCGGTGAATTGAATGATGTAATGGGAAACACTACTGATATTGCTAAATGGCAGGCATTGGGCTTTGAGACTGCAACGGTTGACGGACACACTATTTCTGAAATCCAGAACGCTGTTGATTCATTGAAAATATCCGGAAGTAATAAACCTAAAGTTATCATTGCCAAAACGGTTAAGGGCAAAGGTATTTCTTTCATGGAGAATAAACTGGAATGGCACTACCACCCTATGACTGAGGCTTTATACAACCAGGCTTTAAATGAAATTACCGAAAAATATTCATAGATGAAGCAACAGGACTACTACAAACTTTCAGCCCCTCTTGCAACCAAAGTAAAAGCGTTGGAAGGACCTATTTTAATTTTTGGAGCTGGAGGATTCATAGGTATCAATCTTCTAAAATCACTATTACTCTATCGCAAAGATGTATATGGCGCTTCGCATGATTTTATTAATAGTTGGAGATTGCTGAACAATAAAATACCCATGTCTAATCTTATTAATTGCGACATTACTGAGCATGGGCGTGTTGAAGATGTAATTAAGGAAGTAAAACCCAAAACCATTTTTAACCTTGCCGCTTATGGCGCCTATTCTAAACAAAAGGAATACAATAAAATTTACGCGACCAACTTTAATGCTACAACAACTATCATTGAAGTATTGAAAAAATATGGCTTCTCTGCTTATGTGCATGCTGGTTCAAGTTCTGAGTATGGATTGAATAGTGCGGCTCCTCCGGAAGACGATACACTCATACCGAATACCCATTATTCCGTATCAAAAGTTTCCACTTATTATCTGATGAAGTATTATGGTAAAGTAGAAAACTTACCTGTTGTACATTTACGTTTGTACTCCGCTTTTGGCCCTTGGGAAGAGCCTGACAGGCTTATGCCCGTATTACTTGCACATGCCCGGAATGGCAAATTGCCTGAATTAGTAAACCCGGATATTTCGAGGGATTTTATTTACATAACAGATATTTGTTCTGCCTTTATTTCTGCTGCGCATAAGTTGCAAAAGAAAAATTATGGAGAGGTCTATAATGTTGGTACAGGTCGCAAAACCACCATTAAAGAATTGGTTGGGATTGTTACAAAAAAATTAAACCTGAAAGTAAAACCGGAATACAACTCAATGCCAAACCGTATTTGGGATATGAAGGATTGGTATGGCAATATTAACCGCATTAAGAAAGACCTGAAGTGGGCTCCTGAAGTGACATTGGAGGAAGGAATAGATAAGTCTATCTTGTGGCAGAAAGATGTTGATTTTGATAATGCCCTATGGAACTGGACAAACAGAAAATAATGAAACCCGCCGTATCCGTAATATTACCCATTTACAACCAAAGTTCTCAACTGGAGTACTTGTTTGAGCAATACACTACTCAAATGGCTACACTCGGCGTAACATGGGAAGTACTCTTTATTGTAAACGGATCAAAAGATGATTCACATGAAAAAGCGTTGGGATATTCAAAACAAAATCCGAATGTAAAAACATTCAATCTTGAAAAAGGTGGCTGGGGAAGGGCTGTTAAATTTGGGCTTTCAAAAGCTGAGGGTGAAGTGGTGTGTTACACTAATTCCGCGCGGACAACTATTGAAGATTTAATACTGGTACTTAAATGTGCGCTTGCAAACGAGGGAATAGTAATTAAAACTACCCGTGTAATCCGTGAAAGTTTTGTGCGGAAAATTGGTTCGGTTTTATATAACTATGAAAATCGCCTACTACTTGGAACACCGCTCTGGGATGTAAATGGCACCCCTAAAGTGATTCCGGCAAAATACCTCGCCGACTTAAATATTTTCTCAGAAGGAGATTTGATTGATGCTGAAATAATGGCAAAACTATACCGCAAAAATGTACAATTAGTGGAGATACTTATTACTTCTACAAAACGTATCAGTGGCAAGAGTACAACCAAATTCGGTTCAGCTTTAAAAATGTATCGCGGACTTTTTAAATTGAAAAAACAATTATGAAATCCGGCGAGCATTTCAATACTCTTTTAGGTATTCAGAATAGTGCGTTACGCGAACCTTCAGAGGTAATTTGTGGCAACTATATTGTAAATGGAGTAATGCCCGAATCGCTTGATTATACTGTGAGTGGCGATTTTATTTCTGTATTGGAAAAGTTAAAAATCACTTTACTTATAACACGGGAATATGAACATTTAGTGATTGCGTTAAATGCAAAAAGCAAAAAACTACGACAATCATTTATACACCTCCCCCACCCCAGCGGAATTGCAATCGACCCGAAAACAAATAATGTATACATAGCTGCTACACGCAATCCTAATCAGATTATTGAGTTAGCTGTTGATTCAAAAGAAAAAACACTGACTCCCGCAAGAGTCAAGTATTATGGAGGATCTTATTACTTCCACGACCTCGCCTTTATTAATGGGGATTTGTATGCTAATTCCGTTGGTAAAAACAGCGTTATTAAAGTAGATTTCAATTCTTCAAAATCAGATAAAGTAATTTGGTCTCCTTTATCAGCCAAGGAAAATACGCGTAACCACATACAACTAAACTCAATTGCTGCGGGCAAATCATTAGCTGATTCCTATTTCTCTGCCTCTGCTGAAAAGCCCGGTAAATACAAACCCGGTGATTTGAAATTCCCGGTAGATAAAAAGGGAGTTATTTTTCATGGAAAAACTGGCAACGTAGTGGCAACAGGGCTTACACGGCCGCACTCAGCAAGGTTTTACAAAAACAAACTTTGGGTTGATAATAGCGGTTACGGCCAATTTGGTTCCATTGAAAACGGAAAATTAAGTTCCTTTGCTAAACTTCCGGGATGGACAAGAGGCTTGTGCTTTAAAGACCATGTGGCTTTTGTCGGTGTTTCTAAAGTGATTCAAAAATATAAAGTGTACGCTCCGGGAATCAAAGAAAAACAACAGCAATGCGGCGTATATGCTATTGACATGAATACAAAAAAAATACTCGGGCATATAGAATGGGCTTCCGGTAACCAGATTTTTGGAATCGAAGCCATAAGCTCCGATATCTGCAGAGGCTTTTTATTCACTAATGTTGCACCATCTAACGAACAAGAAATAAATTTTTTCTCAAACTATACCATTTAACAAACCATTTATGAAAGCAAATTCCGAATTTAAATTTATTATGATTTCCGCCATGTATGAAAATGGCGGCAACACTACACATCGTATGCTCGACGGACATCCTGAGTTATTCGTATATCCATTCGAATCGCAACCGGGTACAAAATTTGTGAACGATTTCCTTTCGAGTTTTTTCCCGTTGAAGTATCGCTGGCCAATATTTCCAAATTCAGTTTCTGCTGAAGAAGCATACGAATTGATTATTGATGAGGAAGGAAAGGTTCGCTCTAAAACCCCTTATGTAAGCAAGTTTCGCACCGCAGATTTGCAAATGACAGATAAAGACCGCAAAAAGTTTTTTGTAGACTTTATGAAAAACAAACCCATGACACGTGGCAATTATGCAGAGGCATTTTTCCGGGCTACTTTCCTTGCATGGAAGAATTACAATAAATCGGGAAAAGAAAAAGCGTATGTTGGATATAGCCCTATCATTGGCGTTGACAGCGATAAGATTGTGCAGGATTATGGCAAAAACGGATTTGTATTGCATGTAATCCGCAACCCATGGTCAGCTTATGCAGATACGAAAAAACGCGCGGTGCCACTATCATTACATCACTATATTTCAGGTTGGGTTCTATGCCAATATTACATGAGCATTTACAAAGCAAAATATCCTAAAAATTGTTTTATCTTGCGTTATGAGGATATTATTGCAGACCGGAAAAAAGCATTTGCTGATATCTTTAAAGCAGCCGGAATCAGTTACAGCAAAACACTTGAATACCCAAGCTGGAATGGAGAAAAACTAACTGAAGTTTATCCTTGGGGAACTATTCGTACTCCTACCGATAAAGTAAATATTGCAACAGCTAATGAGTTGAGCAAAGAAGAAAAAGCTGAAATCTTCCTTCGCACCAAACCATGGTTGGAGCAGTTTGATTACATGGATATCAGCAAAAAAATAATGTAGGTTATTTCCACCAGCTTTTGAGAAAAGAATTTTCAAATACTGTTGAAAAGCTTGCCCTGAAGGATGACAAAATTGTTTTCCTTACCGGTGACTTGGGCTTTAACGCGTTAGAAAATCTTCAAAAAGCGCTGGGCAAAAGGTTTATTAATGTGGGAATCGCAGAGCAAAGTATGGTAAGCATTGCCGCCGGAATCGCACACAAAGGCTATAAAGTAATTTGTTATAGCATTGCTCCATTCATGGTTTTCCGTCCGCTCGAGCAAATCAGAAATGATATTTGTTTTCATAAAAAACATGTGATTCTGGTTGGCAACGGAGGTGGTTTTGGATATGGAATTATGGGTTCTACACACCATGCTATTAGTGATATTGCAGCCTTGAGCAGCCTTCCTAATATGAAGTGTTACATACCTGCTTTTTCAGATGATGTTGAAACATTATTGCCCGAACTTTTGTCTGACCCATCCCCCTCTTATTTCAGGCTTGGTAGTAGTAAACCTTCATCTAAACAAGCGCGTTCAGGACAGTTTAACCAAGTTCTTAAATCAACAAATCCGAAATTAACATTGATGGCCCTTGGCCCAATAGTAGTTAATGTTTTAGATGCTCTTTCAAAAACTAACTTAACTGAGCATGTGAATTTATTTACTGCAGTTAAATTACCGCTGACAGAAATTCCGCAAGAAGTATCTGACAGTATCAGACAAACTAAAAAAGTGTTCGTTGTGGAAGAACATGTGGAGACCGGAGGCCTTGCCCAATCTATGGCACTGAAGCTTTCTGAAATGAATATTAATCTTGAAAAGTTTAAGGCTTTAAATGCTAAAAATTATACATCAGGCTTATATGGTGACCAACATTTTCACCAAACTGAGAGCGGCTTAGACGTTGAGAACATCATAAAAGAACTTAAAGCTTTCTTCGCATGAAATCTGAAATAAAGAAGAAACTAAAAGCCGCTCAAGCCCCACCTGTAAAGGCTCAAGAGACCACTGCCACCATGCCAAAGATGACTGAAAACAATTTCATCATTGGCACACTAGCCGCTTATGTAATTATCGGTTTACTTGGAGTTTTTCATCACGAAATGTGGAGAGATGAATTACAGACATGGCTGGTTGGTGCTTCAAGTAAAGGGTTTGGAGAGTTCTTAAATAATATGAAAGGTGAATCGAATCCTTTGCTTTGGTATTCTATAAATTTTATTCTTAGTAGGTTTACTGATTCCCCTGTGATAGCACAGGTTTTCCACTTTTTAATTTCCGTGGGAAGCGTTTACCTTATTTTAAAATACGCACCATTTAATCGTTTGCAGAAGGTTCTTTTATCCTTTAGCTATTTTGTTATTTTTGAATATTCCTTAATTGCACGAGGGTATGCACTAACCATTTTCTTCATTTTTTTATTCTGTGCTTTATACCAGATAAAATCTAAAAACAGGTATCTTATACTAGGTGGAATTCTATTCTTACTTGCGAATACTACTGGAGTGCATGGCGTTATAGTTGCCTTATCCCTGCTGGGTTTCATGATAGCTGATTATTATTACTCCAGTGATGCTACTATCCGAAAAAAATACAAGCCATTGCAACCAATCCTTGGAGCTCTCATAGTGCTTATTGGCATATATATTGCCTTCAAGTGCATTTCACCACCTTTGGATAGTGACCGTTCCAACAAATGGTTTACAAGCTTCGATTCTCAACGCTTAGCAATGGCTTTACGTACTTTCTGGATGAGTTTTTTCCCTTTACCAAGTATTTCAAGCAACAACTTTTGGAACACTAATATGTTCTTTCAGAAAGACACCAGTTCGGCTGTTTTCGGCTTTTTCTTTTTGATTGCTTTAGCAATTTTTATTTTCTGTGTTCTTCTTTATTCAAAAAAATTAAGCGTTGCTATTTTATACCTGATGGCAACATGCGGAATCATTCTTCTTACCTATTCCAACAACACCATTTATGCTTTATTTGCCGCAAGATATTACGGGTTTATTTTCATTTCATTTATTGCCGCAGCCTGGCTTGCCCCAGGTGTTTCAAAAAGCAAAAAATCGATTCCGGGGCTATCTTCATTAAGCAGTAAATTGAATGTAGAAAAGTACTTCCCATATTTGTTAACCGGGCTCCTTGTAGTTAATAGTATTGGCTCTCTAATTGCTTATGTGAAAGATTCTGCACAGAATTTTTCCACCATTAAGCTGGCAGGAGATTATATTATAGAACATAACCTGGCTAAACTTCCGGAAACAGGATTTATTGATTACGCTGTTGCACCAATCTCCGCTTACACCAAGCAACCCATTTATTTTCCTGACAGGGATACTACCGGACGCTATACCACATGGGGTGTTTCAAAATTTTCATTTGACCCTAACGTTATTTTTACAAGGGTCATGAAATTTATTTCAAAACAAAAAGATTCGGTACTCTTTATTTCTACTGGAGATTATTATGGTATTGGAGCCGGTAAGGTGATAAACAATATTCAATTCACCCTTCTATCTTCATTTGATGGTGGCGTTGTTCCGGATGAGCGTTACAATGTATATCTTGCCAGTAAATACGATCCTAACAGGCAAGTCTTAGATACAGCTTCACTCCGCAACCCTGCGGTAATCAACTCCCTTATGAGTTCCGCCTACACATCCATACAAAATGGAAAATTGGATGATGCGGAAAAAATCCTGAATTCGATAAAAGATAAATCAAAAGGTGGTGTGATTACCCATTTGCACAATTATTACGGCATGCTTTACAATAAGAAGAATATGAGCAGTGAAGCTGAAGCAGAATATAAAACTGAAATAAGCCTGAACCTGGCTAAGGAAGAGGCATTCCTGAATTTAGGAATAGTTTATTTCAATGATAAAAAATATGAAAAAGCAATATCAGCATGGGCTAGCACAGTAGCCATTAATCCTAAAAATGCAGATGCCTATAATAATCTTGGGGCGAGTTATTTAAACTTCAAACAAGATTCTAAAAAGGCAATGCCTTACTTTGAAAAGGCCGTAGAGCTTAGCCCTGATTTCACACAGGGATATATAAATATTTTAGTCTGTGCCCAGAACAGCAACGACGAACAAGCCACCATTAAATATACGCGAATCCTGCTGGATAAAGGCACTTCGATAAATGACATAAAAGCTAAAGGCATTAATTACTCCGATGCTTTGCTGAAGAAAATCAACGCGAGATAGTTATAAAAGACTTCCTAGTCTTAATATAGCCAACTATTCAGAAAATTCATATCTTTGTTACACTATTTCCCTTTTAACATTGATGCGAAAATTACTTTTTATATTACTTTTATTTTCTTTCGGCAGTCTTGAGGCTCAAAATACATGGCTCAAGAAGGCTGATTTTGGTGGCGGAAATCGTGATGTAGCAAGTGGTTTTGCGATAGGCAATAATGGCTATATCCTTTCAGGTACAGATACGGGTGGCTATTTTACCGATACATGGGTTTGGAAAAGCGATTCGAATGTTTGGAGAATGGTTGCTCCTTATGCAGCCGGGAAACGGATTGGCACAAGGGGTGTTTCATTGAATGGATTGGGATATGTGCTTGGTGGCGAAAAGCCCAGCAATTGCTTTATTCACCTACATGGTGCCGTTTGCGGTGGCACTTTTTATAAAGAGATATGGAGCTATAATCCGGATGTGAATATATGGACGCTGGTAGATACTTTGTTTCCTGCGCAAGCTCGCGATATGGCTGTGGCTGTTGCTTCTCCGGCTGACTCAACCATTTATTACGGAACCGGAAACGCTAATGATTCGGCTTATTTGACTGACTGGTGGGCGTTTTATGTTCCTACTAAAACATGGACACAGTTGGCTGACTTCCCAGGCGGGCAGAGGAGTAGCGCGGTTGGCTTTTTACTAAACGGCAAGATTTACGTTGGCACTGGAAATGATAATGACAGCTTAAACCACGCCACCAATGATTTTTGGGAATATACCCGCGCAACCAACAGTTGGAAAAGGATTGCGGATATACCCGGCCTGCCTTTGCGCTGCGCTTCGGCATTTGCCATTGGTAATTATGGCTATGTGTGCCTTGGTATTGGTGATACCACTTACTCCCGCAAATGCTGGAGATATAATCCATCGGATAATTCCTGGGGGCTTGTGGCAAGCTGCGCCACTGGTGCTGGCGACGCTGTGAGTTTTAGCATAGGGCCGAATGGCTATGTGGGCACGGGTTCTCATGGCTCTGTTTATTTTAACCAGTTTTGGGCATATACTCCTGAAACCAACCTTACTATACCTAACCCAGTTACCCCACTTTCACTTACCTTATACCCAAATCCTGCCAAGGGAAGCGTGAATTTAAATTATTCCGGAGTTACCACTTTTCCTGCAACAATATCGATTATGGATGTTTTAGGAAATGTTGTTAGTACCACTACTCTCAATATCAATTTAAGTTATTTAAGCATTGATGTTTCCACATTAAATTCCGGAGTTTATTTCTACCAGATAACTGGGGCCGGAAAAAACCTGAAAACGGGTAAGATTTTAATTTCAAGGTAGTCGGAGCCCGACTGGCAATTATTTAAAGCCCCTTTAGGGGTTTGGGGCAAAGAGTAGCCAGAAAGGATTAAATCTATTGTTTTCATTTACATTTAAATAAAATTAAAATTTATTTTTTGTTATAAAATTAAATTCGCAAATAACAGGAACTAACAGGGGAGGTAACAGAGAACATCAGGAAGAATAACAGGGCGATAGTTGCGAATGAAAAAAGTTAATTTACTGGTATTCAATAATCTATTTTTTGATTTTCCTGATAATAACAGGCTGTAACAGAATTTTATTTCAAAAATATGTACGCAGTTTTTCATTTTTGATATAAATTTTGACAATTTGAATGATGTTACTTTTACCATACTTCAAAGATACTGTATGAAATGTTGTTTTTTCAAAAGTCATTGACCGGAAATGAATGAAGAATGAAAAATGAAGAGTGAAGAATAAAAAAAAGAGAACACTTTTTTCAAATTAACAGGGATAACAGAGAACAAAAGACACTATTTAGTGGGACCGAATTAGTGTCTATTTTATAACAAAATGTATATTTAATTTCAAATAGTAATTAGCTGTTCAGTAAAGCAATTAATTTTCAGTATCTTTGTATAAGCACTGTTTCATAATGCAATGAAAAAATTACTTGTCATTCTACTTTTCTTATTGGGTTCTTCAATATTTATAGTTTGTAGTGCTCAATACACTAAATTACTTAATTTCAATGGCACAAGCGGAGCTAGTCCTCGCGGGTCATTAACCCTTTCAGGAAAAGTATTATATGGAATGTCATTAGATGGTGGTATTGGTGGAGGTTGCGTTTTTTCGATTGATACTGATGGTAGCAGATATAAAACACTTCTTAATTTTAATAATACTAATGGAGCATACCCTAAAGGTAACTTAACACTTTTGAGCAGCAAGTTATATGGCATGACTTCTGACGGAGGATGGGCAGGATATGGTTGCATTTTTTCTATCGATACAGATGGTAGCAAATATAAAGACTTATTGGATTTTAATGGTACTAATGGCGCATCGCCCGATGGCTCGCTAACCCTTTCCCTTTCAGGAAAGCTATTGTATGGAATGACACAATCGGGTGGTACACTCCATGATGGGAATATTTTCTCCATTGATACGGATGGTAGCAACTTTAAAGTTTTATTTGATTTCAATGGTACTAACGGTTCAGAGCCTTGGGGCTCACTTGTTCTTTCCGGAGCTAAACTGTATGGTATGACTAGTATGGGTGGGACTTATAGTTATGGAGTAATATTCTCTATAGACACCAATGGCAATAATTATAAAGACTTATTTGATTTCAATAGTTCAAGTGG
This sequence comes from uncultured Bacteroidota bacterium, assembly GCA_903901055.1. Lineage (GTDB taxonomy): Bacteria > Bacteroidota > Bacteroidia > JABEUT01 > JABEUT01 > JABEUT01. The sequence continues at coordinate 26,479 of CAIUPO010000029.1, forward strand.
TAAATACCCTTTTGGTTCATTAACTCTTTCGAAGAATAAACTATACGGAATGACTGAAAATGGAGGAACAATTGATGATGGTATTATATTCTCTATTGATACAGATGGAAGCAATTATAAAAACTTGTTTGATTTTAATGTAACAAATGGTCTAGGTCCTCAAGGTACCTTAACCTATGTTTCAGGTTTATTGTTTGGAATGGCAATAGGAGGTGGGGTATACAACGATGGCTGCATTTTCTATATTGATACCAATGGAAGCAACTATAAAGATATGTTCAATTTCAATGGTGCTGACGGGAAAGAGCCTTTTGGCGATTTAACGCTTTCCGGCAATATATTATATGGTATGACGTCACAAGGAGGAACCATTGGTGATGGAGTTATTTTTAAACTTGATACAACTAATATTGGAAGTTCGGTAAATCAATTGTCAGGAGCTAATGGCCAGTTGTCAGTTTATCCGAATCCGAGCAATGGCCAATTCACTTTATCATTATCAAATATTAAAGAAAAATGCAATGTTGAAATTTATAATGTGCTTGGGGAAAAAGTCACTATTGCGACCCTGAATCAATTTCAGGGTGACTACATACTCGACTTAAGTGCTCAACCCTATGGGGTTTATTTTTACAGGATGCTGAACGAAGATGGTGGATTGGTGGGAAGCGGGAAGGTGGTTATTCAGAAGTAAAAGCAGACTATTTATATACGTCTTTTCGGTGTCCTATGCGTATTATTTCAATGATTAGCACATTCTCAAAAATGGAATAAATCACCCTATAGTCACCAATTCTAATACGATATAAGTTTTCACTCCCTGCAAGTTTCTTTACCCCTTGCGGGCGAGGTTCTTTTTGTAGGGCATATATTTTTAAAGTAATTCGCTCAGATATGGAGTTCGGCAATCTTTCCAAATCCTTGCCGGCTGTTTTCTTAAATACGATTTTATACATTTCCGGCCAACAACTTTTCGTATGCCTTTTTGCCGATTTTGCCCTTTTTATAAAGGTTATTAATTACTTTATTAAAAGGAATTGCAGGCTCATCCTTCAAGGTTTCGCACTCAATTACATCTAATAAATCTTCAATAAGTTCATTAATTGATTTATCATGCTTTTTCAGATCGATTAAGAGAGCTGTTTTGCTTCCCTTATTATCTGTTAAATATTGTACACCTTTCATGGTCCGCTTTATTTATGCAAAGATAAGAAATATGTAATTGAAAAACCCACCTTCGCATAAAGCTATGGTGGGTAATATAAAAAACCCCGGCGATGACCCTAAACCAAAGATTACGGTATCGCCAGAGTTTTAATTAGCACTTTGGTGCTCCTTCAACGAGTATTGTTTATTCTATCACGA
>CAIUPO010000030.1 GCA_903901055.1 uncultured Bacteroidota bacterium
CTCAAAGGTATTATAAAATGCAAAAGAGGCACGTATGGTTCCGGGTATTTTATAAAAATCGACCAGTGGTTGTGTGCAATGGTGCCCTGTGCGGACCGCTACTCCTTGTTTATCCAATAAAATTCCAATATCGGAAGGATGGATACCTTCTATAATAAAAGAGATAACTGCAGTTTTGTGTGGAGCAGTTCCAATAATTTTCAAACCCTCTATTTTCTCCAATTTTTCAGTGGCATATAAAAGCAAATCGTGTTCATGTTTTGCAATTGAATCGAGGCCAATATTATTTACATAGTCTATGGCTTTTGCAAGAACTATTGAGGCTTCAATATTGGGTGTGCCTGCTTCAAACCGCAGCGGAGCATCGTTATAGGTGGTCTTTTCAAAAGTTACTTCTTTAATCATTTCTCCTCCGCCTTGATACGGTGGCATTTGGTTTAACCACTTGCTTTTTCCGTATAACACTCCAATTCCTGTCGGACCAAAAAGTTTATGTCCCGAGAAGCAATAAAAATCAACATCTAATTTTTTTACATCTACTTTCATATGTGGAACTGCCTGCGCTCCATCTAACAAAACAGGAATATTTCTTGCATGAGCCAATGCAATAATTTCTTCAACAGGGTTGATAGTCCCTAAGGTGTTTGATACATGTGTTACAGCCACCAGCCTTGTTTTCGATGAAAGTAATTTCTTGAACTCGTCCATTTTCAATTCCCCTTTCTGCGTAATTGGAATAACTTTCAATATGGCATTTTTCCGTTCGCAGAGCAATTGCCAAGGAACAATATTGGAGTGGTGCTCCATGTGCGAAATGATAATTTCATCTCCACTTTTTACAAATGCCTCTCCAAATGAAAACGCTACAAGATTGATAGCTTCTGTAGTTCCGCGGGTAAAAATAATTTCTTCATGACTTGCATTCAAATGTGCAGCGATAGTTTTTCTCGATGCCTCAAATTCATTTGTGGCTTTGTTACTAAGATAGTGTATGCCACGATGCACATTGCTGTTGGTCTCTTTATAATATTCCTGAATTGCATCAAGGACAAACAATGGCTTTTGTGAAGTAGCAGCGTTATCAAAGTAAACAAGCGGCTGTCCATGGACCATAGTATGTAGTATAGGGAAGTCTTTGCGGATGGTTTCCACATCCAGTTCTTTATTTAATTCTTTAGATTTTACAGCAATATCCATAGTGAAAAAATTATTGGATATTCTCTTCTATTTTCTGCTCAATAAGCGTTCTGAAAGCCTCGTTCTTGATGGTGTTGCTTACTTCTTTTGCAAACGATTGCAATAAAATATTTTTTGCCAATTTTTCATTCAATCCTCGCGAGCGCATGTAAAATAAAGCTTCTTCATTCAATTTGCCCGTAGTGGTACCATGTGTGCAGCGCACATCATCGGCATAAATCTCTAACTGAGGTTTTGTGTTGATGGTGGACTTATCGCCCATCAGAATATTTTTGTTGGATTGATACGCGTTTGTCTTTTGCGCATCACGGTATACCAATATTTTTCCGTTGAATACCCCTGTTGCATTATCTCCAATGATTCCTTTATACAACTCATTACTCATACAATTTGGCGCACGGTGCTCCACCATGGTATGGTTATCGGTATGGCAATTTTCCTTCACAATAAATAATCCGTTCAGGTGAACTTCTGCGTTTTCTCCATTAATAAAAATGGTAGGGTCGTTGCGAAGCATACCTCCATTAAGGGATATTGCAACGCTGTTCATGCGGCTTCCTGTATTTACAGTAAAGTGCCTTACATCATTGCGTTGCGATAAAATATCTTCATCCTGCAAAATATAATTCTCCAGAGAAGCGGTGTCCTCAATAATGAATTCAGTTGCTGAATTGGTGAATGTTTTTCCGGTATGATTAACGGAGTGATACGATTCAATAAGCGTTAATTCTGAATTCTTGTGCAAATAAACCAGGTGCCTCGGATTGTAAAAATTCTTTGCTTCACCTGTGCAAATGTTTGCAATATGTACTGGTATGGGGCATGAAAAATTCTCAGGTATGCTTATGAAAATCCCGTCACCTGCTAGCGCTGTATTCAGCATAGCCATTGGATTGGTAGTCTTTTCTAATCCCGAATTAAATTGTTTTATTGCAACCTCATTTCCTTCTTCAAGGGCTTTAAATAAACTCTTAATGGTTACTTCTTTTGGAAGGTTTTTCAAGCGAGAATATTCAGGAATATACTTCCCATTTATTAAAACAACCGAAACAAAATCATCTATCAATACATTCTCTATTTCACTTTCAGTAAGGCTTGCAGAACCATTTTTAGCTGCGTAATCATCTTGCAGGTAAGAACGAATATTAGTGTATTTAAAATCCTCCGTTCTTTTAGTCGGAAGGCCAATAGCTGCAAAATTTTCTTCAGCTTTTTTCTGAACACCTTTTGCAAAATTGCCGGTTTCGGTTAAGTGAGTACCTGCTTCATCTATCCACTTATTGAGAAGGCTTTTATTTTTGATGATTTCGGCTTCGCCCAATACACCACGGCTGATATTTGTCTTTGCGGTTACTAGTTCCATTTCGTGTTATACTGCGAGTTCCGAAAATTCTTTTTTAATCCAATCATAACCTTTTCCCTCCAGTTCCAACGCCAATTCTCTGGTGCCAGATTTTACAATTCTGCCTTGATAAAGCACATGTACAAAATCAGGAACGATATATTCTAACAGGCGCTGGTAGTGTGTTATTACAACAAATGCATTTTCTTTAGTACGGAGTTTATTTACGCCGGTTGCAACAATGCGCAAGGCATCAATATCCAAGCCTGAATCGGTTTCATCCAATATAGCCAACGATGGTTCCAACATAGCCATCTGGAAAATTTCATTGCGTTTCTTTTCTCCGCCGGAAAAACCTTCATTCACCGAACGGCCTGTCAGGTTGGCTTCTATCTCAACTACCTTTTGTTTTTCCTTCAATACCTTCAGGAAGTCTTTCGCCTCCATTGGTGGAAGGCCTCTGTATTGGCGGATTTCTGAAATGGCTGTTTTCAAAAAATTAATGGTACTTACCCCCGGAATTTCCACCGGATATTGGAAAGCAAGAAACATTCCTTCTTTCGCTCTTTCATCAGGAGATAATTCCAACATATCTTTTCCATTGAAAGTGATAGAACCACCATCTACGGTATAATCTTCCTTGCCTGCAATAACAGAGGCCAGGGTACTTTTTCCGGAGCCATTCGGGCCCATGATTGCATGTACCTCACCTTTTTTAACTGTCAGGTTAAGTCCTTTTAATATTTGTTTCCCTTCTACAGAGACTTTTAAATCTTTTATTTCTAACATTTCTGTAATTATTCGTAAATCTTATTTTTATTATTTGAACTCATGAGGGCTTCGCCGTTCCTAATTATTAATTCCTAATTCCTAATTAACCAACACTTCCTTCAAGACTCACAGCAAGAAGCTTTTGAGCCTCTACAGCAAATTCCATTGGTAGTTTATTTAATACCTCACGGCAATATCCATTCACAATTAGTCCGATTGCTTTTTCCGTATCAATACCTCGTTGGTTGCAATAAAATATCTGGTCTTCTCCAATTTTGGAGGTGGTAGCTTCGTGTTCTACCTGTGCGGAATTATCATTAATTTCAATGTAAGGGAAAGTATGCGCACCGCAGTTATTACCCATCAACAAGGAATCGCATTGGGAAAAATTACGTGCGTTACTTGCTCCTCTATTTACCTTCACTAATCCGCGATAACTATTGTTACTCTTACCAGCAGCAATACCTTTTGACACAATGGTACTCTTGGTATTTCTTCCCAGGTGAGTCATTTTAGTTCCGGTATCTGCTTGTTGCATGTGGTTAGTAACCGCAATGGAATAAAACTCACCTACCGAATTATCTCCCTTCAAAATAACGGATGGATATTTCCACGTAATGGCAGAACCGGTTTCAACCTGAGTCCAGGAAATTTTGGCATTATTCCCCAAACAAATTCCGCGTTTGGTAACGAAGTTATAGATACCACCTTTACCATCTTTATCACCGGGATACCAGTTTTGAACGGTTGAATATTTTACTTCTGCATCTGCATGAGAAACAATTTCCACAACCGCTGCATGCAATTGATTTTCGTCACGCATTGGTGCTGTACAACCTTCAAGGTAACTAACATAAGCACCCTCATCGGCAATGATTAAAGTTCTTTCAAACTGACCGGTTCCCGCTGAGTTGATGCGGAAATAAGTCGATAATTCCATTGGGCAACGAACTCCTTTTGGTATGTAACAGAATGAACCATCACTAAAAACAGCAGCATTAAGTGCAGCAAAATAATTATCGGTATATGGAACAACAGAACCCATATATTTCTTTATCAATTCAGGATGTTCCTTCACCGCTTCGCTGAAAGAACAAAATATAATTCCAAGTTTTGAAAGGCTTTCTTTAAAAGTAGTTTTAACTGAAACGCTGTCAATTACTGCATCTACAGCTACACCCGATAATCTTTTTTGTTCCAATAAAGAAATACCAAGCTTCTCAAAAGTGCGAAGCAACTCAGGGTCTACTTCATCCAAACTTTTGATTTCTTTAGGCTTTTTGGGAGCTGAGTAGTAACTAATATTTTGGTAATTGATAAGCGGATAATGAAGGTGCGCCCAATGCGGTTCCTTCATCGTTAACCAATGACGGAAGGCCTTCAACCTATATTCCAGCATAAATTCAGGTTCGCCTTTCTTGGTCGAAATGAAACGTACAACGTCTTCATTAAGACCAGGAGGTAGGGTATCTGACTCTATATCGCTGGTAAAGCCATATTTATATTCGCCTTGGACGAACTCTTCTAATATCTCGTTTGAACCGCTCATTTCTAATTGTTAATTGTAAATGCTAAATTGTAAATGAAATTCATGGTTTATTGTCCTTAATTTACAATTTACCATTCACAATTTACCATTGTCTTTATACCGCGAAGCTATCTCCGCAGCTGCAAGTACGGCTCGCGTTCGGGTTATTAAAGCTGAATCCTTTGCCGTTGAGTCCTCCGCTAAAGTCTAATTCGGTACCTACCAGGTACAGGAAACTTTTACGGTCAACTACTAACTTAACCCCTTTATCTTCAAATACTTTATCTTCTGGTTTCAGGGTGGTATCAAAGGTCATTTTATAGGACAATCCCGAACATCCTCCGCTTTCTACACCAACGCGTACAAAGCTGTCTGTCGGGGAGTTAGCTTCCTTCATCAGGTCGTCTAACTTATGTTTTGCTGTTTCCGATACTGTTATCATAATAGGGTATATTCTAATTACTGCGCAAAGTTACGAAAACTTGGTGAAATAAGGTATATAAAGACAAGGGTATCTTTATATGGTTGGGTTACCCTATATCTGCTACTTTTTGTCCTTAAAGAAAGGCACTAGGGTAAAAAAAGCCAATGCCGGGAAAAAGTGCATTGGGATTACCAATCCCGGGAATAATTCCGGATTCTTTATGTCGAATGGAAGGCTCATACTAATGGGGCTAATTATACTTGCAAACGACAATAATGCTATTAATACATTGAGTATGCCCTTCCATTTATCTTTATTGAACTTTTCGAGCACCCAATAACTAAGGGCTATTAACATGCAAGCAATAATTGAAACACCTGCAATAGAGCGGATATTTACAATCTTATTGAATTCCGTTCCCAGCGTGTTCTGGTAAATATTAAAATAAATAATACCTGCCGCAGATGCTAATAAACCGGAAATTATTCCGTGAAGAAAAGTCTTTTTCATGATTGATTATCCTTTGGTAACAGGCACTGAAACATCCACCTTTAAGATTGATGAAGCATGTGAATCCATGCCCTTATCTGTTCCAACGCCATAATCAATACGATTTATGCTGAAGCTTCCGGTAAAGGTATTATTTGCAAAAGTAAAAGGGATGGTAAGTGGTTTTTGAACCCCTTTCATATCAAGTGTTCCAACCGCTTCATAACCAGTTGCGGTCTTTGTAATTTTGCTTGATGTGAATTTAATGGACGGATATTTGGCAGCATTGAACCAATTTTCATTTTTCGCTTTTGAGTTCTTCATGCCATTCCCCATATTAATCGAGTTAACATCAATGGTAACATCAAACTTGGATCCTCCAAGATCATTGGCATCAAATGCAATATCACCTTTGAACGATGAGAATACCCCGGCTGGGTCATCGCTGGTGAATTTTATGGAATAGCCTTCTGCTATCTTCCAGGTGGTAGCCGTATAAACAGTGAACGCAGAAAACAGTATGGTGGCTGCTATAGCTAATGGGAAAAATATTTTTTTCATTTTATTTGGTTTTTATTAATTGCTAAGGTCGCTGTTATACTCGAGATAAATCTTGAACTAGGTTAAGAAATCCGGAATTTTAACTTTTCTTTAGGAATTCCATTCAATTCTTGCTCGTTCCTTTGTATTATATATTTTGTAGTTTTAACGTTTAAACAAAAATCCATGAAAAAAATTATACTATCCATAATCCTATTACTTGCTTTCGCAGGGCTAAATATATGCTATTCACAAAAGCATCAACCTGCAATGCACCCTGCCCATCACGACAGTATTTCTTCTTCTAAAAACGACAGTGTCCCACCGCCTGTCATTACCCATCATCATATTACTATAGATGGAAAAACCATTAATTATACCGCAACCGCCGGCTACATGCCAAGCAAAGACAAAGATGAATCGGTGAAGGCTAAAATATTTTATATCGCTTATACTGCAGACGGCGAGTCAGCCGATAAACGCCCTGTCACCTTTGTGTTTAATGGTGGCCCCGGTTCATCATCTATATGGTTGCACATGGGTGCGATAAGCCCGGTAAGGGTGCATTTTGGAGACGATAAGGGCGCAGCCCCTGCTCCTCCATTTACTTATGGAGACAATGAAAACTCCTGGATTGGATTTACCGATTTGGTTTTTATCGATCCTGTTTCTACGGGCTTTAGCCGCACGGTTAAAGGTGTTGAGCCTGCCAAATATCATGGATATTCTGAAGATATTGCTTCGGTTGGTGATTTTATAAGGATGTACACCACCCGCAATGAACGCTGGGGAAGCCCGAAATTTTTAACCGGGGAAAGTTATGGGACAACCCGTGCATCGGGGCTTTCAGGTTACCTGCAAAATGCGTATGGTATGTACCTGAACGGAATAACACTTGTTTCCTCTGTTCTCAATTTTCAATATATCGATTTCAGCAAGGGGAATGATTTGCCTTATTCTTTGTTCCTGCCAACTTACGCTACCACAGCCCAATACCATAAAAAACTTGCACCCGAACTCGAGTCATTAAGTGTTGAACAACTTGCTAAAAAAACAGAAACTTTTGCTTCGGGTACTTATGCCTATTTCCTGATGCAGGGCGATGCTGCTTCTGTGGACCTTACCAATAAGGTGATTGACTCCTTGAGTTATTTTACCGGGTTATCAAAGAGCTATATTAAAAGTTCCAACGAACGCATTCGCGATGACCGGTTTTTCAAAGAGCTAATGCGTGATGATGGAAAAACGGTGGGAAGATATGATTCGCGATATATTGGTGAAGATGCAGATGATGCTGGCGAAGGCTTCTCGTATGATCCTAGTTACTCGGCTGTGAGTGGTCTGTTTAACGGAGTACTGAATGAATATATGCGCAAGGATTTGAACTATAAAAGCGATTTGCCTTATGAAGCCCTAACCAATGTTTGGCCATGGAAATTACCTGAAAACGGCTACCTCGATGTATCTGAAACGTTACGAAGCGCAATGACTCAAAATCCATCATTAAAGGTAATGGTAGCTTGTGGTTATTATGATTTGGCAACCCCTTTTTATAATGCTGAGTATGCCGTTAACCACATGGGTCTCCGGGCAGATGTACGGAACAACATTACACTTACCTATTATAATGCAGGGCACATGATGTACGTTACTAAAGACGATGATGCCAAACTGAAAGCTGATGCAATGAAGTTTTATCAGGGGGCAATAAAGTAAACTTTATCAAGTCAGGAATATACTTTTTGATATTAAGTTTATATCAAAATAGTGATTGTCAGGTTTTGTATTCAGGAAAAATTTTACATTTGTTTCAAATTTATAAAAACATTTTTCATGAAAACAATATTATCCACACTGACTGTATTATTTTTTAGCAGCCTTCTTTTAGCCCAAAAAGTTGATTACAAAGACAACACCATTATGGTTGATGGCTCTGGTGTAGCTACTGTTTATAAGATAAAAGGCCCGATGGGGCTTATGAATAGGTTCAAAATTATTTCCATGACCGGAGATACCCTTATGAGTGCCGTTTACGATGAAAAAGCGGAAGAGAATAAGGATAATAATATGAGCTATTATTATATTGTTACCTTCATAACCACCAACCAGAAAGGAATTTTCCCTGTGTCAAAACTGGGTACGGAAAAATCGCTCGCTAAATTGATCGGCAAAGGAAATGTAATAGTAGGAGGCAAACTGGATGCCGATAAAGTAAAGGCCTTTATTGAGAAAGAAGGTAAAATGCCCGATAACCGCGTAGACTATTCTATTGTAGACCGAAACCGTAACTGGATTATAGAGTTGCAAACCGATAAAACTATCAAGCAGAATAGTAAAATAATTGGAAGTTTTGCCGATGTAACACCTGATGGTGGAGTTGACACGTATCAATTCACACTACCTTCGGGAGTTGTGGTTGCAAGTGTAAGTTTTTCAGATGGGAATAACGCCCAGAAATGTGATGTAACAACTATGAAGGATAACCTGACCCGTTCAGCGCCCATTCCCTTAAAAGATCATATAGACAAAAGCTGGTCTGCCATTGACCGTAACTATGAAGCGCTTAAACGTATCGTGAAATGGTTGATTGATAATCAGTATTTATAGAATTACTTATTATAACTCCTACTGGAACTTGCGTTTGTCAAACCAGCGATCGTCGAATGTGAATCCGAACATCAGCTTAACGTAGTCGGTCTTGATTAAGTTGTTGGAAGTGGTTCCGAATGTACCAACCTGGACGCCAATATTAAGCACACAAGGGTGGGCAAATGGGTTTGCATTCCCGATTGGCAACCCGAGTCCTGCCGAAAAACTCATATCCTTAAGTGGTGTGTTATATAAATTCAGATAATTCTGACCCATTGAAAATCCGGCACGGTATTGTATCCTCTGTAAATAGGAACTGCTGTATACTTTTTTAGGTACAAACTGGATGCCAACGCCCCATTTATAGCTATCTTTAAGGCTATCCGAATTCCCGAAGGAAGAATACTGGCTCCAGTTCTGGGCTGTATAGTCAAATGAAAAGGTCCATTGCTCCCCTTTCTTAATGGTTATTCCTGCACCCCACATGGTGGGCAGTTTTACTTTTCCAACGGTACTGCTATCAAGCAGTGTATCCATATTATTGATACTGCTGCCATTTATATATTGTGATGAGGCAAAATTATGGTAGCTGGCATTCAAATTCATTGCAGGGGCAAAGGTGCCACCCAGTGTTATGCTCCAGTCGTGCGGAAGTTTAATGGTATACATCAAGCCAAAGTCTGCTATAAAGGAATGGATACCTACGTTTTCAATTTTAAAGGTGTTGAAAGATGTGTTATTTTGAGGAAAATAAATGTCTTCCTCGTTAGTAAGGCTACCAAACAAATAGGCTAGGTTAGCTCCGAACGACAAATTCTTAATTGGTGAGTAGGCTGCCCCTACAAATACTTTATTTGTTCCGCCATTACCCTGATATTGGGTTTCAATCGAATCGGTCAGGAGTGTAATGTTGTAACCCTGTGTGCTAACCGGCAAAAGCCCCATAGCAATACCCACGTGCCTGCTGATAGGCAAGTTCAATGCAATGTAAGCAAGGTAGGCATTATTGCTTTTTAAGGTTTGGCCTTGTGTGGTTAAAGTTAAGCTATTATCGAGTATGCCCGCTTCAAAAGAGGCCATCTTAAGCCCGCCACTTCCTGCACTATCTTCAATAGGTATGAAGTTATATGCATACGATGCAGGGTTCTTAAGGTTTAAGAAGAAGGGGGTAGTAATATCGTTATGGTAAGCAATGCCTGTTCCACCCATCGAGAAGTTCAAAACGCTGTTTTGGTCCTGCAAATCGCCAATGCCATACCTGGAATAAGGCGAAATATCGCTTGATTGGGCAGAAGCAATACCCGCGCAGAACAAAGAAAATATCACTATTAAAGCAGGGGACGAATAAAAAGCTTTCTTCATTATTTACTAAAATCTGTTTATTTACGCTGAGTGCTTTGGTTTTGAAAAAGTGACAAAAGTACATTAAGTCCTGTAAGCACCAAGTAAGGTTCGGCTTTTATTTTGATTTTAAGACTTTTTAACAACCACGGGGCTGATCCTCCGGTCAAAATTACCTCCATGTTTTTGTACTTAGACTGATATTCCCTTATAATCCCTTCTATCTCCTTCACCATACCCGTTTGAACCCCTGATTTGATAGACTCTTCCGTAGTTTCTCCAGTAAGTTTTTTATAATTGGTATCTGCTTTTATTAAAGGAAGTCCATCCGTAAAGGCGTTGAGTGCTTTATAGCGCATATCCAACCCGGGCGATATACTGCCACCATGAAAGATATTTTTACTGTCCAAAAAATCATAAGTAATACAAGTGCCGGCATTTATTACCAGGATATTTTTCTTTTTATGAAGGAAATCTGCTCCGCTAATAGCTGCCAGTCGGTCCATTCCAAGGGTTAAGGGTGTTTTATACCCGAGTTTTACTGAAACTGTATCTCCGGGGATAAGCTCATCAAAATTGGAATGTGACTTCAAATAAGTCTTTATAGAAACGGGATATTTTTTTACGCTACATATTATAGAAGCTTTAATCCCCGGGTTTTCCTTGAAAATGTTTTTAAGGTCATCCAATGTAAAAGTATCATAAGCCATGTTCTTCACCAACTTATCTTTTACAAAAATTCCGGTTTTAACCCTCGAGTTGCCAATATCTATTACCAGATTCATGCCCCAAAGCTAAGTAAAAAAAAATGGTGATTTGAAGATTTGATAATTTGGTGATTTGAAGATGAAATGCCAAACGAATCTAATAATTACCAAATTATCAAATCATCAAAAGGTTTTTTGTTATTTTTGCGCCCCGATTATAAAAAGGTGCCATAGCTCAGCTGGTAGAGCGAAGGACTGAAAATCCTTGCGTCGCTGGTTCAACTCCAGCTGGCACCACTGCATAAACGACTAGAAGCCTGTAAGATAAATATTACAGGCTTTTTCCTTTTAAGGGTCAAATCTTATGAAAAAACTCTCTCTTTACCTGATGGCCCTCCTATATGTTCTGGCAGGGGCATACCATTTTATTAATCCCAATTTCTACGAAGCAATCTTGCCTTCATATATAGGATACCATAGTTTCCTGATTTTCTTTAGCGGTGTTTGCGAGTTCCTGCTAGGCATATTCTTGATACCCTTATTTTCTAGGAGAATTGCTGCTATACTCATCACTTTCATGCTAACCGTTTTTCTTTGGCTGCATGTTCAAATGCTTATAGATTATTGGAAGAGTAGTGATAAACATTTATGGCTGGCCATTATAAGAATTCCCATTCAGTTTATATTGATTTGGTGGGCTTATTCCTTTACAAAGAGGACAAAATCAAATTGATTTTACAACCTGAAACTCGTCCCCAAACTTAACTCGCTAAAGTCAGCCTGCCCGAAGTTGGCATCAATATTAGCTCCAACAAAAACATTGCAAAGCGGGTTTTTAGATGTATTGATAAGGTAGTAATTCAACCCAAGGCGCATTGGGAAAATACTCTTTAGGTAATAGAAAGTAGAAGTGGTACTGCCCTCATATTTTTTATAGAAATCATGGAAGAATGGTTTGTACAAATTAATTCCGCCCTCCACATCCATTCCCACATGGCCAATTAAAAATTCACATCCGAGGAAAAAATAAATGTTCGATGATTGCCAGGTAGTGTAGTTAAGGCCTGTATAATCTAGTAGTTTGCCATAATCCCTGTAAGTGAAACCGGCTCTTACTTTAATATGGTTTTTGAAGATAATTCCTCCGGAAATAGCTGCTGAACCTACTCCATATTTTGCTCCGCCAATTGGTCCTTGCGGGCTGCCCCGTTCATGAAATCCTATTCCGGTTCTTAGTGTTAAAAAGTAGGTTTTCGGGATTTCCTCTTTTATTTTTTCCGGATAAACAAAATCCGGGTCCGGGGGATTTGTATTGAATTGCAAGGTTAACCCAAGTAAAGCCGAGTTTAGCCCGTAATTGGGCAGTTGTGTATGTCCGTCCGAACTATGGCAATACCCGCCACCAATGCGCAAATTGGTTTTTTTAGTAACCCATAAACTGCGATAAAGAAATACCCTGAATGCCCACGTGTAAGACGCACCGATGGCATTGTTTGCACTATCATTTGTTGCCCAGTGCTTCGTAAAATAAGAAGCCCCAATACTTATTTTAAAGAACCAGGTGTTCTTTAATCTTCGTGTCGTATTGAGCGATATAAAAGGCATCAGGTCAATCTCATTGCCAAAAACATTTTCGTTGCCTAATTGTGAGAAGATAAGGGAAACACCCAAATCAGGGTGGTTGTAATATTTTGCCCAGGGTTTATTATCGATATTCGAAACACCAAAATCGAGCGCCATGGTTTCTTTCACATTCGAAAGGGGGTATTGCTGGTAATTCGGAACAATGCGGCCTGCAAGGAATTCAGGCTCAATAAAAAATGAACGGTGCGATTTCACCGAATCGGCCTGACCCGAACAAAAAAGCGCATAAAAAATTGCGTATAAAGTACAGAGTAGCTTACCCTTCATTTTAAAAACTATTGCCGCAAATGTATAAAAGTATCAACGTTGGGGTTATATCTGATTTAAAACAAAAAGAGAAGGTAATGGCAGTTCTTTGTACCTTTGTTTTGTAAAGACACCTATGTTTACACGAAAGGGCAATTATATTCTGTGCTGTTTTTTTTTGATGGGCGCCTTGCTTGCTTTGGCTTCTTGTGAAAATAATATGGATACCGTTACATTGTTAACTTCCACTGATAAGACTCCACAAAATGTGGAAGATAACGCATCCATTTATTATACCGACTCGGCTAAAACAAAATTTCACCTTATTGCGAAACGTATTGAAAACTATGGTGGTGAAAAAGATCCCTACGTTGTATTTCCCAAGGGTATTCATATTGATTTTTACGATGATTCTGCAAATATTAACGGGCATCTTGATGCCGACTCCGCTATCCGGCACGAAAACACAAAGATGATGGAAGCCGATAATAACGTGAGTATACTTAACAAGAAAGGTGAAAGGCTGAACACCGAGCAATTATTCTGGGATGCCGGCCATCATAAAATTTATACCAATAAATTTGTGAGGATTAAAACCGAAAAGCAAATAATTTTTGGTGATGGGCTCACCTCGAACGAAGATTTTACACAGTATAAAATAACCAACATCAGGGGCACCATTCAGCTTGATAGCCCTGAGGATATAGATAAGGATAAAAAATAATGGTCACCACAGTAATCATCATAGTATCCCTGTTGCTTTCCTTTTTCTTCTCGGGACTCGAGATTGCTTACATATCGGCTAATAAATTGCAAATGCATGTAGATAGCCGTAAAGTGAGCCTAACGGGCCGTTTGTTTTCAAGGATAACGAATAGCCCCGTGCGGTTTTTAGCCACCTTATTATTAGGCAATACGTTGGCTCTTGTTTTGTTTGGTGTTTTTTCATCAGCTGTGTTAATTGATATGCTTTCCCGGTTTCATTTCGGTAGTTTAAGCACTCTTGCCATTCAATCGGTGGTAACAACATTCATTGTGTTAGTGATAGCGGATTTTATTCCGAAAAATTTATTCCGTGCTAACCCTAACAGGGTACTTAAGCTATTCACCCTGCCCTGTATTATTGCGTACTATATTTTGTTGCCATTTACGCTGGCCGTGCTGGCATTTGTGAATTTCCTGATGAAAAGAATTTTCCGGGTTACACTGGTCCGTTATAAAAGCACATTCACCAAAACCGATTTGTTCAGTTATATCGAAGACCATTCTAATGCGGATGATTCGGGGCCAGGGGAAGTGGAACATGAAGTGAAAATTTTTCAAAATGCATTAACTTTTCCCGATGTAAAAGTGCGCGATTGCATGGTGCCGCGCATGGATATTGCCGGTGTGGAAATAGGGGAGGGGTTTGAAAAATTGAAACAGATGTTTGAAAAAACGGAGCTGTCAAGAATGGCCATTTTTAAAGAAAATATTGATAATATTATTGGCTATGTACACTTCCATGCTATGTTTAAAAAGGTGGATGATATACATACCATTTTAATTCCGGCCCCTGTTGTTCCCGAGTCAATGCCTGCCAAGGATGCATTGCGTATTTTAATGCAGCAACATAAAAATCTTTCAGTGGTGGTTGATGAATTTGGAATGACATCAGGAATTATTACCACTGAAGATATCCTGGAAGAAATTTTTGGTGAGATTGCAGATGAACACGACAAAGATAACCTGATGGAAAAGCAAGTTGCAGAGAACCAATTTATCTTTTCAGCAAGGGTGGAAATAGATGATATTAACAGCAAATACGGTCTTAATATTCCTGTTTCTGCCGACTATCTTACACTTGGTGGATTTATTTTAAATCACACCGGCACCATTCCAAAAGCAAGGGAAACGGTTGTAATACATCATTTCAGTTTTAAAATACTTTCTTCAACGCCAACCCGCATTGAACAGGTGTATCTAACACTCGAGAAAAAAGAAAATGAATAAAGCCTATCTGTCACTTGGCAGCAACCGAGGAAACCGCGAAAGCAACCTTAAAAAATCAATCGAATTACTAAACGAATGGGCGGGTGAAGCAATTCAGGCTTCCTCATTATATGAAACCCCACCCTGGAAAATGGATGATGATACCGATTTCTTTAACCAGGTAGTTTTACTGCAGACAACAATGACTCCGGCGGAATTAATTGATACCATAATCCTTATTGAAGTAATGATGGGCAGAACGCGTTCATCAAAGAAATATGAACCGAGAATAATAGATATTGATATACTTTTTTTCAACTCTGAAATTATCAATAGTAGTAACTTGGTTATACCGCACCCATTATTGCAGGAGCGCAGGTTTGTGCTTGAGCCTATGGTGGAAATTACCCCTGATTTCGTTCACCCTGTTTTCAAAAAAAATATGATGCAACTATTAGGTGAGTGTTCGGATAAAAGCGAGGTGAGAAAATTGGTTTCGAAATAATGCTTAATTTCGTCCCTGCCCGACTAATGTCATTCAGGCGGGCGTTAACCATACTATCATGACAGATTACAACACATTAT
Organism: uncultured Bacteroidota bacterium; assembly: GCA_903901055.1. Classification (GTDB taxonomy): domain Bacteria; phylum Bacteroidota; class Bacteroidia; order JABEUT01; family JABEUT01; genus JABEUT01. The sequence goes on from CAIUPO010000030.1 coordinate 15,375, forward strand.
CTCCTGCATCAAGGGTTTGGATTTTTCAAGCTGACAGGGAGCTGTCGGCCGATGAAAATAGTGCCATTTCAAATGACCTGCTTCAGTTTGTCGACAACTGGCTAAGCCATGGTTCATTATTGAAAGCGCATTACAAACTTTTACACAACCGGTTTATTGTTTTTATTGCCGATGAAGATGGCGACAATATGTGCGGGCGGGCAATTGATGCTTCCGTAAGGTTTGTAAAAGAATTGGAAAAGACCTATGGTCTTTCATTGCTCGACAGAAGCCGTGTTGCATATATGAGGGATGGAATTGTAGAAGCTTGCACGCTGGATGAATTAGGCCAGCGGATTGAAGACGGCGAAATAACGCAGGATAAGGAAGTGTTTAATAATCTTGTTTCCACAAAAGAAGAATTCGATAATAGCTGGACTGTGCCACTTGCCAAAAGCTGGCACCGTTCCTACATCATGCAAAACCAATAAGAGCAGGTGTACACTAAAAAATTCCATTCAGGCGATTTAAGCCAATTTTCATTTGCAATTACAGGTGGTGCCGGTTTCATAGGTTCTCACTTGTTGGAATATTTGCTTTCTCACAATGCGGGTAAAATAGTAGTGTTAGATGACCTCTCCTCAGGCTCGGAAAAAAATATCACACAAGCAGAAAACTATAAAGGATTTGAATTTGTTCAGGGTAGTATTTGCGATAGTAAAATTTGTGAAAAGGCTTTAGCAGGAGTTGATTTTGTAATGCATCAGGCAGCTTTATGTTCCGTGCCTCGCTCACTTGCAAACCCGGTAGCTACTAATGAAGTGAACGTTTCCGGATTTTTGAATGTGCTGATGGCTGCAAAAAATAACGGAGTTAAACGGATGGTGTATGCCAGTTCTTCTTCTGTGTATGGAGATAGTAAAATATTGCCAAAAAGCGAAACCAATCCGGTGTCTCCGCTTTCGCCTTATGCAGTTTCGAAATATACGAATGAATTATATGCTTCTGTTTTCGCCCGCAATTACGGGATGAATTTAATCGGGTTGCGGTACTTTAATATTTTTGGTCCGCGCCAGAGTCCCGATGGGCCTTATGCAGCGGCTATACCACTTTTTGTTTCTGCTTTGCTTGAAAACCGAGCTCCTATAATTTTTGGCGATGGCAACCAAACCCGCGATTTTACGTTTGTAGAAAATGTGGTACAGGCAAACATCAAATCTTTGTTTGCACCTGCCGAAGCTTGCGGAAATGTGTTCAACATTGCTTGTGGCGAGCAAACTACCATTAACCAATTATTTAAATTACTTGCTGAAAGTGCAGGTTCAAAGACCTCACCGGAGTATAAACCTTACAGAGCGGGTGATGTAAAGGATTCAATTGCTGACATCAGCAAAGCAAAATCGTTATTAGGTTATACACCTGAAATAAATTTCAGAATAGGAATTGAAACAACCTGGAACTGGTTTAATCAAGTTTATAAAGGGAAAAGTTTATAAAGTAGAAAGTATGAGCCATCCCCTTGCAAACCATGTAAACTTTTACCTTTACAAACTTTTACCTTTATAAACTAAAGTATGGCATTTTTCGGATTGTTTAAAAAGGCTCCACTCCCTCCGGCAGACTTGTCAGTTGTAAGGGTTGATATGCATTCTCATTTTATTCCCGGAATTGATGATGGTGCAAAAAACACCGGCGAATCCCTCGAAATGCTCGAAGAAATGTATGAGTTGGGCTATCGCAAGGTTATTACCACCCCTCATATTATGAGTGATGGCTATAAAAACACACCTGAAATTATTAATAAAGGATTGGAAAAACTCAGGAAAGCTGTTAAAGAAGCCGGTATTAATATTGAAGTGGATGCAGCAGCAGAATATTATTTTGACTATGATTTTGAGAAAAGTATTGCTAAAAAAGATAAATTAACATTTGGTAATAACTATCTGTTGTGGGAAATGTCGTTCATGAACAAGCCTGATAACATTAACCAGGTGATTTTTGAAATGCTGACCCAAGGCTACAAACCAATTCTGGCACACGTTGAAAGGTATCCTTTCTGGCATAATGACTATTCGGTTTATGAAGATCTTGCAAGCAGAGGAACTCTATTGCAATTAAATATTAATTCAATTGCCGGGCAGTACGGCGGCCCCACCAAAAAGGCCGCAGAATGGCTCATCGATCATGATATGATAAGCTTCCTTGGAACAGATTGCCACCACATGGGGCATTTGGAAACGCTGCAAAAAGCGCTTATAGAACCATCTATGCACAAACTTCTGGCTTCCGGCAAATTACTTAATAATACCCTTTAAATTTTATTTTTTCTTTGCGCACTTTGCATGCCTTTTAACTTTGCGTTCTTTGCGGTTAAGGCATTTCAAATACAAAGGCTAACCGCAAAGTTCGCTAAGAAACAGCCCGCAAAGTACGCCGAGAGAATTATTTTTGAATCACCACCTTCCCTTCCCCAATCACACTAAAGTCTTCTTTTAAAACCCTGTAAAAATAAACCCCGTCGGGTTGATTTGTAAGATTAATGAGATTGTCATCCTGAGCGGAGCGAAGGATCTCTCCCATCACTTTTTGTCCTAGAACATTATAAATTTCTACGATAGGTTGGGATGCTGAAACAAGTTCAGAATGACTGAAGGTGATAGTGAAAATTCCTTTGTTCGGGTTGGGAAAAACAGATGTTGCTTTGTAAGGCTCTTCAATAGTAGGTACTGCCAAAGGAACACTGCAATTGTAATTTAGATAAGGGTAAACGGTAGTGTCATTTTCTTCGAAACATATTAATAAATTCCTTTCTTCACCAACACCCCAAACATAAGACTCCAGCAAACCATGAGAGCTTCCTATTCCTTCAATCAAACTATCGCTTTGCATTGCGGAATCTGCTATGTTGGTAACCACTAGCATTCTTCGGTATGATTTACCAATTAAAATTGAATCCACCTTTTTTACATACTCCTTAAGGGATTTATTCGAATTATTTTTCCAGGCAGGCAGGGTATCACCCACATTCAGATTAAAATCATATAATGTATCTTCAGTTAGTCCCCAATCTTTAGATTCATAAATTATTTCGTTAACAGTATCCTCTCTTAATAAACGATATAAGCCATTATAGATTGGAGATGACTTGTAAACTTTGAAGTAACTCTTACTATTAACGGTAGTATCACCATTCACAAAATAGTGGTAATAATACCAGTTAACACTTAACTTAAACCATTGTCCCCAACGGGCATTTGTATGCGGGAATAGATGATAGGTATTAAATTGTGCCTCACACGGATTAGTGAAACATGAAAAACTAAAAATGATGAGTAAAAAAAACAGAATAGATTTTTTCATATTCCAAATATTAAAGTAAATATACAATTATTTCTTACTGATACGCAAGAACTTTATAAATGGTTGGCTGAACATCAAAAAAATATTTTCGCTTTTAAAAAGACACTAATTCGGTCCCCCTAATTAGTGTCTTTTCTACACTATTATCCCTGTTAATTTTAAAAAATGGTAATGAATTCTTCTTTGTGAAACTCTGTTTTCTCGGAGTTCTCTGTGTTGAAATAATCTCGCTGTAAAAATTTGTCGTCTTTCTTAAAGGTAATTGACTTCTTTAAAAACAACATCTGATAAATTACATTTGTACTAAGGAAAATAAGTACCCTTCAAAATAACCTGAAATGAATACTATTAATTATATCAAAAATGAGAAAGTGCATTCAAATTTAAGTAATGGCTGCCTGTTCCGGCCTGTTAATAACAGAAAAATGAAAAATTAAATCGTTGAAAATCAATGTGAAATATGTTTGCAAGCCCTCCTGTTTCTCTGTTATTTTCCGTGTTCTTTGCCTGTTAGGGTTTCTGTTATACACCTGTTAATCGCAAATTTAATTTTATAACGAAAATAAAAACAAGTATATGAAAAAAATATTATCTTCTATTACCTACAAATCAAGGAAAGTGAGATTGTCACGCTGAACTTGTTTCAGCATCGCAATAATTCGGATAATAACGTACTAAAGGTTTTGGCGATTGTTTGGGATGCTGAAACAAGCCTGCCCTGAACTTGCTTCATGGGTTCAGCATCACCGAAACAACTACATGATTTTTCTCATATATGCATATACCTCAAATAACCAATGAATTATAAGTTGATAAGTTTTAGATGGGAATATGGTTTCTTTACTAATTTTGCCCCACTTAATTAAAACAAGACACTATGAAAGTAACCGTAATAGGCGCAGGCAATGTGGGAGCAACCTGTGCTAATGTAATTGCAGAAAAAGACATCGTTAATAAAGTGGTCCTTATCGACATCAAGGAAGGTGTAGCGGAAGGCAAAGCCCTTGATATATGGGAAACCGCACCGGTGAATGAATACAGCACACGCGTAGTTGGTTATACCAATGATTATACCCAAACAAAAAATTCAGAAGTAGTTGTAATTACTTCAGGCTTACCGCGCAAACCTGGCATGAGCCGTGATGATTTAATCGCCACCAATGCAGGTATCGTTCGTTCGGTTACCGAAAATGTAATCAAACATTCACCTGATGCAAAAATTATTGTGGTTTCAAATCCATTGGATGTAATGACCTATTGCGCCTATCTTACTGCAAAGGTTGATTCAAGCAAAGTATTTGGTATGGCCGGTGTGCTTGATACTGCACGTTACAGAGCGTTCATTGCATCTGAATTAAATATTTCTCCAAAAGATGTACAAGCTATGTTGCTTGGCGGACATGGAGATACGATGGTTCCATTGCCACGCTACACAACCGTTTCAGGAATACCTGTTACTGAATTAATTCCTGCTGACAAGCTGAATGCCATTATTGACAGGGCTAAGAATGGCGGCGGAGAGATCGTAAATCTGCTTGGTACTTCAGCCTGGTATGCACCGGGCGCTGCTGCTGCACAAATGGTGGAATCGATTGTGAAAAATGAAAACCGTATTTTCCCATGTTGCGCATTGCTCAACGGACAATATGGTTTGAAAGATATCTATCTCGGAGTGCCTGTTAAACTTGGTAGAAACGGTATTGAAGAGATCATTGAATTAAAACTCAATGATGCAGAAAAGGAACTTTTGAATACATCTGCCAAAGCCGTTCGCGGTGTAATGGATGTATTGGATAAACAATTAGCGGCTGCAGTAGCAAAGTAAAAAACCTGACTATATAGAATGAAAAAAAGCCACACCTTTAAAGGTAGTGGCTTTTTTCTTTGGTCGCGGAACTTTTAAGTAGAAGTCTGCTTAGTTAAAATGGAAGAAGAAGAATACTACTGCTGCCCATTCTCTTTTCACGCTTCCCGCATGGCCGATTGTGCTGTGGCTTGAATCTTCAACAGTTCCATCGCTTTGAATGTAGCCAATGGTGGAATGGCTCGAGTTTTCAACTGTACCATCACTGCCGACATATCCAACTGTTGAATGGCTCGAATTTTCAATCTCTCCGCTGGATGTAATATATCCAATAGTAGAGTGGCTCGAGTTTTCAATTTCCCCGCTAGAGGTAATATAACCTGCAGTAGAGTGGCTTGAGTTTTCAATAGTTCCATCCGAATTAATATATCCTGTAGTGCTATGGCTGCTGTTTTCAATACTTTGTGCTCCGGCAACACAGGTTACCATTAATGCAATGGCTAATAAGTGTAATTTTTTCATGATAATTTTTGTTTGCTCAAAACTACGTTATTTATGGCTGCTAAAGGCGTTTTGTGCAATAAAATTGGTAAGTGGTAAACTTGAAAAATGGTAAATATGAAGTTCTCTTCATATTCCCTTCATAATTGAAGAATAATATTGCCAAAGTTTTTAACCATTAAACAAAATAAAACAACATGAAAAAGTTAAGTTTAGTACTCGCAGGCGTTCTTTTAGTAGGCGGAATTTCTTTCGCTCAAGACAAAACCACCACCACCAAGACTACCAAGACCACCAAGACCGAAAAGAAAGAAACCAAGAAAGGCGAAAAGAAAGAAGGCAAGAAAGCTGAAAAGAAAGAAACCAAGAAAGCTGAAAAGAAAGAAGCTAAGTAATTATCATTCTTTTATATACAAAAGCCTTGACTGTATCAGTCAGGGCTTTTTGTTTTTTATAAGCCAAGGTATAACTGATAATAAAATCGTTAAAAACCTAAATACTCATAATAACTTCATGTTGGGGATTTAGCTTTGTCTCACTTTTTAACCATCAAACAAAATAAAACAAAATGAAAAAGTTAAGTTTAGTACTCGCAGGCGTTCTTTTAGTAAGTGGAATTACCTTTGCTCAAGACAAAACCACCACTACCAAGGCAACCACAACCAAAACCGACACCAAAGCAACCAAGACTGACAAGAAAGGTGACAAAACCACCAAGACCACAAAGTCAACCAAGTCAACCAAGACCACCAAGAAAAAGGCTGACAAGGCTGCTAAGTAATTAGTATTCTATTCTATACAAATAACCCTGGCTTTATCGGCCGGGGTTTTTTGTTTTAGCCTATTTTGAAGAACCCTTTATCATAAGCCTTACAATAGGACTGATAATAGAGGTCAATTGTTTTAGTATACCCCGAAGCGGCATCCAGTAGGTTTTTCTTCAATTCCTCTCCGCCTTTGGCGAAATAGATAAAGTCATCGGCAATGGCTGAACCTTCTCTTCCACTGGTTCTTAAGTGATCCCAGGCCGAGATGGAAGCCATATCCTCGAGCATGTTTTTCAACTTTTTAAGGTTGCCGTTAAACAGGGTATAGTCTATCCTGTCAGCAGAAGGTTGTAATTCCTTCAAAACAAAATCTTTTTTGCCAATATGGATGTCAGCTAATAGCGCAGGCGGAGCTGCCAGTATGCGTTTTTGAACTTCTACAAGTCTTGCTCCTTCATCTTTCCACTCAGGTTGCTTAGCCGGAACATATTTTGCGGCACAGGAAGGGGCTGTTTCCTTTAAGTCAAGTAAAAAAGCTCCATTGGGTGTGCCTCTCCCTTCTACCAGAATCGCATATCTTTCAAGGCCAAGGCTTGAAGTGCCGGCAATCCGAAAGGCAATATCACGCACATTATAAAAAGCGGAATCATGTTTTTGTTTGGCCCATTTGTTAAGTTGCTCGGTCACCTCTTCCTTTTTTGAATTGGGAATGGATAAAGTATGGGGTTCGCCAATAATAAGCTTGTACTTGCCATTTTTCGAAATAACCCGGGTTTTTAAAAAATCCTTCCTTTTTCGTTCACTTATCTTTTTCAGGAATCGTTTTATTACCCCTCTCGCCGTTTGTTTTTCAAGCGTACGTACATAACCCTCTCCTAAGGTTTTTAGATAAGCATCAATATAGATACTGCAAAGCATGCGGGCATCGTTCATACTCAAATCAAGGTTTGAAGAGGAAACCAGCACGCTTACAATAAGCCTGTAGGTATCTAACAGACAAGGGGCTAGCAAACATTCATCAAAATCATTTACATTGAAATAAGCTACCCTGTTATCGGCCTTGTAACTACCCAGATTTTCAAGGTGCATATCCCCGCAAATCCATGCATAAGGAGAATTGTATAGGAATGAACCCTTAGGAATATCCTCATAAAATAAATGGGTTGTAGCCCTCATAAATCTGAAACTATCCACGCGCATGGCTTTAAACTTAATCTTCAGGGTTTCCGGATAACGTCCCTCGTTAAAAGCTTTTATTTTTTCATTTGAATCTTTTTGCATAATGCAAAATTAAGGAAGTCTGAATAACTGACTACATGGTATTGCTTGTTTATATTGATGCTCACTTGACCATTCTAGGAAAACATCAACCTTTTTCTTTTCGTGGTTATAAAGGGATACTTCCAACCTATATTTTTTGCCAGCAACCAACTGAATAGTCGCAGCTTTTTCATTCATATTGTTTCTTTTCATGGAGGGCTTAATAATTTCAGTACCATCAATAGTTACTGACATCTTATTATCCCCAGGCACATAAATAACGTATGTTTCTGAATACAAAGGCTTAACATATCCATTCCAGTATAATGAATAATTAGGACTTATAATCATAGAATCACTCAAATAGGGTCCCCAACGAAAATTTATGGCAGGGTCATATCTAATATAGTTAGAATCCCAACCTTTTTCGTATCGCCCAATAAGCCCATTTCCACTATCACAAGGCAAAAAATCAACCCTATAAATCAAACCTTCTTGTTTAAAAAGACTTGTCTGAGCTCCACCCACAAAACTCTTTCCATCGGGGCTGAAGCTACCATAACATGCCCATTTTTTGTGGCCATTATACATTGGATTTGAGGGTTCATTGAAGTAAGTAAGCCTTTGCTTATTTGCTCCATTTGTATCCATAATCCACCAGTCAGTTCCCTGTTTAGTGGCGCAGGAGTTGGTCATCCATAAAATATGTTTTCCATCGGGAGAATATGTTGCATGCTCATTATAATCAGTGGAGGTAAGTTGGGTTATATGTCCGCTTACTAAATCAATAGTATATATTCCGCACTGAAACCAATACCTGACATTATAGTTACTGCAAAAAATAATTTTTTTATCATCAGGCGAAAAGCCGTAGGTTTCAAAGAAAGCATCTCCTCCATATTGAAATCCGCCTATGTTCTTTAGACTTGGAGCACCTGATGAATCAACTACAAAATCAGCGGTTTTAATTATCCAAAGCCCTAAAAACTGCTTTTTTCTGAATGGATGTGGGTATTTTGTCCGTTCTACCCAAACAATTTTTTTGCCATCGTGAGAAAATTTAGGGGCAATAATACCGTCATTTTTATCATTACGGGTTTCCAGCAATTTCCACGCTTTTTTGCCGTCGGGGGTCATTACCCATATATCACTGTATCCACCAAACCCCGGAATAGCTGTAAAATGAGAGCCTTTATGAACCGCTTTTTCAGAGACGAAAATGATATACTTTCCTGAGGGGTGATAATTGGGGCTTCCGGTTTCTTTATGTGGTAAATCCTTATTCTGGCAACTTATGCAGGTATCCAGTGCGCCGTCTGGATTAGCAGTATGAATTTCATAATATTGCTCTTTGCCCGGGCCTTTCATATCATAGCAAATCCGCTTCCCGTCCGGCGACCAGCTTACTCCGCCGCCTTGTGGTTTGAATACACTGAGTTTTATTTCCTGCGAATAAGAATTCTGTAATTGAAAAAGAAAACAGATAGAGGTAAGCGCTAAAGAATATCTCGGTTTCATGAAAAATATAGGCAGTTATAATAAGACTATGCGAAGATACTGAAACTAAGTTCATCCGTTCTAAAGCCCCGAAATGTGCCTCAATTGGCAAATTTTAAGTAATTTTAGCTTTTCCAGATTTGAGAAATGTGCTGGTATACTGAGTATTTTCATATAAATATCGTTGATTTCCACAATGGTGAATAGAGTAATTATAGAGCCGGGCGGCAAAAGCAAAAAATATTGGTCCGACTTGTGGAAATTCAGGGGGCTGTTTTACTACCTCGCTTGGCGCGATGTTTTAGTCCGGTACAAACAGGCAACTATAGGTATCGCCTGGAGTGTAATAAGGCCCTTACTTACCATCATCATTTTTTGTGTTATTGGAAAGTTGTTGCACATTCAAACCCCAGCCGGAATTCATAGGGCAATATTTGTGTGCACTGCAATCCTTCCATGGCAATATTTTTCGACTGCATTTAGTGAGTCGAGCAACTCGTTACTGGCAAATTCGAATTTGCTTACTAAGGTTTATTTCCCGAGATTAATAGTTCCTGCAAGCACCATCATCGTTTCATTAATTGATTTTCTCACTTCACTTGCAATTTTATTCGGCTTCATGATTTATTATCGCTTTGTTCCCGGTTGGAATGTAGTGTTGATTCCATTGTTCCTATTACAAGCAACAATGATGTCGATGGGCGCAGGAATTTTTATTGCAGCTCTGAATGTAAAGTACCGCGATTTTAAATTTATAGTTCCTTTTATGGTCCAATTTGGGTTATACATTTCTCCGGTTGTATTCAGTAGCGATGCTGTTTTCAAAAGCGAAAGCATACCATCGTTTTTGAAATTCATATATTCACTAAACCCTATGGTTGGCGTAATTGACGGTTTCCGATGGTGTATACTCGGAGGCGCAATAAACCTATATATGCCCGGTTTTTTAATTTCAATCGGAATAAGTATTCTGCTAGTAATTTTAGGAATATGGTATTTCCGCAAGACTGAACGATCATTTGCTGATGTGATATAATGGAGCCAGTTTTAAAAATAGAGAATTTAGGGAAGAAGTACATGCTGCAGCATCAGACGCAGGAGAAGTATGTGGCGTTGCGTGATGTAATTACGGATAAAGCAAAATCGGCTTTACGAGGAGGCAAAGGCAAAATACATAAATCATCGGAAGAGTTCTGGGCACTGAAGGATGTTTCATTTGAAGTAAACAAAGGAGACAGGTTAGGAATTATAGGTCGCAACGGAGCGGGTAAATCAACACTTCTAAAAATAATCAGCCAGATAACGGAACCAACAGAAGGCAGAATTACAATTGATGGAAGAGTAGCGAGTTTATTGGAAGTTGGGACGGGTTTTCATCCGGAGTTAACAGGAAGGGAAAATATTTTTCTGAATGGCTCTATACTTGGAATGAGTAAAAAGGAAATTCAGAGTAAGTTTGATGAGATAGTTGCATTCTCCGAAGTGGAGAAGTTTTTAGATACTCCTGTAAAGCGCTACAGCAGCGGTATGTACGTACGACTTGCATTTTCAGTAGCAGCTCATTTGGAGCCGGATATTTTAATTATTGATGAGGTGCTTGCTGTAGGTGATTTTGCATTTCAGAAAAAATGCATCAAGAAAATACAAGAGGTTTCAGGCCATGGAAGAACAATTTTATTTGTAAGCCATAACATGTTTGCTATACAAAAAGTTTGCACTACTGGTGTGCTTATAAAAGGTGGCGAAGTGATTGCAAATGGCCACATAGAAAATATTGTAAAGAAATATATTGAGACAAGTGATGTTACTCAATCTGTTTACGAAATACCTGCAAGTGCTGATAGTAAAGACCTGCCTGGCTATCCATCTAGGATTCAAATTGAGGATGGTGATAGTAATTTGATTACGGAAATCCCCGTTGGAAAAATTTGGCAGATACGTGTTTTGTTTAATTTGAAAGAGGAAGTTGAGCATTTCATTATCGCAATAGGATTGAAAAATCAGGATGAAATTCCAATCAGGACCTTTTATAGTAAGCCTATTGATATGAAGCCCGGTAACTATGAAGCAATTTTCAGAAGTGATAATATAATGTTGGCAGCTGAAGCCTATAGCCTTGTACTTGGATTGTCCTCACACGAAAATTCATTTTTTTACATGGATAACGCAGGCAAAATACATATCTCGGAATTGACTGAAGTGGCTGATGATAGGATTGTGAGAGTGTCTTCTGTAGGTTTGATATTAAATCCAATTGAAGTAGTTATTAATAGACTTTAAGAGCGCTAAGAAATGGGAGTAATTGAGAGATTAAAAAATAAATTTTCGGGACCGGAGGAGAAAGTACACTTCAAAAAAAGCTACTCTCAATGCGGAGAAGATATGATCATTGATTTTATTTTTGGACAATTGAGAAAGGAAAAGATCTCTTATATAGATATCGGTTGTCACCACCCTACATACCTTAGTAACACTGCCTTTTTTTATGAAAACGGCAGTCGTGGTGTATGTGTTGAACCTGACCCATTTCTTTTTAAAACCATTGCTGATGTTCGGAAAGAAGACATTTGCCTCAATGCCGGTATCGGGGTTGATGATAAAACGGAAGCCGATTTTTATATCCTTTCTGAAAGGACGCTCAATACATTTTCAAAAGAAGATGCAGAGCGGTATCAATCTTATGGAAGCAAGAAAATAGAGAGTGTGGTTAAATTGCCATTGATGAATGTCAACAGTGTGATTGAGAAGCATCTCTTACCCCATCCAAATTTTATTTCATTGGATGTTGAAGGTATGGATATGGCTATTCTACAATCCTTCGATTTCAAGAAATTTCGACCAGAGGTATTCTGTATTGAATCACTCACTTATACTGAAAACGGTACTGAAGAAAAAATCACATCCATTATTAATTTTATGCAGGAACAAGGATATTTTGTTTATGCTGACACTTATATCAACTCCATTTTTGTGGACAAGCAAAGCTGGAAAAACAGATAGTATATGAAATTACATTTAGGTTGCGGACAACGGTATTTGGAGGGATATGTTAATATTGATTATCCGCTTACGGAGCACAGTGTGCAGCAGAAAAGTGTTGCGGATGAGTTGGCTGATTTGAAAGAGTTGCGTTATAAATCAGGCTCGGTAGATGAGGTAAGATTGCACCATGTATTTGAACATTTTTCAAGGGCGACTGCCTGTGCTTTTCTTGCCGGGTGGAACTCTTGGCTTAAACAAGGTGGCACGGTAAGAATTGAGGTCCCAGACTTTGAAAAAACTGGAAAGGTGGCGTTAAGCAAATGGAGTAGTTTAAAAGAAAAATCAGTTGCAATAAGGCATATTTTTGGATCGCAGGAAGCCCATTGGGCCGTGCATTATCAGGGTTATACGCCAACCTCTCTTTCAGCTTTTGTTAAACAGTTTGGATATAAGGCAGAAGGGATAAATAAGAACAGTCATCTCGGCACATACAACATTGAAATAATTGCATCGAAAGCAAAAGCAATTTCAAAAGATGATTTCTTAAAAATAACTGCAGATTATTTAAGTAATTTTCTGGTCGATTTTTCGGAAAGCGAAAAATTAATGCTCGAAACATGGATTCAGGAATATAAAATGCAAGTCGATAAAACATTTGCTACTGAATGAGCACTGTCAGTGTAATAATTCCTACCTGGAACCGCGCCAACACATTGAAAAGAGCGGTTTTGAGTGTATTAAATCAAACCTATCCCATTACTGAAATATTAGTTTGTGATGATGGTTCCACAGATGATTCAAAACAAGTTATTGATGAATTAAAATCGGAAAAAATAAAATGGCTCGAAGGAAAGCGTGCCGGAATGCCCTCCGTTCCGAGGAACAGAGGTATTACTGCTAGCAAAGGAGAATGGCTTGCATTTTTAGACAGTGATGATGAATGGCTTCCTTCAAAAATTGAAAAACAAGTTGAATTAGCTGCGAAACTCAATACTGATGCGGTATGCAGTAATGCATACAGAGTTGTCCCTGAAGGTGGAAATCCAACGTCTTATCTAAATTACTCTGGTGAAAAAATCTCTTTTGAGCAATTAATAAAAAGCAATTATATAATTTGCAGTTCTGCAATGTTTAATAGGAATTTATTAGAAATTGTAAAAGGGTTTCCTGAATCGCCTGATTTCAAAGCTATTGAGGATTATGCGCTCTGGTTGCGGGTAGCAACCCAAACAGATTTTGCTTATGTACAAGAACCTTTGGTAAACTATTTTGATGACCCAAAGCAAAGCATTCGGGATAATAAAGTAACGGAAGAGATGCAACGCAAAATTATCCTAAGTGATTTGATGAATTGGTTGGAAATAAATCCAAATAAAAATCCAAAGCATTACAAAAACTTGGTCAAAGCTGAAGGCAAGAAAGCAAAAGGAACATCAAAGAATAAAATATTTTCACTTTTCAGAAAATAAGATGAGAATCCTACATACAGTTGAGTCTTATTATCCTTCCATTGGCGGCATGCAGGAGGTTGTGAAGCAACTCTCTGAAAGGCTTGTAAGCCTTGGACATGAAGTTACTGTTGCAACACGGAAACTTCCGGAAAGAAAACAAAACAATATTAACGGAGTTCGGGTTGAAGAATTTGAAATAGTGGGAAATGTGGTTTATGGAATGAAGGGGGAAGTAGAAAAATATAGGGAGTTTCTATTAAATAGTAAATTTGATATCGTGACAAATTTCGCAGCTCAGCAATGGGCTACTGATATTGCTCTTCCAATATTAAATAAGATAAGAGGGAAAAAGGTAAGTGTGCCCACAGGCTTCTCGGGTTTCTATTTGCCGGAATACAAGAGCTATTTTGAAAACATGAAAACTTGGATGAAAAACTACGATGCAAATGTTTTTTTATCCAACGATTACAGGGACATTAATTTCGCAAAGGCAAACGGGATTACAAAGAATCACTTAATTCCAAACGGCGCTGCGGCTGATGAATTTTTGCCTGAACCTAAAATTAATATTCGAAAGAAATTAGGAATAAAGAATGAGGAGTTTGTGATCTTGCATGTTGGCTCCTATACTGGAATAAAAGGGCATATTGAGGCTTTAAAAATATATTTGAAATCAAAAATAAGGGATGGTGTAATACTTTTCATTGGGCATAATAATGAGTTTTTTGATAGTTCTATTAAGAGGAGTAAAAAGTTCAGGCTGTGGAAATTGCTAAATTCCGGAAGTAATAAACGGGTGATAATTAAGCATGATTTAACACGCGAAGAAACTGTGACAGCCTATAAATGTGCTGATGTATTTTTATTCCCTTCGAATGTGGAATGTTCACCTATTGTGCTTTTTGAGTGTATGGCCGCACAGACTCCTTTTCTGACAGCAGATGTGGGTAATTCGAAAGAAATTATTGAATGGAGTAACGGTGGAATGTTACTTCCCACCATTTTTGATAATAAAGGATACAGTCATGCTGAAATAGATAAATCAACCAAACTTCTGGATGATATTTATGATAATTATGTATTAAGGGAGGAAATGGGCAAGAATGGATTTAAAGAATGGGAGCATAATTTTACCTGGGAAATTTTGGCGAAAAAATATGAAACTCTTTATCAGGACCTTTTAACTTAACCAACAATATGAAATCATTTTTTAAAGAACGATCTCAAACTTTTCCGGATGCGACAGTTAATATTAACTGTAAAGAGTTGGAGGTTAATAAATGGGTAATTTCAGATTTTATTATTGCCAATCTAATTCCGGTTGTTGCAACACGCCCATTTCCACTGGACGAATTGATGCTGATGTCTTCGGCTGTTGTTCGTTTCAAGCCTGCTTATATTTTTGAATGGGGTACACATATTGGCAAGTCTGCTCGCATATTTTATGAAACTACTAAAGCGTTTAATATTCATTGTGAAATTCATTCTGTCGACTTGCCTGAAAGTGCTGACCATGTTGAACACCCGCATGAAAAGCATGGTATGCTTGTGAAAGGGATTAAGGAAGTAAAGTTACATCGTGGAGATGGAATTTCAACCGCAATTGAAATTTATAAATCTTTGAATACTGATTCAAGTATACTATTTTTAATTGATGGTGATCATAGTTATGAATCGGTTAAGAGAGAACTGAGTACAGTAATTGATGTGGTGAAAAATCCTGTTATCTTACTGCATGATACTTTTTTTCAGTCGGAGGAATCGGGCTATAATATTGGGCCTTGTAAGGCTATTATGGATGTGTTGGCTGGAAAGGGAAATGAATTTAAAGTAATATCAACGCAAAGAGGTTTGCCCGGAATGACATTGGTTTATAAAGATTGATTCCGATTAATATTGTGAAACAAGGAATAATCATATTGGGGTATAAAAACATGAAACACATTAAAAAAATAATTGATTTTTTTAATGATGATTACATTTTCTATATTCACATAGATAAGAAAATAAAATTACCTGAACCGGAATTATTAGAAATAGAAAGAGACGGAAAAGTAGCTTTTTTTTCACGTAAGTACAAAACAAATTGGGGCGGTCGCAATACTCTCAGAAGTATATTAATGTTGTCTGATGAAGTATTAAAAAACCCTGAAATCGAATGCATTCATCTTATCAGTGGTGGGGATTTTCCTGCAAAAAGCAGCAAGAACATTACGGATTATTTGAAGGATAACAAAGGCAAAGAATTTCTTGAGAATTTTTCTATGCCATCCGCCAATTGGGCGGAAGGCGGCATGGGCAGGTTGTTGTACTATAATTTGTATGACCTATTTAATGCGAAGACGAATTGGGGTAACAGAACAATTCAGTTAGCATTGAAAATTCAGAGAAGGTTGAAGTACACAAGGAAAATTTCAAAAAAATTACCTGCACTATTTGGAGGGTCGACCTGGTGGACACTAAGTAGGAATTGCCTTCAATATGTGGTTGATTACACTAGGAAAAATCCTATGCTTCTTAAAAGATTGAAGTTTTCATTTTGTTCGGAGGAAATTTATTTTCAAACGGTAATTATGAATTCTCCATTCGCAATTAATGTAATAAACGGCAATCTGCGGTATATTAAATGGGAATATAAACACAATTCAATGCCAGCAATTTTGGATGAAGAAGATTATAATGATATTGGAAAATCAGATCGTTTTTTTGCCCGGAAAATTGAATATCCGTATTCTGAGAAATTGGTAAATGAATTGGAAAGGAAGAAAGTTAATGAAAGTAAATAGCCTACTGAAAGGGATAAAATGATTGTCGTAAAACTCATGGGTGGTCTGGGAAACCAGATGTTTCAATATGCCATTGGCAGAAGGATTGCATTGTTGAGAAATACAAATGTAAAAGTGGATGTTTCATTTTTGAATAGTGATAAATTTAGTCACACGAACAGGAAATTTGCACTAGATGTTTTTTCAACCGACATTCCAATTACCACCGAATCAGAATTATATAAATTCAACTATATTCAAAAGAGCAACTTCAAAAAAAGTATTCAAAAAAAGCTTCCGTTTATCTTTCCATATTATACGATTGCTGAACCTGGACATGAGTATAATGAGGGGATATTGAACTCTCCAAAAAATTCCCTTTTAATTGGATATTGGCAAACCGAGAAATATTTTCTTCCGATACAAGATGTAATGAGAAAAGATTTTGAATTCAAAAAACAACTGGAAGGAGGAAATAAAACGCTTGCTGATAAGATTACCTCATGCAATTCAGTAAGTGTGCATGTACGCAGGGGTGACTACGTGAATAATCCTGAAACTAGTGTGTTTCATGGTATTTGTAGTCCTGAATATTATTATACAGGACTTAAATTGATAAAGAGCAAAATAGATAATGTCCATTTATTCATCTTTTCAGATGATATGGACTGGGTGAAGACAAATATGAAATTTGATGTCCCTGCCACGTATGTTGACAGCAACCCAGGGGATGACAGCTATATGGATATGCAACTAATGAGTTTATGTAAACACAATATCATTGCAAATAGTAGCTTTAGCTGGTGGGGGGCATGGTTAAATAGCAATCTGGATAAAATGGTTGTTGCTCCGGCAAAATGGTTTAATGACACTTCAGTGAATGTTAATGATGTTATACCCGAAGGATGGAACAAGCTATAAATACTCCTGAAATAACAGTATTAATGCCTGTTTTCAATAACGAAAAGTATTTGAAACAGGCGATTGAGAGTATTCTGGCCCAGACATACAAAGACTTTGAATTGCTTATTATTGATGATGGATCAACCGATGGAAGCAATAATATTATTCAATCATTCACCGATTCACGTATCCGATTGGTGAAAAATGACACTAATGAAGGACTCATTAAAACTTTAAATAAAGGAATTGAATTAGCTAAAGGAGAGTTTATTGCACGCATGGATGGCGATGACATTGCTTTACCTAAAAGATTGGAAAAACAAGTGGAGGTTTTAAAATCCAGCCCATCTGTTTCTATGGTTGCTTGTTGCATTTCTATCATCGATGAAGCTGGGGAGGAGCAAGGTTTTTGGGGAGACGATAAATTGGCAATTACAAATGAGCAAATTCGGAATACGCTCCCTAACGAAAATTGTATTGCTCATCCGTCTGTAATGATTCGTAAGGATAAATTGATGAAGTATAAATATAGCTTGGCCCTAAAAGATTCTGAGGACTGGGATTTGTGGTTAAGGATGGCTTCTGACAGAGAAGAATTTTATAAGATAAAAGATGTTTTATTAAAGTATAGGGTTCACCCGGAATCGGTAACAGTCAAAGTAAATCGCTCAAACATCTATCGAAAAAAGAGAAAAGTACAGGTTTTATATTGTCTTCATAAATTAGGGAAGGGTCGATTTAATAATTTTGATTTTCGTGTTTTAAAAAGTGCATTTGATAACTATGTTAAAGATGCAATGTATAGTATTAATCCTAATTCTATACGAGGGCTAAGGAAAGTATTAGGGACAAACATATTTACTGTACTGAAGCAGTATAGTAAGCTTAAATCATTTTGTACTAGTAGGAGAAGTGATAAAGCTTTTCTGAATTTCTTTTTCCCGTATTTCCATGTAGGAGGTGCAGAAAAAATCCATTACCAAATTCTGGAGTCGGTAAAAGATAAGAGCCCTGTTGTTTTCATTACTGGGGTTTCTACGGGTAATGGATATTATATGCAATTTAAGAATAATGCTACAATTATTGATATATCGCTGATTTCAGATTATCCCTTGATTCATAAATGGGTTAAAAATACACTGGCTAAACATGTAAGCAAATGCACAAATCCGGTTGTTTTTGGATGTAATTCCCCTCTTTATTATGGTCTCTTGCCTTTTCTGGACTCTAATGTAAAGTGCATAGATCTTGTACATGCATTTGTTCATCCAAATGAAACAGGCCCTGAGAAATGGAGTTTGCCTGTTGTTGAAAGAATAAATCAGCGGATAATAATTAGTAAAAATACGATTGATAATTTCAAGGCTATATATGAAAAAAGTAATATTAGTGCTTCGCTATTGAGCAGGATAAAATATATATCAAATTGTACATTCATCCCTCAATATTTGGTGAAGCAAGGAAATGATAAATTAAACGTGCTTTATGTTGGTCGAAGCACATCAGAAAAAAGAACCTATTTGGTGGAGGAAATTGCCCGAAAGACTCAGGAAAGAGGCTTTAATGTGGAGTTTTCGTTAGTGGGTAAAATAGCAAGCACAAACGAACAAAGCCAAAATTGTAAATATTTAGGTGAGATTAGTGGGGAAGAAGAGATGCACACTATATACAGGCAAGCTGATATTTTGTTGCTTACTTCATCTCGAGAAGGATTTCCTATGGTGATTATGGAAGCGATGGCCTTTGGTGCAGTAGTTATTACCACTGCAGTTGGCGGAATTCCGGGTGTTATTTCAAATAATGAAACGGGAATTTTAGTCTCATCTGAATCGGAGGAAGAGATTGTAAAGGACTTTGTTAACGCTATTGAGATGTTGAAAATTGACCCTGACAAGTACAATGCTTTATCGCAAAAGGCTTATACCTTTGCAAAAGACAACTTTGATAAAACGAAATTTCTAAAATCTTACAGGCAACTGCTCTTAGATTAAAACTGAATGATGGCAACAAATGAAGATATGGCTCCTATGGTCTCTGTTATTGTGCCATGCTACAATTGTGGGAAATATCTTGCTGAAACTCTAAATTCAGTCATTTCGCAAACTAATTCCAATTGGGAATGTATAATTATTGATGATGGCTCAACTGATGATTCACGGCACGTTGCAGACGGTTTTATCCAAAAAGATAAACGTTTTAAATATATTTATCAGGCAAACCAAGGAGTTGCGAATGCCAGAAATAATGCAATTAGGAATGCTGCTGGAAAATATATTTTGCCGCTTGATGGAGATGATAAAATTGCGCATGAATATATTGATGAAGCAGTTCGGGAATTGGGAAAGGATAGTACCGTTAAACTTATTTACAGCAAGGCTGAGACATTTGGCGAGCGTTCTGGTTTTTGGAATATTCCCGCATACTCTTACAAAGAATTGTTAATAGAAAATCTCATTTTTTGTTCCGCTGTTTTCAGAAAGGAGGATTTTCTTAAAACAAAAGGGTATGATGAAAGTATGCGTGAGGGCTTTGAAGACTGGGAATTCTGGATTGCATTTCTTACTGAAACAGACAAGGTTATTCAACTCCCAAAAGTTAATTTTTACTACCGGCTAAGGGGAATCTCAAGAAACCCGAAGACTACGGAGGCAGAGAAGCAGAAACGTATCCGGAATTATATTTTCCAAAAACATTCGGATTTATATCAAAAATATTTCTCCCTTCCCAACCTTTTATTTGAATATTATCAAACCAAAATAATGCTAGAGAGCGTTGAGAACTCAACAAGTTTTAGGGTCGGTAAAACTGTCATGGCCCCTCTCATTTTTATTAAGAAGTTATTTCAATGAGGTCGCTATGTATATTCAGCAGTTATTTTGAAAGCCCGCATATGCCGCGATATGTGAGGATATACCTTAATGAATTGAAAATGCATTTTAATGATGTATTATTTATTGCAAATAATATTTCCTCCACAGATGAAGTTTTTTTGAATGGAAATAATATCCTTTTCATGAGAACGGAAAATGAAGGATATGATTTCGGAATGTGGTATAAAGCGCTCAAGTCATTGGATACAGTCAACTATGAAAGAATAGGATTAGTGAATGATTCGACCATATTATTCGGGAAATTAGATTCTTTTTTTACATGGCTTGATAAGGAAAATCCTGATTTTGCAGGATTGACAGATTCTTATTTATTAGATTATCACATTCAATCTTATTTTCTTATAATTAATATAAAGGCAATCCCCTATATGCTAGAGTACTTTACAAAAAATGGAATCAGAAGTGATATTGATGAAGTAATTAGAACATACGAAGTTGGATTAAGTAGGTATCTAATA
>CAIUPO010000031.1 GCA_903901055.1 uncultured Bacteroidota bacterium
CAACAATCCGAACTTTTCAAGGTTATGAATGGTGCGTGGATGCGCAGGAAAAACAACCTCGTATTTTTTTGTGATGTTCTTAACTAAGTTGTTTAGCTTTTTCAATCCCTCTTCCGAATCAACAGTAGCAGGGCGATGCATAGTCATCAGTAAAAACTTCTTTGGTTTGAGTTCGAATTTTTGCAGTATGCTGCAACTCTCAATCTCTTTGGAATAAGCCACCAGCGTATCAATCATGGTGTTTCCAACAAAGTAAATACTGTTTTTATTTTTTCCTTCCTGAATTAAATTATCATATCCACTTTGTTCGGTTACAAAAAAATAATCCGATACATCATCTGTCAGCACGCGGTTGAATTCCTCCGGCATGGTGCGGTCGTAGCTACGGAGGCCGCTTTCGAGGTGGGCGAGGGGAATACTCATTTTATTGGCAACTAATGCACCAGCTAATGTAGAGTTCACATCACCCGGGACAATCATCAAATCGGGTTTGTACTCATTCACTGTTTTCTCAAGTGATTTCATGATTTCAGCCATTTGTGAGATGGGGCTTCCCGCTTCCACATTCAGGAAAATATCCGGCTGCAAGCCGAATTGCTCAAAAAATATAGAGGACATATTCTTATCGAAATGCTGGCCCGTATGCACAATTTTACATTCCAATCCAGGGTGATTTTTTATCACCGAAGGGAACTGGGTAACTTTTATAAAATTAGGACGTGTGCCAACAACGATTAATATTTTTTTCATTTTCTAATGTGCTTTTTTCTTTCGTGCATACCTTACTACAAAATCTGCTTCAGCAAGCGTATGGCCTTTCATTGCGTTAAGTAATTGGGGTTTGTTTAGCCCAGCCGGGACATTTAACTTCGCATCTAACGCATATAGTTTAAAATAGTAACGATGTACTCCATTGGGTGGACAAGGGCCTCCATAGCCTATTGCGCGGAAACTGGTGTAGCCTTGTTTGGTGCCGTTTGCAAGCACTGAGTCCTTTGGAAAATTCATTGTAAGGCCGGTATCGGTAGCAGGAATATTATAAACTATCCAATGAACCCAGGTACCCATAGGTGCGTCAGGGTCGTCCATTATCAGGGCAAAACTGGCAGTCTTTTCCGGCTTATGTGACCAATAGAATGGGGGGGATATATTGGTGCTGTCGCAAGTATAAAGTGAAGGAAGCGTATCTCCTTCAAGACAAGAATGAGATTTGAGGAGAAAAGGAAATACATCCTCTATCAATCCGTGCCGGTTTGCCTGAATATTCGTATTGCTACAACTACTGCACGAAAACAGAGAGGTAATAAAAACAAGAATGAAAAAATTGAAGCGCGACATATTTGACTGAATGGAGATTCAAACTTACCGAAATTCCTTAAATTGTACAGTAGTTGTTAAAAAAGCCTAAGGATAAGTGAGTACTCGCGACATAAAGGTAAATTGCGGCACTTTGAACTGATAGGCTTTCCCTATATTTGTTTTTATAAAAAATGAAGTTTATATTATGCCGAAAATAGAACCATGGGAAATATTGAAGAGTGATATTGTTTTCCATAACAAATGGGTAACAATTCAGCAGGATTTGGTGAAGCTTCCAAACGGATTAGTTATTGATGACTATTTTGTGAATGTCCGCCCTGAAGTTGTAATTACCTTACCAATCACAAAAGAAGGAAAGGCAATAATGGTGAGGCAATACAAGCATGGCGGTAAGGAAATTTTACAGGAGTTCCCGGGAGGGGTATTCGAAGCGGAAAACGAAACGCCCGCTGAAGGTGCTTTACGTGAGATGCGCGAAGAAACAGGATACCACTCCGATGAAATGGTGTATCTGGGAAAAGTATTTGATGACCCAACAAAGGATACGAACAGCATTCATTTTTTTCTTGCTAAAAATGCCATTAAGAAATTTGAACCCGAACCCGACCTTACAGAGAATATTGAAATAATAGAAGTGCCTTTTGATGAAATACCGGAACTCATTAAAGCTAATAAAATAAAGGTGTGCGGAGCAATTGCTATATATACATTGGCTTCAATGCACTTAAAAAAATAATATGAAAAGAGCAGCCTTTATTTTATTCTTTATTCTTCATTCTTCATTTTTCATCTTTGCTCAAAACATTCCCAACGGAGATTTTGAAAACTGGTGGGTATACCCTAAAAGCCTTTATGAAACTCCGAAAAACTGGACTGATAATGACCTGATGTATCAGCAATTCGATCAGGCTTATAGAGGCATTACTGTGCTTAAAACTACACGGAGCCATAGTGGGAAATATGCCCTACAAATGGGTGTTGCAATTGATCATGGTGACACCGTTAATGGTGGTGTTTATTCTACGGGTAATATGGATTCATTGATGAAAGTTCTTTATCATACTTCATCTGCCGGGTTTCCTTGCTCACAGAAGTATGGCACCTTTACGGGCTATTATATTTTTGATAATAAACCCGGAGATACTGCCGTGTTCGGAGTGATTCTTACAAAATGGAATTGGGTAGTGAAAAAACGTGACACAATAGTCAATTCAATACTCAGGATAGGCGATAACCATACAGATTATGTACCTTTTGTTGTTCCTTTAAAATACAGGCAAAAAGTGGAAGTACCCGACACCGCTTTTATTTCAATTGGCATACAGGCGGAATTTGGAAAACCTGCTAGAGTGGGTACCACCCTTATTATTGACGACTTGCAATTTTCCGGCAGGCCACCAAAAGATAACAAAGAATAAAAAAGGCCACATTTTCTGTGACCTTTTTATTTATTATCTTCTTCTTCCGCTAAATCCACCACTGCTACCTCTATTGGAATTGCTTGCTTGTGTTACAGCAGCTTGGCGTGGTTGTTGGTATTGCTGTCTTGGCTGCTGATACTGTTGTCTCATTTGTTGCTGAGGCTGTTGGTACTGGCGGCTCGACATCTGTGTTTGTTGTCTCTGCTGCTGATACTGTTGCTGTCTTGGCTGCTGAAATTGCTGCTGGCGAGTTTGCTGAGCTTGCTGTCTTGGCTGTTGGTACTGCTGTTGACGTGCAATTTGGGGTTGTTGTCTTTGTTGTTGAAACTGTTGCCTGTTCTGTTGAGGCTGTTGAGCCTGGCGGTTCGTCACTTGGGGTTGTTGACTTTGTTGCTGAAATTGTTGTTGACGTGCAACTTGAGGTTGTTGTCTTTGTAGTTGAACCTGTGGCTGACGAGTTTGCAGAACTGGCTGTCTTTGAGATTGAGCCTGACTTTGCATCGCAGCCTGCCTATTGTTTTGGCTTGTAAAAGAACTTCTGTTTGCAGGTTGAGCAACTTGTCTGTTACCGGAATTATTTTGTTGAGCGATACGGTTAGCAGAATTCATTGTTGCAGGATTTGTACGATTAGCCTGTTGGCTTGCAGGGTTATAGGTAGCAGGTTTTTGGTTTTGCCTTGTATAGTAAGTATTCACAGGCCTGTTCGTACACCTTTCAACTTCTTTGCGATCAGGTCCGCAAGCATAGGTTGAATGTCTGTCTCTGTCATAATAGGTATTACGGATGCAGGTGGTTCTGTTAATATAGGTTTCATTGCAAGATCTTGAAATGTAATGATCGCAAACACGGTCGTCGTCAATATAACGTTCGTTCACAAAGCACCAGTAGTTTACAGGAATATTAACTGACCAGTCATAGTCAACTGTAATATCAATTCCGGGATAGAGTGGAGCCCATCCATAATATCCGTCGCAATGCCTCCATGCAACCCAAGCTGGTCCCCAGTTTAAATCGGGCACCCAAAACCATCCTGAGTAATTACTATATACCCAGCGTCCGTAGTGGAATGTTGCCCATCCCCATGCGTAATCGGATACCCATGTCCATCCATAGGTAGTTAAAACCCAGTGTCCGGCGGTAGAGTAGGGAGTAAAATTAGCTCCTGCAGTTGGAATCCACACATACCCATAGTTTGTGTAATATACCCACTGTCCGTATGGAGCAAGTTGGGTGTAAAAAGTCTGGGTAGTTACAGGTGCAGCAGGCGGAGCAACTTGTTGCGCTACCTGGTAGTCCGGTTGCACGTAAACGGTTGTATCAGGTGGATTGTCATTTTGCTGATACCCGTTCTGAGGAGGGGCATCATCATTGTATTGTGCAAAACCACGCTGTGGCATTGCAAATGCAAGGCTCACTAATCCGGCGAGAGCTAATTTTCCAAGTTTCGTTTTCATATTTCTTAATTTAGAGGAGTTTTTACAAATCGTATTAATCTCTGAACCAAAATTAGAGTGAGAGTATGAATACTGCGTGAAGAAACCGGATTTGGACACCTGATAGGTTCTTAAAAAGTGTTAACATTGGCGAACTTTTCAAACTAAAATATATGCGCAACCTTATAGCTCTGGCTTGTTTAACCATACTGTTATCGAGTTCCTGCACTTCTCAATCCAAGCAACTGGAGGCGGGGAGTAAAATACCCTTGTTCTCTTTAAAGGACCAGGATGGAAAGACCTTTAACATGAAAGATTCTGTTGGCAATAACATATTTGTTATTTTCTTTTACCCGAAAGATGAAAGCGCAATATGTACCAAAGAAGCCTGTGGATTTCGGGATAGCATGAACATATTTGAACAAATGGGTGTACAGGTTATTGGAATAAATCAGGGTACAGTTGAGAGCCACAAACTGTTTCAAAAACATGATAGCTTGAATTATGAATTACTAAGCGACCCCGATGAAAAAGTAATTAAATCATTCGGAGTAAAAGGGATGTTACTCACAGACCGTGTAACCTTTGTTGTTGATGAAACCGGAACAGTGGTTTTTAAATACCATTCTTTAACGGATGGTAAAAGACATGTGCACGAAGCACTGGATTTTTTAAGGGCTTTGAAGAAGAAACAAGGGAACTAGTCGGAGCCCGACTGGCAATTTATTCCGTTTTCAAAACCTTCTTTGTGATAACAACACTGTCATCTTTGTCCAGTATTCTTAGGAAATAAATCCCGTTTGCTTTGTTGGATATATCAAAGTGCATAATAGAATTACTTGCAACCGTGCTCCTTATTTTTTCTCCTAAATAATTATATATTTCAATTATTTGACCCTTTATTATTCCTGAAACGGTAAAGTTTCCGGGTGTGGGAGAAGGATAAATAATTACTTCATTAGAATAGAATGAGAGATTATTGATTCCTGTTATTGAAGTTACTTTTCTGATGCGATCATTTCCGGCATCCGATATGTATAAATTATTTGCAACATCTAAAGCAACGCCATGCGGTCCCCAAAGTTCAGCAGATGTAGCTTGCCCACCATCGCCACTAAACCTCCCACTTGAAGGAGCACCATAACCATTGCCCGCTACAGTAGTAATTATTCCTGAAGTATTCACTTCCCGGATGCGTTCATTATCTAGGTCCGCAATATAAACATTGCCTAAGCCGTCCAGTGCTACTCCATAAGGATAATAGAGTTCAGCATTTATAGCTAGTCCTCCGTCACCTAATCCTGTGCTTCCTCCACCGGCAATTGTTGTAATAATTCCCGACGTATTTACTTTTCTAATTCGGTCGTTACATTCATCAGCTATGTAGATATTTCCAGAAGCATCTAATGCAACTCCAATAGGGCAGTATAATTCCGCAGCAGTTGCCTGTCCTCCATCGCCTGAGAAACCATTAACGGTGTTGCCAGCCACAGTGCTGATAATGGCTGATTTGGCTACTTTTCTAATGCATTGATTACCGCAATCTGCAATGTAAATATTACCAGAAGCATCTAAAGCCAGGCCAAAAGCATTAATTTCTGCAGCCGTAGCAGGGCCTCCATCACCTGAAAAACCAGAAATACCATTACCAACAATAGTAGTAATGATACCTGATACGTCTACTTTTCGGACCCGGGAATTATACAAATCAGAAATATAAAGGTTGCCAGCAGTATCAACTATTACAGCTGCCGGATTATAAATCTCTGCATTTGTAGCAGGCCCTCCATCGCCTGAGAAACCGGCATATCCATTTCCCGCAACCGTGCTGATAATGCCAGATGTGTTTATTTTTCGAATACGTTGATTAGTCAAATCAGCGACATAAATATTCATGGAAACATCTAATGTTAAGCCATTTGGGCCCCAAAGTTCCGCAGCAGTTGCTTGTCCACCGTCACCGCTATATCCACCTCCACCCCAACTCCCTGATAAATATCCATTTCCCGCAACAGTATTTATAATCTGAGAAAAAGAAGAAAACGACAAACTCAAAATAAAAGCAACCAAAACATTTTTAAGGTAGATTGTTTTCATAATTTGATTTTAAGTTGCACATTGATAAGTAAAAATAAGAAATAAAATTAAATGCAGATAACGAAATTTCATCTTGTTAAATCATAAACAATCCGCGTCATCCGCGTTCCAATTGTTATTCGTAATTTCGCATCTCAATTTTAATTGTAGTGGAGTCAATTATTTCGGTAAAGAAAGCAGTTAAGAAGTTTGGAGATTTTGTTGCTGTAAATGAAATTGACTTTGAAGTTTTCAAAGGCGAGATATTTGCTTTCCTTGGCCCAAATGGGGCAGGGAAAAGTACCACTATTAAAATGCTTACTACCCTGCTGAAGCCTACCTCGGGTTCACTATTTCTGGCAGGGCATGATGTAACCAAAGAGCAGGATTTAGTGCGGAAGTCATTCGGTATCGTTTTTCAGGATCCGAGTTTGGATGATGAATTGACAGCACATGAAAACATGAGGCTTCATGGCGTTTTATATGGTATCCCCAAAAAAGAAGTGAACCCGAGAACAGAAGAATTGTTAAAGCTTGTTGATTTATGGGACAGGCGCGATTCAATTGTAAAAACTTATTCGGGTGGTATGAAGCGCAGGCTTGAAATCGCCCGTGGTCTCATGCATCACCCCAAGGTGATGTTTTTAGATGAACCTACATTGGGATTAGATGCCCAAACCCGCAACATGCTCTGGAATTATATTAAGGAGTTAAATAAGTTGGAAGGAATGACAATCTTTTTTACCACACACTATTTAGGCGAAGCGGAATTAGTTGCACAGCGAATTGCAATTATCGATCATGGGAAAATAGTTGCAATGGGAACTACGGAAGAATTGAAACAACAAACCGGTACAAATGACCTTGAATCGGCTTACCTGGCATTGACGGGAAAAGAAGTCCGTGATGAAGTGCTCGATACTTCTGAAGGGAATAAAGAAAGATTGCGAAACGTAATGAAAAACAGGAAGCACTAATGGAAGTAATAAAGATTCTTTGGCTCCGGCAGATAAAGCGCTTTATGCGTTCGGGAATACGAATTATAATGGGATTTGTACAGCCCTTGGTATATATGCTCGCCCTTGGTTATGGCCTTAATGCTGTATTTCAGGGCTCAGGTAACGGGAGCTATATACAATTTATTGTTCCGGGAGTTATGGTGCAGACTATCATGTTTACTTCCATGTTCTGGGGAGCGAATATTATATTCGATAAGCAATTCGGATTCCTGAAAGAAACACTTGTAGCACCTGTATCCAGAGGAAAAATTATGTTTGGAAGTGTGTTGGGCGGTGCTACTATATCGTGTGTACAAGGCCTCATACTTTTTATTATTGCAATGATATTCGGGTTCCGGCCGGTGAGTTGGGAATACATTCCACTAACCATACTTTTTATGGCGATGCTATCCTTGGCAATTGTAGGGGTAAGTGCCGGGGTCGGAGCAATGGTAAACGATATGCAGGCATTTGTTGCCGTTAATAATTTTCTACTGATACCCTTATTCTTTTTATCGAGTGCATTGTTTCCGTTAGACCACGTTCCCCAAGTAATGAAGGTTATTGCATATGCAAATCCAATCTCTTATGCTGTAGATGCAATCCGGTTTACTCTCATAAACCGCTCACACTTTGGTTTGTTGACCGACTTTATAGTTATGTCTGTTACGCTGATTGCTTTCCTGGGATTTGGTACATATCGTTTCAATAAAATACAAGCCTGAGATAATTTTGTACTTGTCCTCAAAAAAGGTTAACTTTGCTTTAATGGGGTAAACATAAATCCTGTTATACAGGATGAGAAAATTTAAGTTGCTTTTTATAATATTCAGTTTATTTTGCCTTTGTTACCCTGCAACTACCAAAGGATATGCCCTGCTTACACATGAAATGATTGTTAATGCAACCTGGGAAAAGTCAATTCTTCCATTATTAAAACAAAAATACCCCGAGGCAACAGATTCAGATTTGATTGCGGCAAAGGAATATGCGTATGGTGGAACTGTTATACCAGATGTCGGGTATTATCCTTTTGGGAATATGTTTTTCACAAACCTCGTTCACTATGTCCGCACCGGTGATTTCATACAGGCTTTGCTGGATGAATCTGAAAATTTAGATGAATATGCATTTGCACTTGGAGTGTTGTGCCACTATACTTCGGATGTGTTTGGGCATTCTACAGGTACTAATCTTGCAGTCCCAATGCGGTTTCCCAAAGAAAAAGCAAAATTTGGAGATACCGTTACATATGAAGAGGATCACGTTTCGCACATACAAATGGAATTCAGTTTTGATGTATTGCAAACAGCCTTAGGTAATTATTCTGCACAAACTTATCATGATTTTGTGGGGTTTAAGATAAGCCAGCCTGTGTTGGAAAGGGCCTTTAAAAAAACGTATTCCCTCGATTTGAAAACCTATTTTAATCCTGTTGCTGTTGGTTTTTTGCGGTATTCAATCAAGCATATTTACGAGGAACTAACCAAAGATGCCTGGAGATTAAGGAAGGTGGATATTACAAAAGCGCATCCGCTATTGACACAAAAAGATTTTCAATTCCGGATGGGTAAAAAGGATTATTATAAAGAATACGGTAGACCTAAATTTAAAGCTATATTCTTTTATTCTATCATAAAAGTAATTCCAAAAATAGGCCCCTTCCTGGTGTTGAAATTTCAAGCCCCAACACCGGAAGTAGAGAAGTTATATAAGCAAAGCCTTGATACGGTTATTTCCAATTTTTCCCTCTCACTTAAAAGAATATCCAAAGGCGATACCCTTATAATGGATAAGGATTTCGATACCGGAAAGAAGACATGTTCAGGGGAATATAAACTTGCCGATGAATGTTATTTTAAGTTGCTTGGAACGCTTGATAACAATAAGTTTCAGTATTTAAGCCCGGCATTGAAAAATAATATTCTTGAGTATTATAGTACTCCTGTTACCTTGAAGTTTCCAGAAAAAAAATCAAAGAAGTCCGGTAAGTTGTCAATTGAAGTAACTCAGCTTAAAGCTGCACAACTCTAATAAGGGAGATGTATCACAGATTCTTTACAACTAACATCTTATCTTTATATTTTTATCCTACTTTTATTCCATGAAATTTATCAAGCATTTTATAATTGCGTTTTGTTGTTTGTTTGTTCTTGCAAATGCTACTGCTCAAACACCTGAGAAGCCAACTTTTAAATTATACCTTGTTGGTGATGCAGGGGAAGGCGATACAACCGGAGCAACTTTGCGGGATTTGCATACCGAGCTATTGAAGGATTCAAATAGCGCTGTTGTTTTTCTGGGTGATAATTGTTATTTAAAAACATTTATATCCTCTTTATTTGACTTGGAAGTAGGAGGATATAATGGTGGGAAAACAGCCAAAAAAAGAATGATGGGTCAAATGAATATTTTGCGAGGCTATAAGGGTTCCGCCTATTTTGTGCCGGGTAATCATGATTGGTGGAATATGATTGATTTAAAGAAGGGGGAAAAGCGCCTCAGGCAAGAAGAGGATTTTGTTGAGGATACCTTGAAGACTTTTACTTCTCTGAAAAATCATGATAAGGGAACTTTCCTTCCCTCAAAAGGAAACGCAGGGCCTGTATCTCTGGATTTTAACAATGGAAAAACGAGGATTATTTTCATCGATACATACCGTTTGATAATTGAAGAAGGAAGAAAAAGAAAGAGCGCGGCTACCCGGCTGGATAGCTTTTATCATAGTTTGGAAACACAACTAAAAGATGCCACAAGTAAGCATGAAAAAATTATTGTTGTTGCACATCATCCTATTCATGCAAAAGGCAAACATTCAGGCCCTCTTATATTCTGGGAAAGGGTTATCAGGCGCTTTGGAGACAATAATCCGAATTATCCGCCTTATAATAAAATGGCCGTGCATCTTGATAGTTTGCTTAAAATGCAAAATCGTCCCGATATTTATTATGTGAGCGGGCATGAACATTCGCTGGAATATTTATACAGCGATAGTCTGCATTATATCATAAGCGGCGCCGGAAGCAAGATAGATAAGGTAAAAGACGGGTCATGTGAAAATGGTTTTGAATGTTTAAAGTTTAATGAAGAAGGCTTTTTTGAAATAGATTTCTATGGTCACAAAGAAACTGTTTTAATGTACCATCGAAAAGATAATTCCATTCCTTTGGATGTGCATTGTGTTTCAGGGTGCCAGTAGTACCTGAAGTTATCTTCTTCTTGCCCAAAGAATAGTGCAGCATATAAGATTGGTGCACATAATAGTTGCCGGATAAAGCGTTGTGGTAATAGAATAGACACCAATAGCAACCAAACTAAAAACGCTTGAAACAAAAAATAACGCATACATTGATAATGTCTCTGAATAGGGCTCTGAATAGGCTTTTCGCATGGTTGGTAGAAAACCAACAAGGTCAATGACTGTTATTAATATTACAGCTAAAACAGCATTATGGAGGAAAAAATAAACACCGATAGAAGCAAGTGCGCCAATCAGGCAAAGCGTATCGAAAGTAGTAATGTTTTTACTTCCGAATTTAAGGGAAAGAAAAAATATAGCTCCGCAGAAAAATGCACCGACAGTCAATGGTAAGGCCCCAATTCCTGCGCCGCTGTTGAACATGGCCATTACCCCGGTTACCTGCAATATTGTCCAGATAAGCCATGTATAGGTATGAGGTTCTGTCTTCCTTCTGAGCATATCCCGCAAGTACGGGTAGAAACTCGCCGTGCCAATAATGGTGGCAATTATTCCACAGGTTGTTTTTATTGTTTCAGAAGGTGCATTCATAAGCAGATGCAATAATACGGTAATATTTTGCAATTAACTTTTTATTAACTAAAGTGATGATTAACTATTTATAGTTTTGTAAAGTAAAATAAAGTTTACTTCTATGAAATACCTGCTGTATCTTTTTATTCTATTGGGTCTGTGTGGCAATTACAATGCAAATGCCCAAGCAGACGGAAAAATTGATTTAAAAATTTCTGATCCTGATAAAAAGCCACTTGAAGGAATATATGTGCAATTGGTAAAGGCCAAAGATTCAACGATGGTGTTTTATGCTTTCTCAGGGCAAGATGGCGCAGTAGAATTTGCTAATGTAAGTGATGATGCCTACAGGGTTTATATATCACAAACTGGGTACTCAATTTATTTTTCTACAGCTTTTAAAATTGATAATTCAACTAGAGTATATTCACTCCCTGAAATTGCCTTGCAAGCACAGTCTTTAAAAGAAGTGGTGGTCGAAAGTAAAACACCGACTTTGCAGCATTATGCCGATAAAACGGTTGTAAATGTTGATCAAAGCTCATTAAGTGCTGTCGGTAGCATTTACGATGTGTTGAAGCGCTCACCCGGAATTCAGATAGATCAAAATGACAATATCAGTATGCGAGGCAAACAAAATGTAATGGTAATGATTGATGGCAGGATGACTCCAATGTCCGCGACTGATTTGGCAAACATGCTTAAAGGGATGCCTTCGGAGTCGGTTGATAAAATAGAATTTATTACCAATCCATCCTCGAAATATGATGCGAATGGAACAGCCGGAATCATTAACATAGTGTTGAAAAAAAATAAAGCCATTGGTACGAATGTCTCTTTACATGCCGGATATAGCCAGGGAGTTTATCCCAGAACCAATGACGGTTTCAGTATCAGTGAACGTACAAAAAAGTTCAATATTTTCGGAACATATAACTATGCTTATCGCGGTTCATTTAATAATATAGACTTGAATAGTAATTATTATAATGGCTCGCAATTAGAGGCAGCAACCCAACAATACGAATATCTTACTGTACGCAGTATTACAAATATGGCAAGAATTGGAACTGATTTTTTTGCATCCGATAAAACTACAATCGGATTTATAGCGGATGGCTCTATCCATGATTTTAATGTGAATGAAAGCACAACTACCAACAATTTTGATAGTCTCAATCGTCCGACTTCCTATAATTTTACAAGTAGTCAGACCCCGGACAAAACATATAATTATTCGGGTAACCTGAATTTGAAACATACATTCGATTCTGCAGGACGCGAATTGCTTTTAAACCTCGACTACGCTAACTATAATAATAAGGGATACCAATATGTACTCACGAATTATTATAACCTCGATAATACAGTTGCATCCAATCCTTCTAATCTTTACGGCGACCTGCCCGGCAACCTTGATATTTATTCTTTTAAGGCCGATTATGATGGACAGTTAGGGAAAAAGGGCAGGCTGGAAGCGGGTGTAAAAACAAGTTATGTTAAAACCGATAATAATGTGATGGTGTATGATGGGATTAATAACTCCGCACCACTTGACACAACGCAAACCAATCATTTTATTTATTCCGAAAATATTAATGCCGCTTATGCAACATACAGCAGAAGCATTCCAAAAGGTGATTTGCAGATTGGGTTGAGGACCGAACAGACAATTTCAAATGGAAACCAGGTAACAACGGGGCAAACATTCGGCCACAATTTTATCCAATTGTTTCCTACAATTTCAATTGATGATTCACTTTCTGCAAATCATATGCTGGGCATATCAGCTACACGCCGTATTGACAGACCAACCTACGAGCAGTTAAATCCATTCCGGTTGTATGTGAATCCTACTTTTTATTTGCAGGGCAATCCTTACCTTATTCCTCAAAATGCTTATTCATTAAATATATCCGATACGTACAAACAGCAATATACACTCACCCTTTCCTATACGCATACGATAAATGCTATTACTACAGTGATATTCCCATTCCCGGGCAGTAAAGGCATTGCGGAGCAAACAGACCAGAATTTAGCGTCCTTTGATTCATATAATACCAACCTGAGTATTGTTCAGCAAGTTGGCAAATGGTTGAATGTATCTATAAATGCAGATGCTTTTTTAAGTCATTATGCTGCTAATTTATCATCTACTCCATTGAATACAAACCGCTACTTATGGGATGTAAGCACAAACGATAATATCACCATTACCAAAAATTTAGGTTTGGATTTGTTTGGGTTTTACGGTTCAGGCTACGACCTTGGCTATCTCTATATACAAGGCTCTTGGACGGTTTCCGGCGGATTAAAAATGACTGTGTTGAAAGGAAAAGGAACGAAAACCCTCAATTCAGGTGATGTTTTTTGGACAGACCTTACTAAAGGTACTACCACGTTTACCGGGTTTAATCAATCAATAGTAGTTAAAAGGGATACCCGGTTTGTCGGGTTATCATTTAGCTATCATTTTGGAGATTCTCCTGCATCACGCTCTTTACGCAGTAAAGGCGGGGCCGAGGAAGAAAAAAACAGGGCTGATAAAAATGGGTAATAGTTGGGCTTACAATTCTAAATGAATACCCTATGATTAAACAATTGTTATGAAATTGTTAATACTAAAAAGATAGGGTCTGTAAGTTTAATTTCGCCGATTAAATTTATTGCTCCTATATGAAAAGCACATTCCTGTCTGTCACCATATTGTTAGTCGGTATTTTTATTCCCTCAGTAAAAAACTGCAGTGCCCAAGATGACACTTTGCGTGTTATGGTATATAATACGTTGCATTTTGGCGATGGGTGCCAGGGTACCCAAGCCTTTCTGGACGGGCAATTAAAGAAGATTGTAAAGTACACTAACTCCGATTTAATAGGATTGGATAAGGTGCAAGCAATAAAACTTACGAATGCCGACCCTTATGGAATTTCCCCTGTGTGGTTTGCTGATAGCATAGCTTCACAGGCTCTTAACGCTGCATACCCCGGACGATATGCCTATTGCACTTTAACAGATGACTCCAAAGCAAATGATAATGATATGAGTGTGTTGTTTTACAATAAAAATAAACTGCATTTTTTAACTGTGAAGCCTTTATATGTCGGTCAGGAGGATATTGACTTGTTTAGACTTTATTATAAAGACCCGAATTTAAGCACCACGCATGATACCACCTATCTATACGTAGTATTGTGTCATACCATTTCCGGTACATCCTCTGCAGGCAGAGACGGTCAGGCAACCACTGTTATTGATTCTCTGAAAAGGATGTTTACCCATCTTCCCAATGTTATATACATGGGTGATTTCAATACACATAATTCAACGGAAGCCGGATATAAATTAATAACCCAAGCAACCGATACTAATTATTTGTTCTACGATCCTCCATTTCATCCGGATAGTAAATTAATTTACCCGATAGACTGGCAAACCAACCCAAACCAAGCGCCTTCGCAGCTAACTACATGTACACGGGCGGGTTCTAATCCTAATTCCTGTGGAAATAATAATGGTGCGTATAGCTGGTTCGATCATATTTTCTTATCCCGTAATATAATATATAATTATGATTATATTCGATATATTCCGAATACATGGAAATCTTTAGGGAATGATGGGAACCGCATTGGTATTGATATTAATGACAGCAGTACAATCAAGAATACCTCGGCACCATCCAGTGTAATTAATGCGGAATGGCAGTTCTCTGATAAATATCCTGTAATTGCAGAGCTTGGAGTTACCTATAATAAGAAAGTTACCACGGAAGCTATAAGCTATCAAATAGAAGAACAAAATATTAGGGTGAATAATCCTGTTAGAGATGAAATTACCATTTTCTTTCCTTCATCTATGTCAGGGGAGAAGGCGAATACCGAATTGTATGATATTTGCGGTAGATTAATATCAGCTAAAACATTTTCAATTATTAATTCAATGGTGAAAATAAACGCCAATCTAACTCCTGGGATTTACCTCCTGCAAATTCAATCAGGTAAGGTAAATGTTACTAAAAAGATAGTTAAGCAATAAAAAGGCATTATAAATTGAAAGTTGAAAATTCAATTTGTTTGTGAACTTTCAACCTTCAATTCTCAGCCTTTAGTTAAACTTATCTTCAAACCTATGGCAATAGGGTGTATGGCCATTATTGTCGTAATAGTGCTGATGGTAGTTTTCAGCTGAATAGAATGTGGTTGCAGGTTTTAAAACGGTTGCAATCTTCATCCCTTTTGCTGTGAGTAAGCCAATCAGTTTTTCAGCAGTTTGTTTTTGGTTGTTATCCTCATAAAAAACAACTGATTCATATTGTTGTCCAATGTCAGGGCCTTGTCCGTCGGTTTGGGTTGGGTCAATAATATTGAAAAACAAACGTGCCATTTCTTCATAACTGGTAATAGTAGGATCGTAGGTTACTTTAATGGCTTCATAATGGCCTGAAGTGTGCGAGCATACTTGCTGGTAGGTTGGGTTTTCAATATGCCCGCCAATATAGCCAACAGTAGTATTGCTAACACCTTTTGCTTTTTCGAAATAGTATTGCATACCCCAGAAACAGCCTCCTGCAAAAATGGCGGTTTGTAAGTTTTTATTTGTATCTGATGAAGTTTGGTTCATGCTTTCAGTTGATTTTGTTGTTGAATTTTGTGTGTTGTTTTTTTGTGAATTTCCGCAGCCATATATGCTACCCACAAAGGTAAATAATAATGTTGCTGCTGTAAAATAAAGCCGATTAGTCATAGTTGTTTAGTATTAATTTAACTAAGTTACGATATCCAAACGGCATTGGATTTATAAGGTTTGTTAAAGGAAGTTAAACCATAATTAGGTTGTTCCCATCACATACATGGCATCCATAGTAGGAGTAGTGCTTCCACCTTCTTTTTCAAGAGTAATAGCAAAGGCTTGTGCATTTTCCACGTCGGGCATGTGATGCAATCCTCCACCAGGGCCAAGCATACCTTCACTCACCGGTTTGCCATCAACAATGGCCCAAAGCTGGTATTGCATTCCTTTCGGGGTAGCAGGGAGTTTATCCACTTCAATGTAAACTTTCTTTTTTGAGGCGCTCCAGCATACCATCACCTTTGCATCAGGAGCGGGTTTTAAACCTTTCAACTCAACCATTTTATAAGCAGGGTCTTTCAGGATTGCCATGTCATTCATGGCCTGCTTATAGCTTGCGGTGAGTGTTGCTAAGCTATCATTAAGAATAGAATCCTTTTTTTGAATGAGTGAAAGCATACCTTCCTGTATTTGGTATTTTCTTACCGAATCAGAATCACTGCGTGTAAGGAAAAAACTGCCTACACTTATTAAGACAAGAACAGACGCAGCAATTGCCAGATAAAAATAGTTGGATGTTTTACTTGCAGAATTAATGTTTAAAGAACGAACTATCGTATTTTCAGATTCACCAATGTCACTTGTTTTACCCGCAACATCACCAAGTATTTTATTTTTTAAATGGGAGGGTGGTTGAACGCCATTTGAAGTTGCATATAGATTCAGTGCATCTTCAATCGCATCAAGTTCTGCTTTTATTTCAGGGTATTCCAATGCATATCTTTCAACCTCTTTACGCTCGTCGGGGGATGCTGCCCCTGTAACGTAGAGTTCTAAAATGCCGGATGATATGTATTCCTGAATGTTCATTTTATAATTGCCTTTTCCTTTTCAAATAATTCCCTTAATTGCCCTATTGCAGTTCTTGCCCTTGTTTTAACTGTTCCCAGCGGTATGTTCAGTTCTTCTGAAGCTTCTTCCTGTGTGTATCCTTCAAAGAAAAGTTTGTCAATCAGCAGTTTATATTCCGGTTTCATTTTATCAACTAATGCTTTTAGTCCAATATGGTCGGGGTGGATAGAAAGACTTTGTTGCTTATTAATCCTATTTACGGAATCATCGATGTTGCGGATTTGGCTTTTTATTTTGTAGTCTTTAACCCTAAGGCTATCAATGGCTGAGTTACGTGCAATATTAATTAGCCATGTATAGAGTTTTCCTTTCGAACGCTCGTAGGAGGAAATATTCCTCCATATTTTTACAAATACTTCCTGTAAAACATCTTCCGCATTCTCCTGTGATTCTACAATCCGCATAATAACCCCAAACAGCGCTGCCGAATAATTATCATACAAAATCCCCAATGATTTTTGGTCGCCGCTTTTAAGCGCTGACACTAACTCTTCTTCTGAAATTTTAACGTTGGCTGTCAAGGATAGGTTTATTGTATGCGGTAAAATTAGTAAAGTTTAAAACATGCATAAAAAAACCCTGACGTTTATAGTCAGGGTTTTTTAGAATAGAAAGTCAGTACTAGTTATCCCAGAAAACCTTTGGTGACCACTGAGTAGCATTTGGAACATTGCCAGAGTTCAAATTCAACTCGGTTTGAGGATAAAGGAATCTTCTTGGAACACCATTTGCTGTGTATGGTCCTGTAACTGGGGTAAGTGCAGGGCTGCCACTTGCAAATCCATTGATTTTGCAGGAACGGCGCCATACTGTCCAGGCTTCAGGATTCAGGTAAAGAGCAATATAATTCTGCAATGCAATTTGAGCAAGGGCAGAATCTTTACTAATAACTGATAAGTTGCCATAAGTTGCAAGGTACGCTGTAATCTGAGCAGGAGAGATTGTGCCCAGGGCTGCATTGCTTCCCACCTTGTTCATGTTAGCAGTAATACCGTTCTGATATAAGGTGTTTGCTGTTACAACGCTTCCTCCGCTTCTTAAAGTAGCTTCAGCAGCAATAAATTGCACTTCATCATAGCAGATAAACTCAACAGGTGAGTTTGGTTGCTGGTAATAGGAAGTGCTGATGCCGGAATAAATATCACCGGTTGACTCATCAACACTGTCAGCTAAAAGATATCTGCGTGGGTCGTTCATGCCGGATAACATTCCGAAGAAAAATCCGTCAACACTATAGCTTGCATCCAGTGCAAAGTTAATGTCACCTCTTTGTGTGGTGAACTGAAACCATGGAGCATTGCTAGTTGCTGCATTTCCGAACATAACCTGGGCGTTATCTGCATTGCTGGCAAGCGACATGTTAGCATGTGCTAAAGCACTGTCGGCCATTGCAACATTGCCAGAACCTGTTTGAGATTGATGAATCTCTAAACGAGCCATAATTCCATAAGCAAATTTAACCCATGATGCGGTGTTGCCACCATAAACCACGTCATCAGCACCAGGAAGAATAGCATCATTGGCTGAATTGTTCAGGTCGCTGATACCAGTATAACACAAAGCCTTTGCATTAGCGTAAAGGATTGCATCATTATCAAAACCAGGGGTCAGATTAGCTGTTCCTTTGAAAGCCTGTGAGTAAGGAATTTGCCCCCAGCAATCAACCATCAGTTGCAGGTTGTATGCCATCAGCACTTCAGCGATACCCTTGTATGCATTGTATTTACCGTTTGAGGTAACTTGCATCAGGTTGTAATCGTTGTACATGTTGGCAGTGTACATATTGTCCCACATGGTTTCAGGATCCTGGTTGGTAAAAATGTACTCGTTGTATGCCTGGCACTGACGTGAAACGCCGGTGGTTTGCTGGTCATACATTGAAGTGAAACGCGACATGTCGCCTCCTTGAGCATAAGCCAAACTTACTTCAACAGGAGTTAACAGTGTATTTGGCAATACAGATATTGGGGCATTCGGGTTTACGTTTTTATCGCTGTAAAAGGTCTTGCTGCATGACATCACTGTCAGAAGCACCGCTGCAGTTGATACTCCTGCAATATATTTATTAAGTGTTTTCATTTTCGTTTTAATTTTAATA
Source organism: uncultured Bacteroidota bacterium (assembly GCA_903901055.1). GTDB lineage: Bacteria > Bacteroidota > Bacteroidia > JABEUT01 > JABEUT01 > JABEUT01. Next base: position 18,826 of record CAIUPO010000031.1, read on the forward strand.
GGTTAAAAATTATAAGCCTAAGTTTAACCTTATTCCATAACTCTTGGTGCTTGGGTTATTGAAATAATCTAACCCTTGTCCGTTAGAAGGTCCTGCTAAGCTGGTTTCAGGATCAACTCCAGGGTATTTTGTCCACAACTTTGGGTTGTTTGCAAATATCGTGATTGTAGCTGCTGTGAAATGAGCTTTTCTAACCCATCTGGTAGGAAGTTGGTAGCTTAAATTGATTTGGCTGATACGAACGTAAGAACCATCATAAACACTTGGAGATGTTGGGCCTACGAAGCTGCTTCCGATATTCTGCCAGTAGTATTCATTGTATGCGGTCAGGATATTAGCTGCACCTCCTGCACCAGGTGCGTTGGTAGTACCATGTACTACGTTTCCTGCAACATCAAGGTGGCCAAGTACACCACTGAAGGTGGTAGCCTGGTTACGGTTTTCTGTATTGGCAGCAGTTCCAAAGTAATCAAGCGCTCCAAGAGTACCGTCCCAGATTGAACCTCCCTGACGGGTGGTAACAATAATTCCAAGAGAGATACCTTTAAATGAGAAGGTGTTGGTCATGCCTCCAATCCATTTTGGCTGGATGTTTCCTAACGCCTGGCTGGCTGTGCCGGGAATCGGCATACCATAACCCGGGTCACCTTGAACATCATCAATTACCAACTGGCCTCCTGACTTAATATAGTCGGTTCCATATATTACACCAAAAGGTTGTCCTGGTAATGCATAGATACCACCATTGGTAAATCCAGCAATAAACAATTGTTGAACACCATTTGACAATGAAACTACTTCACTTGTGTTATGACTCCAGTTGAATCCGAGATCCCATTGGAATCCACAGGTTAATTTAACCGGGGTAGTATTCAAAGTGATTTCTTCACCTGTGTTATCTACAACAGCAGCATTGTCTGTATAATATCCGTATCCTGTTTCATAAGGGGCAGGAACAGAGAATATACCGTTTTTGGTTTCTTCAGAATAATATGTCATGCTAAGGCTGATGCGGTTATCCAAAAAGGCCAGGTCTGTACCAATTTCAAATGAATTGGTTTTTTCAGGTACCAGATTTGGGTTTGCGCCAACTGCATTGATATTACTAAGTTCAAAACCGGGAGTTCCGTTGAATGGGAATGTGATACCGCTTGTGAAACCATCAAGAATGGTAGCTGAACGGTATGTGTTTTGCAATGCACCGGCAGGAGCATCTTTACCCACATCAGCATAAGAAATCCTTAATTTTCCGTAAGGGAAAATCTTATTGGTCGACATCTTGAATGTTTCAGTGAACACCCATGATGCATCAGCATGCCAGTAAAGGAAAGTGTTGTTATCTACAGGCAGGGTTGATGATGTTTCATCTCTTCCGCTTAAGGTAAGGAACAACTGGCTCTTCCAATCTAACATAGCTTGTGTGTACCATGCCGATGTACGCTTACCTGCTTCGCTTTCAAAAGCAAAGTAAGAAGATGCGTTTGACATATCAAGGAAGTGAGGGATTAAGAATCCTGTTCCTTCGGTGAAACGGGTATCGCTATTTAGGTTAAAATAGTTTTGGCCAATAATCAATGTGCCTTTAAAATCATCGCTGAAGGTATGTTTAATAGTACCAATCAGGTCAGAGTTTAATTGCTCATTAATATAGTCAGTAATATACATGTTACCTGCTCCGCCTAATGCATTTGAACCAATATCGTATGCATTTTTGTCATCTTGTGTGTAAACGTCGCCTCCAAGCCTCCATGTAAGGTCAACGGTTGTTTTTGATTTGTTGATTAGGTTGTAATCAGCTTGTCCAAAACCATAAACACGATTCAGGTTTGATACAAATGGATTTTGGTTAATGGTCCAGTATGGGTTGTCATATCCAGGGCCACCACGGTAATCTCTTTCATCGCCATTGGCGCTGGGAAGTTCAAAAATTGATGTATTGGTTGGGTTTGTGTTTCCATAACCATTTGAATTATCAAAGGTTGCTGGTGTACGTAATAAACCTAACATGATACCTGAGGTATTTGAACCTTGTTGTACTTTGTTATTAACCGAGTTGGTATAGTTTGCACCTGCCGAAATTTTAAGCCTTTTGCTTAAAGCGATAGAACCATTCAGGTTGAATGTATTCTTATCGTATTTGCTAAGTGGAACGATACCGGTTTGGTGTAAATTTCCAATTGACATACGGAAACTTGCATTATCAGTACCTCCGGATAAGGAGATGTTGTTATCCGCAGCTACTCCTGTTTGGAAGAATGCAAAACGGTCGTAAGGGCTAACTTGTGAATAAGCAGAACTCCATGAAGGGCTGCTTCTGTCCACTATTACACCATGCGGATCGTAAGAACCGGCATAATTATTAGCTGCTGTAGAGGTATGGTCAGGATTCCAATACAAACTGTCGATTTGTGGTCCCCATGAAAACTTCTTGCTGGAACCGCCTGAAGTTGGGCTTTTGTAAACCCAGTTGTTTCCTTGTCCCCAAGTTTGTTGTAAATCCGGTACTTTATTATAAGTGCTCCATGTTAATGAGCTGTTGTATTCAATACCAAGGCCTGCATGGTTTTTTCCGCCATGTTTGGTGGTAATAATAAGTGCACCGCTGGCAGCTTGTATACCATACAATGCTGTTGCAGCAGGGCCTTTCAATACTGTAATTGATTCAATATCGCTTGGGTTAATATCCAAACCACGGTTGGTTGGCTGGGCTCCACCGGTAAGGTTACCGTTAGCGCCTGATGCAAGAATACCTGCATCGGTAGGATCATAACTATTAATTGAGTTATCGATTGGAACACCATCCACAATCATAAGCGGTTGGTTATTTCCTGTTAAGGAAGTAACACCACGTAAGTTGATGTAGGTTCCAGCACCCGGGTCACCAGCTGCGCTGATAACGGTAAGTCCGGATACTTTACCTTCCAATTCATTCATTACGTTACTTGTTCCAGAGTTGTTTAAATCGGCGCTACCAACTACTTGGGTTGCTGTACCAATAGATTTCTTTGAAACAGGAATGCCCAACGCTGTTACTACCACTTCCGACAGCCCTAATGCGTCGTTTTTCATGGTAATCATCATGTTGTCGCTAATGTTAGTTTCCTGGGTTTTCATTCCAGGGTAGCTAAGCATCAACACTTTTGCAGTTGAATCTACTGCAAGGGTAAATTTACCCGCTGTGTCTGTGTAAGTACCGATTGTGGTTCCTTTAACTTGAACAGCCATAAACGGAACGGATTTCCCGCCCTCATCTTTTACTGTTCCCTGAATTACGCGTGTTTGTGCGTTTGCAAACCCGAACCATAGCAGGGCCGCAACTGTTGCCGTTAGGCGTAGCATTTGTCTCATGGAGGATAGTGTTTTGGTTAATAAATGTTAAATACTGAATCGAGGGCAAAGGTATAAATATTTTATTAATTACAAAGCAATCAATGTTTTTTTATGTTAAAGATATTGTTAATAACTCCGCCAAGGGTTTTCGTTTTTAATGTTCTTATAATCAATTACTTGAAGTAAATATAAGGAGAAAGGGGTGTTAATTAGTTTACCTGCTTTGTGGGTAATTAATGAAAAAGCCGGTAAAACTACCGGCCTTTTTCATCGTGATTTAATGACTTATATCAGTGCTGCTTCAATTATTGCCCTTGCTGGTGCAACAGACCCTTTTTATTAAGGGCTTCAAGCCTACCCTGAAACTCTTTTACCAGTTTATCCTGTTTGGCTTGCTCACAGTAATAATAAATTTGCTCCAGTATTTGTTGTGCTTGGTACAACTCACCGCTATAGTAGGTATAGTTAGGTTCAACAAGTGAATTATAGTAAACCAGGTTCCTTTCAAAGATTCCAAATAACTTACGGGCAAGGGTATCTGCTTTTGCAATCTCTCCTGCCTGGAAGTAAGCCCTGTCTATCATTACTATTGAGCCATCATAAGGACAACTCTTTTCTGAAATTGAATCCATGCAAATGTTCAATACTTTTAATGCCGAGTCTTTTTTGTTTTCATTAAGCAAGGCATCTGCCAGTGTACTGGTTTGGTAGCGCAGTTGGGTGGCCATCCGGATAATGTTTTCATCCAGGTAAACACCTTTACCCATATTTCCCCAACGGAACTTATGCACCATATTGTCATACATTTGCTCGGAATTAACACCCGGATTGGCACGTACATTGGCCCCCGGAGATTTTATTGGTGTTAGAACAAATACAAGCCCATGCAACTGGAAGTATTTTTCAAGTCCCATAAATGCTTCCGAACCGGAAGTAACAGCAAAACAAAGCGGGCGTTTCCAGTCATTATGCCCTATAGCATCAAGCACCATTAAAGTGCTGCGGGATATATTGTTGCCCGGTAATACCCAGTTAATTTCTGTCGGAATGCTGTCGTACAACTTCTTGGAAATTACACCACTCTTAATTACCTCTTCTTTATTTACAACCAGTTTGAATTTGCGGGTAGGCAGGTAATTCTCCATTGCCCCGGTAGATACCTGAATCTTATCAGCATCCCTATTGCTCCTGATAAAGCTAATCACATCTGAGAGAAGTACGTTTCCGCCAGAATGAAAGCGTGGTAATAATGGATTATCGTAATACAACATATAATCACGGGTTCCATCACGGTATTCATCATGAGTAAGCGAGAATGGCATTCTTTCAGATTTGTAAGCTTTATGGTTCATCTGGTCGACATACCAACTCATTCCGAGCAGTTCAAGGTTACAAACCCTTACATCCGTTCGTATTCCTTCTACCTCCTGTGCGTACCATAATGGGAATGTATCGTTATCGCCGTTGGTAAATAAAATGGCGTTTGGCGGGCACGATTCGAGATAGTCGATTGCAAAATCCCTTGTGGTGGTGCGCTTGCTGCGGTCGTGGTCGTCCCATTCTGCATGGGCCATTAACGCAGGAACTACGGTACATGCTACGGTTGCCAATACGGCCATCATTTTTTTCCCGCTTTCATTTTTTTCAAGTTTCTCCAGCAAAAGGTCGAATACAGCCAGTGCACCCAAGCCAATCCAGATTGAAAAGGCAAAAAACGAACCAACATAAGAATAGTCCCTTTCCCTTGGTTCATGCGGCTTTTGGTTCAAAAAGAGAATAATGGCTATACCCGTGAAGAAGAACATTATTAACACAATGGCAAATCGCTTAGGATCTTTATATGCCTGGTAGAAAAAGCCAAACAATCCAAGTAAAAATGGCAAACCATACATTACGTTGTGTCCTCTGTTACTTGCCAGATCATCGGGCTGGTTTTCCAGCGGATACTTGGCGCTGTCTAAAAATGGTATGCCTGTAATCCAATTGCCGTGCAGGTTATCCTGCGGGTCTTCTCCCTGAACGTCGTTCTGGCGGCCTACAAAATCCCACATCAGGTAACGGAAATACATAAAGCCTAACTGGTAACGGAAAAAGTAAACCAGGTTATTGGTGAAGAAAGTAGGGCGATTTTTAAGTTCTTCCTTGCCGTCCGGATTCGTTACTTTTATTTGATCAAAGTTTTTGGTTCCCCAATTTTGGTATCCTTCAGGATGGCCTTCGCTGGCATCCCACTCGCGGGTGAACAGCGAACAAAAGGCAGGGTCGTATTTGCCCGATTGCATGTGGTAGGAAACAATGTATTTGCCATGCTTTTCATCTTTTACATACACAGGTCCGTCGTCATTATAATCAATAATAGGAGCAGTGTAGTAGGGGCCATAAAGCACCGGGAAATCACCATATTGCTTACGGCCTAAGTAATCGTGCAGGGTAAGTGTGTCGGTAGGTGCATCCTCGTTAAGTGGTGGATCTGCATTGGCGCGGATTACCAACAAAATAAACGTACAGTATCCTAATATAAGTACCGCAGAAGCCATAAATGCTGTGTGCGTGCCGGGTTTGTTATTCTTTTTGCTGTAAATAAGCCCCCATGTAATGAATCCGGCAATGGCAATTCCGTAGATAAGAACACCGCTGTTGAAAGGCAGTCCGATGGAGTTTATAAAGAAAATTTCGAAATAACTGGCAAAGCTTATTAAGCCGGGGATAACAAAGGCTTTTACAAGGCCAAGTAAAAATATAGCCATAACCGAAGCAGCCAGCACTCGCTGGTTTTCGGGCTTTTTAGTGAACATTTTAAGCAATGCTACCGACCATTTAGGACCTGTGCCGTTTTGATGTTCCCTGTAAAAATATAAGAAAACTACTGCAGGAATTATAAGTATGCAAAGCATGTGTACACCAATTGACAAACCAACTAAAAAGCTGATGAATATTACCCAACGCTCAGGTTCGAAGGATCGTGCCATTTTGGTGGCGCACCAGAACATTAGTGTAGAAAAGCACAGCGATGCAGACCATACAGAAGCCTCGGTAGCGGAAAACCAGAAGGAATCGGCAAAGATGAAACTGATTGAACCTATTAAGGCAGCACCAAATACAGCATACATTTTAGACTCGGTAAGCTCACCTTTTTGTGTCATTGCTTTTTTAGCAAAATAGCTTAACGACCAGAATAGAAATAAAATAGTGAATGAACTTAATGTAGCGCAACTGCGGTTGATGATGGGGGCTACCTTATGGACATCGCCAAAACTTAGCAGCGATACGCAGTGCTGTATCAATTGCAGGAAAGGCTCACCCGGTGGGTGGCCTATTTCAAGTTTGTAGTAAATGGAAAGGTTTTCGCTGCAATCCCAGAAACTGGCTGTAGGCTCTACAGTGGTCCAGTAAACCGTTACAGCAACTAAAAACACACACCACCCAATGATGGTATTTAGCTTCTTATATCTTTGTTCAATCATGGTTTATGCAAATGGCTTTATACGGGCGGCGAAGATAAATAAATATTCGAATATGGGTGTATCTGCAATTCCAAACTTGGTTGATGGAACTTGCTAATTGGCAGCGAGATAATTATTTATATCTTTGTGTGAATGGTTGGCATGAAAATACATAAAGTTTGCACCACACTGTTTTTATTCCTGTCGGCTTTAACTTGTTTCGCCCAGAACGATTCAGCAAAAAAGCAATTAGGCATTATCCCGAAAGTTGATTTGTTTTTACCTATCGGGGCTTATGCCGCTAATCAGGCAGCATTCAGTTTTTCACTGGAGAAGTTCATTGGCCGCTATATAAGCATACAAGCGGCATACAATTACTTCTATTCTAAAACACCATTCCCGGCTGATTATGCTAACGTAGATGATCAGTACATGTCGCAAATTATACCTGAATTGCGATTCTATTTTAATGAACATAAAAACCACAAAGGGTTTTATGCCGGTATTTATCCTGAACTTATTTTAAAACATCATGTGCAGGAAGATATAAGCAGCCTCACAACGAATTATCCCTATCAGTTAATTTACAACCAATGGATGTTCGGTGGTGGAATGGATGTTGGTTTCCAAACGTTCATTGTTAAACGTATTGCCCTTGATTTTCTTTTTGGATATGGAATGGATGAGGTGAAAGGCGTGAAGGTTATAAGCCAGGAAAATGCCTACCTAAGGTATAATTCATTAGGACTTAATACCATTGGTAATTACCCCCGTATCGCGGTAAATGTAGGGTATAAGTTCTAAATTAGTGTTGGCAATACTTCTTCTTCAACTCTTCCACCTCGTTACTGAACCAGGTTTTAGTGAAACCTAAATCAAGGGATTTATGAATATTTTCGCAGGCTGCTGTCATATTGTTTTCAGAAATTGCAATAAGTGCAAGGTTACGGTAAGCATAGGAGTTAGTAGAGTCAATCGAAAGCGATTTATTAATCTGTTCCTTGGCTTCCGTTTTCAAACCTGCTTTAAAATAAGCAAACCCGAGGTTGTTATGAGCAAAAGGGTCATTGGGGTAATTGGTTATTAGTTTACGGAACACAGCTATCGCATCATCAAACTTGCCCAGTTCAATGTCTGAGAAACCCACGTTGTTCGAGGCTTTCATATTTTTAGGGTCTATCTGAAGAATTTTCTGGTTCTCAATTATGGCAGATTTAAAATCATTTGAACGCATATAAATATCCGAGCGGGCCGCATATCCGTCAGTGTATTGAGGATTTAAGTCAACCGTTTTATTGTAGTCGTTCATCGCCTCTTTCATTTTATCCATATCGTAAAAAACGTGTCCGCGGAGGTAATAACATTTATATTCCCGGGGGCTTAATTTTATGGCTTTGTTAATTTGCACCATAGGCTCATCGTACTTTTTTCCCATAGATAAAGCCCGTGAATAATTATAAAAAGTCCTCCACGATTTATCGTCTACTTTAATAGCTGCTTCATAGTCGGCATAAGCTTCATCTAGCATTTTTAGCATCACCTTGGCATGTGCCCGGCCAAAGTATCCACCCGGAAAAGCAGGACGCATTTTTATCACTACATCATAATCCTCAATTGACCCTTTGTAATCCTCGAGCATTGCTTTTGCCCCGGCTCTGTAATAATACGATTCGGTGTCAGTTGGATTGAGTGCGATGGCTTTTGTGTAGTGTTCAACCGCACTTTTAAAATCGCAATGTGCGTAAGCGGTGTCACCCAATGTGCGCTCATACCGAATTGAATCATTTGCGAAAGCATAACTGCACAAGGCAAAGAGCAGAAATGCAAGGGGGAGCAGTTTTTTCATTTAATTAATCAGGTAGTGCAAACCTAAAGAATATTTTCAATAAATGAACATACATAAATTATGAACTTGTGGAAATGCCAGATAAAGTAAATTTGACAACTCATTAAAAAAACTGTGGAACCTTTAACAATCGAATCTAAACTAGAGTTTAAAGATTATTTCGGATTATATTATCCGGTACTTTTTAAAAACCTGTTCGTCCGTGCACTTTTATTCAGTATGCCGTTTGTTGCCGTAGTTCTAAGTTTTATGGATAGTTGGGGCGTTGGAATTAGTTATGCAATGGCAATAGTGTTGGTTATTTTTTATTTTATCCTGCATAATTATAAATCGGCTAAACGTAAATTTAACTTGTTTATGAAAGGAGAGAAAAGAATAGCCTATATCTTCACTCCTTCCGGGATATGCAAGGAGGTAATATCCGTGGATACTACTTGTCCATGGGAGGAGATTGCTGAAGTAGAGGAGACGAAAAATGTACTCCTTTTCAATCTAACGAAAAAAAGTATGATTATAATGCCTAAAAGAGATTTTTCTACAGGCCAATGGGAGCAATTAAAGGTTTTGCTAAACTCGGTTCCAGGTTTAATAATCAAACTGAAATAGCAAAAAATACAATTTCTGATGGTGGTGCGGTTTATGTGAATTATACAAATCCTTTTTAAATTTTTATCAACAATCTATCTGCATCATGTTTTTAACCGGAAAAGGATTATAGCTTGCCCCCGCTTCCTATAACGAAGAGGATTGGGGAGTTGCGCTTTATTGCGGGGCTCCCTTAATACTCTTGCTAAACCAGATTAACGAAATAGCATGTTAAGAAGCATCGGGGTGGTTGGTTTTCCAATCACCCTTTTTTTTATTTACTGATCGGTATTTGAAAAGGTTTTAATTCCGCGAGCAGAAGGGGCAGTACATCCTGAGGTAGTGGTTTATCTTTCTTTATGCCATAGCAGCGGTCGAGCCAATTAGGTACATTGGTGGCAGGGGGTACAAACTGTTGTTTGTCTTTGCCTGCCACATACCAGGCTTCAGTAAGGTAATTAATAAGTTTTTCATTGTTCAGCGTAAACCATTTTATGGAAGATTCTATTTCCGCAATTTTTTCATTCTTTAATCCGTACCATGTTTCCATAAGCAGTTATTTCTGAATTAAAATTAACTAGTTAATTTGTGAATCTCCATAAACCCTCCAGCTGTTTATTTACTGTTGAAGTAAATTTGTTTCTATCAAAATGAGCAGATACTTTTAGCGTAATAAATCCTTCCAGACTTGTCAGTAGTTCTGATGTTTCCCATTCATTGGTGCATTGGGTTACAAGGTCAATCAACTCTTTGTACAGTTTTATATCTACCGCGAATATTGATTTCAGTTCATCAAGGCTTAAGGTTCTTAAATCTTCCTTCCTTACAATTTTTAAATCAAAATTCGAGATATACTCGTATTTTTCAATAATCGTCATTTCCCTGATACGTTAGTCTTTATAGGTGCTTTCTTCCTGAAGATGGTAAGCTATCCCTTCTATCTCTTTCGGTTTCTTTCCGGGGAATATTTGTTGTAATTGTTCTGCACTTGCTGTTGCGGGATTATCCAAATGCTTTTTTACAATTTTGTAGTATCTCCTCTGCATCAGCTTTTCGTAAACGCTGTGGATTGGGTAGTAAAGTATAAGGATTGGCAATGGCAATGCTATTAATGCGCCAAATAGGTAAGGAAGAAGCTTTTGTATAAATAGAACCATAAGCAATGCCGTTCAGGGTATGACAAAGGAATAGAAAAGGAATAGAAATAAGACTGATTTAAATCGCTGCCCTGCTGATTTTTTGCATTTTAAGACATGAGTCTTATCAGCAATTTACCTGCATCGCCTGAAATAGTTTGCGTAAAAATAGTTAAAGCTTAACTCAGAATTGCTTCGGGAAACTTATAAACCAATTGCTGGTCTTTGTATTTAATGGCAACGGTAAAGTCCTCCTGTATATTTTCGGCTCCTTCAAAAAACATGTGCAGGTTAGTGCGGGCCGCTTTAAAATAAGATGCAATTACAATAAACCGCTCAATGCGTGTAGTTGGCTTTTTTCCATTAATAGTTGCATGTCCTTCTGAAATAGCGGTAATAGCTTCATTAATAAGTGTAAGGTCAACACCACGTACCGTGTTTCTAACCTTCTTTGGTAAATCCTCTACAAATTCTTTCCTTGATGAATGACTAAAGTTAGACGGATTACCGATTATTACATTCGAGTGCATTATTCTTTGTTTTGTGTGTGCCATTTTTTCGTATTCATGCAAGATAGTTCTATTTTCCGGATAAACAAAGAACTAATCAGCATTTGCTGATAAATCTCATAACTAATGCCTATTCTTGCAGGGCAATGCAGCAGTGTCCTTAAAACTATTTGTAGTCTTGTTCTCAGGGCTATTACAAATAATTGCCTGGATTGTATCCGAACCAGCCTATTTAGCTGACATCATTATTTTACCGCTGCTGCGCAATTTGCCTGAGACAATATTGTATAAGTAAATACCTGCGTTTAGTTTAACACCTTCGCTACTTGTACCATCCCATATAAGGTCATTCGATGTATTCATCTTTCTGCCGGCAAGTGTTTTAACTAACCTTCCCTGAATGTCGTATATTGAAACAGTAGTGAAGGCAGGCAAAGGCAATTGGAAAGTAATATGCACCTGATCGTTAAATGGGTTAGGGAATGTACTGGCAACAATTCCTGATGGCGCTTTTTCGGTTGGTACAGCAAGAAGTGTATCGCCGTTAATCAGTTTCTGAATATCAATTGTGTCATCGCCATTCTGGTAAGGTAAAAATAGGAATGAATCAAACAACATTTCATTGGCAGTGTTGAAACCGGCTATAATTGTTTGCGGAGGACTATTAGGATTGTTCGGGTTTGAAGCCGTGTTATCATAAGTATGTGTTGCAAACATGGTATATCCCGCAGGAACCTTTACCATCTTCTTATATGTATAAAATCCTTGCCAATGGAAATTCCATTTGTTTATCCTGATAAGTGGAATGGTGTCAATTCCGCTATAGGCATAGTTTGTGATTGATACCCCTACCTGATGCTGGTGCGGGAATGCTGCAAAAACAGATGCCGTAATAGGGTTAGTGTAGCTTGCTGTAAAGGTTTTGATTGAATCAGCCGGAATATTTAAACTCCAGTTTTGAAGGGGAGTAACGGAAAATACCTGTCTTACATTCGTGGTTGTGGTAGGATAGAAAAAGAAACGAACCTGTGAACTGTCTTTCTGTCCGGCGGTGCCTGCGGGGTAATGTATTTGCAACACAATTTTTGATCCTGCCTTAATGCGCATTCCGCAAATAAGTGGGAACTTACCTGGAAATATAGTTGGTCCTGCACCGGGTGCATATCCACCTATGCCGATATTACTGCCGGGCATAGTATAGCAAAATCCGCTTAAATCACTAACTGCAGTAGCAGTAGTATCAATGCTTACTACAACATGATGTACGATGGCTTCATTACCGGGAACAATTTCGAATGCTCTGATAATCCTATCTATGGAAAGGCCAGAAGGAAGTGCTACACAAATGTAATTATCTACAGTTGTTGCAGTACTCGTATAAGCAGGTATCCTTAAAACCAGGTCAGGAGTGCCATGCAACCTGTACGCTGAAGTGTAAACAGGTGCGAGCGGCGCCTTGGTGGTATCTCCGGCTGTTGCACCGGAATCTACCCAGGCAATAATTTTATTCTTCTCGAGTGAGGTAATTGTACGCTCCCCAATAAATCTGCAATAGGTTGTATCTGGCGACCATGGCGGCATTAAGCCTTGCTGAAGATAGCTTTTTATAATAGCCGCATAAGGTTTCGTCTGGCTGTAATCAATCAAAGGCATGAATCCAATTCCACCGTTGTGGTGGCAAGAGGTGCAACGACTATAAAAGATAGGCGCTACATCTTTATAGGTGATTTGGGCTTTCGCACCAAAGCTATTAGCCAACAACTGATAACTTAAAGCAATTAATAGGGAATATTTTTTCATAGTAGGTTGAGTTGAAAACAGAATTTATTATTGGTCGTCAGCAAGCAAAATCTGAATATCCTTTATTAGCCGGTCCATTTCAGTGGTAAGTGTTCCACAATAAACGCCCCTGATATGTCCCTTCTTATCTACCAGCGTAATATTCTGCGAATGTACTAAATAATTCCCAAACACCAAATTATAAGATACATGCGCTTGTTTTACTATTTCATCTTTATCACCCGTAAGGAAATACCATTGAAATGGCACTGCATCATGGCTTTTGGCGTAAGCAGCAAGAACAGGCACTGAATCCTGCTCGGGCGTTACAGAATACGAAATAAATTTTACTTCAGGGTTACTCGCAAATTGCTTTTCTACCCGCTCCAATTCTTTGTTCATTATCCGGCATACGCTGGGACACGCAGCAAAGAAAAAGTTAGCAGCAAAAATTTTATTTTTAAAAGTATCCTGTGTAACTGTTTGCCCGAACTGATCTGTTAATTTGAAATTAGTTACATGATGGTAAACAGTGTCGTTTGTTATCGAATCATAGTGCCTTGAACCATAGTAGGGCAGCGTCTGCCTGGGTTTTACATGGCAACTGAAAAGGCATAATGTTGTTATTCCAAACAAAAACAGAGCATTCATTTTTTTTAAGGTGTGCTCCATTTTTGTTTTCTTAGGTATTATTAATAAAAATAAATTATATCAAAACAGATATAACATTATTTTTGATTTAATAAGCCGTCTTTTTCCATTTTATCAAAATGCGACTGGTAAGTGGCAAGCAAATCTTTCTGATTGGTTGTGTTAGCAAGGTAGGCAAGGTTTTGCAGAATATCAATATCCTCTTTGAAAAGGTTGTTATAATTATCCTGATTTTTCTGGTCTAGTGTTTTTAAATAACGAATCCAAGCCTCGGAATAGTCAAACAATTGCCGGGAAAGTTTATTGGCCTTGTCAAAGTCATGTGCATCGTAATAGGCCTGTATCAGGAAGGTTTCAAAATAATCGTAAGGGCAACTTTTTTCAGGGATTGAATCATGCACCAGGTTAAGCACCTTAATTGCAGAATCCTTCTTATTTTCATGTATCAGTTGTTCAGCAAGCAAGCCTGATTGGATACGCATATCTGAAGCCATTCTGCGGATATTATCATCAAGGTAAATACCTGAACCCATATTACCCCAGCGGAATTTATGCATTACGTTATTATACATAATGTCTCCGGCAATACGCTGGCCTTCGAAACTGTTGCTTGGCTTGTTTAAAATAGGTACTAAATGGTATATCAACCCTTCTGTCTGGAAATACCGTTCAAGTCCGAGGTAGTTCTCGCGTGGAAGTGTGGTGGCGAAGCAGATAGGTCTTTTCCAGTCATTGTGGGCGATAGCATCAAGCACCATAATTTTGTTGCGCTCAAGCAGATTTCCGGGTACTTTCCAGTCAATTTCCGAAACAATGCTATCAGTCATATTTGCAGGAACTACGTGGTTTTTCATCACATCGTCTTTATTCACTTTCAGCGAAAAATAAGCAGTAGGGAAGTAATTTCCTTCCTTATCACCAAGTTGGATTTTATCTTCTTCCCTGTTGCTTTTTATGAATTCTATAATATTCTTAAGGTCATAAAAACCGGCTGCCTTGAAATGTGGGTTAACATTCGGGGCAATGTACAGATAGTCTCTTGTACCTTCGCGGTATTGGTCATGTGTAAGCGAAAATGGCATTCTTTCCGACTCGTATGCCTTGCGGTTCATCTGATCGGCATACCATGCCATGCCAAGCAGTTCAAGGTTACATACCCTTACATCGGTTCGTATTCCTTCCACCTCCTGTGCGTACCATAGCGGGAATGTGTCGCAATCGCCGTCGGTAAATAAAATAGCATTCGGCGGGCACGATTCAAGGTAGTCGATTGCAAGATCGCGGCAGGTGTATCTTCCGCTGCGGTCATGGTCATCCCAGCCTGCATGCGCCATTACTACAGGAACCGGAATAGCTATTGCAAATGCTCCGAATGCCGCCAGGGTTGCACCCTGTTTATTTTTCACCAATTTGTTCAGCAGCTCGAATATTCCCAGTACACCGAGGCCAATCCATATAGCAAAAGCGAAAAAACTTCCAACATAAGAATAATCGCGTTCACGGGGCTGGTAAGGAGGTTGGTTAAGATAGAGTATGATTGCAAGTCCTGTAAAGAAGAATAAAGTAGCCACTACAAAAGCATTACGCCTGTCTCGGAAAAAATGGAAGAACATCCCTATTAATCCAAGTATAAGCGGCAAGCCATACATTGGATTTCTGCCCTTGTTGTCTTTCAGTTCTGCAGGCATATTGGCTTGGGGTGCTTTCATATTGTCAATAAACGGAATCCCTGTAATCCAGTTCCCGTGCAGGTTATCATTGGGGTTGAGTCCGGGTATGTCGTTTTGCCGTCCACAGAAATCCCACATAAAATAGCGGAAGAACATAAAGTTTACCTGGTAAGAAAAGAAGAAATTAACATTATCCCCAAATGTTGGCCTGTCCATAGTTGTTGGTTGTCCATCCTGGCCGATAGTCTTAACTTTAGTAACATCGTATCCACCCCATTTCTTATATCCCTCAGGACGGTTTTGCGATGGGTCGAACATACGTGGAAAAATAGTGCACATGGCAGGATCGTAGGTGGGAGTTTGGGTTTTTGTTATCTCGATATATTTACCTTTTTTATCATCCTTGGCATATACTGCACTTCCTTCTTTTTCACCGGTTGGTGAGGCATTATAATAAGGCCCATAAAGTTGGGGCCATGAGCCATATTGTTTACGATCCAGATAATCATTCAAGCTCATCGGGTCGCTTGGGCTGTCTTCATTCATGGGTGTAAATGCATTTGCACGCAGCACTAGTAACATAAAAGAGCAATATCCAATAATTAAAACTGCGCCTGAAAGTATCGCGGTATTCAGCCCGGGTTTGTTTTTTGCTTTGCTGTATTTTAGCCCCCACAGAATTAAGACTGTAAGTACTAAGCCATAAATAAGTGCACCGGAATTAAAAGGAAGCCCAATTAAATTTACAAAAAATAATTCGAACCAGCTGGCAAGCCCTATGATGCCCGGAATAACAATCGCCTTAACACTGCCAAGAACTAAAACACCAGTAAAGAAGCCTGCTATGCCAACTTGGGCGGTTTTGTTTTTCGTGATTATTGCAAGAAGCCCTGTGATCCAGTTTGCCCGTAATCCGTCTTTGTAATTTTTCAGGAAATACAATAAAACTGCGGCAGGAATAAAAAGTAAACAGAGGAAATGGACACCTATTGCAAGCCCAATAAGTAATGAAAGTAATATCAGCCAGCGTTCGCTGTGTTCAGTTGCGCGTGCGTATTTGGTGGAAATCCAAAACATAAGTGCAGTAAAGCATATCGACATAGCCCATACGGAGGCTTCTGTGGCGGAAAACCAGATGGAGTCGGCAAATATGAAAGAGCCCGCTCCAATTACGCCTGCAGCCAAAATGGCATACATGCGTCCTTCGGTTAACTCACCTGCACGGGCATATAATTTTTTTGCGAAAAAAGTGGTCGACCAAAAGAGAAAAAGAATGCTGAGTGAGCTAAATGTAGCGCAGGCACGGTTAAGTATGGGGGCTACTTTATGCACATCGCCAAAACACAACAGCGAAATGCAATGCTGCAAAAGTTGCAGGAAAGGTTCACCGGGCGGATGGCCTATTTCAAGTTTATAATAAATAGATAAGTTTTCGCTGCAATCCCAGAAACTGGCTGTTGGCTCAACCGTGCTCCAGTAAACGAATGCAGCTAAAAGGAATATGCACCATCCAACGATGGTGTTTAGTTTGGTAAATTTTTTTTCAAGAGGATTGATATCGCCAATAGTCATGTGGGTGGTTTTAAAAAGAACGTGAAAATAGCTATTTATTTTCTTTAGGCATAAATGCCCTGTTTTTTTAACTTCTTTTAACGGGTCGGGGCCCGACTGGCAATAATAAATTTATGGAGAAGTTTTAGTAAAAATAAACATCAAACTTATCCAGTTTTCGTTTTTTAAAGAGGAGATGCAACTCTGCTTTACAAGCTATTTTCTTTCCTATTACCCCGGTACCCGGAGTCCATTTTAGGGATTTGATTATTGCAATAAGTTTTTTTTCAAACTCGGGGCAAAACCCTTGGGATAACTTAATATTAGCCGCATTTGCTTTTATATCTACTGTTAGGGAAAGCTGAATAGTACCTGATATGCTATCGCATTTAGACTGGTTTACAGAATTGCAAAGTGAATCAATTAATAAATCCCAGTGTTGATAGAACTTCAAGGCGCTTTCCTGTTCCCTTGCATTCATACTGTCAACTGTTTTCTGGCTTTTTTTATCTAAGTCTTTGCCAAACCGTGCATCAATAACACTGTCCATATATTGATTGTAGCAGTCATACTTATCAGAAGTTATATAGCCTTTGTATTCGTATGTAATCCCATATTTGTCCTGTAAATATTCATCTAATGTATGTCTGCGAAATGAGTATGAATCACCTTCAATATTTTTTATAACAGGCATCGCACTAATGATTATTTTGAGCTTCCCTTTTGCTGCATCAGCTTTAGCGCTGTCTATTCCCTGTAGGCAAGTAATAGAACTTCGGTCAAGAGTGGGAAGCTGTGGTTCTTCGGGAGAAGCAACAGGGAATTCATTACTTGCCCAGCCTACCCACATCAGTGTGGAAGTATCTTTTTCAGCTTTATATTTAATTGTGCCTTCAGTAAAGGATGGAGTACCTTTAGTGGTTGTATCTATAATAATCCGAATACTTTTTTCGTACTTTCTTGTATTTTTGTTAAATATCATGCACTTGCCTGAATCAAGGGAACTTTCCATAAAACTAAACTCCACTGTATTAAAATAGGCTGTTGTACTAGTATCTAAAAGGGGGTTATCATAAAATTCAAACGTGTCTTTTTTCTGTAGATATTCAGTAACCGTTTTCAATCGATTGATGCAGCTTGCTTTCATTGCGGAATCCAAATCATCATTCGCTAAAGCATCGTTAAATTCCTTCATATAATTCGTGAAGTCTGCATAAATTAAGGCATTGGTGCAATTATACCGGATTACTTTTTTGTAGTGCTTTTTTTCAAGATTCACTTTTCGAATATGCTGCCTCTGGGCAAAACAAGTGTAATGCATCAGCACTATTAATCCTAAAAAAAGATGCCAGAGTTTTATACGCATTAACTAACGGACATTAATCAAAGGTAACATATTATACGGAATGAATCAAACCTGGATAGTTCCAATGAGGTATGTTATTGCATTTCCCCCAATTAAAACCCTGTCGCCTGCAAAGGTGCATTGTAAATGCCCTCTGCGTTGCGAAAGTTGGATCGCAGTCATATCAGTCTTGCCTAATTTACCTGCCCAGTAAGGAGTAAGTAATGTGTGCGCCGAACCCGTTACATGGTCCTCATCTACACCTGATGCAGGCGCGAAAAACCGGGAAACAAAATCTGATTTCTTCCCTTTGGCTGTAACAATTACCCCACGAACAGGGGCATTGGCAAGTATTCCAAAATCGGGTTTCAATTTTACTATTTCATCCTCATTGCTATACACCAGCATATAATCTGTCTTGCCTTTCCATACTTCATTCGGCATCGATTGGAATGCTGTTCGAAGTTCTGTTGTCATGGAGGAGGGCTTAACAATGTCTGCCGGAAAATCAAGTGTAAGTTGCTCCCCGCTTTTTGTAACTCGTAATGGCCCGCTTAATGAATTGAATGTAATTTCTTCTCCTGTATAACCCTCATGGTTGAATAGCACATGCGCAGTGGCTAGTGTAGCGTGCCCGCAAAGCACAACTTCCAGTTTTGGGGTAAACCAGCGTATTCTTAGTTTACCATCTTCATTTACATAAAAAGCAGTTTCAGCAAGATTGTTTTCCATTGCTATTTTTTGCATTGTTTCATCGGGTAACCAACTATCTAAAGGACAAACCGCAGCAGGATTACCAGCGAATAATTTATTTGAAAAAGCATCTACCTGATATATTTTAATGTTCATTGAATTGGTCGTTTTTTATAGTAAAGATTTCGGTATAAAATAGTATTGTTACTGTCTCCCAAGCCTTGATAGTATTGGAAAAGTACCTTGTATGGCTGTGCAAATGAAGAGTCGAGTGAAATAGTTTTTTTCCACAAAGCTACACCTTCTGAGTCCTTGCGCTCATACTGGAAAATTACAAGGCCCATATCAAACACTGCAAAATTGTTTTTTGGATGCAGTTGTAGTTCATTTTTTAATTCTTTTTCCGCCTTTTTATACATGTTCATGCGTAAGTAGTCTCCGGCAATATTGGTGCGGACTACAGTTGAAGTAGTATCTCTTTTCAATGCCTCATAATAAGCTGAAATAGCATTTCTGTAAGCAAAATAGGCTGCTGAATCGTTACCTGTAACTTTATTGGAATCACCTTGTTCTTCATAATGCTTGGCAAGGTAAAGGCTTGGCAGCGCAGATTGGGAAGTTTCCACCGCACTTTTATCAAAATTAAATTTGTTTTGGAAAATTGGTAAACGGTTAAAGGATACAATATAATAGGCAATAAAAATTCCGCAAAGTATTATAAACCCTACGAATCCCTTTGATTTCGCGGGGACGTAATTGGCATGTTTTATCCAGCCAAATTGTGAGACTGAAATAATGACGCCGGCTAAAGGAAGATAAGCCCTATGCTCTAATCCGCTGAACCCGGAAAAGAAGGATGGGGTAAGGAAAAGCAAGAACCATAAAACGCCGAAAAGAAATATAGCACTATTTTTTTCTTTGCTTAGAAAGAAGTACCCTGTTAACATTGCAATGGCGATAAGTCCAATGATATAATTGGTATCAGTCACAACCGACATCACCGATAGGTTGAAGGGGAAAATTGCTTTACCTGTATATTGAATATAATACGGAATGTTGGATATAAATAAATGGAGTGCTTCTGAAAGAGCACCACCGCTGTTGTTGCCTGCAAGGGCGTGCTGGCGGATAAGTATCCAAGGAGTAATGCAGAGAAGATAGGCTATTCCAAGCTTTTTATAATTTCCGTTGGCAATTGGTTCCCTGTATACAAACCAAAGTAAAAGGAATACTATCGGGATAAACATTACCGCATTTTCCTTTGTGAATAAAGCGAAAACAAAGAATACAATATGCCAGATAAAGTTCTTGTTTTGTTTTGATTTCCGGTATTTGAGCAGGAATAATAATGAAAGCAAAATAAAGATTGCAAGCAGGGAATCATTCCGTCCCGGTATCCATGCCACCGCCTGATTCAGCAGCGGATGAACGGCAAATATCATCGTTAATAAAAGCGATGGGATTGGTAAGATATTAAACTCCAACAGCACCAGCAATAATAATATACATGCAAGAGTATGGTAAAAAATATTGGCTTTCAAAAATGGCTTAGCGCTAGGATTGGCCGATGGGGCAGGGGATAGTTGAGCATCCATCATAAACGAGAGCGTCATTACCGGGCGGTAATAAGAAGCTAGTGTATCCTTCTGGCCCGGTAGTTGAAATACACCTTGGGTAAAGGCTTTCGGGGCATTAGAAATATTTTTAAGAAAAGGATAATTTTTAACCACGATACTAGTATCATCTAAATCCAGAAACTGGTTATTTGCTGACCTATAATAAAGTGAAAGAGAAGTGACGCAAATAAGTAAGATAAATGGCAGTAAAAACCGTTTACGTTGATTGGTCGACTTTATTTGTTTTTTCTTTTCCTTGGAAACCATTTAACGGTAAAGGCATCAAAGATAGAATTTTAAAAAGAGAGAAATTGGGTGCTTTTATAACCCTTTATTAACTATTCATCCTTTCGATAAGTAATTTCGCTTGTAAAGAGAGTTCCTTTCCAGGTAAAAATCATCATATTACCGGTAAGCCACTTTTCGTCCTTTTCATCTTTCAATATGATTCGATAAGTGACTTTATCATTCGATCGCGCATCCAAATCAAATGTATAATAGGAAGTACTTTCAAGTGATTTTTTTACCGAATCAGGTGTGCCGAATTTCAGGAAAACATTATAATCCAAATCCTCCGGAATGAAGCTTTGAAAATTCTCCACTAGGTTATTCCCGGAAATATCGTAAGCTTTCAGGATGTATTTATTAGAATGTACACGTGGGTCACCTGTTTTTGAGAACAGCAAAATATTTTTTCCATTAGAGAATTTAAACCGCTTCATTTCGTAATTTTCATTGGTGCCTTGACCTTTACTGTTGCTGTATTCGTAGGCGAGGTAATTATCAGTAACGGTGTCGAGGGTATAATCAATTTCATCTTCTTCCTTGTGTGCTGAAACAGTAAATTCCGTATCTTTTATCAGACTTTTTCTTCCGGAATTATTTAACCCAGGAGTGCAATAGGAGGGAAGTGCAAGAAATAAATCATGCATTGATTGGGCATGTGCTTGTTCTGAATTGTTCGCGAAAATTAGAATAGAAAGAATAGCTGTTGCAAATCGCTTCATAAAGGAAAATGAATTACTAATTATATAACAGTATGCGAAAATATTGCAGTTTACACATGCTAGGTAACGGTAATTGTATTTGTTATTAACGTCCCCGTGTGGAGATTAATGGAAAGCTATTAGGTTGTTTTCCTATAGTTAATTATAGCCCAAGTATTCAGAACAACACCCATAAGAAGTACAATAAGAATGTGCGGAAGTATGTCCTGGAAATGGCTGCCCTTTATTACAATCATGCGCATTACCTTAATAAAATACGAGATGGGTATTACATCTGTAATAACCTTTGCCCATGCCGGCATACTGTCAATTGGTGTAAACAATCCTCCCATTAAATTAAATATCTGAACAAAAAAGAAGGTTAGCGAAGTCGCCTGCATTGGTGTTTCTGAGTAGGTGGAGATCAGCAGGCCAAAACCCATTATAGTTACTAAATAAACAGAAACAAATAGATATAAAAGCGCAACGCTTCCAAGCGGTACTATTCCGTAAACAACCCGCGCAATAAGCAACCCGAGGGTAAATAATAGAATTCCTAATACCCAAAATGGAATTAATTTCCCCAATATAAAATGATATTTTTTAATAGGTGTAACGTTAATCTGCTCAATCGTACCCATTTCTTTTTCCCTTACAATATTCTGAGATGTCATATTGCCCCCAATAAGGGTAACAAGCAATACGAGTATGCCCGGAACCATAAACAGGTAGTAGGATAGGGTTGGGTTATACCAGTTAGAAGCAACCACTTCAATGGTTGGAAGCTGATTTATCTTAGACGGTTGAATCCAATTTACACGGATGTTGTTATTGTAATCCTGTATAATGCTTGTTAAATATCCGCTGCCCACGCTCGCCTTAACCCCATTAATCGCATTTACTGATACTGATAATTTCTGGGTACCCTCTGTTTCAAGGTTGCGTTCAAAGTCATGTGGAATTTCAACCACTATATCCGCCTTGTCTTTTTCAATAAGTTCGTAAGCAGCTTTATAATCCGGTGTTGAGGCTGCAAGTTTGAAATAGCCGGAAGACAAAACCTTATTTATTAATTGTTGAGAATAGGTTGAGTGATCGAGATCAACAAAAGCAATATTGATATTTTTTACTGTAAAATTAGCTGCCTGTGGCAAGATGATTAATTGAACAATAGGCACCATGAATAGCATTCGCAACAAGGATTTATTGCGGAAAATCTGCCTGAATTCTTTTTGTAATAAAAACTTGAGTGTTCTCATTCAAGGCGAATTTTAAAGTTCCGTAAACTAAGTGTCAGAAAAAATATGGTCATCCCAAAAAGAATCAATGTCTCTTTCCAGATGTAGGAGAAACCAAGCCCTTTAAGCATTACAGCCTTCACAATAATGTAAAACCATTTGGCGGGAACAGCATTTGAAAGAACCTGGAGAATCATAGGCATGTTTTCTATCGGATAAATATACCCGCTCAGCATAAGTGTAGGTAGCATCATTCCGACAAGAGATAGTGTCATTGCACCCTGTTGTGAAGATGCACCGGTTGAAACCAAAAGCCCTAATGAAAGGCTTGTGATGATATACATCGTGCTTACTCCATACAATAAAAGAATGCTTCCTTTTATAGGCAAATCAAGCGCGAATACACTCAGCAAAAGAATGACCGTTAAGTTAACTAATGAAAGAACCAGGTATGGTACTGCCTTTGCCAGAATTACGTAAAGGGGCTTGAAGGGTGATACCAGTAAAACCTCCATCGTGCCTAATTCTTTTTCACGAACAATAGAAATGGATGTCATCATAACACACACTAGCAGCATAACCATCGCAATTACTCCAGGCACAAAATTAGGTGCGCCCTTCAAATCAGGGTTGTAGAGCATCCTGGTATCTAATGTAATTTGCTCAGGAGCTTTGATAGTGGCATTCAAATTGGCTTGATAATCTGCGACAATATAAGTAACATAATTTGTAAGGGTATTACCGGTATTCGGATCTGAAGCATCTGCTATCACTTGTATCTGGGCCTTATTGGCATGTAGTAAATCGGTATAGAAATTTGCAGGGAAAACAATAGCCAATTTAACATCACCCGCTTTAAAAGCCGCATCAATCTGAGAGGAGCTTAGTAACTCCTTCTTAATGTGGAAATATGGGGTTGATGCAAGTTTGTTAATTATTTGTTGCGATGCCATGTCCTTGGCATTGTCAACTATAACAATGTTTGAATTTTTTATTTCATTCGTAAGTGCAAAGCCGAACAGAACAATCTGCACAACAGGTACGCCAAACAACATTAGCAAGGTTTTCCTATCACGGAAAACGTGGGAAAATTCTTTTTTTATGAATGCAAAAAATTGTTTCATGTTATTTAATCATCACCTCTTTTGGCAGTTCTAGCTAATTGGTAGAAGACCTCCGTAATATTGTTCACTTTATAGTTCTGCTTAAGCTGTGAAGGGGTATCAAGTGCTTTAATTTTTCCATCAACCATAATGCAAATGCGGTCGCAGTATTCAGCTTCATCTAAATAGTGGGTAGTTACAAATATGGTAATACCTTTTTCAGATGCATCATAAATCATATCCCAGAACTGTTTGCGGGTAGAAGGGTCAACACCTCCTGTGGGCTCATCCAGAAATACAATTTTGGGCTGATGAACTATTGCAACTGAAAACGCAAGTTTCTGTCTCCATCCTAAAGGCAAGCCCTGTACAAGCTTTTTCACCTGGCTCTGAAGCCCTAATTTCTCGACCAGTTCGTCACTTTTTTCTTTAATGTCTTTGTCTGATAAGCCATAAATACCGGCATAAAACTTAATGTTTTCAAGTACTGTTAAGTCTTCGTAAAGTGAAAACTTCTGACTCATGTACCCGATATTCTTCTTAATCTCCTCCGGTTTGTGATAAACATCAATACCCGCAACCATAGCCTCGCCTGAGGTAGGCCTTGATAATCCGCAGAGCATCCTCATGGCAGTTGTTTTGCCAGCTCCGTTTGCTCCTAAAAAACCAAATATCTCTCCTTTGTGGACTTCAAAAGTTATTTTATCCACTGCAACAAAGTCGCCGAATTTTTTAGTTAGGTCTTTGGTTTTAATTACTGTTTCCATCTGTATTTCCTAATAACCTTATAAAACAATCTTCCACAGTTGGTGTGGTTTCTTTAAATACTAAATCTGACTCACCTTTTTCCGCTAAGAATTTTGTAAGTGAATTTTCATTTTCTTTCGTTGCATTTTTAAGTGATAGATGAATATATTCACCGGCTGCATAGCAGTTTAAAATTTCATCATTCGTTCGAATATCCTTTAAAAGTTTGTGCATGTTTGAAGACTTGACTGCATAAAGCTTTTCAGGGTATGCCTTTATGGTTTCTTCCGGCGTTGCCAGCGATAAAATTTTACCTCCAAGAATCAATGCAATTCTATCACAAAGTGTTGCTTCATCCATATAGGAGGTGGATACCATAATGGTTATGCCCTGGGCTTTTAACCTTGCCAGCATTTCCCAAAATTCTTTTCTCGAAACCACGTCTACGCCAGTTGTCGGTTCATCCAAAAACAAAACTTCCGGCTTGTGGATTAATGCACAGCACAGCGCCAGTTTTTGTTTCATACCACCCGAGAGCTTACCGGCACGGCGGTCTTTGAAGGGTTCAAGCATTACGTAAATATCCTTTATCTGGTCGTAGTTTTCCTTTACAGTAGTTCCAAAAACAGTTGCAAAAAAATTGAGGTTTTCTTCCACTGTCAAATCCTGGTAAAGTGAGAACCGGCCCGGCATATAGCCTACAATTCCCCTTATTTTATGGAAATCTTTTACAACATCATTCCCGACTACTGTTGCAGAACCTTTATCAGGTAGAAGTAGGGTGGTTAGTATTCTGAAGATGCTTGTCTTTCCTGCCCCATCAGGGCCTATTAAGCCGAACAATTCACCTTTTTCAACCGAAAATGAAATATCATCCACAGCAAGTACAGCACCTTTATTATAGGTCTTGGTAATATTATTTAAGGTGATGGCGCTCATTTAATTTATAAAGGAAGAAAGTAAAATAGTATGGTAAGAACTAATCCGAAAAGGATACCTATGATAAGCATTTTCTTAGCTTTCATGCGGTCCTTTTTGAAATCCTCTTTTTGTTCAACAGAAAAAGTTTTGCCCATATCTCCAAAATTAAAAATACCTCTTAAACCAAAGTTTACACAAAAATGATAATACCACTGCTGGAATCCTACTCCGAAAGAAGCTGCAGGAAGAAACAGTGTTAGCCTCCATAACTTGTCAGCATGAAATACGAGCAAAAAAACAATTAGCAGTATTCCAAAAATAGCAGCGTAGATTGCAAAAATTTTTCTTGCTTTTATTTCTGAAGGCCCTATGTTGCAGGTGCCCGGTATATATTCGGCTTTCATATCCATTATTTTGCAGGTTGATTCTCAAATTTCACTTCCCCGTACATCCCAATTTTCAGGAAGCCGTCATTCACAACTCTTACCTTTATGGCATAAACCAAATCTGCGCGTTCATCTTTTGTAGGAATTGTTTTCGGTGTGAATTCCGATTTATCCGAAATCCAATATACTATGCCGGAATATTGCCTGTATTTATCAGCACCTTGATCAGAGCGGACATTTACTTTTTGCCCGAGTTTTATGTTGCTAAGTTGTGCTCCGGTTATATATGCCCTTAGAATAAGTGTATCGGTTTCCGCAATCTTGTAAAGGGCCTTTCCGGGGTTTACTATTTCATGGTTTTCGCTATATTTGGTAAGCACAGTTCCGTGAACGGGATTAATTATTTTGCACTTTTTCAATTGATCATTTATCTGGTCGATTTGGCTTTCAAGTGGTGCAACATTTTTCAAAATCGTTGTTGAATTTATCCCAAGTGTGGATTTAAGTGCATCAATCTGTTTCTTTATAACCTCCACTTGTGTGTTCGCATCATCCAATTGTTGCTGGGTTGCCGCATTCGATTTCACAAGATTGGCAAAGCGATCCCTGTTTTTTTCTGCTTCTTTTAGTTGCTCTTGTAAGGATGCCACCTGCACCGGAATATCGGGCTGTTGGCTGGTTACAGAAACTATCTGCGCCTGTAATTGTTGTTTTTTATAATAGAGTTGGGTACTGTCAATATAGCCAATCCATTGGTTTTTATTTAATGTCTGACCTTCTTCCACGTCGAACTGCATAAGCGTACCGGCCGACTCAGTTGAGACAATAGTTTCCACTGATTCGAATGCTCCTGAAGCATCATAATCCTTGTCCTTATTGCTGCATGAAGTAAATAGCAGGCCTAAAGAAGTTGCCGCTAAAATGAATGTTGCTTTCATTGTTGTATAGGTTATATTTTTAGTTTCCATGAGTATTTTGAAATGTGAATTCTGCCAGTAATAATTGCACGTGATGCAGCAGTTGGTTTTGCTTAGCCTGATCTTCTGCGTCCAGAGCGGCAATGTATTCATACGTTGTTACCATGCCATTTTCCATTTGTGCTTTCACGGCTTCTTTAATACGTGTCCTTTTCGCAATAATATCATTATCCATGGTTATCATTTGCGATAGCTTTTCCATCTCTGAACTTTGTTGTTTTAATAAAAGTCTTGTATTTAATAAAAACGTCTCTTTCTGAATTTGGCTTGTCTGCTTGTCAATATCCAGTATTTGCCTTTGGTTGTTCAGTGTGTAATATCCGCCTAATGTCCACGCAAAGCGGAAGCCTCCAATGTAATATGCCGCAAAGTTGTTGTCAAAAGCATTCAACCCCGGCCGTCCATAACCTCCCTGAAAGAAAAATGAAAACTTGGGCTTATTTGATGCGGCAAGCATTTTTTCCTGAACATCATACCCGCGTTTTTGTTCATCATAAAACAATAACTCAGGCCTTTTGATACTATCCGGATAATGAATTGCTTCACCCGACACCAGAATGGTATTTTCATCCAATTGCTGGTTTGTTAATAAGCCCAACATGGAAAGGTATGCCTTGTGGGATTCCAAAAATTGAATTTTATTCTGCTGTTGTTGCAACAATTCGGCTTGCAGTTCATCAACCGAGGTGGTTGTTGCAGTCCCATTCTTAACACCCTCCAGCATTTTATCAATGCTATTCTGAATATCCTTTTGTACAATTTCGTTTTGTTTTATCTGTTCATTCAGAAGCATGGTTCCAAAGAATAACTGGTTAACGCGGTCGTTTAATGCATATAGCTCCACCTCCAGATTTTGCTCTTGTATAGCAGCATTGGCAACATCCGATTCTTTAGAATATTTAATTATGCCACCGTCATATATTACCTGGTCGACCTCACCGTAAACTTTGTATTGATCTTTATTTGGGGTTGGTATACTTAAATCCAACCCGAGTTTTGGAATATTTAAACTGAATGGTACTGAAGTAACATCTGATTGATACGTTGCCTGACCATTCAAACTGATTTGGGGATAGTACCCCTTAGCGGCATTTTGTATGCTGTAATCCTTTGTTTTTTCAATAAGGTCTTGCTGTTTTATT
Organism: uncultured Bacteroidota bacterium; assembly: GCA_903901055.1. Lineage (GTDB taxonomy): Bacteria > Bacteroidota > Bacteroidia > JABEUT01 > JABEUT01 > JABEUT01. The sequence goes on from CAIUPO010000031.1 coordinate 46,480, forward strand.
AACGGATATTGCTGCCTTGCAAGTTTGTAGCAGTCTTCCAAATGGATAGTTACCGGTGTTTGCCCGTATCCTTCAAAAGCCAAAAGGCAACTGAAAAGTACCAGGATTTTTTTCATAGGAGAATAATATTTAATAGACATATTTAACATCTTTATTTTTTTACCTCAAGCATTGATTTAATCCATTCGGGAACCAGTTTTTTCCGTTCAATCATAAGGCTTTCATATTCCTTGTCGCTGATTCCGCGAACCCTTTGTATCATTGGTTTTGCGGCAAACGGGAAAATGGAAAGGCCCATTATATTTATAAGTAAATGCCCCGGATTCATTGCCTTAACTTTACCTGCTTTGACCTCCGTAAAGAATTGTTTCATAAAAAAGGAGTCCATTAGGTTGAATTGCATCGGAAGTTTTTGCGGATTATTTCTTGCTTCGTTCAAAACAAACAGAGGTACATCCGGATTATTTAATAATCGTGTTACATAAAAATCCACAAGCAGTTCTATTTTTTTATAAAAGCTGGTTTTTTCATCATTTACGATAATTGCAACTCCTTGAAAAAAATGCCCCAGATTTTCCAGCATAATTATTTCAAACAACTTTTCCTTACTCCTGAAATAATAATTCAATAATGCAAGGTTTATGCCTGCTTCGCTGGCAATGTCCCTGGTTCTTACAGCCGCGAACCCCTGTTGAGTAAAGAGCTTGCGCGCTGCTGCTTTAATCTTTTCTTCCGTTGAAGAATCTGCATTTAATGGTTTCGCTTTCATTTTTTTAGGGGAATGAGAGTACAAACTTACGTTGATTTCCTGAAGTTAAACAAATGATTAAAACAAAATAATTAAACAATTGAGTAATATGCTGGTTATCATCTGATAAAAATTTGTAGCTTAGTTGCTAACTTCAAGATAACGTGTCATGAAAAAATCGCAATCTGTGAAATTGTTTATTTGTAAGTCTTCAATTGTTTTTATTAGTGTATTAATGATGCAATTGCCTTGCCTGGCGCAGCAAAGTGATGATAATATAATTTGGAAGGCAACCATTACTTATCAATTGGATGAAGATAATCGTGACGATTATATGTATGGAAATTCCTATAAGGTTCCGGAATGTTTTACCATTCGGAATTTCAAGTTGGTAAATGAAAAGGGCACTTTTACGCAAACGTTATCCTTACTTGGCAATTCTGTGAAACCTAAAGAGCGGAAAAAATATAATGAAGATTTTAATACGGAAGGAATACATGATGAAAATGTTCGGTTTGAACAAGGGGATAGTGGAATATATATAGAATATAGCCCCTTTGGTTTCCCTCCTATGGTTTTTACAACTGGAAAACTGGGCAATTTAAATGGATTGAATTTTTTCCGGGAATGGATATACAATTCCAAAGAACATAAATTAACTTCGGATATTAAAGATGTGGGATTTCGTTGGTCAACTACTGATTCAGTTTCCGGAGAGGTTACCGATGACTTTGAGTATGGGTTTACGAAATATGCCGAGCGAACGGGTGATACTTCCCAACCTGTGGAGTTGTTGAGTCCTGATGTAAAATGGGCGAAGGCCCAGCTTTTTTATTTTATGGATAATGATTCGGGCGGAGCCCGGATTGTTAATATTCACCCTTCGGGTTATCAAAATATCGACTCGAATATTATTGGAATTAATGAATTTGAAATGATAGATAATGTCGGCAGCGAATACGATTCCCGCCGTGACTATGACTATCCGGGATATAATTTAAAGTCAATCCAGGGAAAAAGGTTGGTGGATTGTATATTTGATGCAGTAGCCCGAGACCATGTGCCTGCTTATAAATATGATGGTGAAGGAAAAGTGGGGAAAGAACTTACGCAGAAAGAGGTGCACGATTTAATTTTCTTTACGCATGAAAGTGCGCTTGATTCGGGGAATGAAGGGAAAGAAGTAACGATTGCAATGACCTACAAAGAATTGAAAGGAATGGAAATAATAGAGGAAATAGAATTTGATAAATCAACCATGAAATTCAACACAAAAGCAACCTACGCAGCTATAGTAACAGGTAATTGGAATTTTAATGCAGGAATGCGCGCAGAGGGACACGTTCCATTGTTCTGGGTTAAGCTGCAGTAAAAATTATTATTTGTTTTTAATCATCAATGACCTGATTTCCTTTACAGGAGCAGAGCCATAACTCAGAAAATCCTCATGGAATTTTTTCAGGTTAAATTTACTTCCCTCTTTTTGTTTCATCTCCTCACGCAATTCGTAAATTTCGGTTGCCCCGGTAAAATAGCAGGCCAATTGCACTTGCGATAGGGATGCCCGTTTCCATTTTCCTTCAGCCTCCGTTTTTTGCTGGAATCCTTCCCGAACCAGTAAATCCATTACCTGGTCTTTGCTCCAGTTGTTACAATGAATATTATGGTCGAGCAGGAAATTGCACGTTTCACGTAGATTCCATTTATCATAAAAAAGTTGCATTTCCGGCGAGGCATTATAACCCTGTTCAATCATCATCCTTTCTACGTAACAGGCCCAGCCTTCAATCATGGCGTTGTTTCCAAAAATGGCCTTAATAATACTAGGTGAGCGGTTTGCATAAATTAATTGAGTATAATGCCCGGGGATAGCCTCATGTATATTCAGAATTTGCAACACATAGTGGTTATACTCCCGTAAATAGCTTTCAGCCTGTTCTGCACTATATGCAGTCAGCGGTGTTACATTATAATAGGTTGCAGCATCTTTGTTATATGGGCCGGGGGCATTAATACTGGCTCCGGCAATCCCTGTCATATATTCCGGAGTTTTACGAACCTGCAATGGCTTGGTCGGATCAAGTCCAATAATATGGTTGGTATTGATAAAGGAGGTTAATTCCGGTAGTTGATTTTCAATTGTTTGCATAAACTCATCTCGGCCGCAATGATTAGCGGAAATGGTATCAAGCAACATTTTAATTTTGGTAAGCGTATCAGAAGGGGCCTTTACTGTAGGCAAATACTTACTCCATAGTTTATCAGACAGATCGCTCATTTCCTTATGCAGAACTGCTTTTCTATCTAAGGCTTTCTGGTAAATTTCATCCGCAGTGTAGCGGGAATCAATATCCATCAGGAATTTTTTGTCGTACAATTCCTTTCCAATCCGGAAGCTACGGAAAAAGGTGGAATCATTTTTAGCATGAGACAAAATGGCAGGATTGATTGAATCATGTGCACGGAAATATGCCGAATCATGCACCATAATATCCATTAGTAACCAGTTTTTAAACCCTTCTATCGCTTTTTGGGCGGCTAAAGCATTCTTATTAAATTCCTTAACCTCCTCGCTGTTAAGTTTTGATTTCTTTAATGAATCCGGAAACACAGATTTAAAGAAGTCAAGCATGCCACTGTTCTGGTCAATAGCCAATTCGGTGTGCTCCTTGGTTGGTTTATGAATATTTTTCTTTGCAGCTTCAAAATACGCCGGTACTTTAGCAAGCCGGTCAGATATGTGCCTTAGCTTTTCTTCGAGCGGCGCTTTTTTATTATCCATTATATAGAAGAGGGCATCTCCAACATTATACATCGATGGGTCCCATTCAAAAGCTTTGAATTCCTTAATGTTGAACCGGACACCATCAATAAAGTTGATAATCATGCGATAATCAGTCTTATTATTAGCATCCAATGAATCAAATTTGAAAGTCTTAAGGCTATCTTCTGTTTCTTGGGCAAACTTCAACTCATTATCCCTTGATTCCTTATCGGGGATAACCAAAACAGAATCATATTTATGATATCCAACAGAGGTAGCCCACATTGGATAAACCTTCCACATATCTTCTATAAACCGGGTTTTGAATTGATTGAAATTGTCGTTCAGCATAGCTGTAGTTGATTTAGTACCCGATTTGTTTGTACATGCCTGAAACAGGCAGATAATAGGAAGAAACAAGAGTATTTTTTTCATGAGATAGGGTTAAATTCATTTGCTGGAAATAACTATTTCTGGTGCAAATATGTGAATTTACTTCGCATCATTTCATTTAAAGGGGTAAAAATGTATATTTGCCCTGTGGAGTACGAAATTAAACCGCACCAGAAGCTTAACCTGGGCTTAAAAGAGATTTGGCTGTTTAGGGAAATGCTTTTTTTCTTTACCTGGCGCGACATTAAAGTTAAATATAAACAAACTGTATTAGGCTTTCTGTGGGCTATTCTACAGCCTTTGCTGTTAATGGCTATATTCACCATAATTGGTATTGCCTTAAAAATTGATGAACCCATTCCTCATCCGTTGTTTTCTTATTCAGCACTTACCTTGTGGTTGGTTTTTACTACCGGGGTAACCAATGCGGGTAACAGCATGATTACAAACGCGAATATCATCCGGAAAATTTATTTTCCACGCCTCATTATACCTATTTCAGCCGTTTTCACTTCATTATTTGATTTCCTTATGTCCTTCATTATCCTTATCGGGATGCTCATTTATTATACTTACACAGGCAAGGTTCATGTTGACATTCTTAAATTCCTTCTGCTGCTTCCAGTTAGTGTAATTATTACTGCCGTTTCAACATTCGGGGTTGGTTCACTTATGGCTGCCCTTACTATTAAATACAGGGACTTCCGCTATGTAATACCTTTTATGGTGCAGGTAATGCTGTTTGTTACCCCTGTAATTTATCCCATTTCATACATTGCATTTCCAGGTGCTAAATACATTTTGGCCATTAACCCTATGTATAGCGCTATTGAGCTATTCCGCTCAAGCTTTAACGGGCAGGTTCTTGAACTCCGTTTAGTAGCTATCAGTTTATTTTTTGCAGCCCTCTTTTTTATTGTTGGTATTTATTATTTCCGCAAAACCGAAGCCTATTTCGCTGACCTCGCCTGATGACAAAACCAATACTTGAAATAAATAATATCTCGAAGAAGTTCCGAATCCAACATAACGGACAGGCTTATGTAAGTATGCGTGAAGCGATTGCCTCGGTTTTTAAGCGTTCAACATCAACCAGCGAAGATTTTTATGCATTGAAAGATGTAAGTTTTAATGTGGAGAGAGGGGAATGCATTGGAATTATTGGAAAGAACGGAGCAGGTAAGTCTACGTTGTTGAAAATACTTTCACGCATTACTCCACCCACCACCGGAAACATTATTTCTCGTGGCCGGATGGCAAGTTTGCTCGAGGTTGGAACAGGTTTTCACCCGGAACTCACCGGAAGGGAAAATGTATATCTGAACGGCTCAATTCTCGGAATGTCCAACAAAGAAATTCGGACGAAATTTGATGAGATTATTGATTTTAGTGGCACAGAAAAATTTCTTGATACACCACTTAAATTTTATAGCAGTGGTATGCAATTACGCCTTGCCTTCTCAGTAGCTGCTTTTCTTGAACCGGAAATTATGGTGATTGATGAAGTGCTTGCCGTAGGTGATGCAGAATTCCAAAAGAAGTGTATTGGTAAAATGGAAGATGTAAACCGAGATGGGCGCACCATACTTTTTGTGAGTCATGATATGAATGCCGTTAAAAGGTTGTGTAAAGAGACAATTCTTCTGAAAAATGGTACTGTAGCAGCAAGGGGGGATACAGGTGAGATAATTTCTAACTATCTTAAATCCGGAAATATTGCTGCGCAATGGGAACAAAAAGCACAGATAGCTACACCGCATTTTTCAAAGATTTCAATTGTACTTAGCGGCCATCAGCCAATGCATACTGTAAAAATACATTTTAGTATTTCGTGCAAATCAGATATGCTTCCTGCTTTTGTGGCATTTGATATTTCAAACCGCATGGGTGCTATGGTCGGACAGGCAATTCCGGTGCTTGAACCCTTTATAAAACCTGCTAACGGCGAACAGGAATATTCCGCAGAAATAGACCTGCCAGGCTTAATCCCCGATGATTATTATTTAGGTGCATGGATTGGCCCTCATTATAATGAAACGTACGACTGGCAAAGGGATTGCGTTGAATTTTCTATAACAGAAAGTCCCCAGCAAAACCGAACTTACCCCCATGCACAAACATTGGGACCTGTGGTGCCACCATCAAGAATAGTTGATTTGAAAAATTAGCAAATTTGAACAGAGTTGCAAAATATATAAGTAAGAAACAGGAAACGGCTAAACTAGCATCCCTTTATGAAAAATACAGGGAGTTCACTATGGTTGAGAAGCAGGATTTCATCGATTGCCTTTCGCTGGTTTCTAAGTTTGAAAACATAGAGGGATGTGTTGTAGAGTGTGGTGTTTGGCGCGGCGGTATGATGGGCGGGATAGCCGAAACAATGGGCAACAAAAGAGATTATTACTTGTTTGACAGCTTTGAAGGGTTGCCACCGGCAAAGGAAATTGACGGAGCCTCTGCAATTGCATGGCAAAAGGATGTAGACTCGCCCGGGTACTTTGAAAACTGCAAAGCCGAAATGGATTGGGCTGAAAAAGCCATGATGAAAACCAAGGTTAAGAATTATAAATTGGTGAAAGGTTGGTTTGATAAAACAATCCCAACATATACATTTGATAAACCAATAGGGGTGCTACATCTGGATGGGGATTGGTACGATTCAACTATGGTTTGCCTTGAAAATTTATTTATGAAAGTGGCAAAAGGCGGCTTGATAATTCTGGATGATTATTATGTGTGGGAAGGCTGTTCCAAGGCGTTACATGATTATTTATCCATCAACAAAAGGCCGGAGAGGATTGAGCGGGCTTATTCTTCGGGGTGCTACCTGATTAAACATTAACCTGATGCAACCAAAAGATTATAAAGATAATTTTTTTGAATACCACCTTAAAGGTGCATTGGCCTCTGCTAATGCTGTTATCCCGTTAGTTCAGGAATATGTTTCACCTGCATCAGTAATTGACATCGGCTGCGGAATTGGAGCATGGTTAAGTATTTGGCAAAAGCGAGGAGCTAAGGAATTAACAGGTGTTGATGGAAGTTATGTCGATAAGAAACAACTTCAGATTGGTGTTGAAAATTTTCAGGAATGTAATTTGGAAAACGGGTTTAAAAGTGATAAAAGATATGACCTTGCATCAAGCCTTGAAGTAGCAGAGCATTTGCCTGAAAAGTCTGCAGAATTATTTGTGGAAACATTATGCGCTTTGAGTGATGTCGTTTTGTTCTCTGCTGCAATTCCCGGGCAGGAGGGTACTATGCATATTAACGAACAATATCCTGATTACTGGGTTGAAATTTTTAAGAAAAAGGGATACATAGCAATAGATTGCTTGCGTCAACGAATTTGGAATGACAAAAATATTCAGTGGTGGTATCGTCAGAATATTTTATTTTTTGTAAAGGAAAGTGCTCTTGCCAACAATCCGAAATTAAAGGAAGCATATAGCAAATCAGGTGGCCAGGTTCTTTCTTTAGTTCATCCTGAATTACTCGATTATAAGAGTAAGAAAGCAGCATATTATGAATCTATTCTCGATTCTAGCAAGGCTACTCTGAAGTATTTTCTGGATAATCTTTTTAATAAAAAGAAAGGATGAGAACAGAGAATGAGATAAGGCTCGCAGATTACAATAAGATTGACAAAGCCGATTTGTATTATCTTGTCTATAAGCCACTGATAAGGGATTTGGAGAACTCTGTGAAGAAATATGCTGGTACTCGGGTGCTGGATTTAGGCTGCGGGAATAAGCCCTATGAAGCTATGTTTAGTGGAATTGCAAAAGAATATGTAGGCTGTGATGTGGTGCAATCGAATATGAATAAAGTGGATGTTATTTGTGAGGCGACAAAAATTCCTCTTCCCGATGCAAGCTTCGATACAGTATTTTCTACGCAGGTAATCGAACATGTAGAGGATCATCAGGCAATGGTTAAAGAAGCATTTCGACTGCTAAAGCCCGGCGGCCATTTTATTGTTTCCGGGCCAATGTACTGGCATCTGCACGAAGAACCTCATGATTTTTTCCGATTCACTAAACACGGCTTTAAATATTTGTTGGAGAAGTATGGGTTTACGGTTATCGAAATCCTGCCCAACGGTGGTAAATGGGCTTTAATGGGACAGGTTATTCTTCACACAGTTTCCGCAAGATTGGTCCGCATAAAGCTATACAGGCGGTTTGTAAACACTGTATTTTCTTATTTGGACAAACGGTTTTATAATGATTTTAATACCATGAATTATGTTGTGGTAGGCAAAAAGGAAATTAAATAATGGTGCCAATTATTTCCATAATTATTCCATGCTACAATCAGGGTAATTACCTGGAGGAGGCCTTGCAAAGTATTGCTCAATATAAGGAAAAAGATGTGTATGAAATAATTATTGTTAATGATGGTTCAACCGATTCAGGTACCATTTCAATATTGAAGGAACTTTCAGCAAAAGGGCTTCATGTAATTCAACAGGTTAATAAAGGTCTTGGTGCAGCGAGGAATGCAGGCATTAAAGCAGCAAGTGGAGAATTTATTTTACCTCTGGATTGCGATAACAAAATAAGGCCTGATTATATTTCAGAAGGTATTGAGTTGTTGAATGAATACCCGGAATTGGATGTGGTTTATGCAAATGCAGAATACTTTGGTGAGAAGGGTGGTATATGGGAAAGTGGGGAATTTAATCTTCAGCGATTAATGATTGAAAACTATATTGATGCTTGTGCAATATTTCGTAAATCGACCTGGGAAAGGGTAGGCGGTTATGATGAGAAAATGCCCGTGATGGGTTATGAAGACTGGGATTTATGGCTCCGAATTGCCTTTCAAAATGGAAGATTCAAATACATAAACAAAGTCATGTTCGACTATAGGTATACTTCTCAATCAATGATTCGATCCGTGCACCAAGACAAGCTAACTCTGATTTATCAATACATGGAGAAGAAGCACAGTCAGTATTTGAGCCGTGCATATCTGAATAGGTTGATTCAATTCAAATCCTTGAAAAATAAGGGACTTGCTTTTAACCTTTTTATGTATTCATGTTTTCCGAGATTCAGCAATCTGCTAAAGAAGTTAGGAATGATGAAAAAGAAGGATATTATTTGAACATTATTTACCGTTAGTATATGAATTTCTCTGTTGAAATATTGTTATCTACTTATAACGGTGAAAAGTACCTCAGTTCGCAACTGGAAAGCATTCTGGAACAAGATTATCAAAACTGGAAATTGGTAATAAGAGATGACGGCTCAACGGATGGAACATTGGCAATTCTGAATGGCTATATCCAAAAATACCCGGAAAAGTTATGCCTGCTTTCAGATAATGATGGCAATCTTGGATATTCGGGTTCCTTTACTAAGTTGCTAAAGCAGTCCTCTGCAGCCTATATTATGTTTTGTGATCAGGATGATTACTGGTTGCGAACAAAAATATCCATGATGCTTTCGGTTATTGTAGAGGAAGAGACTGATTTTCCTGGAATACCGCATCTTGTGTTTTCTGATTTGCAAATGTCAGATACAAATTTAGCAGTCGTTTTTCCTTCCTTCCTTAACAAGGCTGGCTATACTCCGGATAGAGGTGTTCAAATATTTTTCCTCAAAAATTACGTGCCCGGTTGTAGTATGATGTTTAACAGAAAATTAGTTTTGGAAACACTGAAAACGGAAAATATTATTAATCTTCATGACCATTGGTTGGCCTTGGTTTGCGCAGCAACCGGGAAACTTACATGTATTGAAAAGCCCCTGATGAAATATAGGATGCACGATAATAATGCAATTGGTTTTTTAGAAGCTGATTTACACGTTGGGCGAAAAATATCCTTGTTTTTTAAAGATATCCTTAAGTATTGTTTCTCCAATAAAAAATACCGTGATCTTCTTTACCTGAAAAATATAAGGCAACTACAGAATATTTGTGCCCATTTAGGAGCCAGCGTTTCAAAGGACGCAATTGGATTTTCTCAGATTGATAAACGCAATTATTTTAAAAGGAAAATAAAAAATTTATCCAAGCCATACATACTTGAAAAATCATTATTGAAACAACTAACCTATATAATTTGTTTTTAAATGGTTGATGTATCAATAATCGTAGTAAACTACAATACGTTTGAACTGACATGTTCTTGTATAGCTTCTTTAATAAGGCATACAGATGGTATCAGTCATGAAATTATTTTAGTTGACAATGCTTCTCTTGAATGTTCCCCTGATTTGTTTTTGCAAAAATTCCCATCCATAAAATTAATTAAAAGCCCTGCAAATTCAGGCTTTACCGGTGGCAACAATCTAGGTATTCAAATTGCAAATGGAAATACAATTCTGCTTCTCAATAGCGATGTGATATTAACAGAAAACTCCATTGCAAAATGCCTTCTTGTTTTATCAAACAACAACAAAATTGGCGTTATTACTTGTATGTTAAGGTATCCTGATGGTGCTATACAAAAGCAATGCCAGCGATTTCCTTCCATTTTACTTACAACTATTGAACTGTTCAGAATCCATAAACTTATACCACAACCTAAAAGAGGAATCCTGATGGGTGGTGGGTTCTTCGATCATTTGTCGAGTATTTACTGTGACTCTGTATGGGGCGCTTTTTTTATGTTCCCAAGAACGGTGCTTGATAGTTTTGAGAATAATCAATTGCCCGGTAATTTTTTCATGTATGCGGAAGATTTGATGTGGTGCTACAAAATCCGGAAAATGGGGTACCTTATTTATTATAGTTCTGAAACTTCCGTTATTCATTATCTTGGAGCGTCCTCATCTGAATCAGTATTACGGTTAAAGCATCAAAACGAATATGCTTTTATTGTAAAAAATTACGGTTGGTTTTATTCAAAAATATTGATGTTGCTTAGATCAGTATTATATGCTACAGCGTCAAACCGTGATTATGCTAAAGAGATTAGTGGGATATATTTTAAATTATTCTTAAAAGGGAAGGTATCTTAATTTACAAATGGAAAGCAATAGCAAAGTATATCTGGATGGTCTGAATGGAATTCGGGCTATAGCTGCTATGGCTGTTGTTATATCTCATATTACGTTGCACTTAGCCGATTTCAAGTTGAATCCATATATATTTGGCAGGCTTGCTGATGGCAGTCCGAGAGGCTTGCTGCTTGCTGGGTATGGGGTTAATATGTTTTTTGCACTCAGCGGTTTTTTAATAACTTATCTTTTACTGCTTGAAAAGGAAAAGAAAGGCAAAATAAATATCCGTTTTTTTTACGTGCGCAGGGTTTTAAGAATCTGGCCTCTTTACTATCTGTTTATCATTATTTGCCTTATAGTTATGTATTATGCAGGCTCAAGAGTTAGTTCAACAACTTTGTTGTTTTATGTTTTTTATGCACCTAATATACCGTTTATTTTGGGTACCTATATTCCTGTTCTTGCCCACTATTGGTCGCTTGGCGTTGAAGAGCAGTTCTATCTTTTCTGGCCATGGTGTGTCGCCAAAACAAAGAAAAATCTCGACAAATTTATTTTTGCAGGTATAATGCTTTTTTTTGTTTTGAAATTAGTTTTACGATATTTTGCACCCGGTGGTGACCATTCATTGTTGTTTATGTTTTTAAACGTAACTAGGTTTCATTGTATGATGATTGGAGCGTTAGGTGCTGTATTATTTGTAAAAAATAATGTAGTGGTTATGAAGCTATGTACGCATATGGTTAGCCAGATACTTGCATGGGCTGTAATTGTTGCTACTGCTGTAAACCAATTCCATATCGCATCGGTGCTTGATGGGGAGTTTATTAGCGTAATTACAGTTGTAATAATTTTAGGGCAGGCAACTAAAGTTAACCGGCTTATCAACCTTCAAGCAGGCATACCCGATTTCCTGGGAAAAATTTCCTATGGTATTTACGTTTATCACCCGCTTATTATCTGGGGATTATCGTTTCTGTTTGCAAATATGGCAATCACCGGTGTTTTAAAATATTTAATCATATATTGTTCAACTATAGTGGCAACAATTATTACGGCCTATCTTTCATACAATTATTTTGAGAAATGGTTTTTGAAATTGAAATTGAATTATACTATTATAAACAATACAAGGCAATAGGTTTGAAGTGAAAGTAAAATGAAAATTAGTCTAATCATACCAAGTTACAACCCTGCATTGAAACTGCCTCAAACCCTTGACGCATTAATAGTGCAAAGTAAATTGATTGATGAGTTGATCATAGTTGTCGATAAAAAGAATTACTCAAATGAAGTTAAATCAATGCTAGAAACTTATTCGAGTAGATTCAATTTGAGAATACTTATTCAGGACATTTCAGGAAGAGGTAGAAGCCGGAACAAAGGTGCAGAATCAAGTAACGGGGATATTTTAATGTTTTTAGATGATGATATGCTTGCGGAAAAAGATTTAATAGAAAAGCATATTCAATACCATAGTAATAACCCGGGAATTATTGTTTCGGGAAATGGGTATAGGAAGCCCGAGGATTCAAATTATAGTTTTGGAGATTTTCTGATAAATATGGAGAAAGGCTGGAAGGAAAGTAGTTTAGTTGCGGGTGATGTAACCCTTGATAAGTTTAATTTTACTGCATGCAATATGTCGCTGCCAAAAAAAATATTTGAACAATTAGGTGGCTTTGACATTCAGTTTACAGATAGCGAAGATTTTGATTTTGCAATAAGGGCCTATTACAAAGGAATTCGGATCGTTTATGATAGAATGGTGTTGGCCTGGCATAATGACTGGCCAACTTTAATGAATTTCGTACGCCGGCATAATGAATATAAAAAGGCAAAAAAAGATGTTTTCGAAAAACATCCTGAATATCTTGAAAACTTTAAAAGTCTGGAACGCAGGGATCTTTCCTTTTCCAAAAAAATTCTTGCCCGGCTTTTGAAAAGACCTGTTACATGGTTTTCTACTTCGCACAATTTTATTTTTGCTTCTCTTCCGCTAAAGCTGAAATTTAAGATTTACAGATTAACTATTGCTGTTAATGCATATAATTAGGTTATCCCCTGTAAGGTATGAAAAATAGTATGTGGGTTAGTTTTTTTAAAGCGGTAAGGGCGTTTATTCCGATAAATATTGGGGTCAGGGTTTTGGTTAAATTCAGGATCGGAATTAGTCAAAGGATTTTCCGGTTTTTTTCAATTCACTGGCCTGTGAGTGGTGAAGTTAAATTTGAATTACCGTTAGGGGAAAAAATTAAGCTGTATTCCAAAACAGACGATTATATCTCTACACAAGTATTTTGGCATGGATATAAGGGTTATGAAGGTGCTTCAATAGAGTTATTTTACTACCTTTCTAAAAAATCATCTGTAATATTAGATATAGGCGCAAATGTCGGATACTATGCATTGGTGGCTGCAATATCAAATAGTAAGTCAATTGTTCACGCATTCGAACCTGTTGCAAGGATTTATGAACGGCTTAACTTGAATATAGGCATTAATAACTTATCGAATGTTTTCACGGTATGCAGTGTCGTCGGGAATTCAGTAGAACCTGTAAAATTTTATCTGCCCAAAGTAGATGGAATGGTATTGGCAAGTTCTACAAAAAAGGGATGGGCGAGCAATGCCGAGGAAATTTTGGTTCCTTCTGTTTCTCTGGATATCTATAAAAATAAGGCAGGTATTTCAAAAATGGATTTAATAAAAATGGACTGCGAATTCCATGAAATAGAAGTGCTAAATGGAATGAAACGGATTTTGCAGGAAGATGGCCCAATTATTCTCATAGAGGTGCTTTTCCCCGAGGGGGAAGGGCAGAAGGGGCATTTTGAAATGGAGACACATTTTGAGATTGAACGCATAATGAAGGAGAATGGATATTATTTTTATCTTATTTGCAGTAATGCATTAATTCGGATGGATGCGTTGGAATATAATCCGGATGAACGTAATTATTTATTTTCGAAGCGTTGTTCCGAGAAAAGGTATCTTTCTTTTTCAGAAATGGAGTTATTAATAAAAAGTATAAGTTAATTTTTCCGAATTTAATAAAAGCCCATGCACGTCGTTCATGTAATAGCTAATAACACCACCGTTCCATATCTCAATTGGTTTGCTGAAGGCCTGGCCAAGTATCCTGATGTGAAATTTACAGTAATCGCTTTGTATCCTGAAAAACCGGCTCTTATTGAGGAGATGAAGGCGTTTGGTTGCGATGCATACTGGATAAATTTCCATGCTGATAAACGTAAGTCAGGAATGTTTTCATCATTTTTCCAATTGTATAAACTCTTTAAGAAGTTAAAACCTGACGTTGTAAATGCCCATCTGTTTGATGACTCTGTTCCGGCACTGTTAGCGGCCCGGTTTGCAGGGATAAAAAAACGTGTGATCCGCAAGCAGGACACAGCGTTTCATTGGTATTTCACTCCGTTATGGGTGTGGGTTGACCGATTTAATAATTTCAATTCAACCGACATTATTGCTATTAGCAAAGATTCTGAAAAGTTTCTTATTGAAAAAGAGAAAGCACGACCACAAAAGGTAAGGATGATTCACAATGGCATACCCATTAAACATTTTACAGCCCAGGTAGATTCTGATAAAGAATACCTGATTAAAAAGTATGGGTTGGAAGGGAAAATAGTGATTGGAACTATTGCCAGATACATTGAATGGAAAGGCTATAAGTATATTATTGAAGCGGCAAAATTACTCACCAAAAAATATAAAAATCTGAAATTTCTTTTTGTCGGATACGGTGAGCAGCAGCAGGAGTTGGAAGATTTAGTACATAAGAACGGGCTGTCAGAATACATTGTTTTTACAAATTGGATTGACCGCAAATATATTCCTTCACTTTACGGAGTTATGGATTTATATGTGCATGCCGCCATCATGGAACCTTTCGGGTTTGTGCTGGTGGAAGCAATGGCCAATGGAGTTCCAATTGTTACATCTAAAACAGGGGTTGCAGCCGATGCGCTTGCGCATAAGGAAACATGTTATTTCACCCAGGATAAAGACCCATCCGGAATTTCAGCCGGGGTGGAGTGGATGCTTGAAAACCCTGCTGAACGAGATGCAATGAAGGATAAAATTAAAAAGTTAGCTTCAGAAGGATTCAGTGTAGAGCACATGCTTGAGGAGCATATTAAAGTCTATCGGGGTAAGCCTTGATGGCATTTTACAATTTAGTTACTTTGCTGAATAGCTTTCCAATCAAAGTAGGATTGGTAATAAATGCTTTGACTGCATATTTAAATGCTTTAGCTGTTTTGCCTCCGTCTTTATACCAACTTCCGGAGAGCATCAGGTAGACTTTGGCGAAAATTCTCTTTCTTTCTTTCCTTTCCGGGATGATGTTTTTTTCTATAACTCTGTCAAGTATATATAATTCATCGTGCTCCAATAAGGAGATTTTTTTACTCATGCTTCCGGGTGTGTTCCTGTATTTGGCAAGAGACTTAGGGATATATGTGCCTTTACATCCGCTAACCAAAAGTATTTTATAATAACGATCAGCGCAGTTTGAAAGGTTTTTATCAAAATAAATATTTTTATTTTTAAGAACAGAATGCCGGATCATTATATTTGATGATAGTCCGGGTATATTTGTTGATTGCCATGTCAGTACTGAATCCCTAACCTTATCTGCAGGAATGCCCTTTTCCACATGCAATTCCTTCATGTCCGAATCACAGATTTGCAAATCGCTGTAAACATATTCAATTGCTGAATCTTGGGTTATTGCATCATACTTGGTTTGTAAATTCTCGGGGTAATAGGTATCATCGGAATCGAGAAAGGTTATGAAATTTCCCGTGGCGGCGTTAATTCCTGTATTTCGGGCCGCTGATACACCGCCATTTGGCTGTTTAATCAATTTAATTCGTTTGTCTGACAAAAATGAGGCAATCACTTCAGAAGTATTATCGGTAGAACCATCATCTACTACAATAAGTTCCCAGGCAGAAAAGGTCTGCTTTAGAATAGATTCAATGCTTTCTGCCACAAATTTACCTGCATTATAGGCAGGCATAATTACGCTTATTTCGATAGTATTCATCAGTGCCGAAAGCACAAAATTATCAATCCATTGGTCATTACTCAACAGAATCATTGATATTTGCAGTAAGAATAGATACAAGAGGCATTGAAAACCAGTTACAATAGAATATTATTTATCACCCAATGGCCATTTGCGGATGCTTTAGTGCAAACCTATACTCTTCCTTATGTCCGGATTATTCAAAAAATAACTTCCTGCTACCCTTATTTAGTAACTATCAACAATGGCCTAAATAATATTCGTGTAAGTAAGAAAGGGGAAATAATTTCAGTAGAAATTCCCTCTGGCAAGCGGTTTTTATTTTTGGGATGGCTGCTGAATATATTGACACTTCGCAGAATAATTAATAAAAAGAAAATTAAAGTAGTTCATCCATGGTGTACAACTGCTGGTGCTGTGGGAACAATTTTGAAAATCTTCAATAAGCATTTAAAATTGCACATTGATAGCTTCGAACCACACGCCGAAGCAATGGTTGAAAATAAAACCTGGAAGAAAAACGGATTGAAGTATAAAGTACTTTTCCACTTCGAAAAAATGGAAGCAATGGCAGCGGACTTTTTGATTTTTGCCGCACCGGGAATGGAAAAATACATTCGTGAAAAATATAAAACATCCGTAACGAACTACGCAGTAAAACCTGCCTGTATTGACCTTGAAGTATTTTCTGAAAAATTTATTAAGAATGTGGATCTTCTGAAAAAATATAACCTGGAAGGAAAAATAGTCTGTGTTTATGCCGGAAAATTTGGTGGAATTTATTTGGAAAACGAGACCTTTCAGTTTATTAAGGCATGTGAAAATTATTGGGAAGATAAATTCAGGTTTTTATTATTAAGCAATGCTACAGATGAATATATAAAAGAAAAGAGTTCAGAATTTAAAATTCAAAATTCCACCATATTGAAGATGTTTGTCCCGCACACTGAAGTGCCTATTTATATGGGTCTTGCGGACTTCGCTATCAGCCCTGTTAAGCCCGTTCCAACAAAAAAATATTGCACCCCGATTAAAGATGGAGAATATTGGGCTATGGGTTTGCCTGTTGTAATTACTCACAATATTTCAATAGATTCTGAAGTCATAAAAGATAATAAAGCTGGAGCCATTTTAGAAAGTTTTGACGAAAAAGGGTTCACAAACGCTATCAATCAGATTGATAAAATTATTAATGGAAAAGGCAGATTGGAGGTGTATAAGAAAATACGTCCATTAGCAGAGAAATACAGGAACTTCAGCATTGCCGAAGATATATATCAAAAGATTTACGGTTCCTGAGTAAATTAAATCTATAATTCTCCGGTAACACCAAATGTTATTTGTAACAAACGAACATCCAAATTTTTCGGGTAATCAAAATTTGCAGTCCGTAAGTAAATAGCTGTAGATGCAGGCGCATTTGGAAGGGGAGGGGTAAAGAATGATACACTATACCCTGAAAAACTTACCATAGAACCTGCATAACTTACATTCAGATGGACACCAATGTAACCATCGGCCATAACGTATTTAAGCCCTGCACTTACATTATACCCGAAGCCGCTACCCTGTGGGAATTGGTATATCATTGATTCAGGAAATCCAATGTACGATAAAGAGGGGTAATTGGTGGATGTAATTCCCGCAAGTCCGTTAAATTCCAAGTGAAAATAATGGCCTAATGGAACATTGTATTTAATACCTCCAAGGTATTGAATAACATAGTAGTTATCGCCGCTTGTAACCACATCGGTGTTAGGTGGAAAGTACTGAATAAATTGGGAGTTAACTGAATTGATATTGTAACCTATGTCGTTTCCGCCAACCGAAATCATAACACTTATATGGGGTAGCACCCTATATGCTGCAAAGTATTCGTAATGAAACCCGTAAAGCCCATAACCCCCAAGTTTAGTCGTGTCGCCAGCGTGTGCCCAATGACTGATTGGATAAATGCTTCCATCCGATTTTTTGAAGTTTCCTATCGGGATGCCATAGCCTTCATTTGTGCCGAATGACAACCTTTTTTCATGCTTTGTTGTATCCTTTTTATGCACCTTAACAAGCTTAACACCATATCCTGATTTACCCGCATAGGAACCCTTTTTGGTACTATCCGTTCCGGCCTGTGCAGTAACAGAATTACCGGTGGAAGATAATAAAAATAACATAACTGATAAAATAAAATATTTCATTAAATCAGCTGGTTTTTTATAATAGTATAATGTTGTGTTGCAGGTCATGAATCTTCACAAATATACTTTTAATTTGATAGTTATGCAGGCAAGGGCTGCGGGAATATAAAAATAGGACGAATCTCACTGTTTAGGGTAGTACTATTCAATTAATAAGTACACCAAAAAAGAATGTCTGTTAATATTTTAGAACGGAGACAGTTTTAATAATTCCAAATATTTTTATTTTTGCCTCATTCAGATAATAATACGTATGAAACATTTTCTTGCAATTGCATTTGTAATAGTTATTTCAGCCAAAGGTTTTACCCAATCAGAAAAGCCTGCACCTGTACCTGTTGATACAACTTCCAATGGTCGTGTATTGCCCGCTCCTTTTCCTGATCCGCCTTTCCCTTTAACCGATTGGGATGGAGGTCCGGTGATTGGTGAACCAAACAGCGATTCGCCTGACTTTTTGAAACAGGCTATACAGAAAGCAACAGGTAAGCCATGGACAACCTGGAATAAAATTGGAATCGTTATTTGTGGCTGGGTAGATGTTTCGATTAATGCAAGTACATCGAAGTATACGAATTCCCCGATGTCTTATGATTTTGTACCGAACAAACCGGAACTTGACCAAGCTATCCTTCACATGGAGCGTGACCCGAATACAGTACAAACATCCCATCTTTCTTGGGGTTTTGTGTTCGATAATATTTACGGAATTGATTACCGCTTCACAATGGCAAAGGGATATTTAAGCGATCAGTTATTTAAAGATAACAAATTGTATGGCTACGACCCTACACAGTTTTATGGGCTTTTATATATCCCAGGAATATTTAATGGGATGTTGCTTAAAGTGGGGCGCTTTATATCTCCGGCAGATGTAGAAGCTCAATGGGCTCCAGAGAATTATCTGTATAGCCATTCACTCATGTTTGGGGTTGACCCATATACTTTTACTGGTATTAATTCAACAATAGGCTTAAATAAGTATTTTCAGATTGAGTTAGGGTTTCATTTTGGTAATGATATGTCACCTTGGAGCAATTCAGCCCAAGCTAATGGTCTAGCAATGCTGCGGTGGGTTGCAAAAAATAACAAGAATTCAATTTATGGAGGTATTAATTCACTCGGTGCAGGGCAGTACAAAAATGGTCATGATGATTTGCAGATGGTGGTAGCAGTTTGGGGACATAAGTTCAGCGAGAAAGTACACACAATGACCGAACTTTATTATTTGTGGGAATATAATGCGGCCAAGGGAGGAACAGCCATT
This sequence comes from uncultured Bacteroidota bacterium, assembly GCA_903901055.1. Lineage (GTDB taxonomy): Bacteria > Bacteroidota > Bacteroidia > JABEUT01 > JABEUT01 > JABEUT01. Next base: position 65,859 of record CAIUPO010000031.1, read on the forward strand.
TTTGGCCCTTCGATATACGGTCAGGGTGGGGGTTAGGGGCCTATTATACCTGGCTTATCCGCCGCAATTGGTTCGGTTAATTTTACGCAATTTTATATTTCAAAGCACAATTATATTTCGGTGCGCAACGGTTTGCTGGATGATATAAATGGAAGCCGCACAGGCTATGCTACATTATACACAGACCATACAATCGGGTGGTCGCATAATTTTGGCAAAATGATTGTAATTAGGCCTGAAGTCCGCTATGAACAGGGATGGAATAAGAATGTAACAGCCTATGATCTTGGCACCAAAAGGAATCAGATTACTGCCGCAACTGATTTACTTGTTCAATTTTAAATAAAGTAGGAAACCGTACATTTACATCGAGGGCAATTTAGTTCGTGTATCAATAAAACTATCGGTTATTTTTTATCGGCTTCCTTTTTTGTAACCGTTTTTCTTGCAGGAACTTTTTTCACTTCTTTCTTTTCACCTTTCTTATCTGCTTTCTTGTCCTCTTTTTTCTCTGTTTTTGCCTTGTCTTGTTTAACCTGTTGTGCACCCGCTAATGTAATTCCTGTAATGAGCATTATTGAACTTAAAATAACAGTGACCTTTTTCATATTGTAAAGTGTTGAAATATTGTTGTTTTTATACCGGGGAACAAAATAAGTGAAATTTCATGAAGATAAAATGAAGAGCCATTTTCCTCACTGCTTTATTAGTTTTCCTGACCCTCCTTCATTGGTATAACTGGCGGTTGCATTACCGGAATAATACACGTTACCCGCACCAAAAATGGCTACCTGCAATGTGCCGTTACAATTCACATAGCAGTCTCCGGTTGTGTTGGTAGATATAAACGCATAGTCTGAGACAACCAGGTTGCTGTTATAGTAAAATCCGGTTCCTCCAAAAAAATTGGTTTCAAATATTTTGCATTGTCCGGATAGTATTAAGTCGGCAGTACCGAAATAGTGGGCGTTAATAAACCTTGCATTCACGTCCAATTGAATATCTCCGGAGGAATTATTGGTATTAAGCACCAGCGAATCGGAGGTTATTGTTCCCTGGCTTTGCACCTTTCCATACCCTTTATTTGTAATTGAGATTAGCTGAGGCATGGTAATATATACATTGATGATGCTCTTTTTATAACTGCGCAACCAGTCGCAGATATTGTGGTTATCGAGTGTTAATACTGCCCCGTCAACATTTGCCCCGATATTTTTAATCAGGTTAGCCCCTCCCTCAATTGTTAATGATTCCGGCGAGCCCTGGGTTATAAATACATTCACATTATCCTTAACAGCAATCTGGTTGAAAAATGGCACATCCTGAACCTGTGTAGTATGTGTTCCTGCACTATCAATACAGTCGCATACGGGAGTCTTTCCACATGACAAAAATCCAATTGCAATAAGGCAACAGCTAAAAGCGAATAGTTTGTTATTGTGTTTTATCTTATCTCTCATATCTTATCTCTTATAGCTTGTAACCCACTCCCCATTCAATAAAATCTGCTTTTACAAAATGCGTTAGTAAGGTAAGATTTGTAATAATATGTTTGCCTGCATAATACCGGATTCCTACCCGGTTATAAATAGATCCGTTGCCGGTATATTTGCTGAAGACATAGCCGCCCATTTCAAGCGGGAGCGATAACCTGCCAAGGGTTGCTTCGTAGGAAGCCTTTACGCCCACCTGCGTTATTTCGAGGCTGCTTTTCAAAAAAATACTGTCTCTGTTTAGCCTTGCTATGTTGGCTTGGTTATAAAATAAGTCTGCCCCTAATCCTAATTTGTTTTTGCGGTTAAGTGTGCGGTAGCCAATATACGAAATTGTGACATTCGGATATTTTTTACCTCCCGGAGGTTCAATTTCCGAAAGGCCTGCTGTTACAATAAAATCGCTTTGTATTTTTTTCGATTTCATCGTGTCCTGAAACGACCGCTTAAAACATTTTTGTGCATCTGAAATGCAATAGGTGATACCGGTATTTGCAGTAATCAGGTTGATACCCAGGTTAGGTGTTTGGAATGCCCCGTTGGAACAGTGCGTTAAGCCTATTCCTGTTTCGAGTCTTGTTCTGCTTGATAAATAGAAATGGTAATTTAGGCGGAAGTTGAACATAGCATTCAAGTGAGAGCCTGTAACGTCGTTCTTATGGTTTTCAAGCCTGTCAAATTCAACGGGCATATACCCAAGGCCCATTCCTACCCTGAAATATAAGCCTTCTTTAAAACTTCGCTTCAGGTGGAAGTTTACAAACGGATAAATACCAAACTCATTTCCTAACTGGGCAGGATTATTAAGATATGCTGAGAAAAATGCAATACCCACCTCCGGGCAATGGTAAGCACCAAGCCAGTTATCTTCACAAGCAGGTTTGTTTACATAATCCAGTTCAAAGCCCGGTACATGCCCTTGTATAAGTATGTTCATGCTGCTGGTGTAAAGCGGCATAATGTATCCATAATGAATGTCGATACTAAGCCAATTACCTTTGCGGATGCTGTCCTGCCCCTTACTAACAAAACTTAACGCTAAGATCGAAAAGGTTAGAGCTAAGAGCCTGAAAACACGTATGTTTTTGAACCTAATTAACATGCGCTTTTATTGGAGGGGATACTTTTATTTCATTTACCGGGGATGGATTTTTCCATCTGAAAGTTTCCACTAAATGATTAATATCCTCTTTGATAAATTTAACAACCGGTTCCAGTGAGTCCTTATTCGGGACTGCATAAAAGTAGAGCGCTCCGCGCACAAAATTCCGTGTACTATCGGTTAAATAAAACTGCATGTTCGATGCGGCATTCCCTTCAATATCATAAATAACCCCGTAAATTTTATCTTTTGAATTTTCTACCTCACGCTCGCTTATAGCAGAGGCTTTCACCTCATGTTTTACCACAAATTTGCGGCATTCGTCAATATAGGCATCTACATTAGTATCTACCGTTAAGTAACTCATGTAAACATTGCAGCGGAAGCGAGGGAAAACCAGGTTTATCCAGTATGAATTCATCTGAGTGTTTGAATCGCGCAAAGCCTTGGCATAATCAGGATATTCAAACGTAAAAGGGGCGTCAGTATTATACTGGGCATATTTCCGCTCGGGCAACGCAATCCGAAAATACCCTTGCCTTTTAGGTGTAAGATCCGTATTACCATGGCAACCGCAAAGGTATATGGTAACAAACAGGATGGCTATAGATAGTTTTCGCATGGGTTTTTAGAAGCGGCAAATGTAATTAATGCAGTCAAACAATATAATGTATTTTCCCTGGAATCGTCATTGCGAGGCTCTGCGAAGCAATCTTACTAATTCGGATACATACTATTGGGGTAAGATTGCTTCGCAGAGCCTCGCAATGGGTACTCTGCGATTTAAAGCCCCATTAGGCGGATTTTTGGGTTGTATTTTTCGAAATAGGGTCAATTTAAAATTACTGATAATCAATATTTTATTTGCAAAAAGGGACCTATAGTCCTAACTGATAAGGCATTGTTGGCAGGAAAAAAATCCGATTTATTGTTAATTACAATAAAAATACTAAATTTGCGTCCAATAATTTGAAACAAAAGACAAGTTTGACGAATAAAATTACTAAGTAAGTTAAGGTTGTTTAAGTTTCCGGTTAGAGTTTTTTTTATTAATTAATTATTTTTTTTATCATGAACATTTTTGTATCAAACTTGAATTTTAAGGTTCGCAGCGAAGACTTAAAAAACCTGTTCTCTCAGTATGGTGAAGTATTATCCACCAAAGTTATCACCGACAAATTCTCGGGCAAATCCAGAGGTTTTGGTTTCGTTGAAATGAAAAATGACGATGACGGTAACAGAGCCATCGGAGAACTCGATCAAAAAGATTTTGAAGGACGCAACATCACCGTATCAGTTGCTAAACCACGCACCGAAGGTGGAGGTGGCAATGGCGGCGGCAGAGACAGGAATTCAGGCGGAGGAGGATTCCGTAAGAGCAACGGCGGCGGCAACGACTACAGAGACTAAGTAATTCTATATTTTAGATACTTTATAAGGGGAACAGAAATGTTCCCCTTTTTTGTTGTGCATTTCCCTCTCCTCATAGGAGAGGGTAGGGTGAGGTCAAAACTTGTTCCCTTTTTTATTTGTGTTATATCAAAAACATATTACCTTTGATAATGTTAATTCAAGGAAGCATGAAAAAACTCCTTCTTTTATTTTTCACTTTTCACTTCTCTCACTTTGCTTTTTCGCAAGGCACATGGTCTCCTCGCTCTCCTCTACCAGATTCTGCCATGTTTCAGGGAATATCAGGCTTTGCAATTGGAAACTACGGATATGCAGGATTGGGTAATTACAGCGGTGCTAATATTACTTTTAATAAATTTTGGCAATTTGACCCAAGTACCAATTCTTGGACAAGAAAAGCAGATTTCCCAGGTAAGGCGAGAATAGCACCTGCTTCTTTTGTGATAGGCAATAAGGCATATCTTGTTACAGGTTCGGTTGCCAATTTTGGTGCATGTGTTAGAGAATGCTGGCAGTATGATGCTACAAATGATACATGGACACAAAAGGCAAAATTCCCGGGTACTGCCCGCACTTATGCTGTGGGTTTTGCAATTGGGGGAAAAGGCTATGTTGGTGCGGGTGCGGCTGAATTAAATGATTTCCGGAAAGATTTTTTTGCCTATGACACTGCCACGGATACATGGACAAGAATAGCAGATTTTGGAGGTATTGCAAGGTCTGGGGCATCAGGATTTACAGTCAATGGCAAAGGGTATGTTTGTTTGGGACAGGATAGCACCATAAAATATTATGGGGATATGTGGGAATATGATACCGGTTCAAATTCATGGACCCGAAAAGCAAATATACCAGATAGCAACGCTTCACCACATTTGAGTGCAAGTGGGTTTGCTATTTGCAATAATATATACATAGGCTGCGGTGACGATAGTGCATTTCATTTCAGTCATCAGTTCTGGAAATACAATACAGTTTTAGATACTTGGACACAGGAAGCAAACGTACCAGGAATTACTAAAGTTCAGGGGGCAGCTTTCGCAATTGGAGATACCGGATACTACGGGTTTGGTGCAGATAGTGTTACACAAGTACATAACATTTTTGATAAATTTTTTGCTAATGATAGTTGTAATTCAAACATGGGATATAATATTATCAATGATATTTCCAAGATTAGTGTTTATCCTAATCCAAACAATGGAATTTTTACTGTTCAGTTGTCAGAGGACAATGGTCAGTCATCCGTTGAGGTGTATAATTTATTAGGACAAAAAATCAATATTGAGATGCTCAAAAAATTTCAGAATATCTACGAAATAAATTTCAGCAATCAGACTTCCGGTATTTATATTTTATCTATTAATTTGGCTAATCAAATATACTATAAAAAAATAATTATTAATCATTAAAATCTGCCTATTATGAAAACACAAATTAAACTTCTGTTACTTATTTGGGGACTTATCCTTCTTTTTAATATCAAGGTCTTAGCTCAAGGGTGCTTTTCTACAGGATTGATTACCCCTCCCCGAACAGAAATTCAAACGACAAATCCGTATTTTGATTTTACAAATGGTACTTGTGTTGGAAGTGGTTCGCTTACTCTTTCAGGAGTTGGTATCAATATGATACATCCTTTGTCCATGTTTGATGTGAATGGAGGCGATATAGATGTTTCATCAGCAAGTTATGGCTACAGAATTGCGGAGCAATATGCCTTGTGGCTAACCCCAACAATTGCCAATAATAATACTTGGGTAGGTTATTCAGGAAATTCAGGTGGTGCTGGTTTGCAATGTACTTATGTAGGTTATCAATCCGGATTTGCTTCAAGCAGTGGCTCTAGTGCTTGTTCCTTTTTGGGTGTTAATTCGGGGTATTACAATCAAGCTCAAAATAACACGTTTGTCGGGTTTTGGAGCGGCTACTATAATGACCTAGGCGATGGAAATACGTGTGTTGGGGAAAAGGCAGGATGGAACACAAACTCTGCATCTGGTGCAGAAAATTCTTTTTTTGGTTTAAATGCTGGGCAGACGAACGGTATAGGGGGCAATAACATGGCGATTGGTGCAGGGGCTGATTTTAGCTCCGGAACATTGAACGGGGTTTCTGCAATTGGTGCAGGTACAATTGCAACAACCGATTATACTATGATACTTGGAAATAATATTAATGTGGGCATAGGAATGTCGAACATTGCTGGTGGACCTACAAATAGATTAGAAATAAGTAATTATAGTAACCCTACCCCTGACCCAACACACACTATTACTCCTACAACATTTTCACTTATTGCGGGTAGCGGGACAGCAACAGGGGCAAGCGGTTTACAATTCAGAGATCTCAACACACAATCATATCAGTATGGATATGTTACCAATCAGGGATTTCTAACGCTCGATGATGCAGGGAATATTGTATATATGGCACCACCTCCTGCTGTAGTTTCTGGTACCGGAAGTTTTAGTACTTGCCCTGCTGCTGGAATCACTGGTGATGAAGGGCTTGATCTAAGTAATTTTAATTTATATTTTGCAGGCAATAGTAATGGTCTTTATTCAAACAATGTTCTGTTAGGGTATAGTTGTGCTACCACCCCTCCCGTATCTGCTAAACTTAATATACTCCAAAATTCAGGTTATAATCCAATCACTGCGGCGCAATCAAGTATTGGATTGTATGTTGAAAACGATGACCTGCTTTATGGAACTACTGCACATGGACAATATGTAATTGGTATTGAAAGTAATGTGCCATATCCTGTAGGTGGCAATTGCCAGTCCATTGCAGGATATTTTAATGCTCCGGGATCATGTTTAATGGCAGCCAGCGGTACAAATTATGGCATACTTGTGCCTAATGGTGGCGGATTAAGCGGCTTTGGCACAACTGACCCCATTACTACTTTACAAGTTGACGGGGCTTTGTATGATAGTGGGGAAGCTATAGTTATAATGCCTTCAGGCGGAATAGCATTATTTGCCAATAGTGCCACCTCATCTGGAGGCATCAATCTCGGTGTACAAGGTGATGCCTCTAATTCTTCTGCAGGAAATTTTGGGGTGACTGGACAAGCAACAGGTACAGTGGGGCCTTATAATGTTGGCGTATATGGTTTGGCAAATACTTCAAATTTTAATATTGGCGTTATGGGTACTGGGAACACCAATACAGGTGATTTTGGAGGATATTTTATTGGGGATGTATTTGGTACCGGGGGTACTTATGATGCCGGAGGTGTTTATCTTATGTCAGATAGTACAATAAAAAACAAAGTGAATAGCGTTTCGAATGCAATTTCAATAATTAAAAAATTGCAACCGAAAACATATTATTTAGATTCAACTAACAAATATAAATTTAAACTAGACACCTTTATGCACTATGGTTTTATTGCACAGGCAGTGCAGCGTTCGGTACCCTGTTTGGTGCGCAATGTGTCAACTCCTCCTCAATTTGATACAGGTATGCATATCACCGTGCCTGCTTCCACTATCAATGCGCTCGACTATAATCAATTTGCTGCCATACTTACTGCGGGTTTTCAGGAACAATTGCAAATAGCATACAATGATTCTGTAAAACAAAAGCAAACAAATGATAGTTTGCGGTATACGTTAGATAGTTTACGCAATGCAGTTCAAAATATGCAAACTTGCCTAAATCAACTTTGTGATAATTCCCATAGCCAGCACCATCGTTTTAAGGATACTTCTACTAATAATAATTCTACCACTAATATTCAGGAAGTAATACTGGCAAATGCAAATGAGGCATTGTTATATCAAAATATTCCAAACCCATTTAGTGGCAATACTAAAATAAACTATTACTTGCCTGAAACGGCTACTTCTGCTGCCATGCTCTTTTATGACAATTATGGAAATAAAATAAAAGAGGTTCAATTGAGCCAAACAGGAAATGGCACATTAAACATTAACCCAGAAAATCTTACTGCAGGTATTTATTCTTACAGCCTAGTTGTAAATGGCAAAGTAGTAGATACTAAGAGAATGATTTTGCAAAAATAAAAAGGAAGTGTAACGCTGGTGTGGTAACAATATCCTATTCACTAGCAAGCTATTGGAGTCAGGTCAATGACTTTTTAAGAAAACACTTTTTCATACATTATCTTTGTCTTGAAGGAGAACAAGTATCCTTCAAGATAAACAGTATGATACACTTTAAAGCACCAATAACCACCAAAATTAATTATATCAAAAATGAAAAAGTGGATACCTGTTTATGCTAAAAAAACTACTTTTTATAGTATTTAACCATGGAATAAAAATTCAAAGTATTGTTATTCAGTATTTTGCGAAATTTCGGTTATGCTTGTTTTATGGTTATTTTATGGTATTTTCATGGTTATACACAGTTAATTGGCAGAGTATATTTTATATCGAAAAGAAATATATAAAATAAAATAAAACAGGCTTGAATGGTTGTGTTGAATTTATTTCAGCATGACAGGGGCACAACGGGAATAATCTTATAAGAAAACTACAATCCATAGTCAACTCAAGCCTGTATACGTCATAACTTTGTTGAGGTAAAAACCACTCCCAATAGCGTGGTTTCAGCAAATGATAGACAGGACAGTAGTACACATGGATTTGGATACATTTTTTGTATCGGTAGAGCGGCTTCACAACAGCAAGCTCATCGGAAAGCCTGTGTTGGTAGGCGGTACAGGCGACAGGGGAGTGGTGGCATCCTGCAGTTACGAGGCCCGGAAGTTCGGCGTGCACTCGGCTATGCCCATGCGGACAGCCCGCCAGCTCTGCCCCGAGGCCATACAGGTTCGCGGCGACCACGAGCAATACACCAAGTACTCCGATATTATTACCGATATGATAAAGGAGAATGTGCCCGTCTACGAAAAGACCTCCATCGATGAGTTCTATATGGATTTGACTGGTATGGAGCGCTTCTTCGGGGCATATAAACTAGCAACCGAACTGAGGCAAAACATCATCAAAGAAACGGGGCTGCCCATCTCGTTTGCATTATCTACTAATAAAACGGTTGCTAAAGTAGGCACCGGGGAAGCCAAGCCCAACGGGCAAAGAGAGATACCCTCCGGAACGGAAAAGGGATTCCTTGCGCCGCTATCCATCCGGAAAATACCTATGGTAGGCGAAAAAACCTACCACCTGCTGCGCAGCATGGGCATTGAGAAGGTACACACCGTTCAGGAAATGCCCATAGAACTGATGGAGCGGGTGCTTGGCGAAAACGGCACCATGATATGGCGGAAAGCCAATGGCATCGACAATAGCCCCGTGGAGCAATACAGCGAGCGGAAATCCATCTCCACAGAAAATACTTTTGAAAAAGATACCATTGATGTGGCCTACCTAAACGCTATGCTGGTGAGCATGACCGAGAAACTGGCCTTCCAGTTGCGTAGTGAGCAGAAGCTTACCTCGTGTGTTACGGTAAAAATCCGCTACTCCGATTTCAATACCTACACCATGCAGGCGCGCATTCCCTATACCTCGCTCGACCATAGCCTGATTGAAAAAGTAAAAGAATTATTTAACAAACTTTTTCAAAAGAGGATGCTGATTCGCTTGATTGGCGTGCGTTTCAGTTACCTTGTGCATGGCAACTACCAGTTCGATATTTTCAACGATACCGCAGAGCAGATACAACTCTACCAAGCTATGGATAAACTGCGTACCCGCTATGGGAGCAATATTGTAAAGCGGGCTGTAGGTATGGAGTTATCCCAGCGCGCTGCCTTCAACCCCTTCAACGGACGAAGAACTTAAACAGGCTATGTTACTCAATTGTCATACCTATTATAGCTTCGGCTACGGAACCCTTTCTACCCAGGAATTAGTTGATGAAGTAAAGTTGAAGGGGTATGATTCGCTTGCCATTACCGATATAAACAACACATCGGCCATACTGGATGGCGTGCGCATGGCGCAAAAACAGGGGCTTAAGCCTATTGCGGGCATTGATTTCAGGAATGGAATTCAGCAGCAATATGTGGGAATGGCTATCAACAACGAAGGCTTTTACGAACTAAATATACACCTCTCGGAATACCTTCACGCTAAAAAAGATTTTGAATCGGTTGCTCCGGAGTTCAAAAATGTGTATGTCATCTATCCCCTGAAAACCTATAAGGGATGGCCTCTTCGGGGGAACGAGTTTATTGGCGTTTCTATAAAGGAGTTGGCAAACCTGCCGTTCTCGGCTTTTAAAAATCATATCAGGAAGATGGTCGCTTTGCAACCCCTTAGCTTCATTGGGAAGCAACATTACAATGCCCACAGGCTTTTGCGGGCTATTACTCTCAATACTATTCTAAGCAAGTTGCCTAAAGACGAGCAAACAACCCCCGATGAAGTAGCTCCACAGAGAGAGGATTTGATAGCTGCGTATGCAGAGTATCCGGCTATGATTGCAAACACAGAAAAAATAATCAGCGAATGCAAGATAGACTTTGAGTATGGAAAATTTGCAGGCAAAAACCTGAAACACTACACCGGAAGCGCTGAGGGCGATATTGCATTATTAAGAAGCGAAAGTGAAAGGGGCTTGGCTTACCGCTATGGTACTCCAAGTGAAACGGTATTAACCCGCATGAATATGGAGTTGGAAGTGATAAACAAAATGGGTTTTGCTTCTTACTTTTTAATCAACTGGGATATTATCGGGTATGCCCAACGTAATGACTATTATTATGTGGGAAGAGGTAGTGGGGCGAACAGCATGGTGGCGTACCTCCTCCGTATAACCGATGTTGATCCGATAGAACTGGATTTGTATTTCGAACGGTTCATTAACCCCTCAAGAAGCAACCCGCCTGACTTTGATATTGATTTCTCATGGACTGACCGCGATGATATTACCCGCTACATTTTTGATCGTTTCGGATACAAACGAACCGCTCTGCTCGCGACCTATTCCACCTTTCAGCATGACGCGGTAACCCGCGAATTGGGTAAAGTTTTTGGTCTACCTCCACAGGAAATTGACAGACTGCAAACTGTTCCACCACCAAAAGATTTAGATAAAGCAAGTCGACAGGTATTAAGCTATAGCAAGCTATTAGCAGGCTTTCCAAGCCATCTGAGCGTACACTCAAGTGGTATTTTAATTTCCGAAGAGCCGCTAACCCGCTATACAGCCACTTTTATACCGCCTAAAGGTTATCCCACAACGCAATTCAGTATGCTTGAAGCGGAGGATATTGGCCTGTATAAATTCGACATATTGAGCCAACGCGGACTAGGAAAAATAAAAGACTCACTTACTATCATCAAAAAGAACAGGAATGTAGATATTGACATACACGACATCCAAAAATTTAAAACCGATGAGACTGTAAAAAACCTTTTAAAACAAGGCAAGTGTATCGGTTGTTTTTATATTGAATCTCCTGCTATGCGTATGTTGCTCGCCAAACTGAGGGCCGATGATTATCTGAGGTTGGTGGCTGCCAGTTCCATTATCCGCCCCGGTGTTTCAAAAAGCGGAATGATGAATGAATATATCCGCCGTTATCGCAATAAAGAAGCAAGGGAGAAAGCAGAAAAGGAAATCCCTGAATTGTATCATTTGCTGGAAGAAACTTATGGGGTAATGGTCTATCAGGAGGATGTGATAAAAGTCGCCCACTTTTTTGCGGATTTATCACTTGCGGAAGCGGATTACCTTCGCCGTGGCATGTCGTGGAAGTTCAAGCAGCGGAATGAATTCAATTTGGTGAGAGAAAATTTTTTCAATAATTGCATAAAAAAAGGATACACTCCAAAAACTGTATCTGATATCTGGAATCAGATTGAAAGCTTTGCCAATTACGCTTTTTCAAAGGGGCATTCGGCAAGCTATGCAGTGGAAAGTTTCCAGGCGCTTTACCTGAAAGCCTATTTTCCATTAGAGTATATGGTTGCAACACTTAACAACGGCGGCGGTTTTTATAAAACAGAACTCTATATCCACGAAGCCCGCCAACAGGGCGCAGAAATCATTCCACCGGATGTGAATATAAGCACATCGCTTACAGAAATAGTGGGCAATAAAATATACCTTGGCTTGCGAATGATACAGGGTTTAGAAGAGAATATTCTAAAGGCAATTATTAAAGAAAGAGAAATAAAAGGGGACTATGAAAACCTCTACGACTTTGTAAAGCGATTACCACTACCTATCGAGCAATTAAGAATATTGATAAGGGTTGGAGCATTTAATTATACAGGGAAAAATAAGAAAGAACTTATGTGGGATGCCCATTCGCTTTACCGCCCGGAAAAGGTTCTCCATCATGAAAAAGAACTGTTTGATATAACTCCCAAAAAATTCACCTTGCCGCAATTAACACATGCCTGGCAGGATAATGCTTTCGATGAAATAGAACTATTGGGCTTTCCTTTATGTTCCCCCTTTTTACTGAATAAAGACAAGCCGAAATCAACATTACTTGCAGCCGATTTGCCAAAAATGATTGGCAAACCGATTGAAATTACAGGCTACTTAGTAACCGTCAAAAGAACATCCACATCAAAAAGTGAGCGGATGAGTTTTGGGACATTTATAGATTCAAATGGTGATTGGCTTGATACGGTGCATTTCCCGAGATCGGCGGCTCAATATACTTTTCAGGGTCCCGGTTGCTATGATTTAAAGGGTTTTGTGAAAGAAGAATTTGACTTTATTTATGTAGATGTACAGGAAATGCACCGCATTGCCACCATTAATTTGGATGATATGTAGGGTGGTAAATAGATTTCAAAAAAAATATACCTTTGCAATCCATTTTTAAGAAATTACAGCACCCCAACCGCTTAAAGATGATTGGTTTTTTGTTCGGGATGTAGCGCAGCCCGGTTAGCGCACACCCTTGGGGTGGGTGAGGTCGCGAGTTCGAATCCCGCCATCCCGACAAAACGTATAGTCTAACGCAGAAATGGCTTATTGGGTTTACATAATTTATTCCAAATCAATTGACAAATATTATGTTGGCCAAACAGAGGATACTGTAAAGCGGCTTGGAGAACATCAGCTTAAGAAGAATTTAGGAGCAACGGATTGGGTAATAAAGTATGTGGAAGAGTTTGAAACACGTTCACAAGCAGTGAAGCGGGAATCAGAGATAAAAAGAAAAAAGCGACGGAGTTATATTGAATGGCTCATTTCTACAAACCCGCCCGGTTAGCGTATCCCGCAATACTGCGGGAGGTGAGGTCGCGAGTTCGAATCCCGCCATCCCGACAAATTGAAAAAAATCCGCCAATAAAGGGATTCAGAAACTTTTTAATTTAGTTACTACCCTTGGGGGATGGACGAAGTCAATCCCGACAATTTTCCCCGCATAGCACATTTAAAGTTTTATCTACTTTTGTGCGTCTATCCTAAAATTCAGAGTTTCTAATTCGATATGCGCATTTTTCTCCTCTCCTTATTTTTTCTTACATCTGCTCTTAATGCGTTCTCACAAGAGTATAAAGTTTCAGGATATATAAAAGATGCCTCAAATGGGCAAACCCTGCCCGGAACAAGTGTTTACACGGACGAAACCCATGCTGGTGCATCTACTGATGTAAATGGTTTTTACAGTTTTACTGTCCCTGCCGGAAGCTATCATTTACATATTTCATTTCTAAGTTACAGGGATACGGTTATCCCAATCAGGGTAACCTCGAATATTAAAATGAATGTTAGTATAATGCCAACAGCCATTGCTACGCAAGGCGTTACGGTTACAGGCGATCGTCCGGATAAAAATGTTACCAGTTCTCAAATGGGTGCAATAAAGTTGGAGACAAAAGATCTTAAATCAATTCCTGTGTTTTTTGGTGAACCGGATATATTGAAAGTAATTCAGTTATTACCGGGTGTGCAAAGTGGGGGAGATGCCAATACTGGGTTTTATGTGCGTGGCGGCGGCCCTGACCAAAACCTGATTTTGCTGGATGGCGCTACTGTTTATAACGCCGGTCACTTACTTGGTTTTTTCTCCATATTTAATTCCGATGCATTGAGCAGCGTGGAACTTATTAAAGGCAATATGCCCGCGAATTATGGCGGGCGCATTTCGTCGGTGCTCAATATCGAATCGAAGGATGGAGATATGGAACACTTCCATGCCTCAGGCGGTATTGGCCTTATTGCTTCGCATGTAACAGTTCAGGGGCCTATTAAAAAGGATACTGCCGGATTTATTTTTTCTGTGCGACGTACCTACCTTGATGTTTTTCTGCGCCCTCCCATACTCAGTACCAGTTCTACATTCTATGGAACCAAGTATTATTTCTATGACCTGAATGGCAGGATAAATTGGAATCTTTCTAAAAAAGACCATCTCTCGGTTAGCGGGTATTTCGGGCAAGATGTATTTACATTTGCCGACGCCGCAGCCGGTTTTGGCACCACTGTTCCTTGGGGCAATGCCATTGCATCAATAAATTGGTCGCATATATATAGTGAAAAGGTTGTTTCTAATCTTGCCCTCAGTTATTCCAATTATAATTTCAAGTTTAGCGGTACCGAAACGGGTTTTAGCTTCTCTTTATTCTCGGCCATTCATGATTACCATGCCAAATATAGTTACGACTACTTCCCGACTAAAAAGCACCACGTGAAATTCGGACTTGAATATACGTTGCATACATTTATTCCAAGTGAAATTGCTGCTAATGAACCGAGCGTTAATTTCAGTATTAATACAATCCAAAAACTATATGCAAATGAAGGTGCTGTTTATTTAAGTGATGACTTTGAACTAAGCAAACATATTCAGGTGGAAGGCGGATTGCGTTTTTCCGTATTTCAACAAATCGGGCCATTTGACAGGTATGTGCAAAACCAGCAAAACATTACCATAGATACCATTCATTATAAAACATTTCAAAATATAGCCTTGTATAGCGGACTGGAACCCAGAATTTCATTTCGCTATCAGTTAAATTCTGCATCTTCAATCAAATTGGGGTATAGCCGCAATTACCAATATATTCACCTTGCTTCCATTAGTTCTGTTTCCCTTCCAACAGATATCTGGTTCCCTAGCACATCTATTGTTCAGCCTCAGTCCGGTGACCAGTATGCGCTTGGTTATTACCGCAATTTTGTCGATAACCTTTATGAATCTTCGGTAGAAACTTATTACAAGAGCATGCAGAATATGATTGAGTATAAGAATGGTTTTACTCCTGACCAAAATGGTTCTTCAAATCCCGACGAAAATTTCACCTTTGGTAGTGGGCAGGCGTATGGGTTTGAATTTTTCCTCAAGAAGAAATCGGGCAGGTTTAATGGCTGGATAGGGTATACACTTTCATGGACTACCGAAAAGTTTGCCGACCTGAACAATGGACAAACTTTTTATGCGAAATATGACAGAAGGAACGATATATCCGCGGTTGGGAATTTTCAGTTGAATGACCGCTGGACGTTCTCTTCTGTATTTGTGTTTGCTTCCGGCGAAGCATTAACTATGCCTTCGGGCTGGTATATAATAGAGGGTAATTTAATTCAGCAATACACAAGCGTAAATGGCTACCGTCTTGCACCTTACGACCGACTTGATTTAGCTGCTACCTATACACCCGACCGCCAAAAAAGACAAGCAAAAAGACAACAACGCTGGGAAAATAAAATGCAGAAGAAAGGCAACAATGAGCAGTATGTCGACCATCGTGCACAATGGAAAAAGAATTTTAAAACAAGCTGGACTTTCTCCTTGTATAATGTATATAACAGGTACAATCCATATTTTATTTATTTTGATATTCATGGAAGTGTTTTCAATAATACGCTTTCTATTCAGGCCAAGCAGGTTTCTTTATTTCCAATACTTCCATCGGTAACATGGAACTTTGAATTTTAAAATGAAAACAATAAGTAAATATATCTGTGCATTAATTCTTTTATCTTCCATTTTCGGATGCCAGAAGAACGTTACACTTAACCTCCCTCAGCCGCCATCGCAAATGTGTGTTGACGGGCATGTACAACCGGGCTATCCTGCTTATTTATTTCTTAGCCACAACTTTGCGTTTTTCGGCGCCGTTTCTGCCAGTAACATACTTAGTCAGCAAATTGTTCATGGAGCGCATATTACAGTTAGCGATGGAATAACCACCGATTCAATGGTAGAGGCACTTCCATCACTTGGTTTGTATGCTACACCACACATGACGGGTGTTACAGGTAGAACCTACAACTTAACAGTTAAAGCCGAAGGGCAGGTTCTTACGGCATCAACAACTATATTGCCGGCTATTCCGCTTGATTCAGTCTGGTTTAAAATTCAGCCCGGATTAGATTCATTAGGCTTTGTTTGGGCTGTTTTGCATGACCCGCCGCAACTAGGTAACTGTTATCGCTGGTTGGCGCAAAGGATTAATAAGGATGGAAACAGATACGGAAAGGACACTACATTTATTCCTCCTTACGAGTCTGCATTTAATGATGTTTTTATAAACGGACAGAAATTTGAATTTTTCTATAACAGGGGTAATTTCCCGGGCTCAAAAGCGAAAGATGATACCAATGCAGAAGCGGGATATTTTAAAAAGGGAGATACCTGTATAGTTGAATTTTGCACTATCGACAATACAGCTTATCAGTTCTATAATGAATACTATTACCAGTTAAATAATGTGGGCAATCCATTTGGTTCTCCGGCCCCAATAACCGGCAATATTACCGGTGGGCTTGGCCTTTTTTGCGGTTATGGGACCTCCTACGATACAGTTTACTGCAAATAGCCCCAAATGTTAAAAACTGTATGATAACTATCAGGCAATAGTTTATTGCTTTAGTTTACTTTTGGCAATCTAAAAAAACTATTCACGTAAATATTAAAATATGGCAACTGAAGAAAAGAAAAAATGTATAATAATCGGTTCCGGCCCTGCCGGATATACCGCTGCAATATATGCTGCTCGGGCTGATATGCAACCTGTGATGATAGCAGGTTTGCAACCCGGCGGACAGCTAACTATTACAACCGATGTTGAAAATTATCCGGGATATCCTGACGGAATTCAAGGCCCTGAAATGATGGAGCATTTCCGTAAACAAGCTGTAAGGTTTGGAACGGATATTCGCTGGTCTTATGTTAGTTCAGTTGATTTTTCAAAAGCACCTTTTAAAGTGGTGGTGGAAGAAAAAGATACATTGGTTGCTGATACAGTAATTATTGCAACTGGTGCTTCAGCAAAATGGCTCGGGTTACCTTCTGAACAAAAGCTGAATGGATTTGGAGTGTCCGCATGTGCTGTGTGCGACGGATACTTTTTCCGCAAACAAGATGTAGCAATAGTTGGTGGCGGAGATACTGCTGCTGAAGAAGCAACCTACCTTGCAAAGCTTTGCAATAAAGTATATATGATTGTCCGCAAAAATGAATTGCGTGCATCAAAAGCGATGCAACACAGGGTTTTCAATACCCCAAATATCGAAGTGCTTTTTAATACAGAAACCCTCGAAATACTTGGAGAAAAGAGTGTGACAAGTGCGGCCGTTTTAAATACAATTACCAAAGAAGAACGGATACTAAACATCACCGGATTCTTTGTTGCAATAGGCCATCAGCCAAATACCGACATCTTTAAAGGTTGGATTGATATGGATGAACAAGGTTACCTGCAAACAATTCCGGGTTCTTCTAAAACAAATATCCCCGGTGTGTTTGCTTGTGGCGATGCACAAGATAAAACATACAGGCAGGCTGTAACTGCAGCCGGAAGCGGTTGTATGGCTGCTATCGATGCTGAACGATTCATTTCTCATGGAGATTCGCATTAATTTTTAAATTTAGAATAGAGAATTGAAAATGACTTTGAAACTCTCGACACTCAATTTTCAATTTTCGATTTTTCTTTGTATTCTTTTGTACTTACCAAGTTTAGTTTCAGGGCAAACCTTGGGTGCACAAGTGCATTCATTTAAACAAGTATATGATTCCGTTTATGGAATCCAGTTTTACGATAAATATAACCCCATGCTCGGTGGCGATTCTGTCAGGAAATATTCCGAAGGTCATTTGTGCAACGGTTTAATTGAAGACCACTACCCTGATGGAACCCTTTTGCACAAGGGGTTTTATACCGACGGAAGACTTACCCAATTCACGAACTATTATCCAAACGGAGAAGTTGAGCGGGTATTCAAACCAACTTCCGATAGAAAATCTGAATTGAAAAAATATTATCAGAATAAAATCATCAAATCAGATGTGAAATATTATGAAGGTGTAACAACTTTATGGCAGGATTATTTTGATAACGGTCAACTTTCCTATCTTGAGGAATATGGCAAGTGGCATACTCGCGTTCTCAGGAGATGCTCATATTATCGCGACGGAAAACCCGCCTCAATATTTGAGCCATTAGAAATTAAGGGGGCATTGATTAAGTATAGCCAGAAAGAATATTTTCCAAACGGACAATTACAGGAGGAGTCGGAAGCCCTTTATAATAAAGACGATTACGATTTCCTCAAAGATGGGGATGATAAGATATATGATGATAAAGGCAATCTTATTAACGAGTACGAATATGTTGGCGGAAAGATTAACTCAACTATAAAATGAGGCGTAAAAAATTACCGCCAGATTTTTATTTGCGTGAAAATGTTTTACAAATTACGAAGGAGTTAATCGGTAAATATCTGGTAACTAATTTCGATAATACAATTACCTCCGGCATGATTGTTGAAACGGAGGCATATAATGGCCCAATTGATAAAGCATCGCATGCCTATAATAACAGGCGCACAAAAAGAAATGAGGTGATGTATGCCCAAGGAGGGGTAGCGTATGTTTATCTCTGCTACGGAATCCACCATTTGTTTAATGTGGTCACCAATCAAAAGGATACGCCCCATGCAATCCTTATCAGGGCAATTGTTCCGGCAGTTGGAATAAATAAAATTTCAGAAAGAAGGAATGCGAAAACTATCACTAAAAAAACCTCAGACGGTCCCGGAACACTTTCCATAGCACTTGGAATTAAAACAATTCACTCTGGAATTTCTCTTTCCGGAAATCAAATTTGGGTTGAAGACAGAGGAGTAAAATTCAATAAGAAAGATATTCTAACAAGCCCGCGTATTGGTGTTGATTATGCCGGAGAAGATGCGAAACTACCCTATAGATTCAGATTAAAGGAAAGTATTATTTCTGATTTGATTGAGAACGCAAATTAAGTCTATCGTTTTTCGACCGAAATAAATTCTCCAGTACCTTTAAACTTCAGGAAATACCTCCAACCGCCGCTCACAGCATCGCCCGCAGGTGTAACCTGTAATAATTCTACAGTGTAAGTTATCTCCTTGTTTTGGGTCGTGAGCCTTGATATGTCGCCATACTTAAACCCAGTGGTGTAATTGTTTTGAATATAATCCTGAATATTGGCAGGTAAATCACTTTTGTTGATGAAAATAACTTTACTTAGAACAGCACCATTCGTATCAAATGTAATAATCAAATGGCCTAAACCTTCCGAACAATTGCAATCAAAACTTACTGACTGAATATTTTGATTGGTATCACGTAATCCCCATCCCATATTCGATGCCTTGGGATATAAGGAATCAAATACTATTTTAACTTTAGTAGGTGGAATAGAATAACCATATTTTTTGTTTTGACTTTGACAATAGCAGGTAATAAATAAAATAAAAAAGAAAATAAAATACTTTTTAGGTTTCATATCTTCCAAAGTTAGCAAATAAAACCCTAAAGTTGTTTTAAATGGTTTGCTTAGTTTTGCAGCATGAGCGAAATAACGAAGATTGTCCTGAATGCAGGCAAAGACCAATCCCCGAAACGTTTTCATCCCTGGATTTTTTCCGGAGCGGTTAAGCGGGTAGAGGGTGATGTGAAGAATGGTGATGTTGTAGAAGTTTATTCAAGCAGCAACGAGTACCTATGCACCGGGCATTACCAGAAAGGTTCAATTATGGTCCGTGTTTTTTCATTTGAAAAGATTACACCTGATGCCAATTTCTGGAAATCGAAAATTCAAAAAGCGTACGATTACCGTAAATCTCTGGGCATAACCAATAGTGAAAACACCAATGTTTACCGCCTGGTTTATGGTGAAGGGGATGGGTTACCGGGTTTGATAATTGATTATTACGATGGGACTGCCGTACTTCAGGCACACTCAATAGGTATGTATCGTGAAAGGCATTTTATTGTAGACGCCCTTAAGGAAATTTATGGTGAAAAGTTAACTGCGGTTTATGATAAAAGTAAAGAGAGTCTTGGTTCTTCCGGTAGTAAAGTTCCGGTTGAAGTTATAGAGGAAAGCGAACTTAAAAACGGATATCTTTTTGGAAGCGGAAGTCAGAAGCAAGTTCTAGAAAATGGTCACAAATTTCAGATAGATTGGGAAGAAGGACAGAAAACAGGTTTCTTTATTGACCAGCGTGAGAATAGGAAATTAGTTGCCCAATTTGCTCCTGGAAAAACAGTTCTGGATTGTTTTTGCTATGCCGGTGGTTTTTCAACATACGCATTGAAAGCAGGAGCAATGAATGTTCATTCGGTAGATAGTTCAAAGGCCGCCATTAAACTGACGTACGATAATATTCAGTTGAATTTTGGTGAAACTGCATCACAAACTTCATTTGTTGCCGATGCGTTTGACTTTTTAGGAAGTCATCAGGCTGAATACGACATGATGATTATTGACCCACCTGCATTTGCAAAACACCGCGATGCCCGCCATCAGGCTGTAATGGGCTACAGAAGATTGAATGCTTTGGCAATAAAAGGCATTAAACCGGGTGGGATAATTTTCACTTTTTCATGCTCACAGGTGGTGGATAAGTATTTATTCAATGGCGCGATAACCGCTGCTGCAATTGAGACAGGAAGAAATATCCGGATTCTGGAGTATCTCTCTCAGCCAGCCGACCATCCTATCAGTATTTATCACCCGGAAGGGGAGTATCTGAAAGGAATGATTTTATACATTGAATAAGGGTTTACAATAAATCCCCTATTTAGAAGTTAGTTTTTTTGATTTAGGTCATTTTTTGAGTCCCGGAATTCATGAAACAGAAGGTTTATGGCCGAATTGTTATGAATACTGGCTTTAAAGTGCGATAATTCGCTAAAAATTAATACTTTCGTTCCCCTTATTAAAAGCTCCATGAAGAAAAAAATATTACTTGCATTTTTTTGCATCGTTTCTGTGACCCTTTTTGCCCAGCAGGGTAAGGATGGTAACCCTGCAATTGCAAGCTCAGTAGTTGTCAATGAATACACCCGTTTAACAGCAAATGCACCTGTGGGTAGCACAACTATTACAGTAGCTGCAAGCACCCTAAATGCGCATGGCAGGTTTGCCGGTAATTTGGCAGCAGGAGATTTGATAATGATTATACAATTGCAAGGAGCCACCATAAACGGAGGCCTTGATCCTTTTCATACTACTTGGGGAACCCCGAATGATAGTTCATGGGGGAAAGTACTGAATTATAATAATTGCGGAAACTATGAATTTGCGGAAGTAAATGCAGTTCCTTCGGGGACAACAATTAAGTTGGATTGCCCATTACGTTTCAGTTACGTGGATACTGCGAAAGTAGAAGTAGTTAGGGTGCCAAGATATGGCTCTCTTACTGTGAACAATGGTGGAAATATTACCTGCGATGCATGGGACAGTGCCCTTGGCGGAATAATTGCAATTGAAGTACAAAACAACACGGTAATTAATGCAGGAGGGGCTATAAGCGCATCTGGATTGGGTTTTAGAGGCGGCTCGGCATATAATAATTTGAATGGTTCATCAGCTTATGGTGTGTTAAACTGGGCAACTACGGATGTAACTTATGGAAAAGACAAAGGTGAGGGTATTGCAGGGTTTGAATGGAGTTATGATAAATACCGCGGACGCTATTGTGAAGGCGCTCCCGGAAATGCAGGGGGTAGTGGTAATGCACACAATTCCGGCGGTGGTGGCGGTGCCAACGGCGGAGTAGTTGCTAATTATATTAACGGATTCGGAAACCCTGACATAAGCACCAATAATAACAAAACGGCTTGGAGTAAAGAGTTTACATGGCTTCCTACCTTCACATCTTCTGGTGGTGGCAGGGGCGGATATTCATTTTCAAGCAATAATGCAAATCCCTTAAATACAGGCCCTGGCAGTGGAACATGGGGTGGTGATAACCGTGGAAATTACGGAGGCCGTGGAGGCCGTCCGTTGGATTACAGCACAGGCAAACTATTTATGGCTGGCGGTGGCGGTGCCGGTGACCAGGATAACCAATATGGCGGTGCAGGAGGAAATGGCGGTGGCTTGGTATTCCTGATGAATTATGGTACAGTTTCAGGAACCGGACAAATTGTGGCTAATGGTGGAAACGGAACCAATGCCGCAGGAGCGCCTACAGGTGGCCATTCCGGAGGTATTGATGCTGCAGGTGGAGCAGGTGGTGGAGGAACTATTGTAGTTAACTCTGTCGGTAACATTTCCGGGCTTACACTTACAGCTAACGGCGGTACTGGCGGAAGCCAGGTAATAACCCAGTTTAATATATTTTTCCCGGATAATGAAGCTGAAGGACCTGGTGGTGGTGGAAGCGGAGGTTATATAGGAACATCCAATCTCGGTATAACGGAAAATGCAGTTGGAGGTGCAAACGGAACTTCTAATGCAGTACCAATGGGGAATTTTCCACCTAATGGTGCTACTATTGGTGGAGCCGGAACAACAAATGCTACAATTACAAACTTTCACATTACAGCTAAGAATGATACCATTTGCAGCGGACAAAGTGCAACCCTTACAGCAACTCTTTTAGGTAATCCTCCGGGAGGAACAACCATTGAATGGTACACCACGTCTTCAGGTGGCACTGCAATTGCAACCGGTACAACATATACAACACCGGTTTTATTTGTAACAACAACCTACTGGGTTGGAAGTTGCCCCGGAACTTACCGAATCCCTGTAACGGTTGTTATTTCTGGAAGCTCATCTGTGACCATCAGCCCTAATAAGTCTATTTGTAAAGGCTCATCAGATTCTATTAAAGCAACTGGCGGAACAGCCTATTCCTGGTCGCCAACAATAGGGTTAAGTAATCCCAATATTGCAAACCCGAATGCTACACCTACAGTAACTACAACATATACTGTAACTGTTACAACTCCATGCGGCCCTGTAAAAGATTCAGTTAAGATAACCGTATTGCCTTTACCTTCTCCAACCATCAGTGCAAATAATAACCCGATTTGTGCCGGAAAATCTGCCACAATAACAGCGGGCGGAGGTACTAGTTATTTATGGAATACGAGTGCTACCACTTCTTCAATAACCGTTACACCTGCCTCAACAACTACATACACAGTGGCCGTAAGTAATGGCACCTGCACGAAAGATACTACTATCAAAATAACGGTATTACCTTTACCTGTGGCTACTATTAGTGCTACAGTTAATCCTATTTGTCCTGGTGGGTCAACTAAAATCACTGCAGGTGGAGGGACGAGTTATACTTGGAGCAATAGTGCTACCACTTCCTCCATTACAGTAAGCCCGGCAATCACAACCAACTATTCAGTTATTATAAGTAATGGAACATGTACGAAGGACACGAATATTACTATTAATGTAAGCGCTTCCCCTACAGTAACTGTCAATCCATCGTCTGCAACTATTTGCGGTAATGGAAGTGTTGTTCTAAATGGAGTAGGAGCAAGCACATACACTTGGGCTCCGAACACAGGATTAACTTGTACAAATTGTGTTTCACCAACCGCTTCCCCAACGGCTACAACAACCTATACTGTTATTGGTACAAGCGGGCTTGGTTGTACTGACACAACTACCGTTAAGGTGACTGTGAGCGGTGCAATCGTTGCAACAATTACCGGTTCCGATTCAATTTGTTCAGGTAATCCAACTGTTCTTACGGCTTCGGGCGGAACGACCTATAAATGGAATACGGGTGCTACAACTTCTACAATTACTGTAAATCCACCTTCAACAACAACCTATTCGGCTGTAGTAAGCAGTGGCGGGTGTAAAGACAGTACTACTTTTAAAGTAACAGTTACAGCCACACCAACAGTTACAATAGGAGCAAACAACAATCCGATTTGCGCAGGTAGCCCTACAACAATAACGACTACAGGTGGAGGAACTTATAAATGGAATACCGGAGCCACAACTTCATCCATAACAGTTAGTCCTGCAACCACTACAACCTATACAGCTACAGTAAGCAATGGAAAATGTTCAAAAGATACAACCATCAAAATAAATGTAAATCCAAAGCCTGTTATAAGTGTATCTCCACCAAATCCAAGTATTTGTCCGGGTGGAAATGTCTCACTTTTGGCTAGTGGCGCAACTACTTACACATGGAATCCTTCTACCGGATTAACTTGCAATAACTGCCCAAATCCTACAGCCACACCTACAGCAACAACAATTTATACTGTTATTGGAACAAGCTTAGGTTGCACAGATACAACTACCGTTACGGTTACCGTTGTATCTACACTTACCGCAACAATAAGCCCACCGAATGATAGCGTGTGTAAAGGAAGTTTCACAACATTAACTGCCGGTGGTGGCGCAACCTATCTGTGGAATACGGGTGCTACAACTGCATCTATTAGTGTTAATCCATTGGTGAACACAACCTACAGTGTTATGGTTTCCAGCAGTGGATGCAAGGATAGCACAAATGAAACAGTTACTGTTGTTGCTCTGCCAACAGTAGGTGCAGGAAGTAATGTTACTATTTGTACAGGAGGATCAACAACACTAAATGCATCAGGCGCTTCTTCGTATACATGGAAACCCGCTGCAAGTTTAAGCAACCCGAATATTTTTAACCCGATTGCAACACCAACAGCAACCACTACTTATACTGTAGTTGGTACAAATGCTTCTGGATGTAAAGATAGTGCAATGGTTACGGTTACAGTTACCTCTGCAGTTGTTGCCTCAGTTAACCCTACCGCCCAAACAATTTGCGCAGGAGATTCTATATTATTAACTGCAGGCGGAGGTGGTACGTACAAATGGAGTAATGGAGCAACAACATCTACCTTAACTGTTAAACCTGGCCTGACAACCGTTTACAAAGTGGTTGTTACAAGCGGAACGTGCAAGGACAGTGCTAATTCTACCATAACGGTAAACCCTGCACCAACTGTAACAATCACGCCTGACACTGCCATTTGCATAGGAAATAACGCAACCCTTAATGTTAGCGGAGGTGGTACATATTTATGGAGTAATTCGTCTACTTCAAGTAGTATTACAGTCAGCCCCGGAACTACAACAACATATACCGCCCAGGTAACTAATGGTGGTTGTACAAAAGACACTACCGTTACGGTTACTGTAAATTCAACAATTACCGTAATAATAACTCCAACTAAAGTTTCATGCCTTGGTAAAGCTGATACTTTGACTGCATCCGGAGGCAGCCCTTATTTATGGAGTAATGGAGCTACTACAAGTACTATTATAGTTTCGCCCGGATCAACAACTGTTTATACGGTTACTGTAGGTAGTGGATCTTGTGCTGCTAGTGCAACAGATACAGTTAAGATAAAACCATTACCATCTGTTACACTTCAGGGAACTCAGTTAATTTGCGGTGGCGATAGTGCATTGCTTATTGCAACCGGAGGTGGGAAATATTTATGGAACCCGGGTGGTAGCACTACTCAGAGTGTTTTTGTTACCCCTTCTTCAACCACTACCTATACTTTGCTTGTTGCGAAGAATGGTTGTGTGAAAGATACTACCATCACAGTGGTTGTTTCTCCAACCCCAATACCAAGTGTAAATGGCCCATTTACAATTTGTAAAGGTGAAGCGGCATCATTAAGTGCATTTGGCGGGAATACATATTTATGGACTCCTTATACCACGTTGAATGATTCGGCTATTTATAATCCATTGGCAACCCCGGGAAGTACTACAGTATATACCGTAACGGTTTTTGGTTCCGGTGGATGCCCTGCAAAAGACAGTATTAAGGTTACTGTTATTCCCGGTGCTTCCGGAAATGCATGTTGCAGCGCTACTATACCGATAGGAGGTTCACAGCCTCTAACTGTTTCAGGTTCCAATACTGGTTCAACATTCAGTTGGTACCCTTCTTTGGGTTTGAGTTGCACTACTTGCCCTAATCCAATTGCTACTCCTTCTGTAACTACGTGGTATAAAGTGGCAATTACAGACACATCAACTGGTTGCGTAAGAATTGATTCAGTTTTGATAACAATTGAAAATAAATGCGGAGATGTTTTTGTACCCGATGCGTTCTCACCTAATGGGGATTTCCATAATGATGTTCTTTATGTAAGAGGTGATTGTATTGTTCAATTGGATTTTAATGTGTTCGACCGTTGGGGAAATAAAGTGTTTGAATCATTTGATATCAGCCACGGTTGGGATGGATCATACCATGGCCTCCCAATGAATGTGAGTACCTATGTTTGGTATCTGAAAGCTACATTAAATGATGGAACAACAGTTGACAAAAAAGGAAATGTTACACTTGTAAGGTAATTATAGAATTATGGAATATTTTAAAACCCCAACTACACAGTTGGGGTTTTTTGTTAAGAAAACGTCACATTATAACAAATTCACAATAAATAGAAATTTTAACAGTTTACTTATGCAACGTTCTATCACTTTAAAGTACTTTTATATTTTTAAAACCATATAGTTCATGAAGAATTTTTACTTTTTATTATTTGCCATTTTTAGTTTAGGAATAGAAACAGGCAATGCCCAATGTACCGACTGCTATGCAGGCGGACACCCAAGTACCTATACCAGAGATATACATAAAACAGCTAACATCAATGGTAGTCTTAGCCAAAGTTATTTACTGCAAAATGTTTGCGGGTTAAACTATACGCAGGTATCTGTGCTTACCACAACACGTACAGCAGCCATGGGTTTTAATTATGGCGGAACAGGATTTCCAACCACATTAGGACTAAATGGGCTGCCTTCACTGCATTGCGCCACGGTAGTAAAAGCTTTTCTTTACTACGGATGTACCTATATTGAAGGCACGCCACCTGCTACTACAGCCACTATAACTAATCCTAACCTTACAATTACCACCCTTCCGGCAACTATGTGTGGAACAACCTATGATAATATCTGTTGGGGAGGAAATGGCTCTGCCACCTACAGGGTAGATGTTACTTCCTTAATATCAGGGAATGGAAATTATACAGTCGACCTGGGTGGGTTTGCCTTGCCTAATTATGAAGTAGACGGAGTAACCCTTTTGGTTATCTATTCAGATCCGTCTGCATCATACAGTGGTAGCATTGCCTTGAATGATGGTGATTTAAGTAATGACGACGGCTCTCCTGAAGGATACACAGCAAGCGGATTTAATGTGTGTAATGCGACAACAACTGCAACGGCTTTTACACTTCTTGCCGATGTTCAGGCAAACACGAACGGTGGAATAAATCAGGAGACATATAATGGAAGCCCGTTTACTACCTTTCCGAATAATTTCTGGAATTACTGCAATGTTCCCGTTCATTTAACTTCAGGACAAAGCACGTTGAACTATATTGCTTATATCAATAATACAACGGATTGTTTCTTTATCGCTGTTGCAGGCCTGTACTGGCAAAATACCAATTGCACAACCTGTACTCCTGTAGTTACAACTATGACACTTACAACGGCCTCTTCTCCCAATACCTGCATTAATACTGGTTCGGCAAGTGTGAATGTTATAGGAGGAACCGGGCCTCTCACATATTCATGGTCACCGAGCTATGAAACGACAGACACTGCTACAAATCTTGTACCGGGCATTTATACTGTCAGTGTTTACGATGGCTCAACCTGCGCTTATGATACAGTAACAGTAGGCGATTTAGGATTGAAAATTAAAAATGCAGTAGTCAATCAACATTGTACAACAATGGGCAGGGCAGGCGTTCATGCATCTTCCGGATTTCCGCCATATACTTATTTATGGACTCCAGGTGGGCAAACAAATGCAATGGCAACAGGGCTGAGCGCTGGAATTTATACCGTAAG
Source organism: uncultured Bacteroidota bacterium (assembly GCA_903901055.1). Lineage (GTDB taxonomy): Bacteria > Bacteroidota > Bacteroidia > JABEUT01 > JABEUT01 > JABEUT01. The sequence goes on from CAIUPO010000031.1 coordinate 93,914, forward strand.
CGTTACCGATAATTCAGGTTGTAATTTAACCCATATTGATACTATTATTAATGCTGTTGATCTGGCTTACAATTGGCCTAGTCCTACTCCGCAAAAAGCATGTCCCCCAACATTGGGTACAGCAAACGTATGGATATATGGAGGTAATCTGCCTTATAC
>CAIUPO010000032.1 GCA_903901055.1 uncultured Bacteroidota bacterium
CAACTGGAATTATTTCTATCAAATACAAATTTGCAAACGGACATTTATTAAAAGAGGAATCAAAAATATCTCCTTATCTTTTTTGTGGACTTGGTATTAATAACCTAAGAGATATCTGGGACCATAAAAGGGTTAATCAAGGTAACTATGGTTCATTGAATGGTGGGGCAGGATTCACATATAATTTTACTGATAAAATCAACTTCACTTACAAGATAGGATTTGGCTATTTTACCTCAGATAATCTCGACTATAAGGCGCAAGGTATAAATGATATGTACATGCAAAACACATTTACATTGGGATATAATTTCTAGCAGAAAACCAATTCTATTTCTCCCCCGCAAACGCATCCCAGCCTTTAGCGCTCAATGGGTGCAATGTTCCTGTTTTATCGCGGAAAGAAACACCCTGTGCAGGTGTTACAATTTCTCCTATGCGGGTAATACTATCCGAGAGTTTTAATTTTTCAAAATCTTTTGGTGAAACGGTAAAAAGCAATTCGTAATCTTCGCCACCACTTAATGCATACGACATCGCTTCTTTCTTGAATTCACCTGCGACTTTCTTCACATTCTCGTGAATAGGAATGCGCTCTTCATCAATAATAGCGCCTATTCTACCGTCTTCACAAAGATGATTTACCTCCGATGAAAGTCCATCAGAAATGTCAATCATAGAAGTAGGAATTACATTGTGAGTTTTGAAAAGCTCCACAATATCTATACGTGCATTGGGCATTAATTGTCTTTTCAAAGTATAGTCGTAACCTGTCAAATCAGGCCTTGCTTCAGGGTCATTTGCGAATTGTTCTTTGCCTCTGTTCAAAACAAGTAATCCGGAATATGCTGCTCCAAGGTCGCCACTCACACAAATAATATCGCCTATCTGTGCTGTATTACGATAGGCTATATTTTCTTTTTTTGCTTTTCCTAAAATGGAAATATTTATCACCATTCCGCTATTGGAAGAAGTAGTATCACCACCCACTAAATCCACATTATACTCTTCGCAGGCGTAACGAATACCACGGTATAATTCTTCTAACGCTTCTACCGAATATTGATTTGAAATGCCAATTGATACCGTAATTTGCGTAGGTACCCCGTTCATAGCACATATATCCGAAACATTTACCGCCACTGCTTTATATCCTAAATGACGAAGTGGAGTGTATGTCAAATCAAAATGCACTCCTTCTGCTAACATATCAGTTGAGAAGAGAATAACAGAATCCTTTTCAGGTTCAATTACTGCCGCATCATCCCCTACTCCTTTTAAAGATGAAGGATTTTTGAGAACAAAATTTTCCGTGAGTTTTTTAATCAACCCAAATTCACCCAGCTTGTCTATGCGGGTATAGGATGGAGCTTCTTCAGAAGGCTTTTCAGTTTCGCCGGAGGCGGATTTATCAATTTCCACTGCCTTTAATTTTTTGTTCGATTGCAGTTGTAGAAAATCCGGGAACGAATTCAATTGAAACAACATCACCACCTCTTGCCTTTACTGTGTCGTAACCTACAATCTGCTCAGGTTTCCAGTCACCGCCCTTAACCAGCACATCAGGTTGAATGTTCTTAATTAATTCTGCCGGGGTGTCTTCATCAAATAAAATAACTGCGGAAACATGGTGCAGAGATGCAAGTATCAAAGCCCTTGAATCCTGGTCTTGTATTGGTCTGTTTGCACCTTTATGTAATTTCTTAACTGACTCATCAGAGTTTAATCCTACTATTAATATGTCTCCCAAATCGGCAGCCTGACTGAGATAGGTAACATGCCCTTTGTGTAAAATATCGAAGCATCCATTCGTAAAAACAATTTTATTGTCTTTGAATTTCCAAATGGCAATGGCCCTTGAGAGGTCTTCCCACTTATATATTTTCGACTTGATGAATTCCGGTTTTGTCATCCTTATTAATTATTGGCAATAGTATTAATGAAAGTAATCCCAAAAATACGATTAATATGAGCTGTGAGCCCCACATTATCCATGCAAATGTAAAACCATTAGTAGGAGAAATAAGAAGTATGCTTACAAGCGCACTCTTTACAAGATATTGATAGGCCCCCATTCCTCCCGGAGTTGGTACAATCATACCCACTGTGCCAAACATTAATACAATTAATGCATCGGACAATGTGAGATGCGAAGTTTCACTTATACAGAAGAAACAAACATAGACCATTAGCAAATACATAATCCATATACCTAATGAATAGGCCCAAAACAATAAAGGATTCTTCAATTTGCCGACACTTTTTAATCCTTCCCAAAAATTCTTAATGAATTTCCAAACAGCGCTGAAAAGAGTATCCTTTTTCTTGTAAACAAACCATGTACCAACTATCAATACTAAAGCAATTACAATGAGTATAACCGGGTTTATGTGTCTTGCGGATTCCCATTTATCTGAAATAAATGCCGATCCTTTTGTTTTCACTAGAGTATATACTTTGCTGTTCAAATTCATTATTATCATTATTACCATGAAGAGTAACATGAAAAGCACATCGACAACTCTTTGTACAATTCCGGTTCCGACTAATCCGGCAAAAGATATTTTTTCATACTTACTCAGTACGCCGCATTTTGAAACCTCCCCAATCCTTGGGAAAGCATAGCTCGCCATATAACCTAATATTACAGCACAAAAAGTATTGGCTAAACCGGGTTTTTTGTCGATTGGCTCAATCAGCAGCCTCCAACTTAACGCTCTAAGTATATGACTGATAACGCCTATAATAAGTGCTACCCCTACCCAAAAGTAGTTGGCATTAATGGCAGCCTGTTTTATGTTCGTCCATTCTTCGGGAGTAATTTTCCTGACAATCAGATAGACGAGACCAACCCCTATGCCTAAGAAAAGCAGGAACTTTAAAACGTTTTTTATTCCCGAATTCAATTACTTGAGTTTATTCGTGTTGCTATCCGGATAAACCAAAAGTGGCTTATATACTTTGGCCTCTTCAGGGGTCATTTGTGCATAAGCAATAACAATCACAAGGTCATCTACAAGCGCCTTACGGGCAGCAGGCCCATTGAGGCAAATTATGCCGGAACCACGGGCGCCTTTAATTACGTATGTTTCCAGCCTTTCGCCATTATTAATGTTGACAATCTGCACCTTTTCGTTCTCAAGGAAGCCAGTGGCATCCATTAAATCTTCGTCGATTGTAATACTTCCAACATAGTTGATGTTAGCCTCTGTAACCCGAACACGATGGAGTTTTGATTTTAATATAGTTAATAACATAGGGCACAAAATTAGACAAATAAAGGGATAATGAAAATGTGCATATCAATTGCTTATTATATTTGTTGGATGAAGATATCGCAAATTATTGTTCTGGTAATTCCCTTTGCCGTGCTAATTGGCTGCGATGTGGTCCAAAAAGCGGATGGAATTGTATTAGACAAGAATAGCCGGAAACCGATAAAAGGTATTAATATAGGACAATCAAGTCCGGATAGCCCTGAAGATGAATACTATGATAGTGATATTCATCATTCTGATTCAACCGGACAATTCCATTATTACCACATAGGCGGGTCAGGTTCTTTTCAATTGTATTTTTACAAAGGGGGTTATACAACAGTAAAGAGAAATTACAAAGGAACTCCTGAACATGATACAATCTGGATGGTAAGTGAAATTAAATAACTATTCGATTAAAATACCGGGAACCCTGCCGGTCCCGCCGCAACATTAAGTTTATGTCATGACTATTCGTTGCGGCAAGGATATCGGAGAGTCTCACCCACACATGACACCTCTTTCACTTATATTCCCAATGAAGCCCTCATGGGAGGAATAAATTACAAGGCCAAACCAATTAGAAACCGGGGATGAGGATAGATTTTTATCAATAATACCTTTTCTTAAAGTATTTATCGGACGATTATATGTAATAACCTTTAACAAGGGGAGTATGTTGTATTGTTTCTTACACAACAAAGAAAAATAATTCCTACATATATACCAAGCAAGACTTATTGAATGGTAGGAATCATTTATTGAATGGTATGATTTTGCCTGTGAATGGTAAAATACCTGAGATTTAGACCCTAAAAAAGGCCCTTTTGAGGTAACTGCTTACTCCACAGTTATCTCATCAATAAAAATCCAGGCATTGCCACCTGCCCCGGCATGCCATGTTGGCAGTTTACCGTAGTTTTTTGCAAAAACCTTAACAAAACGTGCATTTTGAGGGGCAATATCACCTCCAAGTGCTTGAATTGAAGCAGTATAGTTGGAGTCTGCTACCTGGTTAATTTTATGGACTACGGGTTTATAGTTAATACTGTCGGAGGAAAGTGATATATCTACATATCGGGGCATCATAATCCAACTACCTGCATCTTGTAAAAATTCTGCTCCCACATTTTTAACTAATTGAATTTTTCCCAAATCAACTACGGCTTCAAAATCCTTTCCCTGATAACCTTGCCAACTGCCAGTTGTAAAATCAGCGGTGCCGTGCTGGTAATCTATCAAAGCGCCGGGACCTCCTGCTATATATGGATTATCGGGCTGTGAATGCAGATGTATTTTCCTCCCTTTTGGAATCTTTATATAACATCCTGAATTTTCCATACTGCCTAAGCCATCGCGCGTGAGCCATGTCATAACACATCCTGAATTACTTATATAAAAAGGGCCAGTGTAGACGGTAGGCACACTATTATGGATGGAATCAAAAAGGGCATAACGGATTGTATCGTGGGTTGTATATCCTTTTAGAACTACTTGCATAGAATCGGAAAAAGTAATTGTTCCGTTTTCGAAATAAGGCTCAGGAACTACCTCATTGTATCCCAACGAATCTTTTGGAACATCATTGCCCGTGCCCCATTCGGCAGTGTATTCATCGCCAATAATTAAATTAAGAGTGCCGCCGTTCATTAGCTCTTCGTAATTGATGAAGGATTTTTTGTGGTCAACTCCATCCATTTTTGCATAGTTGATGTACTTCGCATTGGGTTTTGTAAAATGAGAAACAATTGTGAATGATTTACCATTTTCAAAATTTATTTTTACGGTATCAAAAAGCGGAGAGGTAAGTGTAAACTGGTTATCTCCGGGGCACACCTGGTAAATACCCATAGATGCCATAACATACCATGCAGACATTTGTCCGCAATCTTCATTCCCGCAAAGCCCGTCTGGGGCCGATGTATACATGGCTTCTATTTGCCTGACATATTCGGCAGTCTTCCATGGTTGCCCAAGGTAGTTGAACAAAAATGCCATGTGATGGCTCGGTTCATTGCCTTGTGCATATTGCCCAATCATACCGCTGATATCAACCTGGTCTCTGCCGGTAGTTTGAGAGGAAACATGAAAAAGACTATCTAATTTCAGAGCCATTTTTTCCTTGCTTCCATAAAGTTTTATAAGCCCGTTAATATCATCCGGAGGGTTGAAAGTGTATTGCCAGGAGTTGGCTTCGGTATAATTAAAATCGACCTGCTTTGGATCGAAAGGCTTATACCAAGCACCGTTGGCTTTTGCCCGCATAAAGCCGGTTGTAGGGTCAAACAGATTTTTATAATTGGATGCAAGAACAATAAATTCTGCATAATCATCTTTCTTGCCAATGGCTTTTGCAAACTGCGCTATGCACCAGTCATCGTAAGAATATTCCAATGTTCTTGAAACAGATTGCCCTGCTTTATCTGAAGGAATATATCCATAATGCCTGAACTGCCTCAGACCTCTCCATCCAGCATCAGCGCTATGTTTCATTGCTTTCAAAGCTTCGTTTACATCAAATCCGCGAATGCCTTTCATGTATGCATCCACTATTACAGGCACCGAATGATAGCCTATCATGCAATTGGTTTCGTTGGCTGAAAGTTCCCAGATAGGAAGGTTTCCACTTTGCTCATACTGTTTTAGGAATGTTTGGATGAATTGCAAATCGAGCGATGGCTTGATTAATGTCATTAGCGGATGTTCGGCTCTGTATGTATCCCACAACGAGAAAACGGTATACATATTAAATCCCTGGGCAACATGAGTTCGGTTGTCTCGTCCACGGTATTCGCCATTTACATCAGTATATAAACTTGGGTGAATGGCAGTGTGGTAAAGGGCTGTATAGAATGTTGTCATAAGCGCTTTATCTTTTGATGAAACCTGAATTTTATTCAGATAATCATTCCATGCGGCTTCAGTTTTATGCTGCAAGCCTTCAAAATCCCATGCCGGAATTTCTGATTTTAAATTGAGGGCTGCATTGGTTGCACTCACTGCTGATATTCCGACTTTAACCAAAATCTTGTCGGAATGTTTAAAGCCAAAAATAAGTTTTATATTTTTACAATCATAGTCCTTTTTCCATTCAATTTTCTTTCCTTCGTGGTATAATTCCTTGCTTGCAATAGGTTGAGAAAAACGAATATCGAAATAGACCCATTGGTCCTTTGCCCATGCTTTGGAACGACGATAGCCGCACACTTCCGTATCGCTAACAAAAGTTATTTTAGAACCAAGTACAACATCCCTGTGTTGCAAATCGAGCACAATTATGCAGGAATCTTTTTTAGTATAGGTGTAGCGATGTATTCCTGCCCTCTCCCCTACCGTCAACTCTGCTTTTATATTTCCGTTATTAAGCAAAACCGAATAATAACCTGCTGTTGCAGTTTCATTTTTATGGGAAAAAGAGGAGGAGTATTTACCAATGCAATCTGTTGGACAATTCTTATCACGCTGAAGTTTAGGAACAGGCATCAATAAAATATCACCCCAATCCAAACAACCTGTACCACTCAAATGGGTATGCGTGAAGCCATAAATTATCGTATCATTATAATGGTAGCCCGAACAGCCATCCCAGCCATCAAGGCGGGTATCAGGGCTTAACTGCATCATGCCAAACGGATAACAAGCACCTGGGAATGTATGCCCATGCATGGCTGTTCCAATAAATGGATTTACATAAGGAACAAGGTTTTTTTGCTGGGCAGATATACTTAATGAAAGTATGGTGAGCAGTAAAAGGGCTTTAAATTTCTTCAAGATTAAGGATGTTTGTAGAGGCGAATTTAGGAATAATTAGGTCACCTTAAAAATCACACACAATCCAATACATAGAATATTGATAGCTATCACGATCAAAAGTATTTTTATATACTTTCCGAGTTTTTTCACATATCCATAATATTCTTTTGTTTTTTCATAAGAATAAAAGTCAGGATTCGAAGAATATGGTGGCGTTTTAAAAAATATACTTCCTCCCATTATTTGTCCTCTATATTTAGGAATGTCAATATTCTTATATTTTTTGAATTGATCATAATAATCAGTAAGATCTTGTTTATATAAATCATAGTACTTAAAACAGTTACCAAAGATAAAGAGCATGACGCCAAGACTCAAAATTAGCATTCCAATAACCATATTATTATTTGGTAATTTCATTCAATACCTCCGCCACCTCACCCGTTAGCATCTTCCTTGAATATTTTTCAATATTCACACTTTCACAAGGTAGGTTTTCTTGTTTGTATTTATTATAAAAATACATAATATTGTTTTCAAGCGTTTGGCTGTCTTCGTAACCTGAAATAAGCCCGCCTTTTGTTTCTTCCAGAATTTTATCGGCATCGCCTCCCTTAGGTCCAATGCAGAGTATAGGGCGCTTGGCGGCAAAGTATTCAAACAGTTTTCCGGTAGTAATTCCCATTGCATTGGGGGTATTGTTTATTAGCAACAATAGCACCTGCGATTTTTTTTGCACCTGTGTTACTTCTGCATGAGTGAGATACGCAATCTTCTCCAAGTATGGATTCAACCCATTGTTTTCAATATCCTCTGTAACTGCAATATCCGTTTTACCGACTAATTTTAGTTGAAGATCATTTGCAAAATCTTTATTCTTTTTAATAATATCGGCAAGCGTTTTCCAAAGTATGCCCGGGTTGCGGCTCTTGTCTAATGTTCCAATATATACTATACTGAATTTTTTATCGGCTTCTACTTTTTCCGAAGAATAATCATCCGGGTCGTAGCCGTTGGAAATGAATTTAAATTTGCTACTGTTCTTCCCTGAACCTTTTTTATATAGTTCCTCTAACTCATCTAACCAGGTTTGTCCAACACAAGTAACTACATCAGCATTTTTTAAGACTTCCAATTCCAAACGCTTGTGTTTTCTATCAGCTGATGAGGATAGCATAAGCTTAGAATAGAAATCAATATTGGTCCATGGGTCTCGGAAATCAGCCATCCACGGGATGTTTAATTTCTTTTTCAAACCGAGTGCAATGAGGTGCATACTATGCGGAGGCCCTGTTGAAACAATTGCATCAACCGGATTTTCCTTTAAATAATTTGCAAGATATTTCACAGATGGTTTCACCCAAAATTTGCGCGCATCTGGAATAAAAAAATTACCGCGTATCCATACCGAAATTTTTTCAAACTTTTTAGGCTTCTTAGATTCTGTAAGGAATGCAGCATTTATTTTATCCTTTTTTTTCTGCCCCATTAACACCTTATAATAATTATAAGGCTCCCAAATTTGCGTTTTAATCACGGTCAGGTTTTTGGGAATATCTTTCTCCAATGATGAATCATTTGTTGGTGATTCCGGATTTTCGGGAGTATATATTATAGGTTCCCAGCCATAGTCGCGCAGGTATTTGGTAAATTTCAGCCAGCGCTGAACACCTGCCCCCCCGCTTGGCGGCCAGTAATAAGTAATGATCAGAACCCTTTTCATTTTACAGGGTTTTACTCCCCTTTAAGGGGCTGGGGGATGACTGCCTCTTTCTTCCTGCCGAACTGGAAATAAAGGAATCCGCACAATCCGAGAATCAGTATAATGGAACTTGCAAGCGAAATTTTTTCTCCAATAAAATAATGAGAAGGATGGAATTTGAATTCAACCTTATGATCACCGGCAGGAATTACCATTGCCCTTAAAACATAATTCGCCTCGAAATGATCAACAGGTTGTCCGTCAATATAGGCTTGCCATCCATCAGGATAATATATTTCCGAGAACACTGCGAGCCTGTCAGTTTTGGAATGTGAAATATAATTGAGGTCATTCGGTTCGTAAGATGTCATCTTAATTCCTGCCGTAGAATCATGCGTTAAAAAAGGGCTCACTTTTAGGTACTCATTGTAACGTTTATCTACAATAGCGGTGCGGGCCGGATTAAAATCATAAAGGGCCACCATTTCCGAATCGGCATTATCCACTTTTTTGTAGCCGTCAACAAACCATGCATTACCCAATGCACCTGGAACAGGCATTGCAATCGTCTGGTCTTTCGACACCGGGACAATTGCCCATTTGGTATTCAACATATTTATTACACTTAAGTAGGCAGGCTTTCCCTGAAGTGCTTCATAGAGTTGCCTGAATTCGCCATTCGGGTTCTGGCGCTCGAGATGGTAGGTCATTAATTGATCGTAACGTTTCATTTTTGCACCGCTATATCCACTCAGCGATTTATGGAAGTATGGGGTTAATCCATCCTGATCGAGCGGTGCCGAAAGGTTAATTACACGGTAATCAAGCGAGGTGTCTTTTTTAATATCGATATCCGCTTGTGAGGGCTGGAATTCTTCATTTGTAGCATGTTTCTGCTTAAAGTTTTGATCATTCAGATATCGTTTATCCAATGGAAACATATCGGCAATTATAAAAACACCGAGGACTGCCGTAAACCATTTCCAGTCGATAATTTTTTTCATATATAGGAAAGCAAGCCCGGCAGCAAACAAGATAAATATAGTGCTGCGTGCTGCATCCGACCTGAATACACTTGTTCTTGCTTCTTTCAATGCCCCTAATCCCTGATTCAATTCTTGTCTAAATTTATTTATTTGAACTTGCGACGCTTTTCCTTCGCGGTTTATTTGCTCTATTCTAGAATCAAGTTCATTGGTTTTTTCCATACTTGAAAATGAACGTGGCATAACATAAGCAAGGGCGGTAAAACCTCCGACAAAAATTAATGAAATATAAAATAGTTTTTTTACCGAGGTAATACTTGAAACAAGGTCGATTGAAATTGCCAGAAATGCTATTACAAAAATTAAACTAAGCAAGGAACTATGCGCATATCCGAAAATAATACCCATAATACCGGTTAATATTGCGGCTATCAATTTTTGGCGGTGTATCTTTTGAAATCCACCCGGGATTTTTTCCTCCAGAAATTTCTTATTCTTAAGGATATTATCAATTGCAAGCACTGCCAGTAAAGGGATTGCAAGCTCCGCCATTACAAGTATCATAGATACCGACCGGAATTTATTGTACCCCGGAAAGTGCTCAAAAAACATTTCGGTAAACCACTGGTAATTACTTCCCCAGGAAAGTAAAAAAGATAATATGGTACTAAAAAACACAAACCATTTCAATGGGCCTTTAATAAGGAAGAGCCCGAGGAATGCAAAGAAACAAATTATGGCTCCGGCATAAACAGGCCCTGATGTTCCGGGCTGATCACCCCAATAGGGTTCAAAATTTTCCGAGACGTATTGCTGATAATCGGGTGCAACATTCTTAAGTATTTCAGTTCCGGTGGTTACATCTCCTCCTCCCTGATAGTTTGGAATAAGGAAAGAAAATGTTTCAGGCTGCCCGTAGCTCCATTGGGTTGCATAGTTCACAGTCAATCCGGCCGTTTTATTTTCTCCGTTTAACGAGAGTTCTGATTTTCCACGTGTAGAGTATTTTCCATAATCATACGTAAGCCATAAGTTAGTGATGTCCGTTCCAACAGCCAGGAATGCCGCAATGCAAAGTACGCCTACCGTTTTAAAATACCCGGAAAAAAGACTGCCTGTTTTTGTTTTAAAGTAATCAATAATAACTTTTATAAACTCCATTAAACCATAAATAACAACCATCAGGAAGAGATAGTAGGTTATTTGCGGGTGATCGGAATAAAGTTCCAGCGCCAATGCAATGGCTGTAAGGACTGCTCCCTGCAAACGTTTCCCTTTAAATGCAAGTATTACACCTGCAAGCACAGGAGCCATAAATGCAATAGCATCTGCTTTGGAATTGTGCCCAACTGCAAGAATGATAAAAAAGTAAGAAGAGAATCCATACGCCAATGAACCGACAATAGAAACCCATGGGTTAACATCTAAAACGCGCAGCAGAATGTAAAATCCTATGCAATAAAGGAAGAAAACCCCGCATGGAAAAGGAAGCCATTTGAGCAGGGCCACAAAAAGATATTGAATAAGATTGGAAGGATATGCAACCGATATCGGATAGGCAGGCATTCCACCGAAATTGGTGTTGGTCCAAAGCGGCTCTGAATGATACTTTGCGCGGTAGTCCATTATTTCATGTGCCGAGCCTAAAAACTGGGTAATATCACTTTGAGATAGCACCATCCCTTTTAAGGATGGTAGAAAATAAACAATTGCGACTATGGCAAAAACCAGGATAGCAATCAGGCTTGGAATCCATTTACTAAATTTACTTGGAGGTGCCACGGGCTTGTATTGCGCTGGCTTAGCTTGTGTTGGCTTAGCGGTATTCTTCATAAGGTTTATAAAAAAGCAAAGATAGAATTCTTTTATTTCCGTAATTCTTTAACAGTTTCAAGTGCTTTAGCTGGGTAATCGGTAATTATACCGTCAACCCCCATTTTAATATGATGAATCATATCACTTTTCTCATTTTCTGTCCATACCAGCGATTTCATTCCGAGTGCGTGAATCCTATTTACCCATCGTTCGGAAGTCAGCTTGTAGTATGACCCGCAAGTATAAGGTACAAAACTCAGGGCCGCCATCCTTTGCCGGATAAAACGTGGGCTGCGAACCAGCATCCCCAACTTAAACCCACGGTAATTTTTATGGATAACATTCAGCGGGCGCATGTCAAAGGATTGAATGAGTATACGGCTGTTGATATTGAAGGGTTTAATTTCATCCATAACTAACTTTACAAAATCTTCGGGTGGTGGATGGAGTTCGTTATCTGTGATCCAGTTGCTTTTTATCTCTATTATATATAGGGGTAAAGGAAGGGCTGAGTTTTTCAATTTTACTTCAACCTGCTCAATGACTTCAGATAATAAAGGTTTGTATGCGGCTATTTTCTTTTGATGCGGATAGTCTGGGTTACCACGCAAGCCGCAATCATAGCGCTTTATATCAGCATAATTCATCCTGTAAAGATTCTTTCTTCTGAGAAAACTAACTTTAGAGTGGTCGGGCTTAGTGCATGTTTTAGGGTTCATCCAGGGTTCATGGGAGACAACCACCTTATTGTCTTTGGATATTACAACATCCAATTCAATACCATCAAGCCCCAGACTTGCAGCATACAGAAAGCCTTCCAATGTATTTTCGGGGTAAACTCCACGCGCGCCCCTATGCCCGTATACTGCTGTCATAATTCAAACATACGGAATTTTATGGGATTAGCTTTGAACCATTAACGAATAAATTACTCTTGAAAGCATATAGTTTTTATATTTGTAAAGATTTTACAATCAAAAGAAAACATGCGTTTAGGGCGACTTATAGTTTTAATTTGTTTCTATCTGTCTTTTCAAGGCATGGTTTCTGCCCAATTTAGCTCTACGTCTTATGATCAGGGAATGTCCGTTATAGAAACTTATGATCATGGTTTTGCGATGACCGGGTATGGAAGGGATACGGCTAATGTTTATGTAATAGCACTCGATTCAACAGGAGCGAAAAAATGGTCCAACAGAATTGGAGGCGGCGCAGAGTATGGATATTCAATTGTTCAAACTTATGACCATGGTTATGCTGTTGCAGGTTCCACGGTTACATATGGAGCTGGAGGAGGAGATGTATATGTAGTAAAATTAGATTCTGCAGGAAAGTTAATGTGGACCAGAACAATTGGAGGAACAAAAGGTGATGGGAGCAGTTCGATACTGCAAACAAAGGATGGGGGATTGATTATTGCAGGCTACACTGGTTCATACGGAGATACAGTACATGGGAATACATATCTTCTTAAATTAAATGCTACAGGAAATTTTTTATGGGCTAAAACTTTGTATGGGCTATGGGCAAATCAAGTCATCACAACGAATGATGGAGGGTATGCAATATCAGGCATGTCAGGATCTCGTGTTTACTATACATATTTAATAAAATTAGATTCTAATGCAAACGTTATTTGGTCAAAAACTTATAGTCCATTTACTGGGACATCCGTTTTTCAAACCCATGATAATGGATTTATTATGAGTGGAACATCAATATTAAAAGTAGATTCATTAGGTAATGTGAGCTGGGCAATTGAGAATTCCCCTGACTATGGGTATTATAGCAATTCTGTAGTTGAGACAAAGGAACATAACTATTTAATAACTGGAACATCATCCTATTATCTTATTGGTACATTTTACTATTACCTCCATATTATTGAAATTGATTCTATAGGTAATTTAGTATGGAAAAGATTTTCTTCAGGTATGGGGCAATCAATTATCAATACTTCAAATGGAGGTTATGCAATCGGCGGGACTTTTACATATGGCCTAACTAAATGGGGTGGAACGGAAACTATGCTTTTTATAAAAGCAAATAAAAATGACACATTAATTGGCTGCGGATTTCTACATGATACAATAACTTTTCATCCAATAGTAATAAGTGACTCAGCAGGTGGTACTCGCGACGATTCAGCAGGTGGTCTTGTTTCTTCGGGCGGAAAACACCGTCCCGGTGTTTTCGAATTTAGCGAATGTTTCTCCTATACTGGGATAAGCGACATTTCTCAACCTAAAGAAAAAATAACTGTTTTTCCTAACCCCACTAAAGGGCAAATTTCAATAGAACTAAATGAAAGAGGGAACAAAACAATCTCTATTTATGATGAATTAGGAAGGGAGGTTTATACTGAACCTATTAATCCCAATGCGGAAAATCAGACTATTACCGTAAATATGATCGACCGTGTTAATGGGGTCTATTTTGTTCGAATAATCACTGATAAAGGGGAACTTTCTAAAAAATTCATCTTAGAGAAAAAGTGAGGTTCTGCCTCCTGCATTTTTTCTTCTTTATCCCCAATGAAAAGATATTAACTATTTTTACGCGTTCAATTTTAAAAATACTGTGACCCCGGAAGAAAACAAACGCCTCGAATTTTTTGAGAAATCGGCCCAAAAGCATCCCCGTAAAGGGTGGCTGAATGGCTATTATTGGAGAGATATCACCTTTTTCTGCAACTACTTTTCGCATGAAGAAATTTCTGTGCTGGAGATTGGTTGTGGCACAGGTGAACTGATTGGTAAGATTAAAGGCAAACGCAAAGTTGGAGTTGACTTCAGCCCTGCCATGATAGAAAATGGGAAAAAACAATTTCCTGATGTTGAGTTCCATTGCATGAACGCGGACGATATTCAGTTAAATGAAAAGTTTGACCTCATTGTCCTTTCCAATTTAGTAGGCCATTTGGATGATGTAGAGAAGGTATTTTTAGGATTGAATAAACTTTGTCATCCCGGCACAAAAATAGTAGTAAGTTATTACAATTATTTCTGGGAACCTATCCTGAAACTGGCGGAGGCTTTGGGTTTAAAATCTCAGCCTTATCGCCAAAACTGGCTTACATTAAGGGATATTAATAACCTGCTTTATATTTCAGGGTTTGATGTTTATCGGAATGTAAGGCGGATGCTTTTCCCCGTTTATATTCCTTTATTGTCAGAATTCTTTAATGGGTTCCTCGCTAAAATGCCTTTTTTCAGGTATTTCTGTATAAATCAATTTGCATTTGCCAAGCCATTACCGGAAATTACCGAAGAAGAAGCAGATAAAAAATATTCCGTCTCGATTGTTATTCCCGCACGAAATGAAAGCGGCAATATCGAAAATGCAATTACCCGCCTTCCTAAATTCAGCAAGCACCTTGAAATAATTTTTATAGAAGGTAATTCAACCGATGATACCTGGGATAAAATTCAAGAGATACAGAAAAAATATTCTGCTACCCATGATATTAAAATAGACAAGCAGAAAGGAAAAGGAAAAGGTGATGCTGTCCGCCTTGGCTTTGATATTGCAAGCAGTGATATATTGATGATTCTTGATGCTGACTTGACTGTTCCACCTGAGGATTTACCGAAATTTTACAAAGCAATTTCCTCTGGTAAAGGTGATTTCATAAACGGTTCGCGCCTTGTTTATCCAATGGAAAAAGAAGCTATGCGTTTTCTGAATTTGTTGGGAAATAAATTTTTCAGTCTGGCATTTACCTGGTTGTTAGAACAACCTTTTAAAGATACTTTGTGCGGCACAAAAGTAATCTTCAAAAAGGATTACCAACGATTGATTGAGAACCGAAAATTCTTTGGCGATTTTGACCCGTTCGGTGATTTTGATTTGATTTTCGGAGCCCATAAACTCAATCTTAAAATTATTGAAATCCCCATTCGATACAGGGACAGGACTTATGGCTCTACCAATATTTCCCGCTTCAAACACGGATTCCTGCTATTAAGGATGTGTGCCTTTGCTGCAAGGAAAATAAAATTCGTATAGCATCATGGCTAAAGTGAAGAGCGCTTTTTTCTGTCAGAATTGCGGAGCGCAATCACCCAAATGGATTGGGAAATGCCCCTCTTGCGGAGAATGGAACACTTATGTAGAGGAAGTAATTCAGGCCCCCGAAAAGCCCATCACTACTAATGCATTTACGGCATTAGTTGATAAACCGCATTTAATTACGGACCAGGATTTTGGTGCTACTGTCCGAATTCCGATGCCGGATAAAGAACTGAACCGTGTGCTTGGAGATGGGCTTGTACCGGGCTCTTTAACCTTATTTGGGGGCGAACCCGGGATTGGAAAATCCACTTTGTTATTACAAATAGCACTCTCAGCAAAAAACCTGAAAGTGCTTTATATTTCGGGCGAAGAGAGTGCTGAACAATTGCAAATGCGCGCCAAACGCATTGGTATAAAAAACCAGCAATGTTATATACTCACTGAAACTTTATTACAAAATATTTTTCAGCAGGCAGAGACGGTAAAACCTGATCTTTTAGTTATTGATTCTATCCAAACACTTTATACTGGGTTGATAGATTCATCGCCGGGAAGTATATCTCAGGTTCGCCAATGTACAGCAGATTTGATGCGTTATGCGAAGACTACCCATGTGCCTGTTTTTATAATTGGACATATTACCAAGGATGGTGCCATAGCAGGGCCAAAAGTATTGGAGCACATGGTTGATACTGTACTACAATTTGAAGGCGATACTCACCATTTATATCGTTTGCTTCGCACCACCAAAAACCGCTTTGGTTCTACAAATGAATTAGGTATTTACGAAATGACAGGAAGCGGTTTACGGGAAGTTAGTAACCCATCTGAAGTGCTTATTACTGCACGTGAAGAACCTGTTAGTGGTGTTGCAATTGCAGCCATTACTGAGGGTGCAAGGCCCTTACTAATAGAGACGCAAGCTTTGGTAAGTTCTGCAGTATATGGGACACCTCAACGTTCATCGACAGGTTATGATTTGCGTAGACTTTCCATGATGTTAGCAGTACTCGAAAAACGTTGCGGTTTCAGGCTTGGGGCAAAAGATGTTTTTCTGAATATTGCAGGAGGAATAAAGGTAGAAGACCCTGCAACCGACCTTGCAATTGTTACGGCAATCCTTTCATCCAATGAAGAAATACCGGTTTCACCTAAGTTCTGTTTTGCAGCTGAGATAGGGCTTTCCGGAGAAATACGCCCCGTTAACCGTATTGACCAACGAATATTTGAAGCTGAAAAAATGGGCTTCGAACAGATATTTATTTCCCGTTACAATAAAAAAAGCATTCCGGAAAAAACTTCTATAAAAGTTGTGACTGTTGGTAAGATGGAAGAGTTTTTCGGAAAGGTATTTGGGTAAAACCATTTCCCGCAGATTGCGCGGATAATCGCAGAACGAAAATCTGCGAAAATTAGCGAAATCTGCGGGAAAACTTACTACTGATTTGTCCGCTCTATTTTCTGAACCTCTATTCCACTTATTGAAGTAGTAAGTGTTGGCACCGATTTTCCATTAGACAACAGTGGTGAAACTTCTGCATTATCTAATTGTAATAATACTGCCGAAGTAGTAATTGTCAGTATTCTGCTTAAAGGAACCGTAAACAAAACGGTATATTTTTTCAACTCATTATTGAGTTTAGCTTTAGTTCCGGTAAACGGTTGATTTATTACATCATTTGTATCAGCAACAATAGGAACCCAATTTCTATTTATATAATAAACCAGATTCACTCTGCCTGACCAATTACTAAAAGCTGCCGCATTGTCGAGATTGGTTAAAGAAATTTGGTATGATGTGAATGTAATCTTTACGCTATCCCGTGGATGATAAAACTGTGGAGCGAAAGTTATAGTGAAAGATTGCTTCGATGCAGTTTTTTTCATTTCCACTTCGCCGGAAGTCCACTGCCAGTCGGGGAGTTTGGTGTCCTTGCTTTGCACTGCTACATTATTCTCCTTCGGATCAGAAGGGCCGCAAAATAAGAACATTGCGAACGAAGCAAGACCAATAAAAAGGATGTTTTTCATAATCATATTAATTTATCAGGTTTTAAAATTACGTTATTTTTTCAAGTTGAATCGAATTATGATTTTACATTTGTAATTGCTTATCTAAAAAATGGACAACGACCTTCTTTATAAAATAGGACTCACATTTATTGACCACGTTGGGCACATCACATCCAAGGTTCTTATATCCTACTGTGGTAGCGCCGAGGCTGTGTTTAAAGAAAAGAAACAAAAGCTTTTGAAGATTCCTGACATTGGTGAAATTACTGCTGAGGCTATTATTAAACAAGACATCCTTCACCTTGCTGAAAAAGAAATGAAGTATGTTGAGCAACATAATATCAAGCCACTTTTTTATTTGGATAAAGAATACCCGCTGCGTTTAAAACAATGTGCCGATTGCCCTGTAATCCTTTATTATAAAGGGAATGCAAACCTTGATGCGGAACGGATTGTAGCTTTGGTCGGTACCCGAAATGCTACTGAATATGGCAAAAAAATGTGCAACGAATTGGTAGATGGGCTAAAAGATTCCAATGTTTTAATCGTTAGCGGACTTGCTTATGGAATTGATGCTGCCAGCCATAAAGCTGCTTTGAAAACTGGCTTGCCGACAGTGGCAGTTGTGGGTCATGGGCTGGATATGATGTATCCTGCCGAGCACGCTAATCTTGCCAATAAAATGCTTGACAATGGTGGCCTGTTGACCGATTTTACCAGTGATACCAAACTTGCACCTGAGAATTTTCCTAAGCGCAACCGTATCATTGCGGGGTTATCAGATGCTGTTGTGGTTGTTGAATCAAAAGCATTCGGCGGAGCTATGATTACTGCTGACATTGCTTTCTCATATAGCCGTGAAGTATTTGCGATTCCGGGCCGTGCGGACGATATTTATTCACAGGGCTGCAACAAACTTATTAAGCTAAACAAAGCCGGGTTAATTCAATCGGCGGATGATTTACTGAATAGTTTGGGATGGAAAGACAAGAAAAAGAAACCGAAGGCTCAACCACAATTATTTAATGACCTGAAGCCACAGGAAGAAACCATAGTAAAGGTTTTGCAGACTGTAGGAGCACCTATGCATGTGGATGATATCGCATTGCAAGCAAATTTATCACCCGGAAATCTTTCAACACACTTGCTAACGCTTGAATTTGCGGGGATATTAAAGTCGCTTCCTGGAAAAATGTATAGTTTGTAATTCCTTCTGCTCCTTTTTTCGTACATTCGCTTTCTGTTTATTTATCACTTGAGAAATAATAGTACAAATAAAAAATCTTTACGCAAAATAGTCTCTGGTTTACTTGCCGGAGTTCTATTAGTTTTTATTTACTCTTCCTGCAACAACTCTACAAATAATTCGAATTCGGTTTCCGATAATAATCTTAAAGGAGCGCAAAAAAAGGGGTTAATAAAATTATTGTTAGGCAATGGCCAAAACCTTTTCAGGTCGGTTAATTTGGGCTTGGGGTATAAAGTTGTACTTGGACTGGAACGCAAAATTCCTGATGAAAATGATACGGATGATGTTAGCTACACCTTCCCTATTGATACATTACAACCAGACTCAATTAATGAACCCATTGATTCAGTAAACTACTTCAAAATTACGTATTATTTCGACCGCGAAAAACTGAACGAGATAGATGAAGACATATATCTTGAAACCGATTCGAACGCTGCAATTGTTTTAGATAGGCTTACTGAATATCTCAGTTCAAAATACGGTGATTATGTCTCTCAAAACGATAGCCGTATCTGGAATTTATCGCATAAAGGCAAAAAAGAATGGGTTTCTTTGAGCGACCAAAGTGAAGAGTATGACAACGGAAAACTTCAACTGGTATTCTACAGTGAGGATATTTAAAACAGCCCAATTTTTATATTTACCCTAAAATAAAGTGAGCGACATTTTACTTGAAGTAAATAATCTTTCTATAGATTTCACTACGGAGAATGGCACTTTCAAAGCAATTAACGGAATCAGCTATACGCTGGAAAGAGGGCAATGCTTGGGCATAGTAGGAGAATCAGGTTCTGGCAAGACTGTTTCCTCACTTGCATTAATGCGGCTTATCCCACGTGCCGGAAAAATTTCTGGCGGTGAGTTAATTTTTAATTCAACTAAAAAAGGAAGAATTGCAATACAAGATCTTCCGGAAAAAGAGATTCGCCACTTTCGCGGGAATGAAATTGCAATGGTTTTCCAAGAACCGCTTACCTCATTAAATCCTGTGTTGACATGCGGTTTCCAGGTGATGGAAGCTATCATGTTACATCAACACGTAACGAAAGCAGAAAGTAGAAACCGCACACTTGAATTGTTTAAAAAAGTAAAATTACCAAGGCCGGAAACTATACTTGATTCCTATCCGCATCAACTATCAGGTGGACAAAAACAGCGTGTGATGATTGCTATGGCTATGTCCTGCAATCCCTCTCTGCTTATAGCTGATGAGCCCACCACGGCGCTTGACGTAACAGTTCAGAAAACCATTCTGGAACTGATGAAAGAATTGCAGGAAGAAAATGGAATGAGTATTATTTTCATTTCACATGACTTAGGTGTGATAGCTGAAATTGCAGACAGGGCGCTGGTTATGTATAAAGGAGATATTGTTGAACAAGGAAGCGTACTTGATTTATTTTCTAATCCTAAGCACCCCTATACAAAAGGCTTGCTTGCTTGCAGACCTCCGCTGGATAAGCGTCTAAGGGTGCTGCCTACAGTGAAGGATTTTTTGGAAGCAGAAAACAGACCTCACCCTACCCTCTCCTATAAGGAGAGGGATGAGAACATCATCACCCCAGAAGAACGAAAAGAAGGCCACAAAAAATTGTATGCTGCAGAGCCTCTTTTGAAAGTTGAAAATCTGAAAACCTATTTTCCGATTAGCAAAGGAATTTTTGGAAAGACTACTGACTATGTAAAAGCAGTTGATGATATAAGTTTTAATATTTATCCAGGCGAAACCCTTGGTATTGTTGGGGAGTCGGGCTCGGGTAAAACTACATTAGGCAGAACTATTTTACGTTTGATAGAACCAACCTCTGGTAATCTTATTTATAAAGGAAAAGATCTTTTGAAACTTCCATCTGAAGAGATGCGCCAATACAGGAAAAAATTGCAAATTATTTTTCAGGACCCTTACTCTTCGTTAAACCCGCACATGACCATTGGCGAATCAATTGTAGAGCCGATGCGAGTACATCATATTCTGAATGATGAAAAAGAACGGAAGAAAAAAGCGATAGAACTATTGGAGCGTGTGAGTATGAACACTACGCAGTATAACCGCTATCCGCATGAGTTTTCCGGAGGGCAACGGCAGCGGGTTTGTATAGCTCGGGCATTGGCACTTAATCCTGAATTTATTGTCTGTGATGAATGTATTTCCTCGCTGGATGTATCAGTACAGGCGCAGGTAATAAATCTGCTTTCTGAATTGAAAAAAGATTTTGGGTTTACTTATTTATTTATCTCCCATGATATTTCTGTTGTAAAATTTATTTCGGATCGCATGGTGGTGCTGTATAACGGGAAGATAGAGGAAATGGGGGATGCCGATGAAATTTATTTTAATCCTCAAAAAGAGTATACCAAGCGGTTAATTAATGCAGTTCCGAAGGGACGGATTGAGGACATTAAAGCATCACTTTCAAAATAATGATTGTTATATTTATTATAACATCAGTGTTCATTTCGGCTATCTGGATAGATTATTACAGACTCATTGGGAATTATTCTAAGAGCAGTTTACTACCAATTTTGACAGCTTATATTCTTGGATGTTTGTCTGTATTGATTACCTTGGGAATTGACAAAATTCTACCAATCGGCATAATAACTAACACACCAAATAAACTACTAAGTATATTCCTCTACTTCACCATAGATGCGGGATTAGTAGAGGAATTCTCAAAATCGATTCCATTTCTACTTATTTATCTCATGTTTAAGAAACGACTCGAAACTCCCATAGATTATATTGCCTATTTTTCATTTTTAGCATTAGGCTTTTTAACCGTTGAAAACGTAATGTATTTTTCTGACGGGACGGCCATAGGAATGCGGGCTATCCTATGTACACTCGGGCACATTATTGATACCTCCTTCATTGCTTATGGAATTGTATTATGTACATTCAAAAAAGTGAAATCAAAAACTTTAACAGTTGTTGTATTTTCTATTATTGGTGTGCTATCACATAGCTTGTATGACTTTTTTATTTCCTTCGTGAATGTTTATACTTATGGATGGATTCCCGGCATATTATGCTTCTTTATAACGGTGCCGCTATTTACCAGAATTATTAATAATTCTCTTAATAATTCGATTTTAAAACTTGATTTTAAAAATACTAACCGTGATAAAATATTCACCAGGCTCCTCCTCCTATACTGTATAGTATTAGTTATGGAATTCATTACTTTCATTATCCGCTGGAACTTTGACAGTGCCATATATTGGACAATCTTTTCCATTTTTACTGACGGGATTGTTATGTTTATTACATTTTATTACCTAAGTAAAATAAGGATTAAAATTGATAAATGGGAAAAACTAAGATTGAGCCTACCATTAACATATAATTGAAGATATTAAAGCATTACTTTCTGGTCGAAAAATTGGCCTGCCCGAATAGTATTTTTGCTTCAAAAAAGGTAAAAATAACAACGAAATAACAATAAAATAACAACGGGAAAACAATAAAATAACAACAAAATAACAACGTTGTAAGTTATTAACACTG
>CAIUPO010000033.1 GCA_903901055.1 uncultured Bacteroidota bacterium
TGAATGCAAAATATTCCGCATTGTTAAACACATCTACAGAGGTAAACACAAGAATTATGGTCTGGCCTGGAATGTCGTTGCTCGATTAGTCAATTTTAAAAATCAATACTTATTTAGGAAAGATGTCTAATGACTTTTTAAGAAATCACTTTTTCATGAATTATCTTTGTATCATGAAAACAAAAATGAATAAAATCTTGAAAGTATTTTTAGGAGAACTCCGCCTATTCGTTTGTTGTTATTTGTTGTTATTAACAACGAAATTCCACATAACACATTCATATCCAAGCAGTCTTAATAACTATCAACCTTGTTATTTTGTTGTTATTCACTTGTTAATTGCTTGTTCCTGCTTTGTTATTTCGTTGTTATTTTTAAGGGGTATTTACGTTATTAACACAGGTTTTTCTTAGTGTCAAGTAGCAAATTTAACCCCAAACTGCGGCAAAAGAAAACAGCGTCTTGCAAAAAAAAGTATACTATCTTCGGATTTAGTAAATTTATTTTAGTAGGACTATCCAATTAAATAATGAAGCCCATAAACTGTTCGTGGAAATTAGTTGTTTTTATGTTATTCCTCAATATAGGTTTAGGTACGGGGCAGTCATTTACAGATGACTGGAAAAAATTTAGTAATGCAGAATGGACGGTGAAATGCTACCCGGATAGCGAAGCAATTAAGTTAAAGTTGTCGATGCAGGGAAAAGTATTTTTTTATAAAAATACAGACTCCATCCATAACTATTTTTGGTACGCTGTCAGACTCCCTGACCCCGCGTACGACAGTGCTTCCCTTGCTACCATTGGTATGATTTGGAACTGCATACCAATGGGTCCGAAAAATTTTGAAATAGAAAATTATTATTACTTCGCCGATCCTTGCTGGTCAGATTATCACAGCGAAACTAATAATGGAAACTCCTTTGAGGAGTCCCTGAAAATATTTATGGCACAAAATTTCCCCAATTCTTCATATATACATCTGGAATATGGGGGATACAGGAAAATAAATGGAACTAATCCTTGGTTGAAGATAAAATGAATTTACTCCGTGTAACTTTCTTCTCTCTGTGTTTCCTTTATGAAAAACATTTTGCCTTTTAATTCCTCAATCAAAAATCGATGTTCGATATTCGTAAATCAAAGAGATAGCCACGCCTCGCTCGCGATGACGCTACACTTAATTGCCAGTCCGGCTCGGACTAATTGCCAGTCGGGCTCCGACAAAAAAACCGGCACCCTATGTGGAATGCCGGTTCGTATTAACCCCAAAAAAACTAACCTCTCTAATTCTCTACCACGCTATTAATCTACATTATCGTGCAGGAAAGAGTTGTTCTGTTTCAACTCTCCTTTATTTTCTTCTCCTTGTGAAAGTGTAAACCTTGACTGGCTTGACTCAGAAGAGTGCTGGGTGTTTTCCAACTCAACGTTTCTTCTTTTATAAGCAGGTTCATTTTCCAGTTCGCTGATGCCTGAAGATGTCCTCAGTTTATAGCTAAGTTGTTTCAGCTTTTCAATCCTTTCTTGTGATTTTTTGCGTTGTTCCTCAATAAAAGCAGGATCAGTTAAATCAACCTTTTCACTCTGTGTTGACTGCGCTGTAGGCTCAACATTTGCTTGCTGAATAAGCGGAGGTACGGTTTCATTCAGCGGAGTTTTATTTACTGGAGTCCAGGTTTGTTCTTCCGTCTTCTGAACAATTTCAAACTCAATTCCGGTAGTTTCTTTTGCTTCAACCGGTTTTAAGAATGGAGTGATTTCAGTTTCAACTTTAGGAGTTTCAGGTACATTATTTTCAACAGGCTTTTCAGCAGTATGTTGAATTGTAGTTTGATTATTCACTGCCGGTGCTTTCTGAACTTCATCCAATCTGCGAACAATTCTTTCCGCTTTCTTTTCTACAAAATTCACAACGGGGTTAGCGTTGAATCCTGTCGCGATAAGCGTAACATTAATGCGCTCTCCAAGGGTTTCATCAATACCGTATCCTTTTATGATGTCTGCAGTTTGTCCCGCAGCTTCCTGGATAAAGTCGGTAATTTCGCCCAACTCATCCATAGTAATATCATCCGATCCGCAAGTGATATTGAGGAGTACATAACGTGCACCTTTAATGTCATTATCATTCAGCAACGGAGATGTGAGTGCGAGCTCAACAGCACGGATAGCGCGGTTTTCGCCTTCGCAACATGCTGAGCCCATAATGGCAACTCCGCTTTCTTTCATCACAGTCTGAACATCTGCAAAGTCAAGATTCACATGCAATGTAACGGTAATAATTTCGGCAATGCTCTTGGCAGCAATGTTCAAAATATCATCGGCATGCGCAAAAGCTTCGCCTAATTTCAAGTTGCCATACATCTCGCGCAACTTGTCATTGTTGATGATTAATATAGTGTCAACATGCTCGCGGAGTTCTTTCAAACCTTCTTCCGCCTGCAGTTTTCTTTTCTTTCCTTCAAATGAAAATGGCACGGTAACAATGGCAACGGTGAGTATACCCATTTCTTTTGCAACTTGTGCAATAACGGGTGCGCCGCCTGTTCCGGTACCTCCGCCTAAACCTGCGGTGATAAATACCATTTTAGTATTTGTACCTAAAATTTTCTTTAGGTCTTCAATACTTTCGAGGGTAGCTCTTCTTCCGATTTCAGGAAGTGAGCCAGCTCCTCTGCCCTCTGTAAGTCCTGAACCCAGGGCTATTTTCAAAGGCACGGGACTAATGTCTAATGCTTGTTGGTCGGTGTTGCATACTACGAAGTCAACGCCCTTTATGCCCTCGCGGAACATATGGTTGACTGCGTTGCTTCCACCTCCGCCTACACCAATTACTTTGATGATGGAGGATCTGTCTGTCGGTAAATCGAAGTTGATCATTGTTTGTGTTGTTTTTAAGGTTATTTGGGATTAA
>CAIUPO010000034.1 GCA_903901055.1 uncultured Bacteroidota bacterium
ATATCAATTGTAAAATTAACACTGGGAGCTGTTGCAACCGGCGCAGGGGTACTGGATTTGCCACACGAGCTTAAAAGCCAGGAAGCTCCGACAGTTCCACCAACAAGCAACAACGATTTTTGAATAAATTCTCTTCGGGCAATTTCATTTGCTTTAGCTTGATTTTCCTGTTTTTCTTCCATGCAATTTATAAAGTTAAGGTTTTACTTTATAATCTTAGACGATGATTCATTGTAAATGGTTGCATATAAAAAGTAAGGTACTGTAAAATCTGAATTTTACAGTACCACTCAATTGATGAACTAATTTATAATTAACCCAGGTAAGTCTTCAATATTTTACTCCTTGAGTTAACCCTTAACTTCCGGATTGCTTTATCTTTTATTTGGCGAACCCTTTCACGCGTAATTTCGTAGCGCTCAGCAATTTCTTCTAATGTAAGCGGATGCTGCAAACCTATTCCATAAAATAAAATTACCGTATTGCTTTCACGCTCTGAAAGGCCGGATAATGCTCTCTTGATTTCTATACTTAAAGATGATGCCATTAGCATACTATCAGGCTGCGGACTATTGTGGTCTTGCAAAACATCCATCAGTGTAGTATCCTCTGCATTCGAAAATGGGGAATCAGTTGATAAATGCCTGTTAGTAGAAGCCATTGCAATTTTTACTTCATTTTCCGACATTTCAAGAATCTCCGCAATTTCAGCCGGGCTGGCTTCTCTTTCCAGTTTTTGCTCAAGTAAACCCCCTGCTTTTTTAATACGGTTAAGTGCACCTACTTTATTCAAAGGAAGTCTAATTACCCGGGAGTTAACTGCAACTGCTTGTATTATACATTGGCGTATCCACCAAACGGCATAGGATATAAATTTAAACCCTCTTGTTTCATCAAAACGTTTAGCTGCTTTAACAAGGCCTACGTTTCCTTCATTAATCAAGTCAGAAAGACTCAATCCCTGGTTTTGATATTGCTTGGCAACAGAAACAACAAACCTTAAATTGGCAACAACAAGCCTGTCTAATGCTTGTTGGTCACCAGCCCTTATTTTTTGAGCGAGTATGGTTTCTTCTTCAGCTGTTACTAATTCATGCTTGCTAATATCTGCCAGATATTTTTCAATAGAAGTACTATCACGGTTCGTGATCGATTTTGTTATTTTTAGTTGTCTCATGTAGGGTTTTAAACGTTATTACTTATATGTTCTTTATTTTTATAATTCTCAATGCATGCATACCTCTCATGGCAAGGTAACCCATGTCTAATTCAAACCATTTATCTGCATTATTTGGATTTCCCGGGTGCTGGTGATGATTATTATGATAGGATTCTCCCCAGAAAATAGGGTCAATAGGCATAATATTCTTCGATGTGTTATCTACATTATAATTCCTGTATCCGAATCGGTGCGCCCACCAATTTACAGCAACACCTTGCAAAGAACCCATTATAATAGTGCCTGGCAATAAGAGCCATTGCCACCATGCTGTTGCAAAGATGTAATAGAAGGTAACATATAAAGCAATCCACAAAATGCGTGTTAGCCAGTTATGGGCAATTTTTTCAAACCATTCCCACTGCGGAAGGTCCTTCTTGTATTTCTCCTCTATTAAAGTTTCTCCGTTATACAAGTTAATATAACTATTCCTTGTCATCCACATCATAGAAAATGGATTGGGAGTGATGGATGGCGAGTGAGGATCCTTTGACGTATCAGTATGTGCATGATGCAAACGATGCATAATTCCATAAGTAGCAGCGCTTATGTATGATGAACCTTGTGAAAGAAAGCATCCGATATAAAATAACTTTTCTGTAAATCTTGACATTGTGAATACCCTATGTGCTGAATACCTGTGATGGAAAACAGACTGGAAAAACAATGAAGCATACCAGTGAATTGCGAAAAAAATCAATATAACCATTAACAATATTTTAACTTGAAAAATAAATAATAGTAAATCTCCTTCAATTAAATTCAGGGTTATGGAGAGGCATTACAAACTCAATAGCCAAAATATCCTCACCGTTTATTATAATACTGAAAGTTGTATTGAAAACACCCTTTTTATTATGTTCCTCCCTGAACGCCTTGGAATTATTCCGAGGAATAAAACGGTATCTGTTTTTTTCCATCAGTTCGGAATAGTCACTGAAAGAATTGAAATAGCCATAATAGGTAACGTCGTTTTTGCAAATAACCCTTGTAACTGATAAGTTGTTACCATCAGCATATCTGTCTTTAATTACCGTTGCTACTTCTTCTTTATTCATTTCTTTCATTCAACCTTAAGTTGTAAGCCTTAAGTCATAAGCTTAAAAGCTGTTAATGCTTTGACTTACGACTTATGGCTTACGACTAATTATTACTCTACCGTTACATTAATAGCACGTAAGCCCTTTTCAGTTTCCTCTATGTCGAAGGTTACCTTATCGTTTTCGTGTATTGGACTCTTTAAGCTCGATTCGTGCACAAACACGCTATCGGAAGCTCCTTCCATGGTTATAAATCCGTAGTGCTTTTCTGTGTTAAAAAACTTTACTGTTCCTTTTTTCATTTTGTTGATTATTTGTGATACGATTAATTATTATTAGCGATTATTCTACCTATTATGAAAAAGGATGGGTCGCAACTACATCAATATTTCTCTTTATTAGTTTGTTTATATTTCTCATGTAAGCCCTTTCATCTGTATTGCAGAATGACAAAGCAACACCCGACTCCCCTGCCCTGCCGGTTCTTCCAATACGGTGAACATAAGTTTCAGCTTGTTCAGGAATTTCAAAATTGATTACGTGTGTTAGTTTGTCTACGTCAATACCTCTCGAGGCTATATCAGTTGCAACAAGCACACGAATAGTTCTGTTTTTAAAACCTTTCAATGCACGTTCACGTGCATTTTGTGATTTGTTACCGTGTATAGCTTCCGCTTTAATACCATTGTGGTTAAGTTCTTTCACTACTTTATCTGCGCCATGTTTAGTACGGGTAAAAACAAGAGCATGTTCAATAGATTCACTTTTAAGAACGTGTCTCAATAGTGGCCTTTTGTTTTCCTGGCTTACGTAATATACCGCCTGCCTGATAAGATCTGAAGTAGAAGCCACCGGAGCAATATTTACACTCACAGGGTTCTTTAATAAAGTATCAGCAAATTTCTTAATCTCATAAGGAGCAGTTGCAGAAAAGAATACTGTTTGCCTTTTTTGAGGAAGACGTGCAATAATCTTTTTAATGTCATTTATGAAGCCCATGTCGAGCATACGGTCTGCTTCATCCAACACGAAATATTGAATATTGTTCAGTTTCACATGGCCTTGTTGCATAAGGTCGAGCAATCTTCCGGGCGTGGCAACAATAACGTCCACACCTCTGCGCAAGGCAGTTGTTTGGGCATGTTGAGATACACCGCCGAAAATTACTGTGTGGCTAATTCTAAGGTTACTTCCATACGCTTTAAAACTCTCATTAATTTGCAATGCGAGTTCGCGGGTTGGGGCAAGAACCAGTACTTTGGTACCGGGCAATTGATTAGCTTTATTCTGGTGAAGCAATTGCAATATTGGCAAAGCAAAAGCTGCTGTTTTACCTGTTCCTGTTTGCGCGCATCCGAAAATGTCTTTGCCTTCTAAAATAAAGGGTATTGCCTTCTCCTGGATAGGAGTAGGTTCAGTGTACCCTTCCTTACTTACAGCCTCGAGCAAAGGCGCTATAAGATTTAAATCATGAAATGTCATAATATATTAATTGTTAATTATGGTTACAGGTGTGCCAATGCGGCTTTCCTTAGCTAACTTTTTAGGAAAAACGTAAAACTGCACTGGATAAAATGGCTGTAACCATTAACAGATTGAGATACAATCTTCGAAAGAAGTGATGCAAAGATACGTTATTTTTTTAACAATCCTGAGAATAAGTGAAAAATGAAAAATGAAAAGCGAAAAATTAATGGATTCAACTCAATTATTTGGAATGCTTACCTATTCAACATAAGACAGATACAAGCTCCGTTAAAAGGGGAAAGTTAAAAGGGGAAAGTTTTTTTAATCATTTTCAATTCTCCATTTTCAATTTTCAATTGCTTTAAAGGGTATCTTTGTATTATTATGCATAAAGCCAAGTTATTAAAAGTTTATTCCTGCACCAATTGCTCGCAAGTGGAAGTAGGAACCACTACACCTAAAATAAGGGGGTGTAAGAAGTCATCATTCCATAACTGGGTATGTGTTGGTGAGCGGGGACTAGATAAGTATGTCTGTTCGAGTTGCGGCATAAAAGTAAATATCTTTGGAACCCCTTCTTCTGAGGGATGCGCGGTGAATAAAACCCATACCTGGAACAAAGTCTAGGTCGGAGGCCGAATACCAATAAATTAAAGTACTCAATTCCAAAAATTAAGGAAATTAGACTTAGCTTTGCGGGTAAGTAACATACACTTATGTTCGCTATTATTGACATAGAGACCTGTGGAGGTAAATTTGAGTATCCTAAAGGAAGGATAATAGAGATTTCCATTCTTGTTCATGACGGTTTGCAGGTGACCGATAAATTTACGACTCTTATAAATCCGGGATGCTATATTTCACCTATGTATACCCGTATTTCAGGCATTACCAATGAAATGGTAGAAAATGCGCCCCGCTTTCAGCAAGTAGCAAAAAAAATACTTGAAATGACTGAAGGAAGAATATTTGTCGCCCATAATGTGGGCTTTGATTATAGTTTTGTAAAAGAAGAATTCAACTCCCTGGGATATAAATTCAGAAGAGAAAAACTCTGTACTGTTCGATTAAGTAGAAAACTTATCCCCGGAAAGGTTTCTTATAGCCTTGGGAATTTATGCGCATCCCTTAATATTCCCATTGAAGGTAGGCACAGGGCCGAAGGCGATGCAGTTGCCACTGCCAAATTATTTGACTTGCTTCTTCAATTAAAATCAATGGACCCGCAATATAAAAACAAAGGGGTAGATGATTTAATGGGAAGAAGGGTAGATAAAATAAAAGACTATATCCTGAAAAAACTCCCTGAAGAATGTGGTGTTTATTACTTCTTAGATAAGGAAGGAAAGATAATTTATATCGGGAAAAGCAATAATATGTATCAGCGGGCACAAAGCCATTTTAATTCGAAAGAAAAAAAGGGTAAGAGTATGTTGAATGATTTGTACGATGTAAATTATCAATTAACTGGAAGCGAATTGATTGCTTTGTTAGTAGAATCGGAAGAAATAAAAAAGCACAGGCCATGGTATAACAGAGCCCGTAAGGCGGATTTGTTCACTCATAGCATTAACTGGATGAAAGATGAAAAAGGAATTATTAATTTTAAACTAACTCCTTTTGAAGATTCATTTAATGCCCTCCGTTCTTTTACAAGTTATGCAACTGCTCGGGAAACCCTTGAACGATTGTTAGATGAAAATATGCTTTGCCTCCGTTATTGCGGACTTACAGAAGATGATGCTGTTTGTTTTAATCATCACATTAAGAAATGTGCAGGTATTTGTGCAGGCGAAGAAGAAGTGGAAGAATACAACAAACGGGCTTCGAATGTTTTAAAGGAATATTCCTTCCGGAATCAGGATTTCCTGATTTTTGATGAAGGCAGGCATGGAGATGAAAGAGCCATAGTATTGGTTGAGAATGGACATTATGCCGGACATGGCTATGCAGATATTACAGGTCAGGCTAATTCACCTGAAGAATTACGAGAGTCTATAAAAAGGGGTTATTCATTCCCCGATAACGATGATATTATAAGGGGTTATTTGAAAAACCATAATGTGAAAACGCTTGTATTGAATAGCATTAACGAGATTGCGGAGCAATAAAAAACCCCAACTTATCAAGCCAGGGTTTTTAAATTTCAGAACAAATTATATTATCTGTTATTCATTATTACAAGTTTCTGAACTGTAATTCCATTATCAGTTTGCAGGCGCAACGAATAGATCCCGGAAGCAAGACTTTCAAGGTTTATTTGTTCTTTGAAATTGCCTGCATTTTTTTGTTCTGAGTTATTAAACACAACCTGTCCGAGTTCGTCAGCAATAAGTATTCTGACATTTCCACCAGTATGAATAGTATAACTTACAGTAAATATTCCGTTACCCGGATTAGGGTAGGTACTCAAATTAGAAGATGACATAGTATTTATAACTCCTGTAGAAATTTGTGTTGTGTTATAACCATTCGAGAATGAACCCGAAAGTGAAACGGACAAACTGTTATGCCCTTTAATTTTCGCAGTTGGAATACAACCAATTGACGAACTTACCGCTTCAACTATATAAATAGAACCTACAGGAGGAAGCGTATCGTGATAGGTTAGGATTGTGTTAGCCACAGAATCAATTAATGAAAGATTACCTATGCTAAGCCCCCTGAAGATACGGTATTTAGAAGGAGTAAATCCAACATAAGCAGTCCACTTAAGAATATTCACATTAGTTGCTGCAGAATCCTTAAGCCAGATAGTTGTATGTTTCGCGCTTAGTGCAGATTCAGCACAAGAGTCCTCGGTAGATAACTCGTAACTGATTGGACCATTTGCAGGGTTGGCAATAAGGTCTGTATATTCACTCAACACATTCAAAGGTTGGGTGTCAGCTAAAGCAAATCCCGTTCCGGTGTCTCTGAAAACATGATATGACCCGAATCCGCCCTGTGGTGGGGAATTTGTTCTTCCCCAAATAACCACAGCTTTTCCGGTAACTGTATCAATAGTAGCTATGCAAATTGGTTCATTAAACAAATTTTTTGCCGAATCGTATGCAACACTAGTAGTAGAAGTTGCTGAACATCCATTACTGTCGGCAATTGCAAACGTATAGGTACCTGCCGTCATTCCTGTTATGGTGGCGGTAGTTTGCCCACCGGGCAACCATAAATAGGTATAAGGCAGATTACCTCCATATATCCATACGTTTGCTGTACCCAATGTTGGGGGACATGCTTTTTGCGGAGTAGGACTAGGCCAATTGTAAGCCAGATCAACAGCATTAATAATAGTATCAATATGGGTTAAATTACAA
>CAIUPO010000035.1 GCA_903901055.1 uncultured Bacteroidota bacterium
CCTCCGGGACCACAGAAATAAACAAGCACTTAAGGTTAATATATCTTAGGTGCTTTTTTTGTTAGCCACTAAGAAGTGCGAAGACAAATTGAGTATTAGTAGAAAGGGTAAAGTAAATTGCCTACTACCTTCTAATTTACACTTTTTGCTTTCTCCTTTTCACTTTCTACTGGTTTATGATATTCCCAAACCCATAAAAAATGTTCGTCGAACAACTCCGCAATTTCGTCGGCCTTTTCTATCGGAATGTTTTGCCATTCGGGTGGCGCGCTAATAATATGTTTATAGGGTTTAGGGCCACCCACTTTGTCGTACCAGCTACAGGAAACGGTTTTCAATTCTTCCTCTTTCATTCGTGAGCCTTCAAACATAATATAGCTTCCTTTGGGATATTTGGTTTTGTATTCGGTACCAACCATTCCCAACGCCCGGTTTTTCTTTTCAATTGCCTTCTCCTTTTCCACTTCCCGTTCCCATTCAAGTTGCCTTTGCAATTCATGCATTTTTTGCACCCGTTTTTTTACTGCGTTCCTCATAGTTTAAGCGTTTTGGTTATGTAATGATTCTCTTATCTCTTCCATAGCCAACTGTCTTTCTTCAGGTGTCATGGCAATAAAACTTTCCAGGTCGGGCACTTCCTTTAGTTCTGCCACGGCAGGTTTAGGTAGTATGTAATGCATAAGGGCAATGTAGGCGTATACATAACTCCTGCCTTTCATTTTCAGCATCTCACTCTTCAGTTTTGGTTTGTTTTCGAGCAAAAATTCGCGCAGAAATTCGCGTTGTTCGGCGCTTATTTTATTAGTAGCTCCTTTTGGCCTCCCGGTCGGGTTGGCATTGTTTGCTTTTTTAAACGGCATATAAATTTAAATTTGATTGTTTGATAATCATGAAATAACCATAGAAAAACCATGAAATAACCATAAAAATCGATTTTTTATAAAAATATAACTCATTGGATATAATCATATTACAAATTTAAGCCATGATTAATAATCATAAAAAAACACTTTTTTTGAAATTAACCCTATAACTGCACTCATTTGCTAACAAATAAAAAGCCACTTCGTTTTTCATGAATAGAAAATTAAATTATCAAAAAGTGTTTTTTGAAAAAGTCAATGACTAGTTATAAACACTGATTGGATGTGAGGCAATTACTAATTAACGGGTGTTGGCTTAGTACCTACAAAGTGTAACTTCGATATGCTTAAGGAGGGGCGCCTGAATTTGCCTTTCTGAGCAGAGCGAAGTTCCGCAGTGCTACAGATTCCCACAGAAGTGAGGGGGATGTTTATATTGCCGGAGATGTTTCTCTTCGCTTAACATGACAAAGACATTAGGTTACACAAATATTAAAAAAGGAGAACAGAAATGTTCTCCTTTTTTTAGTCCCTCGTATGTTACCCTAAAAAAGTTGATAATCAACAAATTCATATTGTGGAAATTATTTTAATTTTATATACGACTGCCCAATAGGTAGTTATGTGCAAGTAAGTGTTTAAAATTATTTTATTTATACAACTGTTCGTTTATTCTGTTAAGTTTGTCACACTGTTAACAATTAATTTTTTATCGACTTCAATTTGAATCAGAGTGCTGATGACGATTGTTGCATATTTTTCTTAAATCAAAAAAACATAATCCCATGAAAAGCAAATTTACCAGGGCTGCAATCCTACTGTGCTCATTCGTTTTAGTATTATCCGTAAAGTCATTTGCGGGCATTTCAACAACATGGAACGGTTCTATTTCAACTGACTGGGGCACCGCAGGTAACTGGAGCTTTGGAGTGCCTACGGCCTCTGTCCCTGCAATAATTGCAACTGCAGGAAAGCAGCCTACTATTAGCGCTACTGCAGTGTGCGCAACCCTTACCATTAACAGCGGTTGTACACTTACAATGAGTGGTGCCGTTACGTTAACAATTTCAGGAGGCTTTACAAATAACAGTTCAACTTCAGGTGGGTTTGTTGCAGGAAGCGGAACTGTTATTTTTAACGCTACTGCAACAATTGGTGGCACCCAAAGCACCGCTTTTAATAATTTGACGATAAGCAGTGGAACAATAACAGTGGCAACAAATATCACTTAAATTGCATCACTTACGCTGAATCCGGTAACAAATTTTTTTCTGAAATTTGTTAACGCCTCGGGGGTAGCATCTGTAACTATGACCGGAGCGACCATTTCAGGAGTCGGGGGGATATTGGGGCTAACCGGAAGTGTTAACACTAATGCAAGCGCTACAACATCATATATTATCCCCCCTATATCTTTAGGCGCATCAAATATAACTATTACAACGGCTCTCGGAAGCACGGTATCAGGGATTGATTTATCTATGGGAGGGGGTATTTCAGGAACCGGCAGTTTAACAAAAGCAGGACCGGGAACACTGACGCTTACAGCAGCAGCTAGCACCTATACGGGAGCCACAAATATTAACGGAGGCGTATTAAGCATCAGCGCCGATGGCAATTTGGGCGCAGACCCAAGTTCAGCAACTCCCGGTAACATAACATTTGGAGGCGGCACTTTAGCTACTGCAGCTTCTTTCGCACTCAATTCAAATAGGGGAATCAGTATTACCACTTCAGGAACTATTGATGTTGCAAGCGGCAGAACACTGACCTATGGCGGCATTTTTGCAGGCGGTTCACTAATTTCCACCGACAATGGTACGCTTTCATTAGGAAGCGCCAATTCAACCTTAAGCAACCTGACTATTAATTCAGGAAATACATTTGTTTCCACTTCGGGCAATCTTAACTTGACAGGTAATTTCAGTAACAGCGGCACTTTTACCCATAACAGTGGAACGGTAACATTTAACGGTACATCAGCTCAAACAATGGGAGGGTTTTGTTATTTTAATAATCTGACACTTTCCAATACCGCAGGACTAAGTTTAACAAGTGCCGAAACAGTTTTAGGAAACTTGAACTTCGCTACTAATGGGTTGATTACACTTGGTGCATATAATTTAAATCTTTCGGGGCTTGCTACAATTACGGGTGCAGGCAGCAGTGCTTATGTTGTAACTAATGGTGCAGGGTATCTTGTAAGAGACTGGGGCGGAACAGGAACGTTTGTTTATCCTGTAGGAGACAATACTTCCAATACTGACTACACCCCGATGAGTGTTACATTTACCGCAGGTACATTTTTGGGATTCCCGGGAGTTGGAGTGCAATCCTTTAATAGCAAAGAGAGCAACAATACCAGCCCTGCCAATTATTTAAACCGTTACTGGAATTTTTCCGGAAGCTCGCTTGGAACATTCAGCGCAACATTGCAGGGTACCTATCTTGCCGGAGATGTTGCAGGAACAGAAACTTCAATCAATACAGGTTTATGGGATGGCAGCACATGGACACAATATGGCACTGTTGATAATACAAATCATCAGTTAAACGCAACGGTAACTTCCTTTGGAGATATTACCGGGGTTAATTTTACTCCACCGCTTTCGGTAACTGTTCCGACGCAAACCGATGTAATTTGTAATGGTAGTTTCACAGGCGTTGCTAATGCAGTTGCCGCAGGAGGAACTACCCCTTATACCTATACATGGACACCAAGCGGAGGAAACGGAGCAACAGCATCAAATCTTAGCGCTACTACTTACACTATTACTGTTCAAGATGCGGCAAGTGCTTCTGCTACTGCGTCGGTAACAATTACTCAACCTGCAGGCCTTGCCGATGGAGCTCCAATCCACAACAGCGATGCAAGTTGTCATCATGGCGCAGGCAGTGCAACAGCAGCTACACCAACCGGTGGTACTCCACCTTATACCTATCAGTGGAATGGTGGAAGCTCAAGCACAAATGCAACTAATTCGAATCTTTTCTCAGGAACCTATACGGTGAATGTAACCGATGCACACGGATGTAAGGTGAACTCATCAAGCTCGGTAACTATTACCGAACCTATCGCATACCTTGCTGACTTCACACCAACTCATAACAGCGATGCAAGTTGCAATGGTGGAACAGGCAGTGCAACCGCAGCTACACCATTTGGTGGAACTGCACCATATACCTATCAGTGGAATGGAGGAAGTTCAAGCACCAATGCAACTAATTCAACTCTTTCAGCCGGAACCTACACCGTGAATGTAACTGATGCGCATGGATGTACGGTTAACGCATTTGGAACGGTGATCATTACCGAACCCAATGTGCTTGCTGATGGTACACCTACTATAAACAGTAATATCCTTTGTTATGGAAGCCTTGGAAGTGCAACAGCAGCCACACCCACTGGTGGTACTGCTCCTTATACCTATCAATGGAATGGGGGAAGTTCAAGTACTAATGCAACAAATAGTAGCCTATCTGCAGGAACTTATACCGTGAATGTAACCGATGCGCATGGATGTACAGTTAATTCAAGCGGAACAGTAACTATTAACGGACCTTCATCAGCCCTTGCCGAAGGAACGCCTACATTAAACAGCAACATATCTTGCGTTGGTGGAAACGGAAGTGCTACAGCGGCTACTCCAACAGGAGGAACTGCTCCTTATACTTATCAGTGGAATGGGGGTACAAGCAGCACCAGTGCTACCAATAAGGCTTTATCTGCAGGAACTTATACTGTGAATGTAACCGATGCACATGGTTGCACCACTAATTCATCAGGAACAGTAACCATTACAGAACCTAACCTTCTAACTATAACTGTTACTTCACAAACAGCAATCACATGTCACGGAGGAAGCGATGGAGCAGGCACTGTGCAAGGATGGGGAGGAACTACACCTTATAACTATAGCTGGAACAGTGGCCCTACAAGCACTAGTGGATCTATGAGCGGATTAACAGCTGGTGTTTATACAGTAACTGTTACTGATGCCAATGGTTGCCAGGCACAGCATACCGTAGGACTGCACCAACCATCACCTATGCGCGATAGTATTGTTTCTTCTAAAACAGTGAATGTAAAA
>CAIUPO010000036.1 GCA_903901055.1 uncultured Bacteroidota bacterium
TGCTTTGGGAGCAGGAGGCCGTCGGTTCAAATCCGGCCGCCCCGACAAGAAAGCGAAGAGCTAATAACTAAGAGTGAAGAGTACAATGTACTTTTCACTCTTTTTACTTTATACCTGAGTATCGCGTCCCGCATTAGCTGCGGGAAGACCGAGGTTCAAATCCGCCGCCCCGACCACAAGAGAGTGAAGAGTTTAAAACCTTTTCACTCTTTTTTGTTTAGTATGGTATTGGTGTCCTGAATTTCATTCGGGAAGGTTATTACGCAAATCGAACAATGTTCAAATACCAATAAGGCAGTACTTATGGAAATAGCAAAATTTAATTCCTAACAATAACCAAACACCCCAAAAACGTGTTAACTTATTGTTACCCGAAGTGAAATTTTAAGGCAACATTTCACACATCTATATGAAGCAAACATCAACACTATTATTTAATTGCTATCTTCTAATTCGGTGAGGGAATCCTAGTGTTTATAAAAATAGTTTTGCGGTGAAAAATAAAAAAAGCCATGAAAAAACCTTTCTCTTCGAACCTGAAAATATTGTTTTTGTCCCTGTTGCTAATTTCTTCTACTTCAGGGTTTTCAGCAACCATTAAGGGTCATGTAAAGGATATGAAGAATGGTGAAGGTTTGATTGGTGCAACCGTTTATCTTAAAGAGAACAACCAGGTTAATGATGTTGCAGGCTTGGATGGTACATATATATTAAAAAATGTAAAGCCCGGAACGTATACAGTTGTAGTTCAGTATTTCAGTTATATAACCCAAGAGAAAAGTGTAATAGTTGGGGGTGATGCCGATGCAATTGTTCAGGATTTTTCACTGCAGCCGGATTCGACCATGTTAAAACAAGTTGAAGTAGTTGGCGGGTATGATAGGGAGTCGGATAATTATGCCAGAGACCTTGAAAAAAACTCCAATTACGAAGTAAATATTTTGTCAGGAAAAACAATGCTTTTGATGCCTGACATTACTGTTGGCTCCGTTCTGCAACGCGTTTCCGGTGTAGTAATGGAAAAATCTACTACGGGTGGAGGAAAGTATGCTACTATACGTGGTATGGACAAACGATATAATTATACTACTATAAATGGTGTAAAAGTGCCAAGTCCTGATTACAGCAATAATTATGTCCCTCTCGATTTATTTCCTTCCGACATTCTGGAACGCTTAGAGGTTATTAAAACCTTACGGCCTGATATGTATGGTGATGCAATTGGAGGAGCCATGAACCTTGTATTGAAAAGCCCTCCCGATTATCTTACCATATCGGCGCATGTTGCTACAGGATATAGCCAAACTCTTTTAAATACAGATTTTACCGGAATAAACTCAAACGCGATTAACCTTAATTCACCTGAAAAAATAAATGGACCTACGTATGCTGCCACAGCTTCAGATTTTCCGGTACAACCATACATTTATAATACTGCAAAAGCATCGCCTGATATAATTGGAGGATTCACGATAGGTGACCGTTTTTTAAATAATAAGTTAGGCGTTTTATTCTCCGGTAGTTATCAAAATACTAACTCATCAACAACCGCTTTTTTCCTCACCCCAAGTTCACAACCTGTAGCGGCCAATACAGGGGTCTATTCAACCTTATTTACCGATGCAGATACAAGAACCTATTCAACCCGGGAGCAGCGGTATGCCGGTAATCTTAAATTGGATTATGAATTCAGCCCAAAACATAAAATCAGTTTTTACACCGTTTATGTTGGACTGAATCAATTCCGTGCTGACGTTAAAGTAGACACGACATTCCAAACACTTAAAGTTAAGAAGTCTTACGAAACGAAAGTTACCTACGAAAATATTTTTAATGCTTCCCTGCAAGGTAAAGACAGCATTGTTCATAATCTTCTTCTGGATTGGACAGGTTCTTATGCCCGCGGGTTTTCAAATACTCCGGAATGGGGTACTTTATCCTTCCAGAATGGTGGAACTGCACAAACAGCAGCTAATTTTTATTATAGTAGCTGGGGTGCAAAATGGTGGCAAAATACCGATCAGACATATACCGGATTAATTAACCTAACCTATAATTTTTCTGTGGCCGGCGAAAATGTGATGTTAAAGATAGGTGCTATGAATGAAGATAAAAACAGGGTTGACTTTTACGAAGACTACAGCCTTAGCACAAGAAGTTCCAGCTATCTCTCAACTGTTCCAATGTCAGATACCTTATGGTCGGTTGATGACCCAACCGGCACACCTACAAATGGAAACAACTATTCTGTTCAGCAAGATATAACTGCTGTTTATGGAATGACAGAATTCAAAATTGGTCAGCACGTATCTTTAATGGGCGGACTAAGAGGAGAGAATACGTTGTTAGCGTATGGAACCCCGATTTCAATTTCTGTTGGAGAAGAATCCGGGACCATTCACTATATAGATTACCTTCCAAGTGCCCAGATCAGTTATTCAATTACTGATAAGCAAGCAATAAGGGGAAGTTACTTTTCATCTATTTCCCGCCCCAACTTTAATGACCTGATGCCTTACAAAATAGCAACTGACTTTTGGACAGCAATCGGGAATCCATATTTACTGCATACCCAGGCACAGAATTATGACTTGCGCTATGAGTTTTTCCCAACACCAACTTCCCAGATTTTAGCTGGAGTGTTTTACAAAAACTTGATTGATCCTATTGAATATACATTGGTAAGGGAGAAAGCATCCAGTGAGTTTTTACAGCCTGTAAACGATACGAATAAAGCATATTGTTATGGTTTTGAATTCGTAGTTACACACTACATCAAAAATTTCGGTATTTCTGCGAACTATACCTACAATAAATCTCAGACTACAGTTTCTGAACAATACTATTACAACGCGAGTGGAGTTCCAATAACAATTAACGAAACCAGACCATTACAGGGCCAGGCAACCAATATAGCCAATGTCTCTTTATTATATAAAAATTCAAAAATCGGGTTGGATATGAATTTATCAGGGGTATATACCGGTAAGCTAATCTCGTTCACCTCCCCGCTTTATGAACTTGATTATTGGCAGTTACCACAATTCAGAATTGACTTTTCTTTTGAAAAAAGACTATCTAAAAAGTATAAAATAAGTGTTTATGGTAAGGTAAATAACATACTTAACACTGCACTTACTATTGTACAATATCCTCCCGGTGGCTATGCTAACACAGCAAATACTGCCAACTTTCTGCCGGCTCAATCAGGAAGCGGCACTATTGGTACTATTTTGGCGGAGCAGGAAACATTCGGGCAATTTTATATTCTCGGAGTCCGCTACAAACTTTAGAAATACCTAACCAACCGAAAAACACAGCATAATTTAAAATAGAATGAACATGAAAAAAATAGCATTTGCAATTGGTGTTTTAGCCATAGTTGCAGGCATTCTGTCATCATGCAAAAAGACAGAAGAAAATCATCAGATAGCACAGCCCTATATCCCGCCTGTGAATGGTATCACCAGTACCACTCTCGGAGTGAAAGGGAGTCCTACACCAACGGCTTATAAAGGCACTTTAATAGCGAATACTACATATACCGTGGTAGGCGATATATTGGTTAACAAAGGAGATACACTGATTGTTCAACCGGGTGTTACAGTGTGTGTGGCAGATACTAACTGCATTGGTGTAAAAGGAGTGCTAATTTCAATAGGTACCCAGTCAAACCCTGTGGTATTTACTGATTGCGATGCTACGCCAAATAATACCCTCGGACAGCCTTACTCCAGCGATCCGGCATGGTTTCATGGAACAAGCCCGGGCTGGTGGAACGGAATAAATTGCGACACATCCTGCACATTATTATTATTAAAATGGACCCAGGTGTGGTTTACAGGCGCAGCTTTTAAAAGGCAGCAACCAATTGCCAACACGGCAGTGGGAAGCAATTCGTATGGAATATTTTTTCAGAATACAATGGGCAATTTTATTATGGAAGATTGCAAAATGTATGGAAGCATAAACGATGGTATCCGAGTTCAAACCGGGCGATTTGAAGTTATGCGTTCAGTTTTTGAAAAATTAGGCAACAACACCAATGAGGCTTTTAATGTTAAAAGCGGTGGGGTAGGAGATTGTGCCTATAATTTATTTATTGGTATTGCCACTAATGGCTCCAAGGGGTCCAACAAAGGTGGAAGCCCTGTGCAATGTGATGTGTGCATGTATAATAATACCTACATTAATTGCGGATGGCGCCAGAGCCAGGCGGCACATGGTGCTTGCATTAACTACGAACAGAATGCGAA
This sequence comes from uncultured Bacteroidota bacterium, assembly GCA_903901055.1. Lineage (GTDB taxonomy): Bacteria > Bacteroidota > Bacteroidia > JABEUT01 > JABEUT01 > JABEUT01. The sequence goes on from CAIUPO010000036.1 coordinate 4,257, forward strand.
AGGGGCTGCATACAATAACCTGATTGTAGATTGTAAAGTTGGTCTTCGTGTAGTATCTAATCCAATTGCTGATACTGCAAATCTGTTTTATGGTAATAATTTCATTTATGGAGATTCGTTAAACGTTACCGAACAATTTTATCCCAACCCGCTTTATATAACCAAACCTGATTGTTACATAGCCCCTATCCCTGCAGAATCGGGTTATGTTTATAATCCGAATGGTTCGGGTGCACCCAATACTACAGATGCAACTAATCTGATGGGAGCCAACCCCGTTAATTTTGTCGGATTCCCAACTCCTGAAAACTTCGGATTGCCGATGATAGCTATTGATAATTACGAAGCACCAAACAGTTTTAACTTCAGGCTTCAATCTAATTCGCCATGCGTTGGAACAGGAACAACTGCTTTTCCTGCAGGATACCCTATTAATGCATGTTCTTCGGTTTCAATTCCAAGCCTTGGTTTTACAGTAAATGAATCGGCTCCAACAAATGATATTGGGTGCTATCCTTTTACCAATACTGCAATAGGTAATCAGCAATAATTGCGATGGAAATTTTTTAAAGCCGCTTTCTTAATCGATGGCGGCTTTAGTTTTTACTGCTGTTCATCATTCATTGATTCCTGCACACCATCAATTACAGCTTGTCTTTCTTCTCTTGTCATCGCAATAAATTCTTCCAGTTTCGGAACTTCTTTCAATTCGGTAGTGGCAGGTTTGGGTAAAACATAATTCATAAGTGTAATATAGGTATGAACAAAATCTTTGCCCTTCATTTCTTCCAGTTGAAGTTCAAATTTTTCTTCATTTTTACGCAGGAAATCCCGCAAATAATCGCGTCTTTCAGCACTCATTTTGTTCCGGGCTCCTTTGGGTTTGCCGGATGGGTTTCCGCTTTGTCCTTTTTTAAACGGCATAAAATACAATAATTACAATGGTTAATACAATGGCAAATACAATGAACTTTCAATAAACGGGCAATGAATGTCAGATTTAGTATTTTTATAATATATTGAATATAAGAATAATAAAATACATTTTATTGTAAAATACAATGAAATACAATAAACAAATAAGGAAGAATACTCCATCATCGGTTCCTGAAAATTTAAAATCACTTTATTTTTCATAATGCAAAAATAGTGCATCAAAAAGTGTTTTTTGAAAAAGTCATTGACCTAATTTATGAACACTGCTATTTCCGATGAATAGTACTAATAAAAGTCAATTCGTCATTGCGAGGCTTTGCGAAGCAATCTCTTTAATTCGGAAGTTATTTAATTGTATTTAGGGCAAGATTGCTTCACGGAGCCTCGCAATGACGTTAGTGCCGTTGTGCAATGCAGCTATTTACTTATCGTAAACTGAGCACGTATAAAGGTTGTTTTATCATCACGTGCATCTGTGAAAGTTTTTAAATCATAATCGCGTCCCATGCTGGTAATATCAATAGATTTTGGGTGAACTTTCACTACGGTATATCCAAAATAAGGACCGGTCCAATCTTTAGGTCCCGGAGCTCCGGCATTGCCGCACACAACTTCCCATGTTTTGCCTTTGTGTGGTTGAATAGTATCCCAGAAATGATAATGAGAACAGAAATAAATATCAGAATTATATTTTTCCATAACAGACCAAGCGCTGTCCCGGTTTGCCCTTACTTCATCCAACCCTGCTTCGCCCGACATGGAAGTTGCCCATGCCGGTTTATGTGCAAAAAGAAAAATGTGCCTTGCGCCATTATCACGGGCATTTTTCAAATCTTTTTCAAGCCAATGATAGGGGAGACGGCTTTCGCGGTCAACGGCATCTGTATTGAAAATAACATAATGGTCACCACCGAAATCAAAAGAGTAGGTGAGTTGGCTTTGGTCTGTCATAAGGCTATCTGTACCCGGCCGCAAACCGCTGTAGTGTGGCCCGTTATTTCCTGCAATATAATCTTTCATTTCTCTTACAAAAGTCCGTTCATCAGGTGCATAAGCCACCCGTGAAGAGCCGATTTTTTCGGCGGTTTCATGGTTACCTGTGAAGGCAACAAGCTTAACAGGCAATGCAGCCAAGGGAGATTCTTTATAAAGTTTTATCCATGCTTTTAATTCATTTGCAAGTTTTACGGTATCCCTGTCTGTATAGCCAAGCACAAGGTCTCCGTTAATCAGAAGCATTCGTGGTAATGGTTTCATTTCAGATACTTCCTTAAAAAGACGTTTTACCTGGTATTCGTTTATAGTGCCCCATTCAGGATGGAGGGAATCTTCTTTGGATGTAACGCGATCGTCGCCTGTTACAACAAATGTGTAATTATCTATTACCGGATTATTGTTGCATCCTGTAAAAAGTAAAGTAGCTGTGAGCCCAATAACTGGTATTAGTAATAAAGGAGAGATTTTCATTGGTGGAATTTTATGCACCAAAACTACGCTGATGGTATTAAGAAGATGTTAAGCGAAAATGAATATATGAAATAAAAAAGCTCCCGACATTTACCGTCGGGAGCTTTTCCTAAAATTTAATCCATCACTACTTACTCCTGCACAATTTTAAATGTCTGTTTTATGCCGGTGTTCAATTCCTTCACTTCAACAAAATATACACCTGAGTTTAATGAAGCTGTATTTATTGCGGTTTGTTTCGCATTGTTTTCAGTAACGCTAACAGTTTGACCGGTTACATCATAAATGGTAATAACCTTTGGTCCGCTATAATTTTCAGAAACAACATTTATAACATTGTTAGCCGGATTTGGATAAACAGAATATCCGTTTGCAGATGATACTTCATTTATTCCCGAGCCAATAGCAGTGCCCAATACTGCGAAATTATCATACCTGTCATTTCCGCTGGCGCCAACAGAATTTGGTCCTGCAATTCTAATTTTCACAATAAAACCTGAATTGTTGTTTACAGTTGCATCACTTGAGAAATTGATTTGAACAGGATACCATCCGCTGGCCACAGTTGTTGGGTTTGTCATTTGTAAAGTATCCGGACGATACACTCCGCCAATGTTGAAAGTATCCATAGCAGTTGTCAGGTTTTTCCAAGACGTTCCTCCATCGGTGCTGTAAGCAAATACATTATATATAGCTCCTTTTATACTTGATTGGGAAATTGCAAAATTGAACATAACATTTTTGTATCCTGTGGTTGGAATGTAAATATACATTTCACAACTGTCGGATGGGTTACGCACTTTAAGGAATCCGTTTCCTTCGGCAAAGTCGCTATCGCTGGCAGAAAAGTAAGTGCTGTTGCCGCTGTAATCATAAAAGAATGAACCTCCTGTAGCTCCATCCAAAATACTGTCCCTGGCTGAAGTAGAATAGTGAATGGTAGGGCGTGAATAAATAATATGTCCGGGTGTAAGTGTAGATGCGCTGTAGTTTGCGGTCAATGGCCAGGTAGCAACTGCAGAGTCTGCTAATAGGGTGTTGGCATAACTGAATACAGTACCAAGACTATCGCCTCCGGTGCCTGTAATAGGGCGGATCTGGTTAAAATCCCAGTATTGGATTAGTTTTTGGGCATTTGCTTTTGGAGCTGCGAAAGCTAGAGCAAATGACAGAAAAAAATAGTAGTGAAGTTTTGTTTTCATGCGTTTTTGAGTTTGTTTTTGTAATGAATTTATGGATGCAAGATTAGACCAACAATCTTACCTCATTGTTAACTTCATATTAAGTAATGCACTTATTACATTTAGTGCTAGCTGGATAAAACAGAAGTATTTTTTCTGAAATAAAAAGCGTAAGTTCGGCTAAAGAAGAAAAATCAGTTGAGCATGGAATGCAAACTTTAATTACCTGTATTCGTAAACAATGATGGTGCCATTTGCTCCGCCGCCGCCATTAGCAGAATTGCTGACAGTGAAATATGAAACAGCTCCGCTGCCACCACTACCAATGATTGCCGCTGCAGCACCGGGTTTGTTATTTCCGATGTTGCTTCCGCAAATTGACTGCATTGGGCCGGGGCCAAAATTGGAACTGCCTCCTGCGCCTGAGTATTGAATATTGCTGTTTCCGGAAATAGCTATACCGCCATTGCCACCCGGAACATTTACAAGTCCATTAGATGCTGTTCCGCCAGTTCCGCCAGCATTCACCACTTCCTGAACTGCGGAATAAAAATAAGTCCCGGGGTTCCCTCCGTTCGCATTGTATGTAATAGGTAGGTATGTATTTACAAAAGTGGTGTTTCCGCCAGCAGTTCCATTATGTGCTGCAACTCCACCGGGGCCGCCTGCTCCTACAGTGTAGGCATAAGTATTTCCTGTTACAACTCCTGTTACGTAAGCCATGCAATATCCGCCTGCACCGCCACCTGAGCCTAGTGAATATCCGGCTGCGGTTGTAGATGCACCACCTCCGCCACCGCCACCGCCAACAAGTATAACAAGCATGCTTGTGGTTCCTGCCGTTACTGTAAATGTTCCTGCACCTGTTAGCACACTCACTTTGTTAAGTGATGCACCTAAACTCTGGAATGTTGGAGGACCGCCTGCAACTGTAGTCATTAACACCTGGTTGGCAGCCGTACTTGCAGGTGTTGCAGTTATTGTTCCATTTCCTCCGGTGGTATATAATACTTCGTTGTTGGTGGGGAATTTAGGAAGCAATACATTATTGGAAGCACCGCCAATGCTAACGTTTCCGGTAGTGGTTCCGGTTCCGATATTTGTAATTGCTGCAGCATTACTGCCATTTATTGTTGTATTTCCTTTTTCTGTTATGGTTGTATTTGTACTGTTACCAATGTTTACAGGACCAGTAGAAGTTCCGGTATTAATATTGGTAGTTGCTGTGGATGTACCATCGTTAAGTCCAATTGTTCCTCCGGCAATGTCAAGTGAAAAACCCGATTGTGCAACTGTGGTGTTAACCACCAAAGGCCCGCCTAGCTGAACATTGGTAAGTGTGCTCATGTTTAATCCGTTATCAGCAGTAATGCTGCCTCCTCCTCCGGTTTGCCATGTCGGTACACCTGCAACTATTGTTAATATTTGTCCGTTGTTGCCAGGAGCAAGCCATGATGGTGTGTTCGCAACAGCATTGTAAAGCATTGAACCTTTTGCACCTGATGCAGTGTAAGCTGCTGAGACACCTGTACCTTTTGAATAAAGAACTCCGCCTGGAGTATTAGCAGGATCTTGAATTGCAATAACTGGCGATGTTAATGTTCCGGTATTTACTATTGGTGCGGTTGTTGCTATGGTGCTTACTCCGGTATTGTTCAATGTTATAGTACCGCCTGCACCTTCTGTAATTGTTCCACCGCCGGATAATCCTGTACCGGCAGTAATAGTAAATTGGGTATTCCCCTGAACAGCGGTATTTGCAGTACTTCCATAAATAACACTCCAGTTACTTACTGCTGCCGAACCATTGTATGCGGTTCCTGTTAATCCTGTGCCGGGAGTTAGTAATTGCATTCCAATTGAAGCCGGTGTAATAGATTGGTTAGTTACAGAGGTAAGTTGCCCCTGCGCATTTACAGTGAATTGCGGGATAACAGATGTGCTCCCATACGTTCCTGCGGTAACGCCTGTATTTGCTAAAGCGATTGTACCAACAGTAGTAATTGGGTTAGCTGAGAATGTTAAGCCGCCGCCTGTGTTAGCACCTGATACGCCCGGACCAACAGATGTAACAGTTCCGCCACCAATTGCATTTTGCCACTTGGGTATTCCTCCGTTTAGAGTTAACACTTGACCGTTAACACCTCCAACAGTAGCTGTAATTGTTCCGTTTCCGAGACTTGTATATAATACTTCGCTATTGGTTGTATAGCGAGGGAAAAGGATATTGTTTGATGCACCACCGATGCTTACACTGCCTGTTGTAGTACCTGTGCCAATGTTAGTTGTAGCAGGTCCATTATTATCATTTAAGGTAATGTTCCCATTTTCCATTAATGCAACAGTTCCATTTCCGATAGTAGTTGTGGCTGCCCCGGAACCATTGATGCTGGCCGCGCCTAAAGAAGTAATTGCTCCCAACGTACTTAAGCCTGTAACTTTAAATGTTCCGCCAATAACCCCGTTTTGTGCAATATTAAAATTGGCGCCTGCTTGTGCTACAGTCTGATTAAAAATATAACTTGAGTTTAAGGTTCCACTATTATTTAAATATACCCACTTTGCGCCTGTCCAGTAATAGTAACCCACGCCACTTCCGGCAAATATTGCGGCATTTGTGTTATATACAATTAAGCCGGTAGCCGGAGCGGGAATAGTTGCCACATCAACTATGGAAGCCAATGAAGCCTGGGGAGCAAGGAATCCAACATGCCCGGTATTACCTGTGTTCAAATCTAAAATAGCTGATGCATTGGCAACTGCACCCGTTGTGTTAATTGCGACATTCTGAGCTTTAAGTGGATTAACATTAATAAAAAAGATAAAACAAAAAGAGAGAACAAGTAAATGTATATTTCTCATGTGAGGCAAGTTATTATTGTTTTGGTTTTTTTATTCGTTGCAAAATTACCTCCATCCCTTTAAGCATTTGTTACCCGAATATTATAAAATAGGATTTAAACTAACTACCTAGGTAATTAACAGTTTGAGGGTATGAAATTTAACATTGACAAGAAAAAACCGCCAGATATAAAATGCAAATGTTATTTTATTGTTAACAAATAATAAACCTATTAAATGAATATAACAAGAGCTATAAGTTTGCAGGCAAACTTTAAAGTTTATCTATAACTCGAAAAAATACCCCTTGCTTTCCATGAAAATAAAACCAGGATTTAAAATAATATTATCTGTTGCAATGTTTACCTGCAGCCTGTTTCATTCAAATTTATGTTCTGCACAGAATGATACAATAAAAGTAATGGTATATAATGTACTCAACTGGGGAAATCTTTGCCAGGGTCCGATGGCACCATCATATCCTCAGCTAAAAGAAATAGTTCAGTTTGCGAATGCGGATATTATCGGGTTGGATAAAATGGAATGTGTAAAAACAAGCCCTTCAGATGTAAATGGAATTCAATCACCCTATTTTCCGGATACCATACTTTCTGAATGTTTAAATGCTGCTTATCCCGCCAGGTATACATGGTGCCCCTTTACCGATGCATCGAGGTGCGCCGGAGCTACTTCACAATTACTTTTTTATGATCAGAGTAAATTGGGGTACGTTTCAACTACTGTGATGTATTATGGAGATGAGGATTTTGATTTGTTCAAATTGTACTATAAAAAATTTATGTTCGCAAGCCCCGATACTACATTTCTTTATGTTATCCTTTGTCACACATTCTCCAGTTCGTCATCGTCAGTGGTCAGGGATGGACAGGATTCAACAGTAATGAATAAGGTAAGAACTATGTTTGGCCACACGCCAAACCTTATTTACATGGGTGATTTTAATACCCGTGAATCGGATGAACCGGGATATAAATACATTACCCAAACCACCGACACAAATTATGTACTGAATGATCCTCCTTTTCACCCTGATAATAAAATAGCCTATCCGGCAATTTGGCATTCTGGAAATACTTACCAGGCATATTTTACAACTACAACCCGGATCTCCACGTTGCCTAATTCTTGCGGAACCACGGGCGGCGGGAAAGATTGGTACGACCATATCCTAATTTCCCCGTGGCTTGTAAATGGCACAAACAATCTTACCTATGTTAAAAACTCTTACACAACAATTGGTAATGATGGAAAAAGGGGTGGCATTTCTGTAAATGACAATACCACAAATGGTGTGAATACTTCTGCCCCTGCTAATGTACTTAATGACTTATTTACCTTTTCGGATAAATATCCGGTTATGATAACCCTGGTTGCTAATCCAATTTTAGCAGTTGAAAATATTATGTCGGAACCCGGAAGCATAAAAGTAAATAACCCTGTAGGGAATAATTTGATAATTCATTTTGCCTCTTTCCTGAATAGGAAAAATGTAACAATGGAATTGTATGATGTTTGCGGAAGAAAACTAAGTGAGTCTACAATAAATGTTGATAATACAACCATTTCTACAAACATTTCCCTAACTCCGGGAATATACTTTGTTCATTTTACAACGGGTGGGTATAGTACAACGGTTAAGATAGTGAAGGAATAGTCTGGCTGTCCAAAATCTATGCTGTTAAAAAGTTAAGCTCTTATCAACTTGTAAATAGTTGTTGCATAATTATTTTAAAAATAATTGCTGGAATTTCGTTTGCATATTAATGTGCTGAATACCTAAACTTAATTATTGTTTAACAATAAAGACGAAATGAGATAACACTATAGCACTACTCTTGTGCCATAAAAACCAAGTCGCATTTTAATACACCTACTCATGAAAAAACCACAACACCTGAAAAAAATTAATGGCTTTAAATACGCAATTTTGGTGCTTTGCATCGGAATTTTTTCAATCACAAAAAGTTTCGCAGCAACGTATTATTCGATTGCCAGCACTAACTGGGGAACAACAACAACCTGGTCTCTTTCAAGTGGAGGAAGTGCCTCTGCTGCTATACCGGGTGCCGGAGATAATGTAATTATTGAACGTGGTTTCACGGTAACGGTAAACTCAGCTCAAAGCATTACTAACGTTACACTTGGAACAAGCAACGGAGCAGGAAATTTATCAATCACTTCCAGCTCACTTACTGCAAGCGGCTTGGTTTCAATTGGAGCAACGGGCAGTACGGTTAGTGGTGCAGGCACATTGGCGCTTTCGAACACAGCCAGCATGGCAGTGTCAGGAACTGCAGCTTATTCTGTTACCATAACTTCTAAAATTTCTTTGGCCGCAGCAGCCACGCCTATTAATATTGCATCTACATATACTGCAGTTGTTACAGGGGTTGTGAGCGGTGCCGGAGGTATTAATTTAAACCCAACGTCTCCAAATACCGGTCGTTTACAAATTGGAAGCGCTACTAATAATACATATAGTGGTGGAACAACCCTTACAGCCGGAGAATTGGATTGGGCCAATGGTTCAAAAACATCGACAGCGATTGGTACAGGTACATTAACTATTAATGGGGGTACAACTTTAGGTAACTATTCGAATGGTGCAGTTGTGTATCCGGGAGCAATTAATCAGGTGTGGAACGGTAACTTTGCTATGGTTACGTTGTCAAATAATGCATTTACCATTGGAGATGGTAGTGCCGGAAGTACTATTACATTAGGTGGAAATGTTAAGGTAGATGCCTCTGCTATATTGCCAAGCTTTTACAAAACAATTACTGAAAACGTTAGTGCGGTAAACGGAGCAAATTATAATTTGGATATTGAAACTTCAGCTACAGGAGGTAAACCTTTTGTTTTAGGAACTGCAGCAACTGTTAATCTGAACAGCCTCACCATTGGTTCAACGGCTACTTCCCAGGTTACTATGTCGGGTGATAATATTACCCTTGGAACTCCTGCTACAGTTGGAACCGGGAATTTCACACTTAACGCACTAAGCACTTATATACAAGCTACGGGTAACCTTACCATGTCGGGAAATTTTACAAATAATAGTTCGGCAGCAAACAATTTTGGAAATGGAACTATGACATTCAATAGCTCGAGCCAACAACAAACTATTGGTGGTAGTGTAGCATTGACTTTTAATAATATTGTAATTAATAACACTTTTGCTACTGTTCCGCAAGTGGCTCTTGGCACATCTGAAACAGTAAATGGTATTACCCTTACAAGTGGTTTATTAGAATTAGGAAATAACAATCTTTCGCTTACACTAGGTACACCTATTTCGGGCAGCAGTAGCAGTTATATTACTACAGACGGAACAGGAACCCTTATACAAACTTATAACGGGCCAGCTACATACACTTATCCTGTAGGTGATGATGCAGCAGCCAATGACTATACCCCGATAAGTTTGAACTTTACCGCCGGTGGAACAGTAGGTGGCACTGTAAGTGTAAATACATCAAAAAGTAAATACACAAACAACCACAGTGCAACTAATTTTTTAAATCGTTTCTGGAACATTACTAACAGCGGAATGGCAGCATACTCCTGCACCGCAACAGGAAACTATCTCTTTGGTTCTCCAACTGACATTGCAGGAACAGAAGGAAATATAGCAACCGGTTTATGGACCGGTTCATGGGCGAATGACGGAGCAGTAAGCGGACATACCGTAAGCGCAACCGTTTCGAGTGTAACCTCATTCGGCACAGTTACTGGTATAGATAATTCAGTACCTACGGTAACCGGTTTTACCCAAGGTTGTAATTTATTAACTGCAAATTCATCAGGAGCACAGATACCCCTTACATATAGCTGGAATCCGGGTGGAGGAACATCTTCAAGCTTTAACCCAAACCCAACCACAAATGCAAATTATACCGTTACCGTTACAGATGCAAATGGATTTAACAGTTCCTCATCCGTAGCCTACACCGGTTTAATTGGTGCAATCACTTCTACTAATATTGTTTGCGGAGGTACAGGATTCGGAACAGGAACTATTACCGCATCGGGCGGCACAGCGCCATTAACCTATCATTGGCAAAACGGTGCAACAACATCGACTGTTACAAACTTCACCGTAGGAACCTATACTTGTTCTGTCACCGATCATAGCGGATGTTCAGAAACCGGAAGTGTTACTATAGTGAATAATGGTTTGTCAGTTACCTTTTCAGGCTTGACTGGAGCAGATTGCGCAGGACAGGGAGGAAGCGCTACTGCCAATGTTACTGGAAGTGTTAGTACTCCATTTACGTATACATGGAACGGAGGTTCATCAAGTTTAAGTTCAACCGGAACAAACCTTGCAGCAGGAACGAATACCGTTGTGGTTTCTGATAATGGCGGATGTACAGCAACCGCAACCGTAAGCATTACTCAAATTCCTGCTTTAACAGTAAGTGTGAGTGGTGCTGCAACATATCAGGTAATACATTACTGGGACTTTAACAGCACACTGCCAACATCGGGAGGTGGAAAAGACAGTCTTGGTACTTCATACAGTTATTCCCACACATTCAGCCAGGATAATGCAATAACCACTTATCCTCTTTATTCAGACTACTCTGCAATATCTACCAAGGCACATATATTATATAGCCAACCTTCAGGAAAAAATATACTTGATAATTTGGCTGAACTACCTAACTACGCTTATGTGAACGACCTTAACAGTTCAGTAGCCGGTATACCTGCAATAAAAACGGCTTTAGGAAATGACACAGTTAGTTCGCAGGCAGGAAACATAGGTGTAAGGGCAAGAAACCCTTCAACCAATGCATATATGTATTTGTATATGCCAACAACAGGTTACAAAAATGTACGGTTGCATTACGCCCTTTCAGCTTCCAGTGCAGCAGGTGCTAACTATAATGTTTATTCTTACAGTACAGATGGCGGATCTACCTGGAATAATCTTACTGCAGCAATGGATACATTCGCATTTGTATCCGGTTTCCCTGCCAACAGTTGTTTGAATGTGTTAGATGCAAATACCACTTCAAGCAAATGGGATGATATTAAAGTTAATTTCTCTTCGGACGCTGCAACTAATAACAATCCTAATTTCATTGTTAGGTGGCAGTATGAAGGCCCTACATCAGGCGGTGGATCAGGAAATGACCGTTATGATAATATTTCACTCGAAGGTAATTTACTTGGCGAACCTTGTGCAAACTCAGTTAGCTATACGGCTAATTCAACGGTTGCAAATGGTGTATCACCATATACATACTCATGGTCAGGTGGTGCGGGAACAAATGCAACTGCTACTTTGTCGGCAGGTACTTATACCTTAACAGTAACTGATAACAGAGGATGCTCTAATTCAGCAAGTGTAACAGTAACCGCTCCTGCGGCAGTATCAGCAACCACTACAGTAACTGCTACCACATCTTGTGGAAATACAGGTACTGCAACAGCAATACCAGCTAACGGAACATCACCATATTATTATTCATGGGCACCGGGTGGAAGCACCAATGCAACCGCAACAGGCCTTTCAGCAAATACATATAGTGTAACTGTAACAGATGCTAACGGATGTACCACTTCAGCTACTGCTACCGTTACTGCGCCAGCAGCACTTACAGTACCAACTCCAACTAAAACAGATGTGAGTTGCGCTACACCGGGCTCAGCAACTGCTTCTCCAACAGGAGGTGTTACTCCTTATACTTATTTGTGGACAACAGGCGGACAAACAAATGCAACTGCAACAGGCCTTGGTGGCGGAACATATACTATCACAGTGCATGATGCAAGCAATTGCTCGGCATCAGCTACCGTAACTATTACAGCTCCTTCATCTATTCCGGTTGTTACAATTACTTCTTCTACCAATACGGAATGTAACCTGGGAAGTGCAACAGCAAGCGGAAGCGGCGGAAATTTACCTTACACTTTCACATGGGCTCCATCTGGAGGAAACAATCCTACTGCATCGAATTTAACTGCTGCAACATATACTGTAACCATGAGTGATAATACAGGTTGCTCAACAAGCACTACTACTACTATTTCAAGTATAACGCCTTTATCTGCAACGGTAACCGGTGTAGGTCCTTATGCAGTAATTCATTACTGGGATTTTAACAACACTTTGCCTTTAGGCGGTGGTGCAGGAGACAGCCTCGGCAACAGCGCAAATCCATTGCCTCCTGATTATTCAGTATTACCAAGCAGCACAGCTAAAATTGTTTATTCACGTCCTGCAGCTATTCAACCGGGCTGTGGCACACGCGATAGTATAATGGATAATGGTGCAGGCGGAGCATTTTTCAACGACCTCAACAACGGTGTTGACGGAGATCCTGCTGTAGTTTCATCATTAGGTAATGATAGTGCTTTCGGTAATATATACGTAAGAGTGAGGAACCCAAGTAAAAATGCATACATGTATTTATATATGCCATCAACCGGGTATTCGAATGTAACATTGGCTTATGCAGTTCAATCAACTGCAGCAGGAGCACAGACCAATATAATTCAATATACAACGGATGGAACTACCTGGAATAACCTTACAGCACCAATGGATACATTCACGATTAACTCGTATACTATGAACTATGCTGTTAACAGTGTATGGATACCGGTTCATATTCATTTCGGATCAGATGCTGCAACAAATAACAATCCGAATTTTGCTGTAAGAATAGCCTTTGGTACCGGTTCTAATGGTGCCTCCGGAAACGACAGGTATGATAATTTTTCTCTATCGGGTAACTTAATCAATAATGGTTGTAACCCAAGCTATACGGTTGATGCAAGTGCATCAAACGGACAAGTTCCTTACTCTTATTCATGGAGCGGTGGCTTAGGTACGAATGCAACTGTTACCAATGTGCCCTCAGGTACATATACCTGCACAGTAACAGATGGCTTGAGTTGTACAACGGCTGCTACCATTACTATTTCTGCTCCGCCTGTTCTGGTTGCAAGTGTTCCTACTTTCACCAATGTAACCTGCAATGGTGGTAACGATGGTGCTGCTAATGCAACTGTAAGCGGAGGTGTGGGCCCTTATGCATACTCATGGGCTCCGAATGGAGAGACTACTTTAAATATTTCCACATTAAGTGCCAACACATACACAATTACTGTTACGGATTTCTGCGGTACAACTGCAAGTACAACTGTAGCGGTAACTGAACCACCTGTATTAGTTACTACAGCTACTGTAGTTGCAAATACAACGGCCTGTTCAAGTATTGGTAATGCAAGTGCAAGCCCAAGTGGAGGTACAGCCCCTTATATATATGTATGGAATAACGGAACTTCTGATGTTTCATTTGTTAATCCTACAGGAGCTGTATTACCAGCAGGAAATTATACGGTAACCGTTTCTGATAACTGCGGAGCAACCGCAACAGCCGCAGTAACAATTTCTGCGCCTGCTGCTGTAACTGCCACCCCAACGGCATTGGCTAATGTAAGTTGCCCGGGAGGAAACAATGGTAATGCTACAGCAAATCAAGCGGGAGGTACAGCACCTTATACGTACTCATGGTCAAATGGAACTTCAACTGTATCTGCTTCAAATCCGACAGGAGCGGTTTTAAGTGCAGGAAGTTATACCGTAACTGTAACAGATAATACTGGATGCAGTGGAACAGGGTCTATAACAATATCGCAACCTTCAACACCGCTTTCAACAACTGCAAGTGTAACCACAAGTATAAATTGCAACAGTAGTAGTGGAAATGCATCAGCAACTCCAGCAGGTGGAACTGCACCTTATACCTATTCATGGTCAAATGGAACTTCGACAGTTTCCACATCTAATCCAACCGGTGCAATATTAAGTTTAGGTTCATATACCGTAACGGTACATGATAATTGCGGAGCATCTGCAACTGCCTCTATAACCATTACCCAATCTACTGCCGTAACCGCAACCGTTACCAGTGAAACAGAAATTACCTGTCACGGAGGAAGCAATGGAGCAGGCACTGTGCAAGGATGGGGAGGAACTACACCTTATAACTATAGCTGGAACAGTGGCCCTACAAGCACCAGTGGCTCTATGAGCGGATTAACAGCTGGTGTTTATACAGTAACTGTTACTGATGCCAATGGTTGCCAGGCACAGCATACCGTAGGACTGCACCAACCATCACCTATGCGCGATAGTATTGTTTCTTCTAAAACAGTGAATGTAAAA
>CAIUPO010000037.1 GCA_903901055.1 uncultured Bacteroidota bacterium
AAACTAAATAATGCACCGTGACTATTTATTCCGCCTTTTGATGCCAACCCATAGTAATTACCATTAAATGGGTCGTAGGAAAGATTTCCAAATGGAGCATACTCGTTTGAATCAATCTGTCCCAAATTAGTCAGAACAGTTTCAGTGTTTGTAGTAGTATCAAATTGAAACAACGTTCCTTTATTATAGGTACCGCCATTAAGTGTCATTCCATAAAGCATTCCATTCGTTGGAAGATAAGTCAAATCGGCGTAAGGATTAGCACCATTAGTACCATTAAAATTCAAAAGTACAGTCTCTGTGTTTGTATAAGGATTATATTTATAAAGTACCCCTTTATTGTTTGTTCCACCATAAAAAGTCATTCCATAAAGCATTTTTGTGGCAGGGTCATACATCAACTCTCCTAACGGCATTGCGCCATTTGCTTTATTAAAATTTACTAATACTGTTTGAGCATTCGTAATAGGATTAATACTAAACATTACCCCGGAATCATTTGTTCCACCTGCCCTTGTAACTGAATAAAAAAGTCCGGTGGAAGGATCCCAGGTTAAACTTCCATATGGTTGTGACCCTTGAGTTGTTCCATTCAAATTAAAAACACTCCCCCAATTTGCTGGTGTAGGTATATACCAAAAAATATTTCCATGATTGCTACAAGGCCCGTCAGTAGTCATACCATATAATCTTTTATTAACAGGGTCATACGTTAAACTGCCATAAGGGCTTTCCCCCCATATGCACCTGAAACTAGTATAAATATTATAAGTGTTTGTTTTGGGGTTGAAATAAAACAGATTTCCACCGTTGGCGGTTTTTGGAGAATTCATGCCACCAAACATACTATCAGCCGGGTCCCATGTAAGGCTGCCATACGGACCACCTCCACAACAAGTTGAACTAAAATTAAGAACAACTGATTCAGCATTTGTGTTCGGATCAAATGTAAATATAGTACCACCATTACCCACTCCTCCACTATAAGTCATACCATAGTAAAGTCCATTCACGGGGTCAAGAGCCAATGTTCCCAGCGGCGTTGAACCATTGAATCCATTAAAATCAAAAACATCCATGAAAATATTTGTGATGGGATTAAAACTAAATATCACACCCATATTACCATTTCCTCCCGAAGAAGTCATCCCATAAAAAATATGCCTGAGTGTGTCGTATACTAAATTCCCATAAGGAAAATAAGGAGTAACATTGCTTTTAAAATTAATTACGCCTGTTTCCCCGTTACAATTATTAAAATCAAATAAAACACCTTCATTATATTTCCCACCGGAGTTTGTCATTCCATAAAATAAACCTCTTCCTGAATCGGGAATTATATCCCCATAAGGGTGAGCTCCGTTTAAAGAACCGGTATAGTTTAACAACACATTTTGATATCCGGTGTTTATATTATACTCGAAAATTGTACCATAAGTAGATGAGCCTCCATTCAAGGTTGTGCCGTATAGTACATAGTTTTGAGCAACTACTTTACCAAAACAGAAAATTGATAAACCAAATAACAGAAGTAGTGCTCTTTTCATAGAATTCTTGGGAGGTTAATTCCGGTGAATAAACTTATAACACTATAAAGATAATGAAATTAGTTTACAAAAAACATGAGCCAAATAAATTTTTGAAATATTAAAAAATCGACTACAGGGTCAATTTATTTTATCCCTGATGAAACAGCGGAAGCTGTGAGCGCTTTAAAACGCGCAAACACAACAGGGTAATATCATCCAGATATTTTTTCCTTCCTTTATAAGTAGCAAGTGCAGATGAGATTCTATCGTTCGTCTGTTTGGCCGTTAGCCCAGCATTGGTAAGCGAGATAAACAGGTCGCGCAATTTTTCAATACTGAATTCTTCCTGCTGATCATTTTCCAGCTCGGTAATTCCATCGGTATATGCAAGGAAAGATGCAGGAGGGGTTATAGCAATAATTCCTTCTTTTAAATAAGGAATCTCAGGCAACATACCCAGCGCAGGCCCTCCGGATTTAAGCATATTCACGGTGTTCTCCATAAAAAGTATAGGTGGATAATGCCCGGCATTTACATAATGCAATGTTTGTGTAAGCCGATTGAATTTCGCTATAAAGAAAGTGATGAAGCTTTCACCGCGTGCAGTGTCCATTACGTTTTTATTGAGGCGGGTAACCAATTCAGTTAACGAACTCGTTTGTTCAATTTGTGCATGAAGGCTGGCCTGGAAGTTGCTCATAAGTAATGCCGCAGCCACACCTTTTCCGGAAACATCTGCAATACAAAAAGCAAATTCACTTTCGTTTAACGGAATGAAATCATAATAATCGCCGCTAATCTCATGGTAAGGCAGGTAGTAGGCTGCCACATCAAGCTCGTCGGTATGGGGCAAAACAGAGGGCACCAGAATAGACTGGATCTCTTTGGCAAGGTCCAGTTCATGCTTTAATAAAGTCTGATGGATATTTTCTTTGGCCAGTTTTTTATTTTCAATGGCCACCACCAATATATTGGTTATTGTTTGAATATAGGGCAAGTGCTTAAGTGCAGAGCCTGCGCCATGCTTGCCTTCCTGCAGGTCGCCAAGAAAAACAAATGCAAGTGCATCGTCTTTATGATTCACCGGTACTACAATGTCAAGGTCAAATCCTTCAGGCCAGGCATCTTTATGCACCTGCGTTATCTCTTTTAAATTAGAATATCCTTTGGCTCTTTCAAATGCAAACTCCAGGCTGTCGGTGGGAATACCATAACTAAGAATGCATCGCCACTGAGCGTCGTAACTAAGCAACATCAGACGGCCTATGCTTAACTTTTCTTCCAGTATTTCCCGGTAAATACCGAGAAGTTCATCGATGGAGGCATTCAGGTTGATGGACTTGGTAAGTTCAAATAAAGCATTCAGTTTTTCCTCGGATATATCCGCTGAATGTTTTTCTGAATCTTTATTTTTTTCCACCATTGATTCCTAATTATTCGTGCCTCACTTATTTTTTTTATTTGAACTCATGAGGGCTTCGCCGTTCCTAATTTATAATTGGGTTAAACTCCATGCTTCAGGTTTATTGCTGAACATCACTTTTGTTTTGGCCCAGGTATCTTTAAACAGGTCTGATGAGCGATAGTTCTCCAAATCCAATTCCGAATTCCATCTGCTATACGTAAAAAATAAATTTTCGTTATCAACAGTCTGAAGAAGGTCTACACCCAAACATCCGTCAAAATTGGCTATTTTATCCCGGGTAATGCTGAACAGTTCAAGGAAAGTATTAACCTTCTCTTGTTGAAACTCCATCTTTACTATACGTATCAACATTGGTTATAAGTTATTAGTTATAAGTTATGCCCATTAACCCTTGACTCAAATTCGTAATTAACTTATAACTCATAACTTATAACTAGCCTACGCTTTTACCTGCGACCGGATAATATTAAGCGCACCGCCTGCCTTAAACCATTCTATCTGGTTTTCGTTATAACTGTGATTTAATTTTATCGAATCTGTTGTTCCGTCAGCGTGGTTTAATACCATTGTCAACTGAACTCCCGGGGTAAAGGAGGTTAATCCGTTTACTTCAATACTATCGTCTTCGCGAATCTTGTCGTAATCGGCTTTATCGGCAAAAGTTACCGCCAGCATACCCTGTTTCTTCAGATTGGTTTCGTGGATACGTGCAAATGATTTCACCAGTATTACACGCACACCCAGGAAACGGGGCTCCATGGCTGCATGTTCACGTGAACTTCCTTCGCCATAGTTTTCATCGCCTACTACTACAGTGCCAATATTAGCAGCTTTGTATTCCCTTTGCACCGCAGGAACTGAACCATATTCACCTGTTAAAACATTCTTAACGGAATCTGTTTTACCATTGAAAATATTAAGCGCACCAATCAGCATGTTATTCGAAATATTATCAAGGTGTCCACGGAATTTGAGCCATGGGCCAGCCATTGAGATATGGTCGGTTGTACATTTTCCTTTTACTTTGATAAGCAAACGCAAGTTCTTCAAATCAATACCTTCCCATGCTGAAAACGGATCGAGTAGTTGCAGGCGCTGTGAATCGGGTGATACCAAAACCTGAACAGTACTACCGTCTTTAGCAGGTTCCTGGTAGCCTCTGTCTTTTACATCAAATCCTTTCGATGGTAATTCCTCTCCTTTCGGTTCTGGCAATCTTACTGATTCACCTTTATCATTGGTAAGCGAATCAGTAAGCGGATTAAAAGTCAAATCACCTGCAATAGCAAGTGCAGTAACTATTTCGGGTGAGGAAACAAAAGCATGAGTATTGGGGTTACCGTCATTCCGCTTTGCAAAGTTGCGGTTGAATGAGGTAATAATAGAGTTCTTCTTTTCAGGGTTGTTTGTGTGGCGCGCCCATTGTCCTATGCAAGGACCACAGGCATTTGCCAATACTACGCCACCCATCTTTTCGAACCATGTAAGGTAGCCATCGCGTTCAACGGTGTAACGTACCTGTTCGGAGCCGGGGGTAACTGTATATTCAGACTTTGCTTTCAAGCCGTTTTCAACAGCGAACTTAGCCAGTGATGAGGCTCTGCCAATATCTTCGTACGAAGAGTTGGTGCAGGAACCAATCAGTCCAACTTCCAGTTCAGCAGGCCAGCCATTATCCTTAACTGCTTGTGCAAATTTAGAAATTGGCCAGGCAAGATCCGGTGTATAAGGGCCATTAACATAAGGTTCCAGTTCATCCAGATTGATTTCAATAACCTGGTCGAAGTATTTCTCAGGAGAAGCGTAGGCTTCTTTATCTCCGGTTAAATGTTCGGCAACAGCATCTGCCATGGCAGCCAAATCAGCACGGTCGGTCGACCTTAAATAGTCGCCCATCTTCTTATCATAGGTAAAGATAGAAGTTGTAGCCCCGATTTCTGCACCCATGTTGCAGATAGTTCCTTTTCCTGTGCATGAAATAGCTTCAGCACCCGGTCCGAAATATTCTACAATGCGGTCAGTTCCACCTTTTACCGTAAGTATTCCTGCTACTTTTAATATTACATCTTTAGCGGATGTCCAGCCACTCATTTTACCGGTGAGTTTTACGCCGATAAGTTGAGGGAATTTAAGCTCCCATGGCAACCCTGCCATTACGTCGCAGGCATCGGCACCGCCAACACCAATAGCAACCATACCAAGTCCGCCCGCATTTGGGGTGTGGGAGTCCGTTCCAATCATCATCCCTCCGGGAAATGCATAGTTTTCCAGAATTACCTGGTGAATGATACCTGCACCCGGTTTCCAGAAACCGATACCATATTTGTTGGATACAGAGGCCAGAAAATCATATACTTCCTTATTCTTTTTGTTAGCAGTATCCAAGTCAGCTTTGGCACCCATATCCGCCTGGATTAGGTGGTCGCAATGTACGGTACTTGGCACAGCCACTTTGCTGCGTCCTGCCTGCATAAACTGCAATAAAGCCATTTGAGCGGTAGCATCTTGCATACCAACACGGTCCGGTTGAAAATCAACGTAATCAACCCCGCGCTTGCAAGGGCCGGGAGGCAAATTACCCGATAAGTGAGAATATAATATTTTTTCGGTAAAAGTCATAGGCCTGCCGAGCAATTTGCGGGCAGATGCAATGCGTTCTGGTAGGTTTTCATAAACCTTCTTAATCATGTCTAAATCGTATGCCATTGGGTTTAATATTTTGTGGGGGCAAAGTTAGTAAAAAAGGCAGAGTTATAAGTTATGAATTATGAGTTATGAATTATAAGGTTATTCGCGTGAATTTATTTATTTCAAAATAAAAGTATCTTTGACCAAATTTTAACGCCATTAAAAATCAAATTTATGAGAAAACTACTTTGTATTTCACTTTTAGTTCTTAGCTCTTCACTTTGTGCAGCGCACAATACCATACGGTTTGGAATTTTAATGACACCGGCTCTATTGGAAATGCTAATGGGGCGGGTCCCAATGGCTCATTAATAAGTTATGGAAAGCACTTGTACGGGATGACCAGCAAAGGTGGTGCATACGCACAGGGTAATATTTTCTCGGTTGATACCGATGGCAGCAACTACAAAGACCTGCTTGATTTTAACGGTTCAAATGGTTCTAGCCCTCAAGGCGCAGTTGCGCGTTCCGGAAAGCATTTATACGGAATGACATTAGCCGGTGGTGCCTATACTTATGGAGTTATTTTTTCCATTGATACCGACGGCAACAATTATAAAGATATGCACGACTTCGACGGCTTGGATGGTGAGGCGCCATACGGCTCTTTAATTATTTCCGGCAAACGCCTATATGGTATGACTTCAATTGGTGGAATAAATGGTGTCGGTAATGTTTTTGCAATTGATACGGATGGAAATAACTATAAAGACCTTTTGGATTTAAACGGGACTAACGGAATGACCCCTTATGGCGATTTGACACTTTCAGGCAGTAAGCTATTCGGAATGACATATAAAGGAGGTATTTCCGGTGAAGGAAATATATTTACAGTGGATACTGCCGGGAACAACATTAAAGAGTTGTGGGATTTTATTTTTCCAAATGGTTACATTCCTTATGGCAGCTTAATTATTTCGGGAACTCAATTATTTGGAATGACCTTTTACGGAGGAATAGGAGATGGTAATGTTTTTTCAATAGATACTACCGGAAACAACTTCAAGGACCTGCATGATTTTAACGGCCCGGATGGAGCATTCCCCGGTGGCGGCGCATTAACCCTTTTAGGAGGTACACTTTATGGTATGACATCAAACGGTGGCGGGCCTGGAAAGGGAAATATATTTGCAGTAGATAGTACCGGTAGCGGATTTACTGATGTATATGATTTTGATGGTGTAACCGCAGCATTACCCAATGGTAGCTTATCCCCAATTGGGAATTCGCTTTATGGTTTTACCACCCAGGGTAATCCAAATAATGCAGGGGTTATTTTTAAATATAGTAACCCGCTTTGCACATTAACATTAGGAACCACTGCCATGGAAAACGTGAGCTGCAATGGCGGTAATAATGGAATTGCCCTGGCAACTCCTGCAGGTGGAACCACGCCGTATACCTATAGCTGGTCACCCGGTGGAGGCACTACCAATATAATTTCCAATCTTTCTGCCGGAACATACACCGTAATAGTTTTTGATAATGCCGGATGTTCTGATGTTGGAACTGTAACTATTACCGAACCTAATGCGCTTACTGTAACTGCCAATACAACTAACGATGCATTTTGCAACGGCAATGCCGACGGACACGCAACCGCTACTCCAAGTAATGGTACTAAGCCTTACACCTATTTGTGGAGCGGCGCGGGAGGCACCAATGCAAACTCACTTGGTGTAACTGCCGGAACTTATACCATAACTGTCACTGATTCCTGCGGAAATTCAGCAACCGCATCAACTACAATTACAGAACCCAATGCTATAGTTCCAAACGCAAATGTGGTATCGAATGTAAGTTGCAACGGAGGAAACAATGGTGTCGCCGATGCAATCCCAACAGGTGGCACCGGTGCATACACCTATTCCTGGACTCCGGGCGGAGGCACCAACCAAACCCAAAATGGATTAAGTGCCGGAACATATACTATTACTGTTACCGATAGTCATGGTTGCACAGGCACCGGAACAGTTACCTTATCAGAACCCAACCCACTTACTGTAACTGCCAATACAAGTAACGATGTAAATTGCAACGGCTATGCCGACGGACATGCAGGATCCATTCCAAGCGATGGAACCAGGCCATATACCTATTTATGGAGCGGAGCCGGCGGTACAGGTATAAACACAGTGGGAGTAACTGCGGGAACCTACACTATTACAGTTACTGATTCCTGTGGAAATTCTGCAACAGCATCTACTGTAATTACTGAGCCTTCTGTATTGACAACTATACATGATTCGGTTGCGGATAATGGAAGTTGCAATGGTATTGCAGTACTTGTTGGAAACGGAGGAACACCGCCTTATACCTATCATTGGGTTACTGGCAATCAAACTACTGATACAATTAAAGGCCAGTGTGCGGGAACCTATTGCTGCATAATAAGGGATAATCACAATTGCATTTTTACCGATTGCGTAACTATTAATTTAACTTCGGGAACAAATCAATTGACAATGGACAATGAACAATTGACAGTTTATCCCAATCCAAGTAATGGGGTTTTCACCATCGCATTCAGTCATACTGCAGATATGGCGGAGCCGCAAAAAATAGAAGTTTATAATATACTCGGACAGCCCATAATAACTGAGATCCTTCCTTCTACTCAGCCTGCCCTAACCGGAACAGGCGGGGATTACAAAGTCATGGACTTAAGTAAACAACCAAATGGAATTTATTTATATCGCATTACAAAAGAAAATGGCAGTTTGATACGCGAAGGAAAACTAATTATTCAAAAGTAGCCAGCAAGACATTTGAAAAACTTATAAGTTTTATTTCAGCCTTTTCATGTGGGTAAGGATTAGCTTTACCTTTACCTCATGAAAAGGCTTATTCTCTTTTTATTCCTGCTTGATTCCCTTTTTTCTTTTGCCGGAGGCACTGTAAGGGTAAAAGGGCAGCGCTTTAGCATAGTGCCTGTTATCAGTGGGCTTTGGCAACCGACTTTCCGGGGAGAATTTGAACTATGCCATGTTTTCGATATTCATTATGTAAACCGGCATTACGGGCGAACCATACTTGCAAGTATAAAACTCGGAACCGAGTTTAACCTTGTTCTTCCAAAAGGGATACCATCGAACAAGCAGGAATTATGGGCCCCCAAGTTTTCATCGGAAGTTGATTTAGGATATGTGTGCCTTCGGGTTAATATTGAAGATTATATGGTCAGGACAAGAAACATTTTTTATGCCACTCCCGAGGCAGGGCTCACGTTATCCGGTTTTTTAACCGTGGCAGTAGGTTATAATAAGCCCCTCGAGAAAAATAGATTAGATGGAATAAAACCCCTTCGGATTACGGTTAACTGGATGCTTCCTATAATACTAAGCGGCAGAGTAAAGCAACGCTAGTCGGAGCCCGACCGGCAATTATTGAAATCCGACCAAGGCTAATTTGCTGGAGTTATAACCTTTACTGGTTTCTCAATAAAATCTTCCTTTTTGGAAGTTATATCAATAGCTACAAGCATCCCTATAAATCCCCAGAAGGGAACCGCAGCTTTGTCGGTATCTAAAAAGTTATTCATAAGTCCATGAACAAAGTAGGTTGCAAGGCCAAGCAGTATACTTATTACTAAAATGCGCATATCCCTATCCTTCAAATTATAATACAAACGGAATGCTAGGGTTATTACCGAAAATGCGATTGCCACAACAAGCAACATTCCCAATACCCCTTCTTCGGCAAGAGGCCCCAGATACTCATTATGGGCATTTCCCCCATTAGCTTCGTTGGTACTAATAATGGTCCGCATATAAGAAAGCTGATAAGGTGCATACTTAAACATATACGTACCCGGCCCATAGCCAAACATCGGTTTATCACGCCACATGCGGTAAGCACAACTCCAACGGTTTAAACGTTCACGGTTTGATGCATCGGATGATATGTTTGAAATAGATTGAATTTCTTTTCCAATGTCCTGCGAAACGTCTGTGGTGTTACGTTGCAACTTCATAATAATGCTGGTTTGGTAGGCAAAAAACAGGCAAATCCCAACAAAAAAACCTGCTAAAATCCATTTCAACTGCACTCTGAAAAGCATTAACCCTAATAGCACTATGGCGGCTACGGTACTGAGCCAAGCCGCACGGCTAAAGGAAAACGCAAGCGCTGCAAGGAAGAAAAGAAACAAAACAAATGCGCCCATTCGTGCATTAGGTCCGAATTTCTTTATCAGGCATAAGCCTCCAAGAATAGGTAAAAACATGGCAAGCAGTGCACCATAGGCTGTATGGTCATTATAAAAAGGTGTTACTGCTATGTGTGCTCCTTTTTCTGAAAAGTGGGTATGGTAATGCCTTATAAAAGTGTAAATAATTACAACGGTAAAACCTGCAACATAAAGCCAGTTAAATGCATAAATATTTTTTATTTTTTTGAAAAGTAATATCCCAAGGAAGAAAAAAGTGATTACCCCCCAGCAACGTTCCAACAGGTATTTAAAGGAAACAAAGTACATGGTACTGGTGAAGCATGTAACGAGCATCCAGAGAAGGCTGAGCGTTATCATGATGGTAACCGGATGGCGGATAATTTTTTTATCGTAGCCCGAATAAGCAATGTGCATAAAGAAAAGCAGCATTATGCCGAACATGATTGGCTCGGTTGGAAGTGCCATCCCTACTCCAATTTGCCCTAAACCCAAACCGGGAACCTGGAAAATATTAATGGATAAGGGCGTACAGAAAACAATAAACAACATTAATTTGTCGAGCGAAAACAAGGCCCAGTAAACAATTAATGCCACCAGTGGTAGTAGGGCAGCCACTGCGTTAATCCTTAAAAATATCAATAATAAATCAAGCCCAACGAAGAGAACACTTATGATGTAGAAAATTACTATGTCTTTTCTTCTTAGCACGACGTAAGATTTTTAATGCCTCATTTTCTCTGCGCTTCTCATTGCGAGAATAGAAAATATAAAAGCTGCGAAGCAAGTGCCCAGAATAATAAGCGTACGCATAGGATAACAATAGGTATCCGGTTTGAAGGGTGCGCTAACCATGTTCCAGTAAGTTAGCTTTTTGTTCACATCCTTTATTGCTTCATCGTATTTCGCCAGTACATCATTGTACTCGTTAACCGCTTTTTCTATATGCTGGTTTACTTCGCGGAATTCAATTCCATGGTCCTCCAGATTTTTCTTCTGTTGGGCAATCTCATCAAACTGCTTTGAACCTTTCGATGCCAACGCCTGATAATACGCCCTTGATACTTCCCTTGTCTGGCTTTCATATTCCAGCAGACCATACTTCGAACTTAAATCTTTTGAAAGAACCGACATCGAATCAATCTGATGCTTTTTAGTATCAAGCGCCATTTTTAACATGCCCGCTACTTCCTGCGATTTTTCTTTTTGAATCTCGTGTACTTTTTGATTTAATATCTCCAGGATACCTTTCACCATTGCAAAAGCAGTATCAGGGCTTATATCGTATACAGTAACTTCAACAGCACCAAACTCGGTTGGCCTTACCACCACATTATGGTCGTACATGGTGTATAGCTTATCGAAATAAGGCTTCCCGTCGTCCTTTATTTCATAGTGCTTAACAAGGTTGAAGCGTTGAATTACCTGATTTTTTATGTCGGTTGAATTGAGAAACTCAATCATCTGTTCAGACGGAAGTTCGTGCGAGTACTCCGACATATTATAAGGATACACCCTTGTAAATGATTTATACTCTTTAGGAAGAAAATACTGGGATGAAAAAATAATAGCAAGCACCAGGGCAATAACCTGAACTACAAGTATTGGCTTGAGATGCCTGTATACCCATTGAAGTAAGCCCATGCTTTCAAAGCCCTCCATTTTTATTTTTTTTTTACAGCTTTCAGGCGGTTCATTATCAAAAGCAAGAGGAGCGAGAAGAATAAGGCAGCCATGGTTCCGCCGGCTACAACCAATCCGCGTATAGGATAGGTTTTGCGGTCGGCAGCAATTGCTTTATCGGCAACAAAAAAGGATGGAATAGATTGCTCGGCATTTACTTTTGCCTGCATATATGATTCCTTTACTTGTTTCAACCACTTAAAATTGTTTTCGAGTTCGTTAGCAATAACCCAGTAGCCTTTTCCATAAGTCTGGAAGGTTTTCAATTTCTCAGCCAATTGCTTAGCTGCCTCTGCATTCCCTTTTACCACTGCATCGGCATAACCGGTAGTTAATTCTTTCACTTGATAATCCCATGAAATTATGCCCTGACTGCGGTAAAAATTCATAGAGTCTTCCAAATGGTTGGCAATTGCCATAGCAGAATCATATTGGGCTTTGGCCACTTTATATGCAGCCCACGAACGTTGTTTAATAATGTGCTGGTAAAGTGAATCGGCAAGGTGAACAGCTTCATTAGCCATGCGGGCAGCCAGTTTAGGGTCCTGGTCATACACACTCACTTCTATTGATTCGTACTGGGTAATATCGTAAACAAACAAATCTCCGTAATCGCCTTTCAATAAATAGAGGCGGTCCCATTTATCGGCAATATTATAATGATGAAAAAGGTCGAACTTCTTTTCGAGCGCATACATCAGGTCGTCAGACTTAAGTACTTGCAACATAGCTTCTGCATTCTGGTCTTCGCCAAATGCAAGGAAGTCCTTTGATTCGCCTGCTGTTTCTGATAAAAATGCCCTCGACAGGTTGTTGTTTTGTGTAGGGAAAATAGTTGTGGTCGCCTTGTATTTTTCAGGCAATTCAAATGAGATAATAGCCGAGCCAATAATTGCCAATACCGTAATAACCAGTAAGGGTTTCCAACGGCTCAAAACAAAGGTCAACAGGTTGCCTGAATCAAAATAGGGAGGCTTGTTTTCGTCAGTCATAGTTTAGTGGTCAGTGGTCAGTAATCAGTGGTCAGTTGTTGGTTGTTACTGTTAAACGATAACAATACCTGACTACTGACCACTGAATACTGAAAACTTATTAAGTTGGCAAAAGTAAGATATTTAATTAATTAACCAAATGAGCGGTCGAAGCCCGACTGGCAGTTATGTAAAACTCATTACCGGTTTTGCTTGGTTTTGTGCTATTTACCAATTTATATTTGACACTTTCTTACACTTTTGTAGGTTTTAAAGCAATGCGCAAAATAAACATAATTAATTGGTTATTAAATACTTAATAATTAACGTGTGTAAAGTTGTAGTGTAAAGTGTAAAGGTGGGAAGGGGAAATTGGGTGTATAATACCGTTTAAGTCCAAAAACGTACCATTTAATAAGCCAAACCCACTATATAATAAGTGTGGTTTGACAAGTCGTGTTTAATTTTTATTTTTGATAAAATTTAAACTGCATGAAAAAACTCAACCTATTAATCCTATCATTTCTGTGTTTGGGAATTGGAACAGGTAAGGCACAATATAAAGACATCCATGATTTTAATGGTATATCCGGGGCAGCTCCGTTAGGGTCATTAAGGATAAATGGAAAGACAATGTATGGAATGACCTTAGATGGAGGGCTTCATGATAGCGGTTGTGTTTTCTCTATTGATACGAATGGTAAACGGTATAAAGACATCCTGGATTTTAATGGCGTGAATGGCGCTTTCCCGGAAGGCTCACTAACCCTTTTCGGAAAGAGGTTATTTGGAATGACCCAGATTGGAGGAGCCTGTTATAAAGGCTGTATTTTTATGATTGATACTGATGGTAATGGATATAAAGACATTTTTGATTTCTGCGGTGGAACAAATGGACAAAACCCAGTTGGAAACGTAACATTGTCGGGAAAAGTATTATACGGAATGACTCTTTATGGGGGATTAAATGGAATGGGCAATATTTTTTCTATTGATACTGATGGCAGTGGGTACAAAGACCTTCTTGATTTTAATGATACTAATGGAGCGTACCCCTATGGTTCACTAACCTTTTCCAAGGGAAAATTATTTGGGATGACTTATCAGGGTGGAACAATAAATAATGGTTGTATTTTCTCCATTGATACGAATGGAAATGGTTATAGGGACCTCCTTAATTTTAATGTTTCAGATGGCGGACTACCTTTTGGTTCATTAATTCTTTCAGGAAGCAAGTTATTCGGTATGACTGATCGGAATTTCAGTGATGGAAATATATTTACTATTGATACTGACGGGACCGGATATAATGTACTTTTTAATTTCAATGGATATGATGGATATAATCCTCAAGGCGATGTAATATTGATCGGAAGTAATTTATATGGAATGACTTTGCAAGGGGGGGCATCTGATAGTGGTGTTGTATTTACAGTAGATACGAATGGAAATAATGTCAGGGTTCTGGTTGATTTCAATAATAACAGTTACCCGGAAGGCGCAAACCCTGTTGGGGATTTAACTCCTTCAGGTAATGTTTTATATGGCATGACTAAACTGGGTGGAGCTAATGGATATGGTGTTATTTTTAGTTATAGAAATTTAGGTTTAGGAATTGATAACCTAACCTCAATCTCCACTTCAATAAATGTCTCCCCTAACCCCTCCCACGGCATTTTCACAATCAGGTTTAATCATTCTGAAAATGCCCGCCCGGATGAATCGTTCGGACGGGTTTCGGGAGTGGAAATTTATAATGTGATGGGGGAACGTGTGCTAAAACAGATCCTTCGCTCCACTCAGCCTGCCCGAACTGGTACAGGCGGGGATGACAAAACAATTGACCTTTCAGGTCAACCAAACGGGGTTTACTTTTACAGGGTTTTGAGGGAGGATGGGAGTGTGTTGGGGAGCGGGAAGGTGGTGGTGGAGAAATAGGAAATCCGTTACCGAATTATGTAACCTTTATAATTGCGAGGCTCTGCATTAAATAACATCGACTTTTTCCAACCAGTAAATATTTCTCACGAGTTACTGATGCCGAAACAAGTTCGGCATGACACGGGTACTCGCTTTTGTTAAGGGGGAAGGAAGGGCGGCTTCGCCGCCCTTCCTTCCCCCTCTCATTAAAAGTCGATTCTGTCATGCCGAACTTGTTTCGGCATCTTTTCCATTCTTATTAATTCCAATTTGTTCTTTAGTAAACCAATCATGGGCCAAATGCTTCATTTCCGGATTTTTCTCTTTTATCAAATTAATTTTCCAATCCCTATGCCAATTCTTCAAGCTTTTTTCCCGTTTAATCGCATTATTAATATCATCAAGTTCCTCGTAATATAATAAATATTTCAAATTATATTTTGAAGTAAAAGCTGAACCAACTCCTTCTTTATGTTCCAATGCTCTTCTTTTTATATTATTTGTTACGCCAATGTAAAATACAGTATGCCCTACATTACTAATAATATAAACATAAAAAGTTGGATATGGAATTTTCATGGGGCAGCAAATTTATTTATTACTTACAGTAGGAGAAATAAAATATTTCACTTTTAGTTCTATATGAAATAATACCTCCCCCTACCCTCTCTTACAAGGAGAAGGCAAAGGCACTACCCAAGCTTAACTGCCTTAAGCAATGATTTAACATTAATAACCCCAGCGGTTAGCGCCCATACCCCTGATGCGGCTACAAATGCCACGAAGGAAATTTTCCAGTCGAGGTGCATACCGGAAGTGAGGCGGGTTGAGAAAAAGGCAAGACCAAGCACTCCCACCAAAAAGATTAGCAGGGTAAGCATCATTTTCGGGATGATGTTAAACTTGAATATTTTTTGTGCTACAAATATTTGCAATCCGGGAACAAGGAGTTGGGTCATGAGGCTTGTTATAGCAGCTCCCAGCGCATGGAAGTGGGGAATCAAAATTAAATTGGCAGTAACGTTTACAGCCATTCCGCATGCGGCAATAATATTCATCTGTTTAAGATTTCCATTGGCAGTAAGCAATGTGCCGAACACATATTGTGTGGTTGTGCCCATAAAGCAGCACATCAGAACACGGAAGACCATGGCGGTCTCTGCTATATCAGTAGATGAGCCTTTATAAAGCATTTGCATAATGTCGTCGGCATAAAAACAGCATCCACTTGCAATAACAATGGCGAGTGCAAAAAGCAAAGTATAGGAGGTCTTCACCAACGACTCAACCGAATCTTTTAATTTAAGCATACGTGCAAAAATGGGTAGTAGTAATCCGGCCGCGAGCATGGCAATCATATTGGTAGCATCCAGCAAACGGAAAGCCTGTGCGTAAATCCCTGTTTCGGCCCCGTTGTCGTGCATTAAGCGTTCAAGCATAACCTGGTCAATCCGGTTATAGAACGACATAAGCATAACCAATATGGCAAACGGAAAACTCTTCTTTAAAATCATCAGGCTGAAAGCCCGCGTCCATTCAAATTTTATGAAGCCTGCCTTTCGCACGACTATAATAAATGCAATCAAAGCAACAAGGAAATAAGCGGAAGTCTGGATGTAGACATAATCCATTATATCTATGTTATGCGCTAAAAAATGTCCCCAGATAAAGGGTGCGCAAATGGCTATTCCAATCATACGGTCCATTGCAGAAAGCAAACTGTCGGTTTTGAAAAGATGCATTCCGGAGATGTTCGACCTCAAGTAAAGGATAAAGGAAACAAGGAACATCATAAAACAAAGTATCAGCAGGAGCTTCATGCGGCGGGCATCGTAACCGATGGAGAAACCGACTAAGGCACAGATAGCGAGGTAAGCAAGGGCAAGCGTAAGCTTAAGTATTACAATCCGCGAAAAATGCTTTGATAACAAATGCGTGTTTTGGGCAATATTGCGGTTGTTGAAATTGGTAATTCCCAAATCGAGTATTATGCTGAATATAAAAGTAAAGCTAAGCAGGGCGGAATAAACCCCGTATTCAAACTTACCAACCTGGTTTTGAACGGCGCGGTCAATCCCCAATATCCAAAATGGTTTTATGGATAGGTTGAGCGTGAGAACCAGAATAAGATTAGTGATGAAAGTCTTTTTCATGCGGTAAAGTGCGGCAAAAATAGGCGAATTATCGTAATAGATATAAGATATGAGTGATAAGATATGAGCCATTAGTTGTGAGTATAAATGTCTTTCCGATTATTAGCCATCTCTTATATCTTATTTTTGTAATTTTGGACAATGGCGAATATCAAAATAGTATCATACGACAAGAGTAAGAACGACAGGTTTGCCGGAGACAAGTTTTCGTTAAAGGATAAAAACCTGCATCTCTCGGTTGAAGTGAGGGAGATAAATTTATTTGCCGCCATACTTGATAAAGATACCAACCAATATCTTGCCTGGACATCTTATAACCGCCGCGATGAAAAGGATACCAAGCGCCTGATAGAACATATTTTAAAAGAGGAAATCCTCAATCATCCGTTTAGCAGTTCATCGGTTGTGTTTACACATAACAGCGCTATGCTGATACCTTCCGCTTTCTTCTCCCAGGATTCGGTAAGGGATTACTTAAAACAGCAAAACCTTATCAAGCCCGGCGAAACACCTTGCTCAGACTTCATAAAGAACAATGACTGTTATAGTGTGTATGCTGTCGATTCGAATGATTACACTTTGCTGAAAGAAAAATATCCGCAAGCGGTTTTGCGTCACCACTCTTCTGTTTTTGTGGAATACTTACTTGCATTACATAAAGGAAATACCGGAAATCAGGTGCATGTTTTTGTTTTTCCCGGCTATATGGATATTGTTGCATTACAGGCGGGCAAGCTGGTTTTATACAACCGATACAATTTTCACACGGCAAATGATTTTACCTATTTCCTGCTATGGGTTTATGAAGAACTTAAACTGAAACCGGAAGATTGCCCCTGCTTTTTTTATGGGGAGATTCAGGAAAAAACAGAGATGTTCGACCTTGCATGGAGATATTTGAAAAACGTGCGGATTGCTGATAAAATCTCACGTTTTACTTTTTCCAGTATGCTTGAAAGCATTGCCCAACAGCGCTACTATTCGCTATTTATGCAATACCTATGTATATAGGCGGAGGCGATTTAAAGGGCAGGGCTGTGCCATCAAAATACTTGCCCATTCGTCCTACTACAGGCAAAGCCAAACAGGGGCTTTTCAATATTTTACAAAACAGATTCAATTGGGAAGAGTGTGAAGCCCTCGATTTGTTTTGCGGCACGGGCAGCCTTACGTATGAACTTGCCTCGAGAGGTTGCAAACAGGTAACAGCCGTAGATATAAGCAATGGATGCTGCAATTTTGTCAGGAAAAATATTAAGCATTTTGGCTTAACGAATGTAATAGCTGTAAAAAGTGATGCACTCTCTTTTCTCAGAAGTCACTCGGCTCCTTTCGACATTATTATCTGCGACCCACCCTACGAATACCCCCACTACCCTATCATCCCGCAACTTGTATTTGAAAGGAGTCTTTTGAAGGAAGCGGGATGGTTAGTAATTGAGCACTCCAAAAGAACATCTTTTGCAGAGCACCCTAATTTTCTACAGCAAAGGACTTATGGCGAAGTGAACTTTAGTTTTTTGGGCCGGAAGTCGGAGCCCGACATGCAAATAGAAAACAAGAGATAGGCGAACTCTGATTAACCGTATACGAATAAAACAATCTGCCAATTCTTTCTATATTCCATTTTTTTATACTTTTGTTTATCCTGATTCCCCAATAAAAATAAAACATCATGAAAAAATTTACAATTTTACTTTTCACTTTCGCCCTATCATTTTTCATCCCGCAGTATTGCGGGGCGCAATACACCGACCTTTATAATTTTACTCCTCCAACCGGTGCAGAGCCTTTTGGTTCGTTAACACTTTCGAACGGTAAGCTATACGGAACAGCCTATTTAGGTGGCGCACATGATAGTGGTTCCATCTTTTCTGTTGATACCAACGGTATGAACTATAAAGATATCTATGATTTTTCAGGCCCTGATGGCAAACAACCTAATAGCCCTTTAACCCTTGTTGGTGGCCTAATTTACGGAACAGCAAATGCCGGAGGCGCACACGACAGTGGTTGTGTTTTTGTTCTGGATACTACAGGTGCAGGATACAGGGACCTTTATGATTTCAGCGGCCCGGATGGCAAAAACCCATATAATGCATTGCTGCTTTCAGGAAGCACTTTGTTTGGTGTAGCAGATGGCGGTGCACATGGCGTGG
This sequence comes from uncultured Bacteroidota bacterium, assembly GCA_903901055.1. Classification (GTDB taxonomy): domain Bacteria; phylum Bacteroidota; class Bacteroidia; order JABEUT01; family JABEUT01; genus JABEUT01. The sequence continues at coordinate 18,698 of CAIUPO010000037.1, forward strand.
GTAATATTTTTTCAATTGATACAAGCGGCAGCAACTTTAGAGACCTCTTTGATTTTAATATCACAAATGGTGAATACCCATTGGGCATAACACTTGTAGGACCTAAATTATATGGAACTACTTTAATTGGCGGAGTTCACGGACTGGGTTTAGTTTATGCTATTGATTCCAGCGGCCTTAATTATAAAGACCTTCTCGACTTTAACTCACCGGGCGGTTACGAACCTTTTGGTAATTTAACCTATTCTTCGGGTATGCTGTTTGGAGCAACTGCTTATGGAGGCACTGCAGGTTATGGAATGTTATTCTCTATTGACACCGCCGGACTTTTCCCAAAAAGAATGTTTGATTTTACAGGATTAAACGGCGCTCAACCTGAATATGCAGGCGGCGCACCTACCATTATTGGTAGTGTTTATTACGGAACTACTTACTATGGCGGACTCAACGACAGCGGTTGTATTTTCTCAATTGATACAGCGGGTAACAACTATGTAGACTTATATGATTTCAGCGGACCTCAGGGTGCTAATCCGGAAGGTTCAATGACACTTTCAGGAACTGTATTATATGGTGCAACTGCTTTGGGTGGAACAAATCACGTTGGCGTTATTTATAGTTTTGATACAACCAAAGTAACAACAACCATACATAAGGTGTCAGTTACCAGTGGTCAGTTATCAGTATATCCAAACCCTAGCAACGGAGAGTTTACTTTGTCAATTAGGAATTATAAATTAGGAATTAGGAATGTTAAGATCTATAATGTTTTGGGAGAGCAAGTGTATTCTCAATCCAATATTCAAAATCCAGCATTCAACATTAATTTAAGCAACCAACCTAACGGAGTTTACCTATACAGGGTGTTGAATGAAGGTGGAAACCTTATTGGAGAAGGGAAAATAACGATTCAGAAATAAGGAAAACTTTGACTCTTGAATTCAACAAATTATAAGAGTTACGTTATCCTATTATTTTGCATTTTATTAAATTCCTGCTATCCGCCTTTACACCTTACCACTAAAAAGTACACCAGCCAATTAAGGCCACCCGGAACAATTAAAATTAGTGACAGTCTGTATTGCGATGAAACAGAAGTTACCAATACAGATTACCGGGAATATCTATACTGGACATCCCATGTATACGGAGATACATCGATAGAATACAAAGATGCCGAACCCGATACGCTTGTATGGATGCGAACACCCTACACATGCCTTTATTCACTTGCAAGATATTACTTCCGCCATCCTGTATATCAGAATTACCCGGTAGTTGGGGTTTCGCAAAAACAAGCAAGGAATTATTCCAAATGGAGAAGCGACCGTGTAATGGAATATATTTTAGTGCGGCTAAAGAAATTTAATTGGGATTCGTCGGCTGACAGAAATACATGTTTTACTATTCAGCGATATTTTTCGGGGCAATATCATAACCTTACACCGGATACAAACATTAAGTATTATCCCGAATACAGCCTTCCTTCAAGAGACGAATTCCTTTTTGCAGTGCATTTTTCCGATTCTGCCGACGCCCGTGAAAAGCACTTTTTTATCCAGGAAAGCATTATACCCTGCAATGGAGATAGCCTCCTGAATGATCCCATGATACCTGTGTTTGCAGGATACCATAATGCCCTCTATAATTTAGAAGGGAATGTGAGGGAATGGCTCTCGGAGAACAATGCTGTTTTAGGCGGGGCATGGAATGAACATTATATTCCTAATTACCTGTATCCGCACGATAGTTTATCCATTGAAGATGCCTATACAGGCTTCAGGAATGTATGCCGGTGGGTGAAGATTAAAAAGGATTATTAGAAAAATTTATTTCTCGTCCTCCCAATCTAACTGAAACGACTTTGAGGTCCAACTGTAATCGGTTTCATAGACATATTTTAGCTGACCAATAAATGTCTTTCGCGGGAATTTAGTATAAAGCAGTGGCACTGTTATTGACTTAATTTTACTGTAATCATTCTCCTCATCTACATAGTCTTTTTTAAGGTCAAAAACCACCAGTACGTATTTTTTCCCGGGCCTGTTGGGTATGGAATCATATACCTTTACATGAGCAGTAAGATAAGCTCCAAGGCTATCTGCAAAAAGCTTTTCAGTTGCATTGCTTTCCTGCACATTATAAGAGGTATTCTCATACTTTATATGCGACCCAATCCTATTCATAAAAGAATTAACAGGGAGCATAAATAAAAGCAAAACTCCATAAGCAAGTGCGAGGGCTAGAATAAGTTGCAGAAAATTTACTTTTGTCCGTTCTTGCCGAGGCACGTACTTAACAACTTTAGTTCCGGCAACCATATCACCAATGCGCCGCTCCGGGTTTACCAATACTACAATCCATTCAACAAACCAGAGAACGCAAAAAATATTCCGCACAAAGCACCTCAACGGACCGGCTACCTCTCCCGTTTTATTATTCACAACCTGTAACCGTAGAATACGTTTTGCAATACTGCGCCCCTGAATACAGTCTTTACAAAAATAAAACGCGAAGCCTATCAGGCATACATACATCACCCATCCTTTAAATATAAAAGGGGAACTATCTGCTACCTGCATGGAGTCTCTTATCGCTCCGAAAGCACTGATGAACACACATGGCATCGCAATCATCGTAGCAATAAACGTCATTATGAAATGGTCTATTGCCATTGATGCAAGCCTTATTCCTGCATTAAGGGGTTCGGGTCGGGTGTTTTCCATAGGTAAATTTATACCAATAATTAAAAGGATAAATGTAAGGATTTCCCAATTGGGTAATCAACAATAAAACAGTAAAACTTATTTCTTTCCTTTTTTGGCAGGAGCAGACGCGGATTTAACTGCAGTCTTAAAGAATGAAGATTTGCTGCGGAAAATTTTAGCAAACAATCCATTCTTATTTCCGCTGAAATAGGAGCCCGGATTTAATGTAGATGTAATTGCATATTTATTTAACGTATCCGCCGGATACGCCTTTAAAAGCACAGGTTTAAAGTCGCTGCCCTCTACCCTTAAAGTGTATAATGCTTGTTTGCCATTCGTATCAAACTTATTTATAAAACCACCGTAATTCTGATTATTTATTTCTTTAATATTATTAACTGTAGTTGCATCATCCGGCTTTGTTCCATCAGCCAATGTCCACACTTCATTACTATCTTTACTAAGCACAAAGCCACTATCGGCTGGGTAAGTGAACGTGAGTTTGGTCCATGAGGGATAGTCCGAAGGCATAATTTTTTTATCCCTCCAGTTATCGAATTCTTCCGCAATATTCATGGAAAGAAATCCATCTACTGCGTACACTTCCTTTTGCCCCGAAATGCGAACATAGCTTATAGCCTGCTTCTGTTGCGGGATATAGGAGAACCGCCCGACAATCACATCCATCACGGTGTCTTTATCATACAGAAAAACCACGCGCGTTCCCATCGAATCATTCACGTTGTATTGTTTCCAGTCTTTCGGATCGTTTGTGCCAAGCCTGTCCGGACTTATGGATTCCATTTGCTTCAACATATAATTTACTGCACGCGGCTCGGTGCGCGAACGAACATCGCCTTGGGAAATATACCAATCCTTTCCTTTTCTGGTAAATATAAACGGAAGCAATTTTTCAGCCATGGGCCGTTTATCGGCCGTATTCATCATCTTTGGAAAAATCACCATCCCATTCAATTTATTGGTATCTATCTTTGGAATGATGGCAGTTTGAAAAGTGTTCTCCCCTCTCTTATTACTTATATATCGGAATATACAGAATGCTGCAAGCAGCAAGAATAAAATAAGCAATAGTCCCTTATTTCCAATTTTCTTAATCATATAATCTCCTCCATTCTCCTTTTTCTCAGGTTTTTCTTCACCTGCATGCGTATTATTCCATAAAAAATAACCAACAATAATGGCAGTGAAAAATTCATATATTTCAGGAAGGTTTTCTGTCCGTCGCTTACATCCCTTATGGGTACAAATTTTACCACCTTGCTGCGTAAGTCAAGCAAGCCTGTATTATCCGAAAGCCAGTCAATCGAGTTTGAAACCAAATTTACATTGTCCGGATTAAGTTTCCTTGCCTGCTTGCCACTGCCGTTCACAGCAAAGTCACCGTTTGTAACTAAAATAATCCGCGAGTCAGGGCTTCCGATACCATTAAATGCAGCTCCAACAACCAAGTTAGCTAGTGGAAACTCACCCTGTTCCCATTTATGTGCTATATCAAATGTTACAGGTATTTTTTTTAGTCCCGTTTTATCGGAAGTGAATGCGATGGGAGTATATTTAACTTTGTTAGTATCGCCAATGAATTTTAAATCTGTTGCAAATCCAAATAATATGGAGCCGAGGTCTTTACTTACAGGATGGTTTGAAAAATTACTTATGATAGGCAGAAATGGAAATGGCACCTGCTCATTATAAGACATACCGCCCAAATTTTGCGGAACACCAATATTGCCGCAGCGGGCATCAATAATGTATTTATTATCGAGCATGATGTTTTTCGAGGCAAGCCATTGGCTTAACCCAGTATTATCCATCATACCTGTCCCTGTCCTCAAATCAGAATTAAGGCCACTGTAGGCAATAAACATCCGGCCGCCTCTTGCTAAAAAAGCATCGAGTTGCCTTAGTTGCCCATGGCGGAACGTATCTTTAGGATTTATGAGCGTAATCGTATTATACTCTGAAGGAATTGGTAACGAATCATTCAACCTTAAATCTTGCGTTGTATGAAGTGCACTAAGAGACATATCAACTTGCTGCATTTCGTTAAGCGCCGGTTCGCCATTGCCACTTAAAAAACCAACCAACGGTTTTTTATCTATCGAGAGCTTTTTTATGCTGTTTGATAAATCATATTCCAGTGAACCATTCGGATCAATAAGCGGAAGCACATCCATTTTATCGCCCATTTTTACAACTGCGCCAAGGTAAACCTTCACACTTTTCATTTCATCCTTTTCGCGTACCTGCACAGGGAAAGGTGCTATTCCATTGTGCTGAGCAGTCTTTTCAAGGCTATCACTTTTGTTTGGATTCACAAAATTAAACACCACTTTATTTCCCGAACGGGCAGCATATTCTATTAAAATATCTTTGAAATCGGACCTGGCACGGGAAATAGCAGGAATCGAATTTTCGGTATAATATGCTGTTATGGTAACAGGTTTTGTTAACGAATTCAATATGTCCTTGGTGGCCGGGCTTAATGTATATCGCCTTTCTTTGGTAGAATCTATCCTGAAAAAATAAAAATATGAAAACACATTAGCGACTACCACAATGGCTATAGTCAACAAAATTCCCGTTGCTAAATTCTGACGCTTTTTCATTCCGCTGTATTACGTTTTGCAAGTGAAACTTCAGCCAACACTAATCCGAGGAAAATAATGCTTCCAAAATAAATAATGTCGCGGCTGTCAATCAGTCCGCGCTTAATACCATCGAAATGTTCCGACATGCCGATATAATTTATTATTTCGCCGGGAGTTCCTGTAAGTCCGCCACCAACAAGGCCGAACACCCAATGGAAAAATATTCCGGTGAAAAGTGCAATCAGGAAAGCAACTACCTGGTTGCCGGTGATGCTGCTTGCAAAAATCCCGATGCTTATGTAAGCCGCGCTCATCAATAAAAGGCCGAGGTATCCGTTGGATACAACGCCCAAATCTAAATTGCCTTTACCAAGCCAGGCAATAGTTATAATATAGGGTATGGTGCAAAGCAAGGCAATTAAAATCAGAAGAAGACATGCTAAAAATTTACCCCACAAAACCTGCCAGTTAGAAATTGGTTTAGTAAGCAAGAGTTCAATAGTTCCGGTTTTATTTTCTTCAGCTATAGAGCGCATGGTGAGTGCGGGAATAAAGAAAAATAAAGTCCAGTAAGATGTATCGAAGAAAGAATCGAGGCTAGCCTGTTTGGTGAGAAAAATATCGGAGCCATAAAACCATGTGAAGAACCCGCTAAAACCAAGGAAAGCAATCAGCAAAATATAAGCAACCAGCGAATCGAAAAACATCCGCAGTTCCTTTTTTGCTATTATTAATGCAGGGCGATTCATCTCTAATTTATAGTTAAATCGTGGAAAATATCTTCAAGGCTTGTTTCGAAGGGAACCATTTCGGTAAGTGTCCAGCCTTTATCAACACACATTTTAAAAATATCACGTTTGGGTGCAGCAAATTTATCTCCCTGTACCTCAAAACTGTGTTCCTTTCCGTGTATTACAATTACATCTAACACAGAGGGCAAGGCTTTAAGGGCATTCCTTACATCCTCGGTGCTTCCGTCCTCGATTTTTACGTTGATTACTTCCCTGCCTTTGGCCTGTTTGCGCAAGGTTTCCGGAGTTCCATCAGCAACAATTTTTCCTTTATTTATAATAAGAATACGGTCGCAGGTAGCTTCCACTTCAGGTAAAATGTGAGTACTTAGTATCACCGTTTTTTGTTTGCCAATATCCTTTATCAGTTTACGTATTTCAATAATCTGGTTCGGGTCGAGGCCGCTGGTAGGTTCATCAAGAATAAGAACCTGTGGGTCGTGAATCATAGCATGTGCAAGCCCCACCCGTTGGCGGTAGCCCTTAGAAAGCTCTGCAATAAGTTTATGTTTTTCCCCGGCAAGGCCGCAAACCTTGAGCATTTCACGCACCCGCTGATTAACCTTATCCTTTGGAACACCTTGCAGGCGTGCAGAAAATTCAAGGTAATCCATAACAGGCATATCCAGATAGAGCGGATTATTTTCAGGAAGATACCCAATCAGTTTTTTAACTTCCTCCGGATGCGTGCGAACAGAATAACCACCTACCTCCACGTCGCCTTCACTCGGTGTTATATATGTAGTAATAACCTTCATGGTAGTACTCTTTCCGGCACCATTAGGACCTAAAAAGCCCAACACCTCCCCCTGGTTTATGCGGAAACTGATATTGTCAACGGCTTTGAAACCTTTGTATCTTTTAGTAAGATTTTTAATTACTACTTCCATGAATGGGGACTGTTCTTTTTTAAAGCGCACCAAAATTAGGTGCTATTCAAAAAAGCCGTTGTTAAAAAATGTTAATAAGCAAGGTTTCAGAGGATACGCCATACTTACTCCTCCATAATCGGGCGGCCATAATAAAGCATAAGATGAAAGATAGCATCAAATTGTTTCCCTCCTGCACTTTCATCAAATATGACATATAGTTTTTTATCCTTTATTTTCCATTCTGCTGCAAAATGGACGGTATGATGATAGATATTGCTATGCTTTCCCGGATATTTTGTAAATACCTTATTAATGAGGGTATCCGTTTTTCCGTATAGTTTCTTAGCCTCTCCGTATAGTGCAATGGCCTTTCTGCTAAGGATTACATAAGCGCTGTCACTTTTGTGCGTGTAACCTGCACCATCATAAATATCCAGCGAGTATGAATCAAGTGCATCCCCTTCAAATGTAAAACGCCAGTTTCCTGAATGGGAAGTAACGGTATCTTCCGCAATCCATGAATCGGGGTGGTTCTCTACCTGATTTGAAAGATTTGGATGCGCGTTTTTAAATTCCTGTCCGGTCATGCCGTTTCCGCATGTTTGTTTAAAAGTCGTTCCTGTCCCGAGAGATGTTACTTCCAATGTATACTTGCAACCGGGTTCAAGCTCCTCTTTATTTAGAAGAGGGGCATTCATCTCATAATGTTTATTCTTTCCCGGGTGGCTCAAAATTATTTTCAATTCATCGTTACCCTTTTTCCATCTTGCAAAATAGATTGTATCATGTGAAACAGCAGTGTCTTTGCTCAAATAAGGGTACGCAATAGCAAAAATTGGTTTCCCAAACAAAGTAGTATAGCGGCCGCTTAGTTCAAATGCAGTTTTCATTAATCTTAGTGAACCGGACTGATCCACATTCGGATATTCTTTACAGGGGCCGGCAAAAGATTTTGAGCTAAATGCATACCTCAAAACGGTATCCTGCCTGATTACATATTCTGTGGTGCCCTTAATCCCTTGTAATGAATCGTTCGTATAAATCCATGAACTCATTGCTGAAATATCGGGTTGCATTGCCGGGAAAATCTGTTTCATTTCTTCGCGGGTCATCCCTTGCTTAATTTTATCCAGTTGGGCAGAAGCCGCCAGAGGAAGGAGAAATAATAAAAGGAATTTCAGTTTATTCATAATACGCTTATTTATTTCCCTTCAATTCATTTCTTCTGAACTCCGTACACAAAATTGCTGTTGCCATAGCGGCATTCAGTGATTCAGCACCGGAGGAACTATAGGAAGGTATTTTCAATGAATGTGTAATATAATTGCTCAACTCAGCAGAGATACCTGTAGATTCATTTCCAATCATCAGTACTCCGTTTGCCGTTAGTTGTTCATTTAAAATATTAGCACCATCCAGCTTTGCACCATATACCGGGATGCTTTTTTCTCTGCACTCCTGCAAAATACTCCGGAGGTTTTTGTAATCTAAATTTACACGTGCAATTGAGCCCATGCTTGCCTGAACTGCCTTTGGATTATAGGCATCCACGCATTCTGTTGTACAGAAAACAGATTTGATGCCAAACCAATCAGCGATACGAATAATAGTTCCAAGATTACCCGGGTCGCGAATATCATCCAGCACTAAAACAAGTTCTTTATTCAAATCCGGCATCACCAAACTGTCCTGCGGTACGTGGCAAACTGCCAGTATATTTTGCGGGGAGGTGAGCGCACTGATTTTTTTCATCTCATCCTCCGTAATTTTAGTGAATGGTTTATTTCCAAAATAATTTCCGGAAGCATACACATGCACTACCTCAATTTTAGCAGAAGCCAGTAATTCATCCACTATCTTCTTTCCTTCGGCAACAAAGAGGTGCATTTGTTCCCTGTTCTTTTTCTGATGCAGGGATTTTACCAATTTTAACTGTGCATTTGAAAGCATGTTATTTATGTTTTTTGGTATTAGCCATTTGAATTGCTTTGCGAACACTGCCTTCTTTCAAAAGCATTTTTTTCGCCACTTCCGCACTTAAACCCAGTTCGCTCATAATCATCCGCGTGCCTCTTTTCACCAGCTTGTTGTTAGACAGTTGCATATCTACCATGCGATTGCCCTTCACCCTTCCCAACTGTATCATCACACTCGTAGAAATCATATTCAGCGCCAGTTTCTGGGCTGTTCCCGCTTTCATGCGGGTACTGCCTGTTACAAATTCAGGCCCTGTTAACAGCTCAACCGGGTTATCTGAAACAGCCGACAACGGTGCATTACTCGTACAACTTATAGAACCCGTAAGTATTTTATTTTTCCGGCATTGCTCCAAAGCGCCTACCACATAAGGAGTAGCGCCCGAGGCGGCAATTCCTACTACAACATCTTTAGTGGTTATCTTATATTTTTTCAAATCTTTCCAGCCCTGTTGGGTATCGTCTTCCGCAAACTCTACTGCTTTGCGGATAGCTGAATCGCCACCTGCAATAAGCCCAATTACAAGGCCCTGAGCAACTCCAAATGTTGGAGGGCATTCAGAGGCATCTACTATTCCCAAGCGTCCGCTGGTGCCGGCACCCATATAAAACAATCGTCCGCCTAGTTTCATTTTTGAAACAATTTTTACCACTAATCGCTCAATGGATGGAATTGCTTTTTCAATAGCAAGCGGCACTGTTTTGTCTTCTTTATTAATACTGACAAGGAGTTCCCGCACTCCCATTTTCTCGAGATTATCGTAATACGATGCCGTTTCTGTCAGCGGGAGATTTGTCTTATTTTTCAATTGTAAATTGTGAATTGTTAATGAATTTCATTTAGCATTTACAACTTAGCATTTACAATTACTGAAGTGGTGGTGGGGCAATTTTATCTGCAACCAAAAATGCTCCGGGATAATCCTTCTTAACTTTGTTAAGGAAGCTTACAGCCTCCAGTCTGGTTCTGAAATCGCCTGCGCTAAGCCTGAAATAAGGTTGCTTATAGGTAATGTAAGAAGGCGTTGAAGGATATTTTAAGGAGAAATTGGACTTGGTATTATTTATGCTGTTACGTTCCTGGCTAAAATCAACCTGAACACGGAAACCGGGCGATGTGCAATGGGAATAGCGCTGGTAATCGTATATCTTCTGGTCCATATTTTTTATGGTCGCCGTCTGGTACACATGGATATTGCTATCCGGCACCGGAGGAGGTGGAATAAAAACTACAACAGGGGCATGTTTTGAGGTATCGTTTACAATTGGATTGTGCTTAGAAGTATCAGTTACTATAGTCGTCACCTGTGCATTTACAAACAACGGGGCAACAAAAAAAACAGCAATTACTATATATCTCATTAATTTCATGAAGATGATTTTGAATTTGTGCTTGCACCCACAATCCATACCATTACCCAAACCAAAAGGAAGGGAGATGTTACCCGGATAGACCAGGGAATGAATATTGTAATCACTCCGCAAACCACAGCAGTAGCTATTAATCCTTTTACAGCTATATCCTGGGTTCTGTTTCTTATGAGGCGGAATGACATGGGCGTTTTTTTAATTAGGCACAAAGATAACATATACCTTTAAACAGCATATTACCAATTTTTTTGGGTGCAAATACAAACAATACTATAGCCATGATAACATCCGCTTGGTAATGTATCTATGAATTGGTTAAAATTGAAATATAAACATATCATCTTGCTGATTGTTTCCACTAAAGAACAAATTTCTTTTGTGCCTTGCAGGTCAGTTTGGTCACAAGGATTGGAATAACTTTTCAAAGAATATGTTTTTAAATTACAATATTCTATTGCATATCCGGTGCCATCACATATTCCATATCTTTTGCCCTTAAGGCTATCTTCTGTTGGAATATCTTTAATTGCAAGGGACTGAAAAAGACTTACTATTCTCTTTACTGACATAGAATCAATTGCTGTTGTATTAAAATAAAACTTGGGAGGTTTATTCCGCTTCCTTTCTCTTTTAGAATCATTAATGGCAGTTGTAAAATTTGCCAATACTCCTTTGCATTTTCCGTTTTTCAAAACTTCAATATCTACTGCCTGCACATCATACCATATTCTAAAATGAATAGAGGCGTTCGTGTCAGACACGGGTGGCAACTTCATTTTAGTTGCAGTTTTATATTCCCAAGTGGTATCACATTTATTATCAACCACCCCCAATTGCTTTGTTTGTGCAATGCCAAAGGTAGTAAGGGAAATAAAAAATATAAAAGCTGCCCGAGATTTCATACTAAACAAATGTAACGTTTATAGCAATTGCCGCCTGTTTTAGCAGCGTGATAGTTTTCCAAGCGTTAAATAACCGGCACATCTATTTGTCGATATAAAGCTGCTGTTGCTGAAGGCTGACAGATGCCGAAACAAATTCGGCATGACACCCTTGCTCTCTTCTAGTAAGGGAAAGGAGGGGGCGGCTTTGCCGCCCCCTCCTTTCCACCCTCCCATCAGAAGTGAATTCTGTCATGCCGAACTTGTTTCGGCATCAATCAGTATTCAGTGCTATTTGCCAATTGAGAAAAAGCAATATCAGCTAAAGCAGACGGCAATTTAGAACCCACAGGATATTTTCGGCAGAAATTATGTTTATTCATTCTATCCTGCTAAATTTGCCATTCCCAACATAAAATTTCAAGAAATGCGTAAAAACATATTGCTCACTTTATTCTTTTGTATTGTAAGTACAATTGTACCCAAACTGCAAACCCAGTCTATCAAGAATAAAGCTATTATGCAAGCCCGTGAACTGGGCGACACACTTATTGCACGCTTCAACAACAAGCTTTATTATACCGTAAAAACAAACAACAACTGGAATGTAGTAGATGGTTATGTGGCATTTCATACTTTCAATGTTGCAGATACAGCGCCCAATCTGCTACTCAGATATGTTACCGACAAATACGAACTGGTGAAAAACCTCCGCGATGGTGATACAATCGAGGGCTATTTTATGGCTGATATGAAACTTTCGTTTAGCGACTTTACAGATGTTGTAGAGACTACCAAGGAAACGGAGACTGCACCTGTGGTAATTAAAACAGCAAAGAGCGATAAACACAAGCAAGGTAAACAAGTGCCTGTGGTGGCACCAAAAAAAGCTGTAGTAAAACAATCGCATAAACCTGTATATCGCAAAAAAAAGACGGAAGAAAGTGTGCCTTTCAGTAAGTCGATTGTTTTTAATAACTGTGTTTTTGGGCCTGTGGTGGCTGATACAACCGAGGATATTTACGAAGAAGATGCCCGCAAAAAGAAGCGGATAGAATTTAAAGAGGATGTGATTTTTGTAAATTGTACATTTACCTCGGGGCTTGAAATTGCCAACTGCGATTTCAAAAAAGATTTTGTCCTTGCTGGGCAATTGTTAAGTAACACTCCTTCGCTAATCGACAATTGTAATTTCGGGGGAATGTGCTACCTTTATAGTTCGCCTGAGTTAGGGAACTGGCAGAGTTTTTTTAACTTCAACTTATGTAATTACACTGGGCCATTTATTTTTACAGCCACTAACTCCGACAGGGCGCATTTTGCCATAGACCGCTGCAAAATAAATGATGTGTTTTCTTTTGGAAGAAGTGTCCCGGATTTTATTTCTAAAAAATTCCGCCTCTCCTATTCAGGTGTTGACTACTTCTACCGCCTTGATGATTACACGGACTGGTACACCGATTTTTTAAGCAACAAATACACCAAGGAATATGAATCGGATGATGACAGTATAGAAGACTTTGCCCATAACGACCGCGTTGTTTACAATGTGCACGTAAACCATACAAAAATTAAAAGCCTCGATTTGGCCAACACCAATTTACACGATTGCAGTTTTGAAGATGTGGATATTGACAAATGCGTAGATATTACAGAGTGCAGTTTCAGCTATTCGCCCAACTATAAAGGCAAGCAAGCCCTTGAAGATATTGCCTTCCCCGGAAATGACGGAGTTATTTATGCAGGCTACAAAACATTTTCGCCCGATGCATTTAACCTTGGTATCTACCTTGAAAAAATTCAAATTCATCCTTTAGTGCATGATTATTTTGATTCGGGCACCGACTTTTTGGAAGACAATACAAACTTCTATAACTCTATTAAAGACTATTCAGCTAAAAAGTTCACCAACGATGAATTGGTAACGGCACTCAAGGCCCGTTATGAACACGAAAAAAGCCAGTGGTCACGTAATTATTATGGCGCGCATGTTTCGCATCCGGCAGGTTTCGGCGATTTTATGTCAAGCGCTTTCCACTGGACCCTGGCTTGGTTTCTCGAAGGAACGGTTTCTACAGGATATAAAGGCGAATGGAAATTTTGCTTTTGGGTGCTCATGGTTATATTGACTTTTACATGCTTTTATTATTTCAAACACCTTGAAGCGGTAATAGATTATCTCAATTCGATGTATAATAAAGGAGAAGCTGATTTGGTCAATTATCCGACCATGAAAGTTTATAAATCCTTTGGCGGCTTCCGTAATTTTATGCGATGCTTGTGGTTCAGTTGCCTCGTATTTGTCGACCCACGCTTACCAATGACTTTTTTCAACCTCCGGGTTGGCCTGTTCGGCTTGGTGCTTGCTGAGTGGCTTTGCGGGTTAACAGCAATTTTACTCTTCCTTGTTTTCCTTGCCAGCAACTATCCGTTCATACATAGTTTGATAGGAATATAAGAGAGCCGAAAGCTATGGGTGAAACACCAAAAGTAAAGCGGCAGATAGCAATATTGTTTTCCGGTATCTTTCTATTGTTAACCGCAATACTCATTTTCGACGCCATTAACGGTGATACGCAATGGATTATTGACAACCACTATCTAGAGAATAAATTTGCAGACTTATTATTTATTATTCACCTCTGGTTTACCTATGTATTTTTAGGAGCGTTAGCCTTATTTCTGTTATTGCTTTTTTACAAGAAAAGAAAGTAAGATTGTTATTCTAAGACAGGTACTATACGGAGACGTAATTCGTCATGCTGAACTTGTTTCAGCATCCCAAACAATCGTAGAGTTTAACCGGACTAATGGGATGCTGAAACAAGTTCAGCATGACAAAGTCACTGACCATTTTTTTAACTCCTCTGCACTTCTTCAGCTAACTGCATTTCAAACAATTCCTTGTATTGACCATTGGCAGCAAGCAATTGTTCATGTGTACCATATTCAGCAACACTTCCTTTTTCAAGGACTAAAATTTTATCGCACATTTTTACCGATGAAACCCTGTGGCTTATAATAACTGTTGTGCGACCTTCCATATATTTCCCCAGATTGTAAAGGATTTCTTGCTCGGTATTAGTATCAACAGCAGAAAGGCAATCGTCCATAACTAATATTTGCGGTGTTTTCAGCATAGCACGTGCAATGGAAACACGCTGCTTTTGTCCTCCCGAAAGGGTTACGCCCCTCTCCCCAACATACGTATCAAAGCCATCTTTAAACTCCATTATGTTGTCATAAATGGCCGCATCCTTTGCTGATTGTTCCACCCTTTTTCGCATAACATCTCCGCTTCCATCAGTAGAAAAGGAAATGTTGTTGGCAATCGTGTCAGAAAAAAGGAATACCTCCTGAGGGACGTATCCCACGCGGCTTCTCAGGGAGGATAAAGGAATATTACGGATGTTGTACCCATCCACATTTACCGTTCCCGAAGTAGCATCGTAAAGCCTGCAAATTAGTTGGGCGATGGTAGATTTACCACTTCCGGTCTTACCTACAATACCTAACGATTCCTTTTCATTTACCTTGAATGAAACATCCACCAACGCTTTGATTCCAGTATCAGGATATGTGAAAGAAACATTGGTAAACTCCAGCTCACCTTCTACTCTGAAAGGTTTATCGTTTTCACTTTTTACAGTTGGTTCCGTATGCAAAAATTCATTAATACGTGTTTGTGATGCAGCAGCCCTTTGCACCAGAGATGTTATCCATCCAACACTGGCAACCGGCATGGTAAGGTAGTTTACATACAACACAAACTTCAGCACATCACCACCGGATACTTTGCCCCTAAGCATTTCTCTTCCTCCGATATAAATAATAAGTACAAGGCTGATTCCAATACAAAACATAAGGAATGGCTGGAACAAGGCATCCGCATTTACGAGATACATGTTTTTCTTTTTGTAGTCCTGGCATTCCTTATCAAAATCCTTAGCCAATGTCTTCTCCAGCATATATGATTTTATAACACGTATACCTGAAAAGCTTTCCTGGGTTTTGGAAAATAGATTCGACAATTGCTGCCTCACTATTGTTGTTCTGCTATTAATCTGGTTACTTATATAATAGACAGATAAGTACAGGATAGGTAAAGGCGCAAATACGTATAGCGTATATGTCAAATTAACCTTTACCATATATATTAGTGTAAAGGTCACAAGCGTGATAGTATTGGTAGTGTACATAATTGCCGGGCCAAAATAGTTACGCACCTGCCCTACATCCTCACTGATTCGGTTCATCAAGTCGCCCGTGTTATTCCTCTTATAAAAAGCAAGATCCAGTTTCTGGTAATGTTCAAAAACTTCGTTTTTTAAATCAAATTCTATAAGGCGGGAGGTTACTATTATTGTCTGGCGGGTAAGGAACAAGAAGATACCGCTCAACAGGGTAAGCCCAAAAAATATCAACCCTAATTTTATTACATGCTCAATGGCGGCAGGCCTAAACCCGGAAGATTGGGAAACGTTATTTTTTACCCAGTCGACGCTTTCGCCGATATAGTCAACCGAAAATGCCTTTAACCAGGCCGACAGAGCTACAAAAAGCAAGCCCGACAGCAGCCTGACACGGTATTTATATAGGTACTTATTTAGATACTTTAACGATTTCACAATTCTATTTATTTGTATATCATTGAATTAATGCAATTTTCAAATTTCCGCATGTTTATTATCACTAACCTACCAAATGTCATTTAGGGGTATATTTAATATTTAATATCTTTGCCCACGAACAATGCACTTTTCAAATCCGTTCAGGTACAAAATTAAGGATATTCCACCAATAAATATTATTAGTTATGATTGAAACAGCCGAGGCAAAGAAAACAGCTAACCAAGCTGAAGAAAGCGTTACAGGTCAAATGATGAAATTCGACCACGAAGAAGTTCTATTTTGTAATGATAATGCAACAGGCCTGAGGGCTATTATTGCAATTCACAACACCGTTCTGGGCCCGGGCTTAGGTGGTTGCCGTATCTGGAAATACTCCCACGAAGCAGAGGCATTGAATGATGTATTGAGGCTTTCGAGAGGTATGACCTACAAGGCAGCGGTAGCAGGTTTGAACCTCGGAGGTGCAAAAGCTGTAATTATCGGTGATTCAAAACATATTAAAACAGAGGCATTGATGCGCCGCTTTGGTCGTTTTATTGATGACCTTGGAGGAAAATATATTACCGCAGAAGACGTTGGTTCAAGCAGTCATGATATGGAATATATCCGTATGGAAACCCGCCATGTTACAGGTATTCCAAAGTATATGGGCGGCAGCGGAGACCCATCTCCGGTTACTGCTTATGGCGTTTGGCTGGGCATGAAAGCTGCTGCAAAAGAAAGATGGGGTTCTGATAGCCTGAATGGAAAGAAAGTAGCTGTGCAAGGTATTGGTAACGTTGGTGAAAACTTAGTGAAACACCTTACAGAAGAAGGCGCCAAAGTATATATTTCCGATATTAACGAAGAAAAACTGAAAGAAGTAGCAAACCGCTTAAAAGTTGAAGTGGTTGGATTGGATAAAATATTTGACCTGGATGTAGACGTTTATGCACCCTGTGCTTTAGGCGCTACATTGAATACTGCAAATATTGAACGCTTAAAATGTTCGGTAATTGCAGGTGCGGCAAACAATCAGCTTGCTGATGAAAAATTGCATGGCGAAATGCTTATGAAAAAAGGAATTCTTTATGCACCTGATTTTGTAATTAATGCCGGCGGACTTATTAATGTTTATTCTGAGCTTTCAGGTAATTATAGTAAGGAACGTGCAATTTCCCAAGCTGATAAGATTTTCCATATTACCAAAGAAATATTCCATGTATCGGCAAAGGAAAACGTACCAACTTACCTTGCTGCTAACCGGATTGCTGAAAAACGTATTGAATCAATAGGAAAAGTAAAACTAAATCACTAAAAGCAGTTATAAGTTATGAGTTATAAGTTATGAACGAATTTACCCTTAATTATTAAAGGGTTATAACTTATAACTCATAACTTATAACTAAAAAAAGCCGTTCTTTACATTATGTTGAATCGTCGTTATCTGCGCATCAAAGTGCTCCAAGCCCTCTATTCTTTTTACAGGGATGACCGTTTCGATTTGGCCATAAAAGAGAAGGAGCTTAAAAGCAGTGTCGATAAAATTTACGACCTCTACCTTTATCTTATTTTCACATTAATTGAACTGCGCACCATAGCTGAACGGACTATGGAGGACCGCAAAAAGAAAATGCTCCCTACCGCTGAAGACCTGAACCCGAACACCCGTTTTATTAACGACCCTTTATTATTGAAACTGGCATCTTCCCCCACCCTTGCCCGATTAAAAAGGGAAAAGGTAATTCAATGGACAATTGACGAAGAGCCTACGCTTAAGAAAATTTATGCAGATATATTAGCGTCGAAAGAATTCGCTGCTTACATGAGCGCTACGGAAGTTTCATTTGAAGAAAGCAAGCAATTCGTACATACCATTTATAAAAAATACATCTCGGAAAATGAGATGATAAAACAGTATTTGTTTGAAAAAAACATTCACTGGTCCGGTGATTATACGCTAGCAACCTTAAGTATTTTAAAAACATTGAAGGGAATGAAAGAAGAAGGCGATGTAGAATTACTTCCTCTTTACAAAGCAGACGACGATTTTGATTACATGATTACACTTTACCGTCATACTATATTAGATGATGCATCCGTTTCTGTATTGTTAAATGAAAAAATTGCCAACTGGGAACCGGAACGTATTGCAGCCATCGATATGCTCCTGATGAAAATGGCAATAACTGAAATATTGCAATTCCCAGGAATACCCGTGAAGGTAACCCTGAACGAATACATTGAAATATCTAAACTATATAGCTCACCCAAGAGCAACACTTTTATCAACGGTATATTAGATGCCGTGGTGAAAGACCTCCGCACCCAAAACAAACTGGGAAAGACAGGTAGAGGCCTGATTGAATAGATAATTTATTCTAAAGAGCGGATGAATTAAAATCCTTTAATTAACTCCACTAATTACCAACTTGAAATTAATTTCCCATTTCATAGAATAGTTTTGCTATTTAAAAAATGACTAAATCCATTCTAATTTTGGCATAAACAGCCAAATGTCAAGCAACTAAAATTGATTGGAATATCATAAACTTTTGTGTTAAAGAATCTTACTAAATATATTAAGGTATTTTAACCTTCTTTTAATTTCCATCCCGCTTTCTAATCAATCAGGTTATTCTACCTTGTTTTTTTATATCACGTTAATATAATACAACTGCGTCTTTATGGAATCTGGGAAAACCTTTAGCATTGCATTTCCAAACGTTTCAGAGTTACATGTAACCATTAAGGAAATTGGCATAGGGGTGAAACCAAATAAATCAGCCAAAAAATTCTCTCACGACACAATCACAAAAACAATAAAATGCAGTAATCCGGCTTGCCATAACGGAGGTTTGAAAATTGCAAGAATATTATGGCAAATGGATTCCAATAGATCGACCGCATTTGAAGGGTCGGTTAAATGCACTGGGTTGGAGGGTACGCCTCAAGCAAAACGAAAGCGCCTTTCCTGCATCAATAGCTATCATTATAAAATCAGCATTAAATACAAGGATGCTTAAAATGTTTCCTTCACCTAGGCAAAGAAATTCTTCAACTATTCAATTCCAATTAATTATAAATCCAAACTAAGGTATTGGGCTTTAAATAAGGTGCGCAGTTTTTCAGTGCTGTAGCCGATACTGCAGGGCAGCCCCAACTGTTACCGCAACGGCCAGTGCTGGCAATAAAATTATCGTCGGCATACCATGCCGAGTGAATAACAATAGCCCTACTCATCGCATTTTTATTGGTTTGTTCAAGGCCTGCAAGCTGGTAGCTTAATCCATGTTCACCATTATATGTGCCTGTGATTTTATAGCAGCCAAGGGCTGTGCAATAACTACCGGGTACATCCGAAAAGTTTGTGGCTTGCTTTCCTTGTCCGCTGCCTCTGCCATGTGCCACATACGATTCATAAACCACTTTCTTATTTTTCAGGTCAACTACATACCAGCGTTTTTGATTGGATGGATGCGACATATCTATTAATACAGCGTAATCGCTATTGCAACTTTCCTTCTGAATAAAATTTTGGGCCGTGTCAATACGTGCATTGCTTATCTCCTGAGCAGACGCAGGTAATACATACAAGGTAAAAATAAAGAGCAAGGTTTTCATCATTTTCATATCTGCAAAGTTATTTATTGGTTTCTATTTTAAACATAATCTAACCTACCATTGAATTAAGAAAGTGGTGCAATAAAACAGGACGAAAGTATGAACGGGATTGGAAAAACCAAGAAATCTATCTGTACCAAGAAGAAGACGAATATTCACCCGGATTATTTTAATAACATCAACATATTTTATTTGTTTTTGGTTCTGTAAATTGTGATATAAGTCATGATATATTCTGCGAATGCTCATATTCAGAGCCTTCGTTTAGTAGTTACTTTGTATCAGAAAATAATGATAAACATGCCCCGTAAGGCATCAGTACAAAAGCCCAACCCCGTAAGGTTGGTAAATAGAAAAAAGAAACGCTCCGTAAAGCGTAACTAAATAAACCCAACTCCGTAAAGTTGGTAAAGAACTAGAAAAGATTAACGCTCCGTAAAGCGTGTCTGAAGAAAAACCAACCCCGTAAGGTTGGCGAAATGAAAAGTCCAGCCTTATGAGGCCGGCAAATCATAAATAAGCCTTGAATTCTCAGGGCTTATTTCATTTTCCTATCTCTGAACTATTATCTTTCCTTCTCCCAACAGGTTGCCTGTTTCAGAAACAACGCGATAGAAATAAACTCCGTTGGCTTGCGCTGTGAGATTAATTGTCAATTGTCCATTCTCCATTGTCAATTGAGAAAATACTTTCTCACCAAGAACATTGAACACTTCTACGTTTATTTGGGATCTCGCAATAACTGCGGGATAACCGAGTGCTATTGTAAAAATCCCTTTGGATGGATTGGGGTAAACACTTATGGAAGATGTGATGGGAGTTATATTATTAATTGAAGAAGTAGTATTTGTATCTAAACTAAAAACAAGTCCGAAATTATTAGCACCTCCATCAGAAGCCATACCATATAATTTCTTACCTGAAAGAAGTAACGAGCCGAAAGGATATTTTCCGTTTGTGATATTAAAATCAAGCAGCTTATTATAACCGTTGCCTGCTGTATCAATTGAGAATATCGTTCCGTTGTTGGATGTCCCCCCTAATGTTGTCATACCGTATAACGTTCCACCTTTTAAGATTAGGGAACCAAAAGGATTTTTACCGTCTGCCCCGGAAAAATCCCTCAGGTCGGAATAATTGTTGCCACTGGTATCAATGGAAAAAATACGGCCTACACTGTGTGTTCCTCCAACTTGAGTCATACCATATAGTTTTCCATTATTTAGAATTAAGGAGCCTTGCGGGCTTGCACCGTTTGTTTTATCAAAATTAAGAAGCACTTTAAACTTATTGCCTGAAGTATCCACAGAAAAAATACAACCCGTATCATGAGTACCTCCAAAAGAAGTCATTCCAAATAAAATGCTACCTGAAAGTGTTAAGGAGTTTACTGCAAGTTGTCCGTTTGTACCATTAAAATCAAACAGATCCCTAAATCCGTTACCATTGGTGTCTATGGAGAAAATCGTTCCATCGCCATTACCACCTGCAGAGGCAGTCATGCCAAATAATTTTTTCCCTGAAAGTATCAAAGCGCCTCCTTCCGAATTTGCCCCACTTGCCGAACTAAAATTAAACAGGACTTTAAATCCGGTTCCATCGGTGTGTATTGAGAAAATTGTACCATCGCCATTTGCTCCACCAATATAGGTTTCACCATACAAAACGTTTCCTGCCTGAAGTAATGAACCATACGGATTAGCTCCATTAGTGATATTAAAATCATGCATATCCATATATCCGTTTCCATTCGTATCTACCGAGAAAACGTTTCCTTCGCCAGTAGCTCCGCCTTCGTTGGTCATTCCATAAAGCCTCCCATTTGAAATTATTAATGTTCCGAAAGGATTCCTGCCATTTGCATTCCGAACTGAACCAGTGTCGATAAAATCATGCAGGTCGGTAAACTGTGCCTTGGTAATGAAAGGTTGTAGAAGAAATAAAAAAGGAATAAGTAAGGAAAGTTTTTTCATGAGGGGTGCTTTACAAAGGCATTACTATACAAATTTAATAAAATATTGTTCTCTCCTCATTTTTGCTACAATTTTTATTTGCCACACAATTCTCAGGCAAATTTTTTATAGCGTACTTCCAATTTTATCTATAAAAGGTGCGAAATATTGTAATGGACTGTATTTCAGTTAATAAAACGTAATTTACTTTAATTTAGCTATAACTGAAACATGAAAAAGTGCGAAGTAATGCGAAATATAAATTACTCGAAAAAACAGCTGAATTTTTGAAATTATTTGAAAGGAGGCATTTTTCTAATCCTTACCAGCCTTAAATCATAAGTTGTTTCCGAGGCAAAGTTTATTCCGTTAATATTAGTGGCTTTGCCTTTCGATACAATTGAATGAAAAAACCCATCAAGCGATTGCATTTGTTTTTTGTTCAGAACGGAAATAACACTCCATGAAAGCCCGCCGTTTTCATCTATGTTCAATTTAAAAACTACATCCTCATCAAACTTTAAAAGAGGTTTTCCGGCTTTGGTGTAAATCCAATTGGAGTAAAGCTCTTCTATATCATTTTTGGAATAAGTTAACAAGGTCATATTGAATACTATTGCATTATCTGGCGAAAAAACCCCATCTTGCGGGCTCATATCTATTCCATTCAGGTATGATATTAGCGGTTCCGGCTTATATATTTTATAGGATGTCAGTATCCCACGTTCATCCCATGTTCTCCATAGTTTAATTTTCCTTCCCCTGTCATATTCACCCTCCTCTTTTTTACTACCATTTGCATACCAGGAATTATACTTCCCAAACAAATTGCCATACATATAATGAGTACGCTCAAGCATAACCCCTTCCGGCGACCAGATACCGCATATACCCATCAGTTGCCCATCCCGGTAATTGTACATAGAATCTATTTTTCCGTTTTCATAATAGGTCGTTACCTCTCCCTGCAGTTCGTTGTCTTCGTAATGTTCAGTCTTGCTCAGTTTTCCGGTAGGGCTGTAATATTTCCAATCTCCGTTTTTCATGCCTCCCTTATAAAATGAACTAAACCACAGCTTTCCACACCCGGGCGAGGTATCGTTGCACGGGTAATAATCGTTTTCAGGCCCCTCAGCCCAGTCCCGGCGATAGGAGATTTCACGAACCAGGTTCCCTTTTAAATCGTACATACGCTGAGTACCTTCCCGGTAACCAAATCCATAATTGGACACCTCTTTTCCAATTGTCAAATTTTCAACTGACAGGCCATTTTCAATTCCTTTAAATCCAATTTCACGGTTGAAATCTTCGTATCCATAGATATAAAATGTATCGGAAGGAATAGCGGTAATAATTAATTCACCTGATGCGGTATCATATCCTTCTACTTGTGTGCCTTTTTTTATCCGGTGATCGGTACTATATTGCGACTCGCCCGATATAATAACATAATTATTTGAAGACATCACCGAATGTTCTTTAGAATACCTTATTGAAGGGCCTATCAACTGAAAGTTGTACAGGTATCCCTTAAAGCAACAGAACGAATCACGCGGTTGAGTAGTATAGTAAACATTGAGCTTATAAACCGGAGAATTATCGGCAACCATTTTACAATAAACATCACCCATTTTTGCTTGTAGTGTGGTCTGTTTTATTTTTACCTGAACAACTTCTTTCTTTTTTTGAGCATCAAGATTACCTTGCCCGAGAAGAGCCAGTCCAACCAGTAAAACCAGTTTATTTTTTATCAACCTTAACTTCATACACTGCTTCAGAAACAAAATTAATACCATTTACCTGCGATACGATTTCTTTAGCTGGTAATGTTTTGAAGAAACCGAATAATGATTTCATTTGTTTTTCAGGAAGAATTTCATTTGCCTGTGCAGTAATATCTCCGTGATAACCTATTTTAATTATAAAGCTAATAGGTTTATCATACTTCAATAGCGGTTTACCTTCTTTGGTATTTATCCAAGCGGAATAGAGTTTCTGAATTTGTTCTTCTGAAAGATTTTCGGTAATCATCATGCTAGTCTGGCCCCTTTCCTCCACTACTGCATCAATCCCTTCCTGAATTTCCACCTGCCGCTCTTCCGGAGGAGGAGGCAATTCATATACTTTCGCCGATATTAATTTTCCGCTCTCATCCCATTCCTTCCAACATTTTATTTTAATACCTCTGTCATAAGTGCTTTCTTCATGTTTTACGCCATTGTCGTACCATGATTCATACTTACCATCAAGGCTGTCATAAAAATAACTACATCGCTGGGTTAAGGTACTATCTCCATTAAAGAAAAGTGCCGGCCCGTTTAGTTGCCCGTTGCGATAATTACGGATCATTTGAATTTTTCCGGTACTATAATAATCCCTGGCTTCTCCTTCCCGTTCATCATATTTATAGTGACATTCTTCCATTAATAATCCACATCTTGAATTAGGCCAGCCGCATGAAAAATAATACCGCGCCGGTCCTTCCCTTATATTCCGGTGATAACATATTTCCCATTTCAAGTTACCATAAAAATCGTATGTTTTCTGAAACCCTTCTTTGTATCCAAAACCATAGTTGTTCACATCCTTTTTATCGCCATCATTATTCATTGATTGCCCATTTTCCACCCCTCTGAAACCCATCCCAAGGGTAAATTCATAATTGCTTTCCTTTACAACAGTATCGCTTGGAAGCTGCCATGTAATGAATGAATGTTTAAGAGTATCATAGCTAATAATGTTAGTACCTTTCTTTGTATTATACATGCTTCCATAACCATAAGATTTATTCTTATTTAACACCACTACGTAATTATGCGATTGCTCAATGGTGCCACTCTTTCTATATTCTATTGCAGGGCCTATTAATTGCACATTATACATGTACCCTGTCATACACAGAAATGAATCATTGTCATAGTTGTAAGTGTGATAGTAAACCGACATTTTCCTTATTGGAAGCGTATCTGCGGCTTCTTTGGTTAAGTAATAGGTTGCATTCTCAATTTTCGAATGCAGGGTAGCCTGCTTCATTTTTACATGAACAGATTCAACGCCTTTCTGAGCAAATGCATCTTGAACAAGAATTAGGCAGCCGATTAAAATAAAACATAACCTGAACCGAAGCGTCATTTACATAACAATTAGCTTCAAAGGTAATTGAATTAACCCGTTTGGGTTGTACCGTTAACCAAGTAAACCCCTCAGCCCTTTGCAACCTAATTATTTAACAATCAGAATTAAACCATTGCAATCCTCCCAAAATTCATACATTTTCTTACCTTTGCAAACCCAAAAATGAAATCTGTGAAACGCCTCTCTTTATTTAGTGTTTGCTTTTTGTTGCTGGTAGCAGTTATTTCATGCCGGAATCATTCTCCTAATGCCAATTCTGTTACCGACCCTACTAAATTGTCCAAGGATCTAGTAAACATAACCGCTTCAGCGTCATCAACTACTCCAGGCAAACTACCCAAAATGGTTTTTACCGATACTGCTTTCGACTTCGGTAACATTAAAGATGGTGATAAAGTAACACATGTTTTTATGTTTAAAAATGAAGGCGAAGGGGATTTAGTAATAACCGGAGCAGCAGCCGGTTGTTCCTGTACAACACCTACTTACCCTCATGGCGTAAAACATGCCGGTGATACAGGAACAATAAGTGTTACCTTTGACAGCAGTAATAAACAGGGAAAAATTATAAAACGAATCACGGTTTCCAGTAATAATGTGCCTCCGTATAAATTTTTAACAATCACAGCAAACGTACAACCTTCTAACAATTAAATAAACTATGCTTTTAAATTCAATTCTCTTAGATGCAGCTCCTGCTGCCGGTGCTGCCCCAGCTGGTGGTGGACTTTCCTCCATTATGAACATCCTTCCAATTGTGGTAATTGTAGTGGTATTTTACTTTTTTATGATACGCCCGCAAATGAAAAAGCAGAAACAACAGAATACCTTCCGCCAGGAAATTAAGAAAGGCGATAAGGTTGTAACCATTGGCGGTATGCATGGTAAAATAGCCGAATTAAACGACAAAACCTTTATCCTTGAAGGAGAAGGCGGCGTAAGGCATAAGTTTGAAAGGAGTTCTATCTCCATGGAGCATACCATGGCCGTTAATAAACCTGAATAATCCTATAGGGCGATGAAAGCATCGCTGCTAAAGCTTCACAGGCAAAAAGGGCAGGTTGACGGAAATCGAAAATCCAATTACAGGATTATCGTTTTTTCGGTTTGTGTTTTCATTTCCTTTTCGTTCTGGCTTATGAATATGCTTTCTAAAAAGTACACAGAGTCTATCCTTTTTCGTATTCAATACTTGCATTTGCCACAGCCGGGAACAAAGCTTAGTACCACAGATACTATGCGGCTTAAGGTGAATACAAATGGCTATAGGGTACTTGGTTTTAAGTTGGGTGTGCTCGATAAATTTATTAAGGTTGATGCATCTCAATTCAGGCATAGGGAGAACCAATATTATTACACCCTTAATAACCACCTTCATTCCGGAAAGATTGAGGAGCAATTGGGTGAGGAGGTAAAAGTGCTTGACATTTCACCTGATACCTTATTTATTCGACCTGCGGAATCTAAAACCGTTGATAAAAACTGATGCTTAAGGTTGGGGTGACAGGTGGCATTGGAAGTGGAAAATCCACAGTTTGTAATTTATTTAAATGCCTTGAAATACCCATATTTAACGCTGACTTGGCAGGACGTAATGTGTTGGCAACCGACCTGCAAGTTATTAAAGATGTTACCTCATTATTTGGTGAAGTGATTTATATAAACGGAATTCCCGACCGGAAAAAAATTGCAGAATTGGTTTTTACCGACTCCAAAAAATTAGCCAAACTCAATTCTATAATTCATCCAGCCGTTAGAAATAAATTTGACGAATGGGCGACAGAACAAAAGGCGCCATATATAATTTATGAAGCTGCTATAGCCTTTGAAAGCGGAGCCTACAGACAAATGAATTCAACCATTTTGGTGACAGCACCTGAAGCATTACGTATCAAAAGAATTATGCAAAGAGATGCCATGGATGAACACGCAATATTAGACCGGATGAAAAACCAGTGGAGCGATTCAGAGAAAAAGAAACTGGCGGATTTCGTAATTTATAATGATGATATAACTCCAGTGCTTCTGCAGGTTATGGATATTCACAACCGGTTAATAACACAAGCCAGATGAAGATTGCGCTGCTTACCGACGGGGTTTATCCTTACGTTATTGGCGGGATGCAAAAGCATTCGTTGCAGCTAGTAAAATACTTCGCACAGAATAAACACACCGTTTATTTATATCATTGCAACGAAAGTGATTACGATATTTCTAAGCTCGAGTTTTTCACAGATGAAGAAAAGCAATACATCCACTCCATCGTTATTCCTTTTCCGCATAAAGGATATTTCCCATTTCATTATCTGGTTGAATCAAGGCAATATTCAGAACTGATTTATCAGTCCCTGAAAAAAGTAATTGGAGAAATTGATTTTATATACGCACAAGGCTTTTGTGCCTGGGACTTACTGCGACACAAAACCAGGGCTACGCCTCCGGTTGCAGTCCATTTCCATGGGCTTGAAATGTTCCAGTTTGTACCGGGACTGAAATCAAATATTGCTAAATATTTTCTGCGGAGTGCTGTGAAATTTAATGTAACCGCCGCAGACTATAATATTTCTTACGGTGGAAAAATAACCAGCATCCTCAGCGGTATTTCAGGAAAAGAAAAAATCTGGCAGGTGCCCGGTGGTATTGATGAAGCCTGGTTTACACCCAATAAAAATAACGCGGATGGAAAGATACATTTTGCATTTACAGGACGTTACGAAAGGCGCAAAGGCATTGCAGAATTAAATTCCGCTATCATGAAATTAGTTCCTTCCGGCGGATTTACGTTTGATTTTATTGGTCCGATTCCTGATGAGTATAAGATTCCGACACACGAAATATGTTATCACGGACAAATGTCTTCAGAATCTGATATCAAAAAGATTTTATCCGGTGCCGATGTGCTTGTATGCCCCTCCTATTCGGAAGGAATGCCCAATGTAATTATGGAAGGTATGGCATGCGGATTGGCCATTGTTGCAACCGACGTGGGCGCTGTATCGCTGCTTGTTAATAGTGATAACGGCTGGTTGATAAACAAAACAAGTGAGGAAGCGATTTACAAAACACTGGCAGAAGTGCTCCAAATAAAACCTGACTTGTTACAGAAGAAAAAATTAAGTTCCGCTGAAAAGATACAAAACTACACCGCTGAAAAAGTTATGTCAGGTTTGCTTAATCACATCGAAGAAGCTAAGAAAAAAGTATCTTAGCGGCTACAAGCGTATTCAATGAAACACATCTACTTCAACAAACCACACCTCACAGGCAAGGAGCTTGGTTATATGAAGAAGGCTGTGAAGAACGGAAAACTTTCAGGGGACGGGCTCTACACAAGGCAATGCCAGGCTTTTTTTGAAAAAAAATATAACTTCGGAAAAGTACTTCTAACCAATTCATGCACCGATGCTATTGAAATGGCAGCTATGCTTTGCAATGTTAAAGAAGGGGATGAAGTAATTGCACCTTCTTTTACATTTGTTTCCAGTGTTAACCCATTCGTGATACGGGGTGTCAAAATAATTTTTGCTGACTCGGCTGCTGAAAATCCAAACATGGATGTTAAGCAAATTGAAAATTTAATTACTCCTAAAACAAAAGCAATCGTAGTGGTGCATTATGCAGGCATAGCTTGTGATATGGATGCCATAATGACTTTAGCTAAACGCCACAATATTCTTATTATTGAAGATGCAGCGCAGTGTATTGATTCATTTTACAAAAAGAAACCGCTTGGCAGTATCGGGCAATTAGGGGCATTTTCTTTTCATGAATCGAAGAATATAATTACGGGTGAAGGAGGTATGCTCACCATCAACGATAAACACTTTACAGAACGTGCTGAGATAATTTGGGAGAAAGGAACCAATAGGAGCGCCTTTTTCAAAGGCAAGGCAGATAAATATGAATGGGTGGATGTAGGTTCATCGTTTCTTCCTTCGGAAATTACGGCTGCCTTTTTAACTGCCCAAATTGACGAGCTTGATAAAATTCAAACCAAGCGGAAAAAATTGTGGGAACGCTATCACAAAAATTTAAAGGATTTATCCGCAAAGAAAAATATTAAGTTGCCTTACATTCCTGAGTATGCCACAAATAACGGACACATGTATTACCTTGTTTGCAATAGCAGGAACGAACGA
Source organism: uncultured Bacteroidota bacterium (assembly GCA_903901055.1). Taxonomy (GTDB): domain Bacteria; phylum Bacteroidota; class Bacteroidia; order JABEUT01; family JABEUT01; genus JABEUT01. The sequence continues at coordinate 47,367 of CAIUPO010000037.1, forward strand.
ACAAAATTGATTGACTATCTGAATAAAAACAGTATTCAGGCAGTGTTTCATTACCAGTCTTTACATAAAAGCCCTTTTTATAAATCACATTATAAAGGAGCAGAATTACAAAACTCAGACCATTACTCCGATTGCTTGCTAAGGCTTCCACTCTATTATGATTTGAATCTGAAAGAGGTGGATTATATCTGTGAAAAAGTTAAGGAGTTTTATACAAATTAAGCATCCGACAACGAGCTTCCACGCTGCAAAAGCATGCAACTCTTGTGTGCTATAGAGCCGGTAACTATTCCCAGCAATATTCCGCAAAACACATCAAAAGGATAATGAACCCCAAGATACATGCGGCTATAACACACCAAAATTACCCACGGAATTAAAATCCAGGTTACAAATTTCCGCCTGAACAACAAAATTAAGTATGTTGCTATTGATGCGGCATTGGCAGCATGGTTGGATACAAAACCATACATGCCACCCATATAAGAACCTCCATCGGCATCTTTATATAAATGGATTTTTCCAGTTAGCAGTAAATTATGGCTCGGCCGATAACGCATAACATGGTCCTTAATAATGTTTGCAGCCTGATCACTTAGTAAGACGGCCAATCCCCCGAAAATAATTATAAGAATAGCCCCTTTTCTGTAATCACGGATTATCATTACTGCAAAAAGCAGGTAAAGAGGAATCCAAGTGAAGCGGCCGCTAATGATAATCATTATCTGGTCGAGAAGCGGGGAATTATGACCGTTGATGAATAACAGTATGTCTGTATCAATACCTTTAAGCGTGTCTATAAAAGAACTCATTGTACTGGAATTATGAAGCAAATATACGTCGGAATCCATACCTTTGCACAAAAGAAAGCTAAGTATGACTGATGTCATAAAACTATTGCCCGACCATGTAATAAACCAGATAGCCGCAGGTGAGGTTATTCAGCGCCCAGCCTCTGCTGTTAAGGAGCTTATGGAAAACGCAGTGGATGCCGGAGCTACCAAAATCAAGTTGATTATTAAGGACGCCGGAAAAACCCTTATCCGTGTGATTGACAATGGTTGTGGTATGTCCGACACCGATGCAAGGCTTTGTTTTGAAAAACACGCCACTTCTAAAATAGCTACGGCGGAGGATATTTTCACCATTACTACAAATGGATTCCGTGGTGAGGCTCTGGCTTCTATCGCTGCTATCGCCACAGTTGAACTTAAAACAAAAATGGCCGGGAATGAAGCAGGCACTCTTATAGAAATTGAACATAGTAAATTCCAGAAGCAGGAGCCATGCCAGTGCGAAAAAGGAACTTCCATAAGTATAAAGAATCTTTTCTTTAACGTACCTGCCCGGAAAACATTTTTAAAGTCAGACCAGGTGGAATTCCGTCATATTATGGAGGAGTTTCACCGGATTGCATTATCGCACCCTGAGGTGGAGTTCAGTTTTTTTAATAATGACGAACAGATTTTCAATATTTCCCGCGCAAGCCTGAAACAGCGCATTATGGCATTGTTTGGAAATACATACGACCAAAAAGTGGTTCCGATTACCGAGAGCACCAACCTTGTTAATATTTCAGGGTTCATTGGTAAACCGGAGTATGCCAAGAAAACAAGGGGCGAACAGTACTTTTTTGTTAACCACAGGTACATTAAAAATAATTACCTGCATCATGCTTTGCAGTCAGCGTATACCGAGCTGCTGGCAAGGGATTCACATCCCTCCTACTTTGTGTTTTTTGAAATTCAACCGGGTAAGATTGATGTAAATATTCATCCCACCAAAACAGAAATTAAATTTGAGGATGAGTCGATGGTATATGCCATTCTGAAAGCGGCGGTGAAAAGGGCATTGGGCCAACATAATGTTATCCCTCCCATGGATTTCAATATGGAACAGGCATTTGAAATCGGTCCTATCAAAAGCACCGATGTAATTCGTCAACCACAGATTAAAATCAACCCTGACTACAACCCATTTACGGAAGAAGCAAAAGCAACTTTTAAAAAAGTGGTCAGTAGTCAGTCGTCAGTAGTCAGTCAAAGAACAAATTATGCAGCCCAAGAGTCATTACTGACCACTGACCACTTACCACTGACTACTATACCCACCCAATTCAAATGGCACGAACAATGGGGAAAGGAATATTTAGTGGTGGCTTACGGCGAGAAATTGTTGCTGCTAAACCAGCGTCTTGCCTGGGAGAAAATATTTTACGAAGAAGCCTCGATAGCATTGCAGAAAAAAGAAAGCCTTCCCTCACAGAAGGAACTTTTCCCTCAAACTATACAGGTTTCGGCGGATGATGCAGGGGTAATCACAACATTGCTTCCCGAATTGAAATGCCTCGGATTCGATATAAATGATTTCGGAAAACAAACCTTTATCCTTTACGGAACACCATCCGGGATTGATTCAGGAGCATCTCAATCACTGCTAGAAGGAATTGTTGAGAATTACAAAAACAGTATTGAATCGGAGGTGAAAAATCCGGGGGCGGGATTGCTTGCAAAGAGTTATGCCCGTAAAATGGCTGCAAAAAATTGCAAACTGCTTTCAGTTGAGGAACGTGACGCATTACTTGAAAGGCTTTTCCAGACTGATTCCCCTTCAATGGCACCGGAAGGTAAAAAAGTATTTATTGAATTCACACCCGACAAAATTGAATCATGGTTTTAAAATATAGTATTTAATAATTGATATAAGCTATTTTCATGAACGAGTATTATCGCCCACCCACATTCAGTTTATTTCCGCCGGTTGTAAAAAATCTGCTTATTGCAAATGTGTTATTTTATATTGCAACAATTGTAATAAGAAGCACATACCATCACGACATTTCTAATGACCTCGGCCTTCACTATTTTAAAGCGGGGGATTTTAAAATCTATCAATTGCTGGGGTATCTTTTTCTGCATGATACAAGCAGTTTTTTTGAACAACCTCTTGGGGTAAGCAGCCTTGCCCATATTGTCTTCAATATGTTTGCGCTATGGATGTTCGGCAATGCGCTTGAAAATATATGGGGCTGGAAAAAGTTCCTTGTTTTCTACCTGATTTGCGGAATTGGCGCCGGTATAACACAAGAGGTAGTTCAGTATTTTTACTTTCAGCATATACAACATGCACTGGATGTTTTCAGTACTGCTCCTAACGAATCAGATTTTTCTGCAATAGCTGCCAAATACTTTGGAATTAAAGCAGGGGGCCTTGAATCCTATCCCGGGGAATACCTGAGTTTCCTTCAAAAAGAATATGTAAAAACTCTGAACGAAAGTGTTACCATTGGTGCATCAGGAGCCATTTTTGGCGTATTGCTCGCTTTTGGAATGACTTTCCCAAATACTCTGCTTTACGTGTATTTCGCAATCCCGGTTAAGGCAAAATATTTTGTAATAATTTATGGTCTGCTCGAACTGTTTTCAGCAGCCTCAAACAAACCAGGCGATAATGTGGCTCACTATGCCCACTTAGGTGGAATGGTTTTTGGATTTCTAATGCTGATGTATTGGCGAAGCCAACGAAGAACTTAAATTAAGCTATGTCATTCTTACGCACTGAATTTGATAATTTATTAGGCAGCAGGTCAACTCCATTGATGCGGTTGATTGTTGTAAACATTATCATTTTTATTATTGCCAATATCTGGGTGAATATACCCGGAGGCGAACCGATTTTCTACGATTACTTTGCTTTGCCCTCCTCCCCGATTAAGCTGCTACATAAGCCCTGGACACTTTTCACCTATATGTTTGTCCATGTTGGTGTAGGCCATGTTCTTTCCAATATGATGTGGCTTTATTTTGTCGGTAGAATATTTACAGACTTTGTTCGTGGTTACAGGCTTTTCTATACTTACGTTCTAGGAGGTCTGGCCGGTGGCCTTTTATATTTCGCCTTTGCAAATATTATTGGAGAGCATGGGAATATGATTGGCGCTTCTGCCGGGGTAATGGCCATTCTGGTGGCTACAGCGGTGCTTGTTCCGGATTACCTGGTTTATCTTTTCATTATTGGTGAAGTGCGTTTGAAGTATGTTGTGTTCTTTGCATTTTTGCTCACGTCTATAGTTGATTTCAGTGTTAACAGCGGAGGTAAAGTATCGCATATTGGAGGTGCACTTTATGGAATACTCTTTATGCTTCAATACAAAAAGGGAACTGACTTTACAGAAATTGTACATAATTTTTTCACCAAAATAAAAAGCCTTTTAACCTTTGCCAAAGATGGTAGAAAACTTAGAAAAGCAGGCGGTAGCGGCATTAAACAAAACAAAAAAGCTGCGGTGGATAAACAGAAAAAAATTGATTCAATCCTCGATAAAATTTCCCACTCAGGCTATGATGCTTTGACGAAAGAGGAAAAAGATTTTCTTTTCAAATCCAGCAAGGGTGGCGATGCCTAAGGAATCTTTATTTTTCCAAATCTGCCTGAACCGTTTTTACCCAGTTTTCCTCCTGATTGATATCTAATTTTATTTTAGGTTCTATACCGATAGATTCAAGGTCTGCATTATTCCGGAAGAATACTTTTTTAGTCGGCATACTAAGCCATATAGGCAAACATGGCATATACACCTTTCGCCAATCGCCATACGAAATCATACCTGCAGTATTTTCTCCATATTGAGTTACCTTTTCACTTTGGTTTGCTGACAACACAAAACCTTCTGTAGTACTTGCATCCCAGCGATTGGTTATTATGGCGACCTTGCCCGGAAAAGCACAAAGTGTATCTGTTTCAATTGTATCAAATTCGTGGGGTGTATATTGCCCCTTATGCCTAATCATCATTGCCAGTGTGCTGTCCGATTCTATACTGTCTTCCTTTGTTTCATCGTATTTATACCTGTCTTGCGAATACCATTTTAAAATGTCGTTACTAACCCATACTGAGAAAGTAAGGGGCGATAGGGTGTATTTTTTTGCCATAATCAGGGGCAATAAAGAATAATAACTTTGGTCTCCCCCGCCACCATTGTTTCTTACATCAATAATCAAATTCGGCTTTGATGTGATAAGTTTATGGTTGACTTTAATTACGGAATCTATTTTATCCCTGTAATTCAAATCAAAACTGGTTATTTTTATATAGGTAGTTTTGGGAGATAACTCAGAAACTTCAATTACTTTTTCCTGTGCTATCTTAGTAGAATTTTTTTGGATTTTCAACTTTCCCGGCCTGTAAAGGTCAAACAATCTGCCAACGCTTAGAACAGAATCTTTGAACACTAATTTATATTGATGGGGGACTCTCATTTGGCGTATGTAAATGCAATCATATTCATTATTTCCTCCTTTTGTAATATCCATTTTTAATTGCCCTTTGTGCCAGTAAATATTATCGCCTTCTTCAATAATCCCTGCAAAATCCCGTAATGGTGTTTTATCTTTAACTATTCGAACAGTAAAGGTTTTATCCTTGTCCTGCCACAGGCCTTCTATAGGGTCAGAAACCCTATTTGAATTATCCTTCACCTTTATTCTTTTCTCCTTATCGAAAAAAGAACGGACAATATTTGTATCTATTGAGGAAGATAACTTAAAGGAATAGTATTCCGGTTTATAGGCTATCGAAAAATGCTCATCACGGAAAAAAGAAATATACTTTGCAAATAACTGGATACACTCAGAAGTATCTTTCAATTGGGCTGCAATAGCCTCGCAACTTTGCTTGTGAATGGCGTATTCTGCTTCGCGGCGTTGTTCTATAACCTGATCCTGATAGGAAGGCAAATTCTCTTCTACTGAATTTTCAAGATATTTCAACTCACTTAAACAATTGCAATTCTGGCTAAAAGCATAATAGCCATTTGTTGCGAAAACTAAAAATAAAATTATTTTTTTCATCATGAATGTTTAATTTCATGATGAGACGGTTCAATATTTCTAAAAGTTACAGAGGAGAAAAAATATTTTCAAATCCAACGAGTGTAATAATGCCTACGGCAAAGCCGGAAAAGAAAAATATATTGCAATAAGCGATACTATAAAATAACTCACCAGCGACTGTGCTCCGCCATAGTCCTTTGAAATCCGCTGACCGAAAAAGAGGGCTAGAAAAGTAGTTGCAGCCAGTAAATTTCCATAAAACAGAATCGCTGTTTCTCCGGTTATCCACATAACAAACAACCCAACAACTGACAACAACCCTGTGGAAATCTCCATAAGAGTAAGCACCGCGAGCATTAATGGAACAGTGGCTTTCAGGAACGTTTTTTCGAAATGCTTTTTATTAAATTCCTCTTCGCTTTTCCAGTTGAATACCTTATCGAGCCCGGATTGAAGAAACAGAATACTAAAAAAAACTCCGGTGAATAATGGGATTAATGTGTTCGCTTCGAATCTCATTTATTCCTTTTCCAACGTAAAGTCCTGTTGCAAAGTGTAAGTACCTAAAGGAGAATCAGGCAGTTTAATTGGCTTTGTGGCAGGTTTAAAACCTTTTGAAGAAACTTTTATTTTATACCTCAAATTCGCTTTAAGGGTAATAAAATACATTCCCTCTGCACTGGAAGCAAGGGTGGCTACTTTTACTCCCGCGCTATCACTAACCGTTACCTGGGCATCCTCAATGGCCTCACCTTTTGAGCTGGAGATTTTACCCCGGATAATTGAAAATCCTTTCGGTTTTGCACTATTGTTGTCTGTTGCCAAAACAGAGTAATTGGAGAGGTCAGCTATATAAATATCGCGCTTGCCCATCCCGCCCTTGCGGTCGCTGGCAAAATACGCACTGCGCGCATCGCCTGAAATAGTAAAACATTTTTCGTTATTTACTGTGTTGATAGGATACCCAAGGTTAATTGGTTCATTCCATTTACCGGAATCGTTCATGGCTGTTTTAAAAATATCATATCCACCCATTGAATTATGCCCGTCGGAACTGAAAAACAAGGTATGTCCGTCAGGTGCCATAAATGGTGCACCTTCATCATAGTCACTGTTTACAGAAGCGCCGAGGTTTTCAGGTTTTCCCCATTCTGTCCTGCTTACTTTTCCTGCTTTATAAATATCTGCCCGGCCAAATCCGCCCGGTCTTTCACTCACAAAATAAAGCGTATTTCCATCCGGTGAAAGGCATGCTCCGTCTTCATAATAACTACTGTTAACAGGCTTTCCAACAGATACAGGTGCTCCCCATCTGCCTTTCTTTGATTTCTTCGACATATAAATATCGCCACCTAAAGATTTTCCGCTGGCACTGTTTTTATAAAGAAATATAAAATTCCCGTCGGGTGAAATACTGGTGCAAGAGGTGTGTGCATAAGCTTCGTTCACATCACCATCAATAGGATATGAAAGACCCCAGTCGTTTTTAGTACTGTCCCATTTACATAAGTATACATTATCAAAAACCATAGAAGGGTCCTTGGAAGGTTTCATTTTACCAACTTGCAACGGGCGTATAGAAGTAAAAATAAGTGTTGACCCATCCGCAGTAATAGAAGGGCTTTTATCATCATACTCTGAGTTAATTGCATCACCTGCATTCTTAATTTTCACATTCACAGGATGGCTTTCCATTTGTTTTGCCAAGGTACATTCTAAAATCAGGTGGTCAATTTCATCTTCTTTTAACTTTTTAGGATCATCAATATGTATTTTTTTATGCCACATAAATTCAGTCATGGCCTTGTCCACCATATCTTCCTGCTGATAAACCATTCCTAATACCAAGTGCAAATCTGCATTAGCATTAGTATCTGCAGTTTCCGACCTTTGCAAAAAATCCAGAGCCTGGTCGGTTTCCTGTTTGGCTAAATGACATTGCCCAATATGAAAAAGTATAGAACCATCATTTGGTTTTACGGTATTGCAATCGGTATATAATCTTAATGCTTTATCAATATCCCCCGCAAGGTATGCCTGGTTGGCATTGAACATTTTTATGCCAATTCCGGCATCATCAATAACGGATGTCTTCTGCGAAAACAAAAAACCACTAACAAACAATAAGCCGGCAATAATGCTCCATTTCTTCATAGACGGGATTTTAAAAAACCAAATATACCTCTATTTATTTTTCAACAGCCTCTGGCACAGTAAATTCATCATCAAATCATTAATACATACTGACAATCAAACAAATAACTACTTGCTATAATTTACATTTCTATTCTACAACCTCCAGCAACGTGCGGAAAGCGGTAAACTTATCTTTGAATTTATCCAGCACTTCCTTTTGCAGGCGTGGTGCATGTTTCTCCCGATATTCATTGTATTCTGCCAATCCATTGAGGGAATATTGTATAGAATAGGTAGACCCCTCATCATCCACTTCGAGGAGGCGGCAAATCCGGTATCCTGTAAAAAGTCCGGTACTGAGCACTGCCGGAATATGCTCTTTCTGCATCCATGTTAGCCATTGCAGGTGGCTCTCATCATCCACATTAATAGTTACGTTATATATAATCATTTCACAAATTTTTTACGAATATAAAGGTCAATAAGTTTCGGCACAGCATAATTTTCAAGGTCTTTCATTTTTATCCAAAAGCAATCCGTGGGAATAGTAGTGGGTTTCTTTGCTGATTCTATATGGTAAAACCTTGCAAACAGTTTTTGGTGGCTTAAAACATGGACGTACTCTTCCGATATTTCTTTTATAACAGGTTTTAGAATGTGGATTGCATCCTCCCATTTTTTATCCTTTACAAATTTAGTTTCTTGAACAGGCTTCTCACTTTCAACTAAAGGGAAATCATGCAAACCCTTCCAGATATCTTTTGTCTTCCGTTCCCTTATTAATATCTTATCCGAATTTGTAATTACCAAATAATTAAGATACCTGTTCCTAACTTTCGTCTTCCCTTGCTTAACAGGAAACTCAGTAACTTTTTTATGAGAAAACGCATAGCAGGCATCCCGAACAGGGCAATTCAGGCAATCCGGTTTAGCAGGTAAACACACCATTGCGCCTAGTTCCATTACAGCCTGGTTATAGGTTCCCGGATTCTTCGCCGGTAATAATTCAACGGCAGTTTCGTAGATTTTTTTTCTCCCTTCGGTAGAATCTACAGGGGTAGTAATTCCAAACAGGCGGGAATAAACACGCATCACATTTCCATCTACTGCCGGGTAAGGCAGATTAAATGCAATAGAAGATATAGCCCCTGCCGTATAGTCCCCTACCCCTTTTAATGCCCTAATCGAATTATAGTCTGCCGGGAATTTGCTTTTATGGTTTTTCACAACCGACTGTGCCGCTGCATGTATATTCCGGGCACGGGAATAATATCCAAGTCCCTGCCAAAGCTTTAACACGTCATGCTCCGGAGCTGATGCCAATGATGCAACTGTAGGGTACTTTTCTATAAAGCGCAGGTAATATTCCCAACCTTGATTAACGCGGGTCTGTTGTAATATAACCTCCGAAAGCCATATTTTATAAGGGTCATTGATATTCCGCCAGGGTAAATCACGCTTATTAGCATCATACCACGCCAGCAAATTTGTTCTCCAGTCAGCCACTTTTCCCTTTGTTAATTTCTCCAAAAATAAGGCTATATCTTTAATGGGGGCACTGCTTACTCATTCCTTCTTCATCCAACCACTATAATTTCGTACTTTTGAATCTCCTATTCAATTTAGAAACGTGAAAAAACTGATTATCCCATTTGCTCTTAGCCTGTTTGCTTTAACTGTGAATGCTCAACAGGCTGAAGCCCCGGATGCCAAGGCTAATGGCATTCTGCAGTCCTTAAGTAAAAAGACAAAGGCCTATAAAACCATTATTGCCGAATTTACTTTCACCCAGTATGGCAAGGATAACAAAGGAGGGGAATCTCAGAAAGGTACCCTATGGGTTAAGGGTGGAAAATATAAATACGATATTAAAAACCAGGTTGTTTTTTGCGATAGCACAAACACATGGACCTATCTGAAAGACGCTAACCAGGTTCAGATTAATACAGTGGACGCTTCCAGTGAAAAAAGCGGCTTATCACCTGCCAATATTTTCAGTTTTTACGAAAAAGGCTTCAAAAGCAAATTTGTTGATGAAGAAAAAGTGGGCGCTATTCTTTGCAATTGTGTAGACCTGTATCCAAAGCATCCTGAAAAAGAAAAGTACCATACGATCCGCCTTTGTATTGACAAAACAAAGAATCAGATTGTTCAGATTGTTTTTATGATGAAAGACGGAACCCGCACGGTTATTATAGTTAATAAGCTAACGCCAGATACAAACCTTCCGGATTCCACATTCACTTTCGACCCGAAAAATTATCCGGGTGTTGAGATTGAAGACTTAAGGTAGTTATTAGTTACCCAGAACAGTTTCAACAGAATTTGCGTGCATAAGTATTTTGTGAACAGGGCAGGCATCTGCTATTTGTTTTAAACGTGTCAATTGGTCACCATCTAACATTCCTTTGATACGGAGTGTTCTGCTGAAAACATTTTTCCCATCTATCGTATTCTTTTCCACTTCAACCGACAAAGAGTCTATTTTCCATTGCTTGCGGTTGGCATACATTTTTATAGTAGCCGTTGTACATGAGGCCAGTGCAAGGCAAAGGTATTCGGTAGCTGCAGGGCCTGTATCCTGTCCTCCATTTTCAATCGGTTCATCAATAATAACCTTATGATTCCTAACTACTCCGGTCATTCCAAAATCAACCGGACCCATTGTTACAATCGCTTTTTGCATACTTCTCATTTTTTTCAAAGTTAGCTGTTTTATCAATTATAAGGCAGTATGAAATAATAAAACATATCCTCCGTTTGATATTTATTTAATTTTGTTCTGTGCTGAAAAGAATTACGGTCATACCACTTGGAACTTTTGTTCTTCTTAGCCTTTTAATTAAGCTGGTTTTCTTCTGTTATATTTCGCCATGGCGCACCAATGTTGAAAAGGAACAAATAGTAACCAGTGATTCTAAGGGCTATGAAGAAATTGCCGAGAATCTTATTAAATATCATACTTACGCAGCACCGGCAGACACTTTTCACATTTCAAATTATTCAGACTACAGACTAACAGGATATGCTTTTATGCACTCCGATACCTTCCGAACTCCTTTGTATCCTACGTTTATGGCAGGTGTTTATCTTATTACAGGCATCAAACCTTACATGGTAATTCTTTTCCAGATTTTTATAAGCCTGATTTCCGTAGTGTTTGTCTACCGCATTAGTATGCTTCTATTTAATAAAATGGAGATTGCAAAACTTGCCACCTTGCTTTTTGCGCTTGACATCCATTCTGCATTTGTTGCAAACCAATTGCTTACTGATACCTTATTTGTAGTGCTATTCCTCGCTTCTACTTTTTATTTCATTAAAGGAATCAAAACCGGCAAACTGAAATTTATATTAGGTGGTGCCTACTTCATGGCGCTTGCCTGCCTAACAAGGCCTGTTGTACTTTTTTATCCATCTGTAATACTTATATTATTCTTACTTACAAAACAAAGCTTCGGGTGGAAATTTAAAGCGTTGGGAATTTACCTGCTTATTTTCTTCAGCATCGTTGGAACATGGGCTTACAGGAATTATGAGCTGTACAACCATTTTAAATTAACTACTGAAGATGGAAGCGGAATGCTGATGTATTATGCCGCTTATGCTGAAGCAAGAACATCTCACCAAAACATTGATTCTGTTCGGGTAAAATACCAGAAAGTTGCAGATTCAATGGGCTTCCGCAATGAAAAAGACATTTTCAGGCAGTCGGATATCTACAAATCAATTGCTTTAAATTATTTTAAAAACAATAAAGTTGCCTATATAAAAACTCACCTTCTGGGCGGAGTAAATATGTTTTTTGCAATTGGCAATGTTGGCATGGCTAAGCTTTTTGGATGGGATGAAGATAAGCACGAGGAAACTTTTGCTGAAATAAGCACCAACCGTATTTTAGGAAATTTTACCAATCATAAACGGGAAGCCGTACTCGGTATATTTATATTGCTAATAATGGCACTTGAATATTTTGGAGTATTGTTCTGCATAATCCCTCTTTGGAAAAATAAAGAATATATTTTTCTTACTTTATTACTTCTTACCATTGGATACTTTACAGCAGTAACAGGAGTTGTAGGCACATATCGTTACAAATTGGCTGTTGTACCTATCATCTGCATTGCAGCGGGATATGGGTATGAAAAATTAGTAAACAGGAAAAAATATATCGCTAAGCGCAACGAAGGGTAACCACCGTTATTTCCGGCCAAATGCCTACTCTGCCGGGGAATCCTAAAAATCCGAGGCCACGATTAACATATAAATAGCGGTTGTTTTCCTCGTACAATCCACCCCAACGTTTATAACGAAACTGAATAGGCGAAAATTTAATTCCGGGCACTTCAATACCGAATTGCATACCATGTGTGTGGCCTGAAAAAGTAAGATGGATATGCTCGTTTGGATGATACATTACTTTCTCTTCCCAATGAGATGGGTCATGTGATAACAGTATTTTAAATGAGTCCGGTTTAGTACCCGCTAATGCTTTATCCAAATCTCCATATTTACTGAATCCGCCCTTGCCCCAGTTTTCAACTCCGATTAAATCAATAGTAGCACCATTCCTTTCAAGTTTTACATTTTCATTTCTCATTAGGCGAAACCCCAATTCCTTGTGCACATTTATCAGCTTCTCAAAATTTGCCTTTTTTTGTTCAACACTATACCAACGGGCATAGTCACCATAATCATGATTCCCGAAAATAGAATATACGCCCATGGGAGCTTTCAACTCTTTAAAAACATCCATCCATGGATCCATTTCATCGGAAATGCTGTTCACCAAATCACCTGTAAAAAAGATAATATCAGAACCCTGGTCATTTGCAAGTTTTACGGCATATTTAATAGGAACCGGGTCATTAAAACTCCCGGAGTGTATATCCGAAATCTGGGTAATTTTCAGTCCGTCGAATTCTTTAGGCAGGTCCTTAAAAGCAACATCTACCTTATGAACTTTGAAGTTATATTTTCCTTTTGCCACCCCGTATATTATTGATAGGAAAGGGATACCCGCCACCACTGTGGCAAACTGGCTCACAAATTTCCTTCTGGATTCAAAAAACTCAACCGATGTCGGGGCTGACGATGCTACTTTATAAATCCCTACTCCAACTGCTCTGAAAAGTCTTACAACATCCTCCCCTAAAAGGAAAACTCCGAAAATGAGTTTAGGCAAATATAACAATAGAAAAGCAGCGGCAACAAATTCAAAAAGGAAAGGTGTTCGTTTATTAAAGTATGAAAAATTGAAAGCGGCATACATAGCAACCAATAAGAAAGAAACATTGACTGACCAATAAACCCATGCTGCACTTTTCCTAACAGGGAAAGAAGAATCGGAAAAAACTGTTTTTACTCCTTTATAAACATAAAAGTCTATAAGGAATAAAACCAGGAAAAACAGGGTAAAACCAAATATTACTTTTCCATCAATTGGCATACTTTTACTCATTTGTTGTCAGACGTACAAAGGTCTCAAAAACTTTAACATCATTCAACCCCAACTTTTCTTATACTTTTGCAAATTGTTCAGTTCATGCTTTAAGATATTATGAAATACATTGGAAAATCAAAATTAGATTCTGTACTGATTGGCACTATAGCAGGGCTTTTAGCCCCTATATTGGTGTTCATTATTTATTATTTAATCATGTATCATGGAATGAATATTGGTGCTTTTTTTCATTATCTTACAAATGGGGAAATATTTGTTCCGGTAATAAGCCTTTGCTGCTTTGCAGCCAACCTGCCACTGTTTTTTGCTTGTATCTGGACAAACCGCGATAAATCAGCCAGAGGTGTGCTGCAGGCCACTTTCATTGTTGCTATATATGTATGCATAATGAAATTGATATAGGCATGAAGTATTACGTAATAGCAGGCGAGGCTTCCGGCGACCTTCATGCATCCAATCTTATTAAAAGTATAAAGCTGAATGATGCATCCGCTGAGTTCAGGGGCTGGGGTGGTGACCTGATGCAACAACAAGGTGTTAATTTAGTGAAGCATTACCGCGACCTTGCCTTTATGGGATTTGCCGAAGTTATTCAGCATCTGCCTGAAATTTTACGGAATATAAAATTTTGCAAAAACGATATACTCACTTACAAACCGGATGTCCTTATTTTGGTAGATTATCCCGGATTTAATCTGAGGATTGCAAAGTTCGCCAAAAAGGCAGGCTTCAAAATTGTGTACTATGTATCTCCGCAAGTATGGGCCTGGAAGGCATCGCGCGTGCATTTGATAAAAGAGGTGGTAGATAAAATGATGGTCATCTTTCCTTTTGAAAAAAGTTTTTATAAAAAATACAACTATGATGTGGAATTTGTAGGACATCCTTTATTGGATGTCATCAGTAAATCACCCTATTCTTCCTTAAACGATTTTCAGAAAGCAAACAATCTTCCGGATAAGCCTATTATCGCGCTTCTACCCGGCAGCCGCCATCAGGAAATTCAAAATATGTTACCTGTTATGCGCGACACTGCATTAGCTTTTCCAAACTATCAATTTGTAATTGCAGGTGCTCCTTCGGCGCGTAAAGAGTGGTACGGGGATTTTCTTAACACCCCCAATATCAGTATTGTTTACGATAAAACTTATGAACTCCTATCACATTCTTTTGCTGGATTGATAACCTCAGGAACTGCTACAATGGAGGCTGCATTATGGGGAGTTCCGGAAGTAATTTGCTACCGTGCCAAAGGATTGACAGGCACCATATCTTATCACCTTGCAAAACAACTTATCGGGAAAAAGCTTAAATTTATTGGTATTGTAAACCTTGTGATGGAAAAAGAAGTTGTAAAAGAATTGATACAGCATGAACTTACCGCCGAAAATCTTTCGCTGGAATTAAAAAAACTTACCCAAGACCATGATTATCGCGACCAAATTATAAGTGAATATAAATTAATAAACGAAAAATTGGGTGGCCCTGGAGCCTCTGCCAGGGCGGCTAAAGTAATCTCAGATTTTCTCGCAACAACTAAAACCCCTCCAATCTCATCATGAGAAAATTTTTGATTTTCCTTTGCCTCCTGCTTCCATTATCTGCTCTACCACTTAATATTAATGTCCGCATTTATTCTTCAGAGTATCTTAAAACGGTAATATTAGCGCCCAAAGCAGGGAAATATTTGCTGATTGGTGATGGCAAATCAATTGATTCTGTAACCGAATCGAGTGTTTACCAAATTAAAATTGTGAATAATTTTTTGGAAATAAAAACACTCACCCGTGAATTAGGAAAATACACCTACATACGCCTGAAAGAATTAACTCCTGATTGCAGTTTCAATATCAAGCCCGTATCAGAAAAAGCAACACGTCTTTATAATGATGAGCTGTTACTCTCCTGTAGTAATGGTTATTTAAAAATGCTGAACATTGTTCAGTTTGAACATTACCTTGCGGGTGTAGTGGAATGTGAGGCAGGCCAGCGTCGACCTGTTGAATTTTACAAAGCACAGGCTGTTATTTGCAGGACCTACACATTAAGTAATATAGCTCGTCATCTGGGTGAAGACTACGAATTATGCGACGTTGTGCATTGCCAGGTTTACCGCGGCACTGCCGATATTCCTGAAATATTGCAAGCCGTGGAAGCCACGAAAGGGTTGGTGATAGTTGACAATTCAAAGCACCTTATTAACGCCGCATATCATTCCAATTGCGGTGGATATACTGTAAATTCAGAAGATGTATGGAGTTTAAACCTGCCTTACTTGCGTGCAACAAAGGATACTTTTTGCCTGAACCAGTTACATGCCACATGGGAAAAACATTTCAGTATGAATGACTGGTTGAACTACTTCGAAAAAAAGGAAGCCTCTCTGAAAAAGACCGATAAACATGGTGAGGCTTACTGGGATTCAATTCCGGGACATAAGCGTGTTTATTTTTATGATAACGGCTATTTAATTCCGCTAAAGGAAATGCGCATTGAACTGACACTGCACTCAACTTATTTTTCGGTAGAAAAGAACAAAGATGAGGTAATAGTCCGCGGCAGGGGAAATGGCCACCGTGTGGGATTCTGCCAGGAAGGAGCAATCCACATGGCACAAAAAGGATACACGTATTTACAATTGCTGCATAATTATTACCAGGGTATACAACTGATAGATTCCTCGGCTCTGCCTGCGGGAGCAGGTACCAACTAGCATTTTGGTTATGGGAATAAAATTCAGCCAAATTCCTTTTGTACGCTTACTGATTCCTTTTGCACTGGGCATAATTGCTGAACCATTTTTTCCTTCGCACCACGCCCTAATTTACATTGCAATTATCGCCCTAGGCCTACTCATTTTGTGGTATGTGAATGAAGAAAGAAAAGGTGCAAGGTATTCTATGCGCTGGATGTTTGGAGCAATCGCAGCAATTTTTCTCCTATCTTCCGGATATTCTATTACACTGCTTCATACACCTTCTGAAAATAAAAATTATGTTGGCAGAGTTGCTGGAGAAAATAAAGACAGTATGCTGGTTACAATACTTTCAATTCCACAGGAAAAACCAAAGACCTTTAAAGCAACGGGAGAAATCACAGGAGTTATTCGGAATGGAGTTTTGTCGAAACCTTTCGGTAAAGCTTTATTTTATTTCCACAAAGATTCAATCTCAGCAAAATTGAATTATGGAGATGAGGTGCTTGCCTATTCTCAATTAGAGGAAATTAAACCTCCCTCCAACCCGGATGAATTTGACTACAAACAATTCCTGCAAAACCGTGGAATAAATTTTGAATGTTTTATAGCAAGAAACGAATTTTCGAAAGCAGGATTAACCGGTTCCAATTTTTTACTCCGTTTTGCAAATACCAATCGCAAGAAATTAGTAACTCTTTTGCATGAAAAAATCGGTGGCACAGAGGCCGAATTAGCTTCTGCTATTTTACTTGGTTACCGTGATGAACTTTCCCCTTCAGTTACCCAAAGCTTTGTCAACAGTGGGGTTGTGCATGTAATATGTGTTGCAGGTTTACATGTGGGCATACTATTTCTATTGCTGAATTATTTAATTGTTTTCCCCTCGAAATTCAAACATGGCAAATTAATGAGCGTGCTGCTTATACTTTTATTGCTATGGCTTTATGCACTTTTTACAGGGTTGGCAACACCCGTATTAAGAGCAACCATCATGTTTAGCTTTTTGACTATTGGAAAGCATTTCAAAAAATATACTAACTCTGTCAATACGCTTGCTGCATCTGCATTCTTAATGCTTCTATTGGATCCATTCTCCATCGCTGATAGCGGGTTTCAGTTATCTTATATTTCCGTTTTAGGTATATTACTTATTTACAAACCACTACTATCCGTTTTTAATCCAAATTCAAAGTTGCTTAAATATATCTGGGAATTGGCTTGTGTTTCAATATCTGCACAGGTCGCTGTTTTACCCCTTTCCATTTTATATTTCCACCAGTTTCCCAACTACTTTATTTTTACAAATATCCTGGTTGTTCCTTTGTTGGCAATTGTAATTTTTGTTGGTATATTTTTCTTTATCACTTCATGGATACCTCCTGTTTCTACCGCTGCAGCCTGGGCTCTTCAAAAACTTCTTCTTATAATGAACACTATTGTTTCCGGTGCTTCGCATCTGCCCTATTCAACATTAAAGGGCATAAGCATTACTCCAACCGAATCCATCCTATTATTTCTCTGCATAGCCCTAATTATTGTCTACTTTTCCACAAAAAAATATTATTTACTTTTTTCTGCACTAGGTGCCGTTTTGATCTTCCTTTCCATACAAGCCACAAAAAAAATAATTCATGCTAACCAGCAAGTATTTGCAGTCTATGATATTCCCGGAAAATCGGCCGCATCCTTCATTATGGGGAAACAAAACGTCATGCCCTTCAGTAAAATAGACTCATCCGATATAGCAGTCCATTTACAATATTACTGGAGTCGTATAGGTGTAAAAAACAATTTAATTAACCCTCCTGCATCTGTAATATCAGCATCTTCGAAAGGATTGATTATAGAAAATAATTTCGCCTTATTTAATAAAACAAAAATTGCATTTATCAAACAAAATGCTGACTTACCCACAACTAAATTGAATCTTCATTGCCTGGTTATTTCGGCAGGTTATGATCTTGATATGGCAAGTATTAAAAATGCTTTTAACTTTGATACGCTTATATTCGATTCATCGGTACCGGAATATAAATTGAAGAAATGGGAAGCAGAATGCAGGCAACTGAATTTGCATTTTTATGATGTAAAAACACAAGGAGCTTATATAGAAAATTGTTAATACAAATAAGTAATATGGACAAACAAACATTAGCGGAAAAAGTGGTAGATACCATGTTCACCAATGACTATTTTAGCCAGTGGCTGGGAATAGAACGGGTTAAAGTGGAGCCGGGCCATTGTATTTTAAAAATGAAAATCAGGAAGGAGATGTTAAATGGATTTTCCATAGCGCATGGAGGAATTGCTTACTCACTAGCCGACAGTGCACTTGCCTTAGCCTCTAACTCTCACGGAAGAAAAAGCTTATCGGTTGAAACTTCTATTTCGCATACCGTCACATTACATGAAGGAGATGAAATTTTTGCAGAAGCGAAGGAAATAAACCTTACCAATAAAATTGGAATTTACTATGTGGATATTACCAAAGAAGGTAATAAAGTAGCACTTTTCAAAGGTACGGTTTATCGAACCTCGAAAGAATGGTTTGCAGAGTAACTATGAACGATGAACTATAAACTATTAGCAAAAACCGTTCATAGTTCATCGTTTACAGTTCATAATTAATTTTGAGCGTGCAATGCTACTCTGTTGCCTTCGGTATCAACAAAGTAAGCCATGTAGCCTATTTCCGGGCTAATTTGCATTTTAGGCATGATCATTTTGCCGCCGGCCGTTTCAATTTTACCAATAACAGCATCAATGCTCGGATTCGCGTTAAGGTAAATAACGGAACCATTCATTCCTGGTGTATGATACTGGCTCTGGGCAAGCGCTCCTGAAGCCTTTCCATTTCCCATTTCCATTGGGAAACCTGTCATTTTCATTCCCATCATTTCCGGCATAGGATCCATCTTGATGTCGAAAATAGTTTCATAAAATTTTTGCGCTCTTGAAATATCTGTCGCAGGTATTTCAAACCAGTTTAATGAATTTGTTGTCTTGTCCATTTTGTAAGTTTTTAAAGTTATTATTTTGCTTTGTCACACTACAAATATATGCAATTTTAATGGCTGCTGTTTTATCACAATGTTAAATAAAAAACGCTTCGTAACAAACTAAAAAAATACCTGTTACTCCTTTATTGAAAAAAAATTAATCACAAAAAAGGATAAAGAGGTGAAATTTATATATTTTTGCGAAGGTTTTACGATTGAGTATCGTCAAACAACCAAAATGCCTATGAGACGCAGAACCTTTTTATAAGTTTCTGCAAGTGATATTTGTAATTTAGTTGTGGTTAATTTTTCATATGCACGTAGGCGGGGGTGGCCGTTCAGGGGAAGGCGCCTCCGCTGAAATGCATTCATTTCACGGTAATATTATCAGAGGTAGCTCAGCCACCACTTTTCAGGATGGGCTGATTTATATTTGCCATACCACTTGCATGGGAAATATAATGCAAGAACTATACTAATCCATATAAGATAAACCCCTCCCAAATGAAAATGGCTCTTCAAAGGCAGGCCCATTCCGTTTATTGTAGTTGAACTTTCGGTTAATGCAGCTACTAAATGCAATAAGTAAAGATGTACGATATAATAGAACATAGGTACTTTGCCAATTGTTACTAAAATATTGGTAAACCAATTTCGGATGTCGTTAAAGAAATAGAGGAACAGGATTGATGGGCCCAGGGTCATTAATGCAAATAGAAGTGAAACGGGGTATTTAGTGGTATTGATAAAAGAAGCAAAATCGTAACGAGATGGCATCTGGTGTTCCCAATGGGCAGCATCGCCATACAAATTTGGAAAGCGAAGTACTACAAAGAGCGCAATGCAACTTATGCCGGTTACCAATAATATCCTTTTCCGTTTTGCATTCTCCATTTGGGGGCTGAATACTTTCCCAAAGGCAAACCCAAAGCAAATAAGGCCCAGGTAGGGTAGCACAGGATAAAGTACTCCTATTTTAAAATTATCAGTGATTTGTATTCCGCCACGCTCATGAAGAAGTATCCAGAAATCATCACCAATAGTCCCTTTTGTAAAATGAACACCATCTAAAAGGTTATGCAAAAACACTATACAGAGTCCTATTATAAGAATGAACATATAAGGAAGCCTGCTTACTAAAGCCAAAAAAACCATACTGATGCCAATTGCCCAAATAACCATTAATAATGGGTGATAGCCTGAAGTGCCAAAGAACCACCCGAAATAGACAACTGTTAGTTCGAGAAAAATGAGCCATAGACCTCTGGTTAACAGAAAATTACTCAATTGATTTTGGGTATGCTTTAAGCCGTATAAATAAGCCGACAAACCGGTGAGGAAAATGAATGTGGGTGCACAAAAATTGGTAATCCAACGGGTAAGAAATAACGGGTAAGGGGAAAAGCGAAGATCCAAAGGGTCATGAAGGAAAGCATCAAAGTGAAAGTAATCCCTGATATGGTCCAAGGCCATGATAATCATAATTAAACCACGCAGGGCGTCAATTGATTGTATGCGGGATTTTGCTATTTCCATGATGAATAATAAGTCAAATCTACAATTTTTTCTATCGGTGTTAAACCATATCTATAAACAACTATCCAAATTATGTTTACTTTTGTAACTCAAACGCCATGAGACTGTTCTGTTTCCATATTTAACCAATGAATTAAAATTTCACAAACCATGAAAAAAGCATACTTGTTCTTATTGCCTGTCATGTTATTTATCAGCACTATACTGAGTGCTCAGGCAGGATACATTAATACAATAGCCGGAGATGGGATTGCAGGATTTGCAGGTGACGGACAGCCTGCCACTAATTCCAAAATTGACACCATGGGTTTTACTGCCGTGGATGACTCAGGGAACGTATACATAGCCGATGCACAGAACAACCGTATCCGCAAAATATATGCTGCAACGGGCGTAATGGCTACCATTGCCGGAAATGGTACACCGGGTTGGACAGGAGATTATGGCTCGGCAACACTGGCCGAACTTTATTATCCTTTTGGAATTTGTGTTGACCACAACCGTAATATTTACTTCACCGACAACGGAAATGGGGTTATCCGGAGAATCGACCAATCAACCGGGATAATTACCAAGTTTGCAGGAACCGGTAACGGAGGAAATACAGGAAACGGAGGCAAAGCGGATACTGCCACTTTTGATGATGCAACAGGAATTACAGTAGATGCTGCCGGCAATGTTTATGTTGCAGATGATATCGGGTCTTGTGTCCGTAAGATTAATATTTCAGACAGTATTATCAGCCTTTACGCGGGAAATAATATACATGGTTATAATGGTGATGGAGGTCAGGCTACAGCTGCCGAACTGAATAATCCTCTGGGTATTTCAATGGACAAAAATGGAAACTTGTACATAGTTGAATGGAAAGAATTTACTGTGAGAAAAGTTGATGCGTCAGGAGTTATAAACGAATTTGCAGGCATCCCCGGCAACAATACCTATACCACTGCTAGCGGCCCATCTGCTACATCCATTCCTATGGGCTCTCCAACCGGCGTATCATGCGATAAATTCGGCAACGTATATATAGCTGATGCAGGCAACAGTGTTATTCGCCAGATTAACGGTATAACTGGCTATGATTACGTAATTGCAGGAAGCCCAAATATTGGTTTCAGTGGCGATGGAGGACCAGCGGTTAATGCTGAGTTGAATTATCCTTTTACAGTAAGTGTTGATACAAACTTTAACTTGTATATCGGAGATTTACTTAATTTCAGAATCCGTAAGGTAAATGGAGGCCCTACAGCAGTACCTGAAATTTCTGCCAGCGGAAACTTTGCAATCTACCCTAATCCGGCAAATTCAACCCTGAATATTCAATTTTCAGGAACATACAGCAATGGTGAAAACAACATTGAAATTATTGACCTGATGGGCAGAACAGTTTCTACCTATCAAAAGAATGTGAAACCTAATTCCACTTTCAGCACAGATATTTCTAATTTGGCAAACGGAATGTATTTTATTAAAATTTCGAATACTACCGCTTACTCTGTATTGAAATTTATCAAGGAGTAAGAAATAAAAAAATTAACCTTAAAACTAATAACCCTTAAGCAACGCTTAGGGGTTATTTTTTATTTGTTCCAAACCCCTAAAGGGGCATCCCATCGTCACTGCGAGGCTTTGCGAAGCAGTCTTACTAATTCGAAAACAATTACTGGAAATTGGGCAAGATTGCTTCGCAAAGCCTCGCAAAAACGAACTAGCACAATTCAAAAACCCCTTAAGGAGTTTTGGGGCAATGCAAATGACGGAATTTTATTTTACTTTTATTAAATCCGTTGTAGCAATAATTTCACTCACAGCATTATAGAGTTTATCCAAATCTTCCTGTGAGTTAAATGCATTAATCGAATACCGCATATACACTGTGTCAACTTGCCTCATAACTGGAATTTCAATTTTATATTTCTCAAATAAAATCTTCTGGATTTTTTCAGGCTCTGTAGTCAAAACCCGAATACTACATATCTGCCCAAGGAATTCATCTGATATTGGAGCTAAAGGCTCTGTTCCTAATAAATCGCAAAATCGCTGATAGTTTTTGTGTGCAATTGCCCGGCAAGATGCGGCAACGGCCGGCCAGTTATTTTCGTTTAAAAACTCTATCGTCTTTGGGATTGTAAGAAAAGCTGAAAAATCACGTGTGCCTTGTGTTTGGTGGTAATCTATAAATTGAGAATTGGATGGCATAGCTGCTTCATATCCCCAACTAATAACCAGCGGGTCAAACAAATACTGATATTCTTTTTTCACATATAAGAATGAACATCCTTTCGGTGCGCACATCCATTTGTGGCAAGCCCCGGTATAAACATCCGCTTTTATTTCCTGCAAGTCCAGGGCAATATGTCCGGGTACATGGGCACCGTCTACTATAGTGAATAACCCTTTTGATTTGGCAATTTCACAAACCTCTTTCACAGGAAAAATTAATGCCGTTGAACTTGTTATCTGGCCAATGAAAATTGCTTTCGTTTTATTAGTTAATCCTTTAAAAAAGTCTTCAATAAATTTTTCTTTCGATACCAATGGAAGCGTAATCGGCTGCCTCACATACTTTGCTCCCGCCTTACGGCAATAATAATTCCAGGTGCGATCACATGCGCCGTATTCAATATTTGTGCTGAGTATTTCATCACCCGGATTTAATTTAAAATTCTTGGCAATTATGTTTACTGCATACGACGGATTGGTTACATAAACCAAATCATCTGCCGCGCAATTAACGTATTCAGCAAGCGCTTCACGCGATTTTTTTAAATACGCTAACCCATTCACAGCAATAAACTGAACAGGCTCCCACTCCATCTCACGTTGGAATCTTTGATACTCTTCAAAAATTGGTTTCGGGCATGCCCCGAAAGAACCAAAGTTCAAATAAGTAATTTCCGGATTCAGTAAGAATTGCGATTTTAAATTCGTGTTTTTCATAGTGAGGCAAAATTAGGGAAATAAATTGACCGCCCCGGTCAGGGAATTATTTTTTGTTGGCAGTCCATAACCACTACTTCGGTCCCACTAATAAGTGTCTTTTTTTTTGATAGCAATGCTTTTTCAACTTTTAACTTTTTACTTATTTCCGGTCATTGACTTTTCCACAAACCACTTTTTCATGAATTATCTTTGTATCATGAATCAAAAAATGGCAAATTGTAAATTAATTTTTGGGGTACTTGGGCTTATCATTTTGTTGTTAATCGTTGTTATTAACAAGCCCATGATTTTACAAGCGATTAATTTTCAGTTACTTGAAAAATTTACTTTTCTAAATTCTCCTTGTTATTCTGTTGTTATTTCGTTGTTCTTCCCTTGTTCCTTCGTTGTTATTTCATTGTTATTTTTTGCCCGCTTTTCACATTTATTCCATAATACTCATCCACCGCCCGACATAAAAATGCAAACGATTGGGTAAGATTACTTTGCGAAGCCTCGCAATGACGAACAAAATAACTTAGTGTTTATTTCTTAGTGCACTTAGTGGTAAAAATCTTAAACGAACTTCTCCCCTTTCCTTGCTTTTACTTCGTTCACAAAGTTGCGAATCTGCTGCTCATCCTGCTTTTTACAGATAAGCAAAATGTCTTTTGATTCAACTACTATATAATCTTCCAAGCCTTCAATAACAACCAGTTTTTCTTTTGGCACATGCACAATACACTTACTCGATTGAAAGAGCATCACGTTTTTACCAACTACCGCATTTTTGTCTTTATCCTTCTCCATCTGCTGGTAGAGTGAGCCCCATGTACCCAAGTCGCTCCAACCAATAGCAGAGCTCCGTACGTATACATTGGATGCTTTTTCCATCACCGCATAGTCAATAGAAATATTTTTACACTGGCTATAAATTTTTTCCACCTCTTTAGTTTCTTTGTCGGTGTAGTAATATTTCTGGCCTTCTTTAAAAAGGTCTGCAACATCACTGGCATAGGTCTCCAGAGCCTTTATAATACTTTTTACGCTCCATACAAAAATGCCCGAATTCCATAGGAAATCGCCGCTTTGCAAAAAGAACTGGGCCATTTCAAGGTCCGGCTTTTCGGTAAAGGTTTTAACTTTTCCAATCCTCGGGTCCTTTTCCTTTACCGGCGATTCCTTATATTGAATGTAGCCATATCCTGTATCAGGCCACAGTGGCTTAATACCAATGGTAATAAGGCAATCCTCTGATGCCGCTTTTTCGTAACAAGCTTTAAGCGCGCGGATAAATGTTTTATCTTTTTTTATTAAATGGTCCGAAGGGGCCACCAAAACAAGGGCTTCAGGGTCCTTTAAAGCTATTTTGTAAGAAGCATAAGCAACACAAGGCGCAGTATTCTTCCGTGCGGGTTCACATAAAATATTATCATCCGGAATATCCGGCAACTGTTGCTTTATAAGGTCTTTGTAAGATTCATGGGTTACAATGAATACATTGCCTTTGGGCACTATCGACGACACTCGCTGGTATGTATCTTGGATAAGTGTAATACCTTTCCCTAAAATATCTATAAATTGTTTTGGATGAGTGGCGCGGCTCATAGGCCAGAAGCGGCTTCCCACTCCACCTGCCATAATCAAACAATAGTGATGCTTGTTCATGCTTTCAATTGTTGCAATGCTTGTCTTAGACGATTAATTACATCCGGAATTTCGTTCACTTTTGAGGTGCCCACCGAAAGCCTGAACCATGGCGACTTTACAGAACCCCCGAAAGCATAAAATGGAACCAGGGCAACATGTGCCTCATCCAATAAATAGCGCATAATGCTTTCGCTGTCCGTCAAAGTATCGCCGGAAGCTGTTTTCATGCCTGCCAAATCAAAATTCACGGTCAGGTAAATAGCGCCTTGCGGCCTAATGGCATCAACCTTAAAACCCTCCGATTTCAATTGGGTGAAGCCCTTGTAGAATTCTTCCAGCCTTTCGTAAATATTTTCTTTAAACCGATTCAGGAATCTGGTAACATGCGGAATTTGGTCTATATACTTGGCAACAGCCACCTGCTCTGCTTTTGGCGCCCAGGCTCCAACGTGGCCAATAATAGACTTCATCCTTTCAATAATCTTTTTATTCCCCATGGACCATCCAACACGAACACCTGTAGCAGATAAAAATTTCGAAATACCATCAACAAATACAGTGTAGTCGCGCATTTCAGGGAACATAGTAACAGGATTGTAATGTGTCGTACCGGCAAAAGTTAACTGGCAATATACCTGGTCGAAGAGCAAGTAAACAGGCTTTTGACCGGTGGCTCCTCTGCGGTAATTTTCATCAACTATTAATTTACAGATTTCATGCAGCCCTTTATACGTAAACATAGTCCCGGTAGGGTTTTGCGGGGAGCATAGTGAAATAAGTGTAACCTTTTCAATATGCGGTTTAATATCCTCAGCTGTGGGCATAAAATTATTGGCCGGGCTTGCTTCCACTTCAATAGCCTTCGCTCCTACCTGATGAATATAATGGTTATTGTTCCAAGATGGAACAGGATATAAAACATAATCTCCCGGGTCAACCAATGCCCTGTATGCCGAATAAATAATAGGACGTGCACCGCCTGCAATAATTATCTCGTCAGATGGTGAATATTGCAATTCTGAAGTTGCATGTAAGTATCTTGAAACAGCTTGACGCAGTGCAAGCACCCCATCAGACGGTGGATAGTTCGTTTGATTATTTTGATAGGCTTCAATAATATCAGCCTTCAACTCTTCCGGCAATGGAAATATATTGGAATCAAAATCACCAACAGTGAAGTTGTAAATCTTCTCACCCTTTCTTATTTTTTCATTTACCTCAGCAGCAATCTTCAATATTTCAGAACCAATAAGGTGTTCTGCCATTTCCGAAACTTTTATTTCTGCTGCTTTGCGCTTTGCAATAGTCGACTCCATTGTTTTACAATTTTAGGTGGGCAAAGGTATAAAAATCAACATAAAATTAATGTAATTCACAATATATCGGCATTACACTATTTTCCCATTGATTATTAGGCAACTTAATTCTTTAACTTAATTTTAACATTGCCATTTAATCATTCTATTTAAGGATTTGATTTTACCATTAAATATGTAACCTTTGAAAAAATATTAACCACCGTATTTATATTTATCGTATTTTTGCGATGAATAAGAATATATGGGACTCACAAAAACAGAAGATTTTACAATCAAAGATAATAAGATTGCCCAATATGCAAAGGCATTAGCGCATCCTGCACGTGTTGCAATTCTTCAATTATTAATGAAGAAGCAATCCTGTATATGTGGAGATATTGTTGATGAACTGCCACTCTCCCAATCCACCATATCGCAACACTTGAAGGAGTTGAAAGATGCAGGACTTATTAAAGGTGACATTGACGGAGCAAAGGTCTGTTACTGCATCAATGAAAAGGAATGGGAGAACGCCAGGCTTTATTTAGGAAATTTATTTCAGTCTTATGTAAAGGCTGATATTAAGTGTTGCTGAAAAAAATTTGAATATACCTATCGCAATATAACGATTAAAATAAAACACAATTAATATGGAAAAATCAGAAGAACTAAAACAGATTGTAAAAGAAAAGTACAGCCAGATTGCCTTGCAAAGTAAGGAGCAAAATGAAACCTCCTGCTGCGGTTCGGGCTGCTGCACAACCGATGTTACAAACATCATGAGTGATGACTACACCAAGTTACAAGGCTATAATCCGGATGCAGATTTGGGCCTGGGTTGCGGCTTACCGACTGAATTTGCCAAAATTAAAAAGGGAGATACTGTTCTTGATTTAGGCTCAGGCGCAGGTAACGATTGCTTCATTGCAAGGGCAATGACAGGTGAAGCAGGTAAGGTTATTGGTGTTGACATGACAGAAGCCATGATTGAGAAAGCGAGAAACAATGCTGAAAAACTTGGATTCAACAATGTGGAGTTCCGTTTGGGAGAAATAGAAAACTTACCAATCGGAGGGAGCCGTGTGGATGTAGTAGTAAGTAATTGCGTTCTTAATCTGGTACCTGATAAGAGACAAGCATTCAAAGAAATATTCAGAGTAATGAAAGCCGGTGGGCACTTTAGTATTTCGGATGTTGTAATTGAAGGCGAGCTTCCTAAAAATATTAAAGAAGCAAGCGAAATGTATGCAGGATGCGTGGCAGGAGCTTTACAAAAAGAGGAATATCTTTCCATTATTAAGGATGTCCGCTTTGAAAATATCACTATTCAAAAGGAAAAAGTGATAACCATCCCGGATGATATTCTGCAAGCCTATCTTTCAGAAGAAGAATTAAAGACCTATAAAAACAGCAACCTCGGAATTTACAGCATTACTGTTTATGCTGAAAAAGCAAAAGAGTGTTGCGGAACTGATTGCTGCAAATGAGAAGGAAAGCAATCGCAGAATTAGTAGGCACCTTCGCATTAGTCTTTTGTGGTACCGGTGCTATTATTATTGACCAGGAAACACATGGTGCTATAACACATGTTGGGGTTGCCATTACTTTCGGATTAATTGTATTGGCCATGATTTATGCTCTGGGAGATATCTCAGGTGCTCACCTGAATCCTGCAGTTTCAATTGCATTTTTAATTGCCAAACGCATTGCCGCAAAAGACACATTCATCTATATACTATTCCAGATTGCGGGCGCTTTTTTAGCAAGCTTAGCACTTCGATTTTTATTTCCGACTAACCAATCTTTAGGTGCTACAATCCCTGCCGGAAGCGACATGCAATCCTTCGTACTTGAAATTATCCTGACATTTTTCCTGATGTTTGTAATTATGAATGTGTCTAGCGGAGCAAAAGAAAAAGGAATTACGGCAGGTATCGCAGTTGCATCTGTAGTTGGACTGGAAGCCATGTTTGCGGGACCGATATGTGGCGCATCCATGAACCCTGCACGCTCTATTGCACCTGCATTAGTTTCAGGCAATATGGATTTTATTAAATGCCAATGGATTTATATTATTGCTCCCATTTTAGGAGCATCTCTTGCAGTCCTAATTTATAACGCTATTAAACCCAATGTTAAATAATTGTTAAGTGATTCTGTCAACGCCAATTCTCGTTAGTTTTACCACATCCATAATTTTAATTAACTCACATGTCAAAAATCAAAGTATTATTTGTTTGCAACCATAATTCAGCCAGAAGCCAGATGGCAGAAGCGTTTCTGAACTATCTTGGAAAGGATAAATTTGAAGCTGAGAGTGCAGGAATGGAACCCGGTAAACTTAATCCTTTCGTAGTGGAATCGATGACTGAAGAGGGTATTGACATTTCTCAAAACAAGACAAAAGATGTGTTTGACTTTTTTAAACAGGGCAAGCATTTTGACTATGTAATTACAGTCTGCGATGAAGCCGATAAAGAGGCCTGTCCTTTCTTCCCATCACAGAAAGGAAAAATTCATTGGTCATTCAGGGACCCGTCAAAATTCACCGGCACGCATGACGAAATTGTTGCACAGGTTTGTACAGTGAGGGATTCAATTAAGAAAGAGATTTCAGAATTTATTGATGTGATTCAAGAAGATTAAAATCCGATACGTCAGATACAAAACCTAAAAGAGGCTTTAAATAATTGCCAGTAGGGCTCCGACTAGAATCCGAATCTTACACCAACAAGGAAATTGAATTTCTGCATCTGGTAATTGTCCCAGGAATAGTAGGACACATTGGCAATGTTATTCAGATTAATAAATGCTGTAAGCACTTTATTGTACTTATAATCGAAGCCAAGATTTAAATCAGGGTAGGCTGAAAGGGTTTTTGCTGTCAGTGTATTGTTTACAATCTCTGGAGCATATTGTGAGCCTATCACAAAAAATTCCGCTTTCAAAACGTATTTATTTTGAATAGTATATTTCCCGGTAGCACTTATCTTCAATCCCGGATTATACCAGGCTTTTAGCTGGTCAGTAGGGGCGTACATATTAACGTCAGCACCTATAATTACACTCAGGTCGTTTTTGTATTTGTAATCCAAATCACCGTGAATATTCATTAATTTAACATCATCATATACTACAGTAAAACGATTCTTGGGCGCCTCCAGCGTATCTGTAATAAACAGTGCCATATTCTTTACCATAGACTGAGATACATTTGCATTATAAGTAAGTTGAGAAGTAATGTTGCCCGCTATTCCTGCAAAAACATGGTATTGGGTCATTGTATATTCCCTTCTTAAGGTATCCTCAATAAAAGGATTTCTGTCTGATAGCGCTTTATATGTATTCAATTTTTGATCCCCGTCAATTCCGGCATAGAGCATAACTACATCATCTGCGATATGAAACCTAACCATCAAATCAGGATAGATATTTGTCTTCTTGTCAGCCTCTGTTGGCACATAGTGAACTTTAACCCCCAGGTGGGCATCCCAGTGCTTTTCATTTGTAGTAAAAAATGGATTTAGAAACAAATCCCAATCTGTTGCGTTTTCAACCCGGTTTACATCATTCACGTACCCTATTGCAGCTTTCAGGTCAATCCGTTGCTTGTTGAAATAGGTAAAGAATTTCATATCAGCATCGAAATTATTTTCCGTTGCATTATATATGTCATTGAAATTATAATAACTCAGTTCGATGTTATGCCCAATCTTCGAAGAATCCTCATAAGTACTTTCGTATTCAACTTTACCTTTAGTCAAATCAAATCTTTCGCGGGCAATATTGGTATTATCCCTTAAAATAGCAGGTAACATTTGGTCGTCCGGATTATATCCATAGTCATGCAGAATATGATTTTCAAAACCAGCTTCTAAACTTAATGTATGCTCTCTGAAAAACTTCTTATAATAGCCGTCAACATCATTGAATGCAAATGCACTGTAGGCAAAATTATTGGTTGTAAAATCAGATGAAAAATGATTCAGATGAATTCCGTAATTCATATCGTGCGAGCGTGTTGAATTGAAAAAGTACTCACCATAAATTGTGTTGTAATTTCCAAGTCCTGCATTCAATAATGAATGGAAAAGTTTTTCCTCCGGAGGGTTTTTGAGTTGAATTGCGCCTATTTGAGGAGGAGTGTAGGATGTAGGATATTGTGAACTCAGGAAATCATATTTCACATTCCTTGCAAGGCAAACTGAATCTGCTACGGAAGGGTTTGTACTCAATTTAACAGCATCATGAATGGTAGGTTTGTAACGGGTAACTACATTCACCTGAATGGTATCAAATCCTTTTTGTTGAGCCTTTAATCCCGTATTCAGGAATAGAGCCACAGTAGCCGTAAGCGCGACATAAATGTTTTTATTCATTTTGCTCATTTCTCATTCGGTTTTATGCCCGTTGTATCTGAGCGCATCATAATAGTATCCTGCTTAATTGGCTTCTGCAATGCTTTTTGTTCGCTAGCTGCAATCAGCCCCAGTTTGCGTTTTGCAATGCCAACTACAGTACTGTCGGATGCATTTTCTATAACAGTATTAAGTGTATGTTTCGCCTGGAAATTATCATTCACCGAAACATAATCATCCGCCAAAACAATCAATGCTTTAGCCATCCATTGCGGATAAGAAGGTTCCTGGTTCACTAAATCGAACACGGTTTTTTCAGAACCAAGAAAATCTCCTTTTGAATATTGGATGATTGCAATATTGTATTTTGATTCTGCCTGCATTTCGCTCTTTGTTATTTTTGCAACATGTGTGAAGTTTGCTAAAGCGGAATCGTATTGCTGTTTCTGTAATAAAGCTTTCGCTTTTAAGAAATAGGCTTCTGCATGAACATCCGCATTTATCTGAGGGGTTGCAATAACCGTATCAGCAGCGCTAATCAGAGCATCGTAATGATTCAGGAAATTATTGCAATACAATTTTCCGGTCCTCGAAATGATCATTTGCGTTTCATCCTGATACATTTTCCCTAACTCATTATAGTAATCCAATGCTTCAGCATAATTTTGTTTGGAATAATCAATTTGCGAGGCACGCATCAAACATGTTAGTGTATAGTAAGTCTTTGGTGATTTTAAAACAAAACGGTAATCCACGATTGCGCTGTCATTATTTTTCTTCTTGTAATAACATTCAGCGCGGAAGAAATGAGCTTCATTTATGAAAATTCCATTCGGGAATTTCTGAATGTAACCACTAACATCTGTTAACAGTTTATCGAAATTCTCCGTTTGATAATCGGTTTTTACAACTGTAAATGTAACCGAGTCGAGCGCAGAATGGCCAATGGTAATACCATGTTTGGAATAATAATCCTGCATTTTATCCACTTGCCCAGTTGATACATAAAGCATCTTAATATGTGCCAGGGCCTCGTTGCCTTCGCCGGAGTTTTTATTTTTTTCTACCACCTGCTGCCATGCATTCAATGCTAAATCATTTTGCCCCTGATTGTAATAAATCATTCCCATTTGCAGCAAGCACTGGTTGGTATTAGAACCGGAAGGATACTCGTCAATCACGCGCTGGTAAGTATTTGCAGCCTCCTTTGATTGATTATTTGAAAGGTATGCATTTGCCAATTCCATTAAAGCAGAGGAACGGTAACTACTCTTTGGATAGTTGCCCATAAATGTAACGAGTGCTTTTATTTTCAGATCAAACCGGTGAAGCACACCTTGCCCTTGTGCAATCTGGTAGCAGGCATAATCGGCATCGTGTGCGCCAATATCCATACTTCGCTGGTAGAATGGAATTGCATTGGCATAATCTTCTTTAACAAAATAACAATCCCCTATTCTATTATATGCATCAGACAGCCTATTCTTATCTTTGGTTTCTGTTGCAACAAATTTCCTGAACCAGTTACCCGCATTGTCATAATCCTTCATCTGGAAGAATGAATATCCGTTGCCATATTGAGACAAAGTAAACTCCTGGGTACTGAAAGCACCCGCCTGATTCATGTACTCATTATAGGAAGCAATAGCATCGTTGTATTTTTTCTGACGGTAGAATGCTTCTGCTTTCCAATAATAGGCTTGCAGGTGCAACTTTCCATCGAAATTAAACGTGAGTGATTTTTCAAAATAACTGATTGAAGGTTCCATCTGCCCGTTTGTAAATAAATCAACTCCTCTGTAATAGCAGAGGCGTTGATAAATAGCCTGGAGATGGGAGTCCCATTTTTTTATTTCTGCAAGATTCTTTAATGCAGATTCATAGTTTTTCGTCGTAGAATATATATTCACCAGATATTGGTAAGCTTCATCATGGTGAGAAGAATTAGGATAAACATTCAGATATCTTGTAAGCGATGTAACCGCTGCATCAAATGGATCGCTGCAAGTTTCATACGATATTTTTGCAAAATTGAAGAGTGCATTTTCTTTTATACCCAGGTCATAATCCAGCTTCCAGGCATCGTTGAAAGCATTTGCAGCGTAAGCTTTTTCGCCGGTGTTAAGATAGCATTGGCCTATATGATAGAGCGCATCTTGTGTGAGTGAATCATTTCCGGCGGCGGCGTTTTGAAAATAGGGAATGGCTTCCTTGTATTGTTGATTTACGAAATAGCAATATGCTAATTCATACCCTTCTGTCTCCGGCAATGGGCCGCCCTTGGCATACATTGCAAAGAATGGAATAGCTTCTTTATATTTATGCAAACGGTATTCTGACTCTGCGGCAATTTTTTCTATCTCCTCAGAATTCAGCATCGACTCAGGATGCGGAACTGAATCGAGTAAAGGGATGCAATACTCAACAGCCTTTTCATAATTACCTTCCAGATAATAGCATTCCGCTATATAATATGGAACGGTCTTCTTAAAGGTTGAGTCATTGCGTAGCTTCAAAAAACTGTTGATGGCTGTCTGGTAGTTTTTGTGTGTATACGCGATGAAGCCATAATAATAAGTCGCACCGGGATAATAATGGGAGGAGGAGTCAGTAACTTCAGCAAAATATTTTTTAGCCGAATCCATTTGATTTCTGGAAAAGCAACTATACCCCATCTTATAATAATACTCGGGCACTTCAGCCGGTTCAAGGTAATCGACTTCGGTTCTGTTGTACCATACCAAAGCCTGTTTATATCTGTGTTTGCCGAACTCATAATTGCCAAGCAAAAAATCTATCCTGTGAACTTCCGGGCTTTGCGGATGCTTATGTGTGAAGCCTTCCATTTGCTCTTCGGCATCATCATGATTCAGATACATCGCGCATGTTGCCGCATAATAATCTGACTTCACTTTCAACGTAGCTTGTTCATCGCTTATTGATGAAGAGACCTGTTCGAATAAATGTGCTGCCGCTGAATACTTGTGATTATCGTATAGAACAAGGGCTTTGTCGAAGGTTGCGTTCGGGTCAGCATAAATTAAGGTTTGCTGACTCAGCACCACAACAGGAGATAATCCCAAAGAAAAAAATAACAGCGTGCGTTTAAGCATAACTTACAAGGCCTTATTTAAGAAGTAACAAAATTAAGATTAGGCTATGTAAGGCTAGTTCATCAATTTTAAAGTTTTCAACCTGAAGGTGTTGATACAACACCAACGCACGGGGCGATTAATTATTTACTTTTGAAACGAAATACTTTTTGAAATGTTACGAAGGAATATTTTCATTATCACACTAAGCCTATTGGCAGTATCGGTTTGCGGTCAATATAAATTAAAAATGCTCATTAAGGAACGTCCTGCTTTTGGGCAATTCAGGTTAAAAATTATACCAATTGCTTACGACAGCACCGTCACCGATTCAAGTATAATCAATTGTATCGATACGTTGCCATCTTATCTTTTTGGAGCGAGAACGTATCATCTCATGTTTAAAGATGATACGAACAAGTTAGCGGTTTCAGCCAATGAACACGGCATGTTCCGGAAGAAGTTTTACATTACAGAATATTGGAAAAACGGGAACATAAAACGCCTTGCTTTATACAAACGCCATTCAAAACATTATACCTGCTACAATTATTACTTGAATGATATTCTTGCATCAAGGGGCAAATACAAGAACAACAAGAAAATTGGGAAATGGATTTATATAAACACAGGCGGCAAAAAAGTAAAAGTTGAACATTATGCCTCAGATGGCACATTGAAAAAAACAAAAACTTTTAAACCGCCTCACAGCACTTTTGCAACTATGTTTAATGCTGCACATCCCGAAGGGAAGCCTTATAGTGTGAGGTAAGTATTTAAACCCGTTAATTATTTTTTCTCGCAAAGACGCCGAGGCGCTAAGTTTTTCAAACAAAAAATACACTTTGCAACTCTGCGTCTTTGCGAGGAACTCAGAAATGCAGATCATCTGACCTGAGGCGCAGGTAGCGGCGCATAGCGAAATAGGTACTCAATCCTGAGAGAATAATACCTAAGCCAACAACCGTTCCAACAAGTATAAAAGATGTATCCACATCATTCATTTCTGTAAGGTCGGGAAGTTGAGATTGCGCCATGTGAATTACACCGAAAATCATAAGCAATGCAATTATAGAAGCGAGAAAACCGTTGCGGACGCCTTTCCACATAAAGGGCCGGCGGATAAACCCTTGTGTAGCGCCTACAAGTTGCATGGTCTTAATTAAAAACCGTTTGGAATAAACCGTAAGCCGGATAGTGTTATTAATAAGTGTAAGCGACACAATTAAAAGCAATAAGCTAAAACCAAGCATAATGAAGGTTATCTTTTTCAGATTTTCGTTCATCATCTTGATGAGTGATTTCTGATAAACCACCTCTTTCACCTGCGGATAATGTGCTAACTTCTTTTCAATTTTCACCAGGCTGTCTGAGTTTGCAAACTCAGCTTTTACGTGAATATTGATGGAAGCCGGCAAAGGATTATAGCCTAACAACCCAATAAAATCTTCCTTGTCAACTGACTGCAATTGCTTGGCAGCAGAGTCTTTTGAAATAAATGCAGTAGATTTTACATAATCCGAAGCATCCAGCATTTTTTGCAGTTTGGCAACATCTGCATCCTTTGTATTATTGTATAAAAACACTTCAATATCGGCGTTCTCTTTTACGTCGCGGGTAATTTTCTGTGCATCTATAAGTATTAGCGCAAGCAAGCCAAGGATAAACAGCACAAGCGAAATGCTTACTACGGTTATCAACGAAGTTGATTTGAATTTATTTGCGAACGATTTACCTGCCAAGGGATATATTTAAAGGACAAAATTACAAAAGTTAATCTCCGCTTTTGCCCTATTTTTAAGAATCTGCCCACAATCATTTGTTCAAATCCCATACATTGGTTTATATAACAGGAATATGTTTTTTCCTAATTTCGCCCACTATTTACTGAAACAAGCTCAGCACCGGTATGGATTACAATTTCAAAGACATAGAAAAAAAGTGGCAGAAAAGCTGGGAGGACAATCATGTCCTGAGGGTAGAAAACGACCCATCCAAACCCAAGTATTATGTGCTTGATATGTTTCCGTATCCTTCAGGCGCAGGGCTGCACGTAGGGCATCCGCTGGGGTATATAGCATCTGATATCTTTTCCCGATTCAAACGGCTGAAAGGATTCAATGTGTTGCACCCAATGGGTTGGGATGCCTTTGGTTTGCCTGCCGAACAATATGCAATACAGACAGGCCAACATCCGGCAATTACCACTAAGAATAATATTGAGCGTTACAAAAGCCAGATGAATATGCTCGGCTTGTCTTATGACTGGAGCCGTGAATACAAAACATCAGACCCTGCTTTTTATAAATGGACGCAATGGATATTTCTGAAACTTTTCAAGTCATATTACAATAATAAAACCTGTAAAGCTGAAACAATTGATACACTCATTCAGCAATTTGAAAATAGCGGTACTAACGGCATTCAAGCGGCCTGCGGCGAGGAGTTTAATTTTTCAGCCGAAGATTGGAAGGGTTTTGATGACAAGAAAAAATCGGATGTGCTTTTCAATTACCGTCTTGCTTATTTAAGTGAAGCATGGGTAAACTGGTGTCCGCAATTGGGTACTGTTCTTGCCAACGATGAAGTGAAAGATGGAGTATCAGAACGCGGCGGCTATCCTGTCGAGCGCAAACTGATGCCCCAATGGAGTTTGAGAATGACTGCTTATGCAGATCGTTTATTAAACGACTTGAATGACATTGATTGGAGCGAAAGCATAAAAGAAGCCCAACGCAATTGGATTGGCCGCTCGCAGGGTTCTTCCTTAACTTTCAAAATCCAAAATTCAACTTCCAACATTACTGTCTTCACAACCCGGCCCGATACGGTTTTTGGAGTTACATTTATTACGCTTGCACCAGAGAATGAGTTAGTGGGTAAAATAATTTCTGCGGAACAGAAAGCTAAGGTTGAAGAATATGTTAGAGTTTCTAAAAACAAATCTGAGAGAGAAAGGCAAACCGAGGTAAAAAAAGTGAGTGGAGAGTTCACCGGGGCTTATGCAATTCATCCATTTACAGGAAAAGAAATACCCATTTGGGTTGGTGACTATGTATTGGCGGGCTATGGCACAGGAGCAGTTATGGGCGTACCTGCACACGATTCACGCGACCATGCTTTTGCAAAACATTTTGGTCTGGATATTCCAATTGTAATTGAAGCACCTGAAGGTTGGGATATTTTAAAAGAAAGCTACGATGGAAAAGAAGGTAAGTGCATCAATTCCGATTTTTTAAATGGAATCGATGTAAAAGATGCAATCAGGGTTGCCATTGAAGAAATAGAAAACCGAGGCTTGGGAAAAGGCAAAGTAAATTTCCGTCTGAGGGATGCCGCTTTCGGAAGGCAGCGTTATTGGGGAGAACCTATTCCTATTTATTATAAAGATGGGATTCCTACTCCAATGGATGAAAGTGAGCTTCCTTTAATCTTGCCGGAGATTGATAAATTCCAACCTACAGAAACCGGAGACCCGCCATTAGCGAGGGCAACGGACTGGAAATATAAAGGCAAATACCAATATGAATATACCACCATGCCCGGCTGGGCAGGCAGTTCATGGTATTATTTACGCTACGAAGACCCAAACAATCCAAATGAATTTGCCTCTAAAGAAGCTATAAACTACTGGCAAAACGTTGACCTTTATATAGGCGGTGCAGAGCACTCAACAGGCCACCTTCTCTATTTCCGTTTCTGGACAAAATTCCTTTATGATTTAGGCTTAGTTCCTTTTGTTGAACCTGCTAAAAAGTTGGTTAATCAAGGGATGATACAGGGGGTATCAGCGTTTACCCTTCGCTTAAAAGATATCTTCGTCATAAGTCATGAGATGGATTTGCAACAAGAATTTGCGATTTCCACTTATCCTTTAATTTATATTTCAAAGGAATGGAAGGAGATGATTCGAACTGATGAAACTACACGTCAGCATTTATTGAGTTTCTACAATGAGGTATTTAAAATCCTCAATCCGCACCTTGAAAAAAGAAAATTTGAAGTACGCTTTCATAACCAAGAATACGATTCTTGGTTTTTTGAAACGCATGTTCCTGTAAAATTAGTATCCAAAAATGATGAGCTAGATAAAACCCAATTCACTAAAGATCGATTAGATGCCTTTAAAGATTCCCCTACGTCTGTTGCAATTAAGTTTTTCCCTGACGATAATGCTCCATATTTCTGTACTCGCGCGGTTGAAAAAATGTCGAAATCAAAATATAATGTAGTAAACCCTGATTCTGTCATTGCCCAATATGGCACCGACACCATGCGCATGTATGAAATGTTTTTAGGGCCGCTGGAAATGAGCAAACCATGGAGCACACAAGGCATTAGTGGGGTGCATAATTTCTTACGGAAATTTTGGAAATTATTTTTCAACGAGAATGGGGATTTTATTGTCGTAGGGGTCGACCCGCGTGTCGACCCTGCATCGGCCGGCGCGACACACGGGTCGCCCGCTACCGCCGCCGAATTAAAAATCCTGCATAAAACCATCAAAAAAATTGAGGAGGATATTGAGCGACTTTCTTTCAATACATCTGTCAGTGCATTTATGATTTGTCTGAATGAATTAATTGAGTTGAAGTGCAACAAACGGGCAATTCTGGAGCCATTGCTAATCTGCCTCTCCCCTTTTGCACCTCATATAGCCGAGGAGCTTTGGAGTAAATTAGGGCATACTACGTCTGTGTTAAAAGCCAACTACCCCAAATTTGAGGAAAAGTACTTAATTGAAAATACGTTTGCTTATCCTGTATCTTTTAATGGGAAAACGCGTTTTATGTATGAACTGCCTCTGAACCTTTCGAAAGAAGAAATAGAAAAGCAAGTGTTAGCCTCGGAAGATGCTCAAAAATGGATAAAAGACGGAACTGTGAAAAAGGTAATTGTGGTCCCTAATAAAATAGTGAATATTGTACTTGGATAAGAGTAAAAGATGTTACAGATTTCATAAGTTAAATTTAAGAAATGAAATCAATGACTTTAACATACGTTAATTAACAATAATTATGAAACAAACGCCTAACAACCCTTCTGGAAAAGGAGTATATTTGGCTTTTATTAATAGACTTTACACGAAAATGAAAAAGACGAGGATTGCTTTTATAACTTTATTACTGATGACCTCCGGGTTATTGCTTTGTGCGGTGTTACACCCCACCCCAAAATCAGAAAAACGGAAGGCAATCATGCAGCTTTTGATTTCCTGTATTGAAACGGTCCACTTTAAACCCGTGCCGGTTGATGATTCCCTTTCTAACCGGATTTATACCCTTTACTTGAAACGCCTCAACCGCGATAAACTTTTCTTTACCCAGGAAGATATTGACAAGTTTAAGCCATACCAATTTAAGCTTGATTCAGAAATAACACAAGGCTCGTTCGAATTTTTCGACCTTGTAAATGAAACCTTTGATAAACGCTTAGCCGAAGATTCAGTGTTTGCAAAAGACTTTTTATCCAAGCCCATCGAATTCAAATCGAATGAAAAGATTCAGTTGGATTATGAAAAGATTCCGTTCCCTAAAAACCTGTCTGAACTGCACGAACGCTGGAGGAAGATAATTAAATACGAGGTGCTTTCCAAATTGGCTGAAACGATGGACTTGCAAGAGAAAGCAAAGGAGAAAAAAGATACTTCATGGAAGGTGAAGACTTATGCTGAAATGGAAAAAGATGCAAGGTCAAAAACCCTGAAGACTTACGAAAACTATTTCAAGGATTTTACAACGATTACCGGGGATGATAAGCTTTCAGAGTTTTTTGATGTAATGGCAAACACCTTCGACCCACACACGGAATATTTCGCACCCGAAGAACGTAAGAATTTTGAAATCTCCATGAGCGGACAACTAGAAGGTATTGGAGCACAACTACGTGATA
Organism: uncultured Bacteroidota bacterium; assembly: GCA_903901055.1. Classification (GTDB taxonomy): domain Bacteria; phylum Bacteroidota; class Bacteroidia; order JABEUT01; family JABEUT01; genus JABEUT01. The sequence goes on from CAIUPO010000037.1 coordinate 87,246, forward strand.
AAAGCGGCAGCATTACCATTGAAAAAGTAATACCAGGAAGCCCTGCATGGAAAAGCGGCGAACTTAAAGAAGGAGATATTTTTCTGAAAGTTGCACAAGGCAATTCTGAGCCTGTAGATATTGAAGGTATGAAACTGGATAAGGCTGTTCAGCTTATCCGCGGAAAGAAAGGAACCGAAGTACGATTGACTGTTAAATCAGGTACAACTACCAAGGTGGTTTCATTGATTCGTGATGTTATCCATTTGGAAGATACATACGCACATGCCGCTGTTCTAACGAATAACGGCCAAAAGATGGGATATATCCGGTTGCCGGAATTCTATACTGACTTCGATGGTTCGGGTGGAAGAAGATGTTCTGAGGATGTAAAAATTCTTGTTAAAGAACTGGAAGCAGAAAAAGTAAAAGGTATAATTATTGACCTACGCGATAATGGGGGTGGTTCATTGCAGGATGTAGTTAAAATGGCAGGACTGTTTGTTACCAGAGGCCCGATAGTTCAAATTGAAAACCGTGAAGGAAAAACAAAAACCTTATCGAGTGAAGATACTGCAGTATTGTATAAAGGCCCATTATTAGTGATGGTGAACGGTGCCAGTGCATCGGCATCTGAAATATTTGCAGCCGCCATGCAAGATTACAAACGCGGGGTAATCATGGGCTCTCAAACTTATGGAAAGGGCACTGTTCAGCAAATTTTATCATTGGATGCCCCTGCTTACAGCACAATGAAACCATTGGGCTCGGTGAAAGTTACCATCAATAAATTCTATCGCATAAATGGTGGCACAACGCAGAAGGATGGAGTTATGCCAGATGTATCGATGCCTGACCCTTATCAATTTGTTTACGAAAAGGAAAAAGATGCAGAATACCCGCTTGCGTGGGATAGAATAACACCGGCCAATTACAGGGAATGGGATTATCCGGCCGACCTTGGCACATTGAAATACCTGAGCGCAAACCGGACAACAAACGATACACTCTTCAATTTAATACGCGATGAGGCACGGAATTTCAAGCACGAACGCGATAGTTCAGTATATTCCTTAAACCTGGATGAATACAGGAAGGATTCTAAGCAACGTGCAGAATCAAACAAACGCTATACCGTTATCAGCAAGCCCTTAAGTTTTGAAGGAATTGTTCTGCCGGATGCTCCGGCAATGCATAGCCCGGATACCAATGTGGATAAAAACATTGTATTTGTTCCGCAACAAGCTGGCTCAAATGAAGGAGTAAAATATGCAGGCAATTTCAAAATGGCAATTACTGCAACATCTGCGGAACAAAAAGGAATGCTTGCAGATACCAACGAGGCTAAATCGGAGAAACTTTGGCTGAAAAGACTTTTACGTGACCCTGAATTATTTGAAGCCACACGTGTTGTTGGCGATATGAAGCAATAATTTTTGGCTGCCTCTGATGATAAGACACGTCCCACTTCACGTTAGCCTCCTCACAAAGCGATTAGCTATATTGCTTGTTCCATACGAGCTAACGCGCATTATTTTCAGGGTATATAACGCTACTTATTTTTCAGGGTTACCCCTTTCAAAACTTTGCCTCTACATGGTAACAGGGCTCCGGTTCGATATCTCCGCCATTTTAATAACCAATGCTCTTTTTATATCACTAAGCCTGATGCCCTGGGGAAGTGAACAAAGTTTTTTCCGGCGAATCATTTTAAAAATGGTTTATATGCTGACAAACAGTATATGCTTCTTCTTTCAGGTTGGCGATACCATTTTTTTCCCATTTGTTTATAAACGCTCCACGGGTGACATTTTCAAATTCCTTGGGCTCGGAGATGACACGGCCGATGTTTTGCCCAGCGTACTTAAAGATTACTGGTACATGGTAATCGTTTGGATTCTATTGATAGTCCTTACTTATGTGATGTATACATTCACAGGACGGAAGTCGATAAAAAATTCGAAAACAGAACAAAAGCACCCTGTAACATCCTTTACTGTGGCCTCTTACCTTGTTTTTCTTGGATTGATTGTTATGGGTTGCCGGGGTGGTTGGCAACTCAAGTCGATAGACACTGTAGATGCCAGTGATCTTGCCCCTCCGCATGATATTCCACTTGTAATGAATAGTCCGTTTAGCATTTTAATTACTTATTACAGGCCCGTTCTGGAAGATAAAAAACTAACTAAAAAAACGGATGCCGTAAAACACTACTCTCCTATCCATAATCCATCGAAAGGTAATTTCCGAAGGCTGAATGTGGTAACCATTATTATGGAAAGTATGTCGAAGGAATATATTGGTGCACTTAACAACCGCCACCATACACACACTCCTTTTCTTGATTCGCTTATATCGCAATCTCTTATTTTTGATGATGCCTATTCCGACGGTAAAAAATCTATAGAAGGAATTCCTGCAGTTGTAGCAAGCCTTCCATCGTGGATGAACACCGCATTTATTACCTCCCCTTATTCCGATGACCAGGTAACATGCCTTGCAGGGTTATTAAAACAAGAAGGCTATAGAACAGCCTTTTTCCATGGTGGACATGAAGGTACGATGGGTTTTGATTTGTTTTGCAAAAAAGGTGGCTTCGATTATTACTATGGGAAAAAATCCTATAATAATGATGCGGACTATGATGGTTACTGGGGAATACGGGATGAACCGTTTTTCCAATATTTTGCTAAAGAATTGGATACAATCCGCCAGCCATTTTATGCAGCTATTTTTTCAATCTCATCTCACCACCCTTTTATCCTTCCTGAAAAATACAAGAAAATCTTTGTACAGAAAAAAGGGGATTTACCAATTATGAGGTGTATAGAATACAGCGATTATTCTTTAAAAAAGTTTTTTGAGGCCGCCTCCAAAATGCCCTGGTACGACAGTACTATTTTTGTAATTACGGCAGACCACACAGGGCCTAGTCTCGATCCATTTTATTCTAACCGCCTTGGAATGTATCAAGTACCAATTATTTATTACATGCCTCATTCAAACTTGAAAGGAAAATCGCATATTACTACACAACAAGTAGATATTATGCCTTCCGTTCTCGACTATATACATTACCCTGAAGCTTATTTTTCATTTGGTTCCAGTGTGTTCGATAGTACACTTACCGACCATTATGCAATCAACTACCTCAATGATGTTTACCAGATTCAAAAATATCCATGGTGCTTGCAAATGGTAGGAAACAAAGTGCAGGCATTTTATAATTACCAAACGGATAGCCTGCTTCAAAATAATCTGATGGATAAGTCAATCAAAGCCCAGGACACCCTATCAGGCATCCTCAGAAAAGTAGTAGAAACCTATAATTATTCGGTTATTCATAACCAAATGAAAATGAAAAAGGGAGGTATTTAGTACCTCCCTTTTTCTTACATCTTTTTTGCAAACTGATTATTTCTTTTCAGCAGGCTTGTGGGCACCCTTGTGATGGTGATGACCTTTGTGATGTTTCTTTTCCTTGTCTGCAGGAGTTGACTTAGCAGGAGCTGTTTTAGCAGCAGGAGCTTGTTTACCAGCAGGAGCGGCTTGTTGGGCAATTACTGCTCCGGTAAAGGAAGCAACCAACATCAGGGCGATTAACTTTTTCATGACAGAGTTTTGTGTTAAAAATTATTTATGAAGCAAAACTACTACCCGAAAATGAAGATTCTATGAAGGAATAATGAGTTTATAAATTTTGCAAAGTAAAAAGTTCATAAAGTAAAGACAACCTTTTATCTTTATAAACTTGATGAACTTTACGAACTCCTGATAATCGCCCCGGTTTTTTCGGTGAAGCCGCGGGTTAATTTTTCCATTACCTTTTCAATTTCCTTATCACTAAGTGTCTTGGTCCCGCTTTGCAGGATGAACCTTAAGGCATACGATTTCTTGCCCTCCTCTACCCCTTTTCCTTCATACACATCAAAAACTGATACCTCTTTTAAAAGTTCACGTTCTGTTTTATAAGCGATATCTTTCAGGGCAGAAAACTGAACGGTCTTATCTATTATTAAAGCCAGGTCCCTCGAAACAGCCGGAAACTTCACAATTTCATTTAACTCCAACCCTTTTGGAATTTGTTGCAACAATATTTTCCAGTTAAAGTCGGCATAAAATACTTCTCCTTTGATTCCAAATTTCTTCAGGATTTCTTCTTTCACTTTTCCAACCCTTACCAACTCTCCTGAGTTTGCATTCATCGTGTAGCCATAGGATAACAAGGCGTCATCTTCCATAATACTTTCTACAAAATTTGCAGCACCTGCTATTTTTCCAATAACAGCATTTACGTATGATTTCAAATTAAAGTAATCTACGGATGAAGATTTGGAATTCCAGTTTGATGCAGATTTATCCCCGCAAACCCATAATGCCAAATGTTCAATCTCCTTAAACTTTCCATCCTGCTTTTTATGGTAAGTTCTGCCAAATTCATAAAATTTTAAATCAGGGCTTTGGTTATTCTGATTAAGGGAAATACTTGTCAAACCATTAAACAATAAAGTGCCCCTCATAATATCCAAATCAGAGCTTAGCGGGTTCGCCATCTTCACTGTATCCGGATTTTCTTCGAATTTTGAAGATGTAAGTGATGTATTCATTATCTCTGCAAAACCAAGCGAGCTAAGGTAGTTGGCAACCTTGTCAAAAATTTCATCCGATTTTTTCTGACCTGCATGAACCAACGGAATACTTAACTTTGTTGGAATAGGAATATTATTGTAGCCGTAAAACCTTAGTATCTCTTCCACAATATCAGCAGGGCCGGTAATATCTAATCGGTTAGTAGGAATTGATAGTTGCCAAATATCCTCTCCTTTTTCAAGAATTTTTATTCCGACGGCCTTCAATATTTCAGCAATTTTATCGGCAGGAATAGTATGTCCAGCTAACCGATTGGCATACGAAATTGAAAACCCGAATTTCTTTTCTTCCACCCTTTCCGGATATACATCCTGTATTTCTGAAACTACCACTGAAGGATTTTCTTCATGTATCAAATTAATAGCACGCATAAGGGCATACCCTGTAATATTGGCATCAGTACCCCGCTCAAACCTGAATGATGCATCGGTATGCAGCCCATGAGTTCTTGCAGTCCTGCGGATATGCACAGAATCAAAACAAGCACTTTCAAGAAAAATGTTTTTAGTGCTTTCAACTACTCCAGATTCTTTACCACCATAAACTCCTGCAATACACATTGCACATTCTTCATCACAAATCAAAAGGTCATCTTGTTTTAATTTCCTTTCGGTTCCGTCTAACGTAATTATTGCTTCGCCTGCCTTAGCTTTGCGCACCACTACTTTATTGCCTTTAATTTTGTCAGCATCAAAAGCATGGAGTGGCTGGCCTGTTTCAAACATTACAAAATTGGTAATGTCTACTATATTATTGATGGGCCTCAAACCAATTGCTGACAGATAATTCCTCAGCCATTGTGGAGATTCTTTTACCTCAATTCCCTTTATCTCTATACCGGTGTAGCGCCTGCAAGCCTCGGGGTTTTCAAACGTAACAGTAATTTTATTACCCCCACCTTTCGGTGTTATATTAATGTCTGGAAACTGCAAAAATGCATTCGTTGAATTCGTTGAATTTGAATGAATATTAATTGCTGCTGCCAAATCCCTTGCAACACCGATATGCGATAATGCGTCAGCCCTGTTAGGAGTAACACCTATTTCAAAAACCGAGTCATTATAAATCTGGAAATATTCCGAGGCTGGCAACCCTATTTTTGTTTCCATCGGCAGAACCATAACCCCGGCATGAGATTTACCAAGACCTATTTCGTCTTCAGCACAAATCATCCCTTCCGATGCTTCTCCCCTTATCTTGCTTTTTTTAATTGTGAATGGTTCCCCTTCTGAAGGGTAAAGCAAAGTTCCCTCGGTAGCGACAATCACTTTTTGTCCGGCTGCCACATTGGGCGCACCACATACTATATTCAATATTTTTTCTCCTCCTACATCAACGGTAGTAAGCGAAAGTTTATCGGCATTCGGGTGTTTAATACAAGTCCTAACTTCTCCTACAACCAAACCTTTCAGGCCTCCCTTAAAGGATTCATAAGGTTCAATATGCTCCACTTCCAACCCCGCTTCCGTCAAAAGTTTTCCAACTTCTTCGGGCGAAAGGGTGGTGTTTATGTATTTTTTTAACCAGTTATAAGATATCTTCATTGCTGCAAAATTCCATGCAAAAGTAAACTCTTACAAGGAATAGTGAAAGGAAAGAGTGAAAATATTTAGGAAAGGTTCACTGGTTTTTCTACAGAGCCCTGCTCCCTAACAACCAACCTCTCAGTCTCAGAAAACTTCGTTTTTGTAAACATCAACCCCAACATCATAATCAGGCTTGAAACAATGATAACGTAATAAATTATACCATCGCTGAAAGCAGGGGAAATAAAGTGAGCAGGAATTGCATAAAACAATACCACCGTTACCAATCCCCTTGGAGCGATAAATAATTCTGGAATAAGATGCGTTTTGGATATAAAAAGCAGGAAAATAAAACGTGCAAAAAGTATGCACCCGATAATTAATGATCCGGTGATGATAACCTCAGGTGTTATAAGGGAGTTGATATTCATGGCATAGCCGAAAAGAATAAAGAAAAAAGTACGGACAAGAAAAGCAGATTCAGCAGTTAGGAGTTTAAGTTCTGCCGTAACTGAAGACATTTTTTCAAGGTGAAGAACCTTTGCCAGCTTTCCTTTGATAAAGTACTTGTTATTATTGAGCATGATGCCGAACACAAGGATAAGAAGCAAAGATGGCAGGTGGAATATCTTCCCGATGGAATAAATTAAAATAAGTATGGCAAAAATCAGGAAAGATTTAATATGCGTTGTAATACTGTTCAGCATGAACACAAGCAGTCCTGAACTGATAAAAGATATGAGAATTATGTAAAAAATATTCAGAAAAAAATCAAGAAATGACTCAGAGGACAGGGCGTTGTCAAGTATGGCAAAATTAAAAACCATGATTCCAATGATATCCGAAAAAGTGGATTCATAAATGATGAACTCCTTTTTGTGTTCACTCAGTTCTTTAACCGAAGGGATGGCTATGGCACTGCTGATTACACCCAAAGGGAGTGAATAAACTATTGCATTACGAACTGGTATTCCCAGATAATTATGAAGTACAAGGTATATCAGCCCGCTGGTTGCAGCCAGTATAAGTATGGCAGAAAGAATTGATTTGCCTATCAAAGGAAATTTCTTGCGTGTTAATCCCAAATCAAGTGAGCCTTCCAGTACTATCATAATAAGGCCTATATCCCCAAAAAGATTAAGGAAAAAAGAGGTTCCGGAAAGCTGAATTCCGAATTTGTCGCCAAAAAATTTAAGGCCTGCACCAGTTGCCAAAAGCAATATAACGGAGGGGATTTTTACATACCTCGCAATTATATTAAACAAGTACGACAGAATTACAAGCGCACTGAGTGTAATAAGGATATTGTTGGTGTTTGCCATTCTGCCAAAGATACGAAAGGGTTATGAGGATTTCCAATCTGCATTTAACACTATGTATTAAAGATTTGTTACTTTTGAAACTAAGACCATATTTAACCCCATGAGAATATATATGAGAACACATACCAAAGCTACACAGGATGAGCTGACACCTCAATTGGCAATAGAAATTTTAAAAGAAGGGAACGAACGTTTTGTAAATAATATAAAGGCTCACCGCAACTTACTGGAACAAGCTAATGATACCTCTCAAGGGCAATTTCCATTTGCGGCTATATTAAGCTGTATTGACTCCCGCACCTCAGCCGAACTGATTTTCGACCAGGGTTTAGGGGATATTTTCAGCATACGTATTGCAGGCAACATTTTAAATGATGATATTTTGGGCAGCATGGAATTTGCTTGTAAAGTTGCAGGTTCTAAACTGATTGTAGTACTTGGCCATACCAAATGTGGCGCAATTGAAGGCGCTTGCGATAACATTGAGATTGGGCATATAACAACCCTCCTGAACAAAATTAAACCTGCAATTGCCATTGAAACTGAAACCAAATCAGATAGGAAGTCAAGTAATAAGGAATTTGTGAAAAATGTTACCCGTCACAACGTTACTTTAACCGTTGACCAAGTAAAAAAACAAAGCCCTATTCTACATGAAATGGAAGAATCGGGCAAAATAAAAATCATTGGCGGACTATATGATTTAGATACCGGCAAGGTTACTTTTTATGAGTAAACTACTTCGTACCGGAGTTTACGTTCTGTATCCTTCCCATATTATGTTAAAATTCCCGAAGCCTGGATTTATTAGACGAACTTTACGTTGCAAACATGAAGCACCAAATGGAACTTGGCATTGCAAATCAGCACATCAGGTGTTCCAACTGCTTTAAATCAGCTTCTATGTGGCAATAATATATTACCTTGCGCAGCAAGTAAAAAAATAAACTAATGGAATTACGTTTTAAATCAGTGCCTTTAGAGCAACCCTTTCACGATGAAAATGCAGGTAAAACGCTTGATGCCGAGAGCCAGTTTATGTCTACATTAAGGAAGAATGTGAATGCTTATTTTAAGGAAGAAGGCATTTCCCAAAAAGGGAACATTACCCTCTTTATGCAAACAGCCGTAATGTTGTCTTTATACCTTGTTCCCTATATTCTTTTGTTATCAGTGCACATGGCCTGGTGGATTGCCCTTCCTCTTGTAATGATAATTGGTGTTGGTATAGCGGGCATTGGTATGTGCGTTATGCACGATGCCCTACATGGTTCATATTCAAAAAAGGAATGGGTTAATAAACTCTTCGGTGGTTCACTCTATTTATTAGGCGGTAATGTTTTCAACTGGAAGTTACAACACAATGTATTACACCATACTTTTACGAATATCCCCGGCACCGATGGAGATATAGCAGAGCGCTGGCCGCTCCGTTTGTCGGATAATGCACCGCTAAAAAAGATTCACCGTTTCCAATATATCCACTGGTTCTTCTTCTACGGACTAATGACCGTAACCCGGATTGTAAACGATTTTACCCAGCTTGCCGAATACCAAAAAGCCGGAATAACTGCTAAGTATAAAGTGAATATGACCAAAGAATATTTGGTAATGATTGGCGTTAAAACCATTTACTTGTTTGCATTTATTGCACTTCCAATAATGATCACCCCATTTAGCTGGTGGCAGGTGGTTGCCGGGTTTTTTATCATGCACTGGGTTGCAGGTTTTATTTTAAGCACAGTGTTCCAATTGGCACACGTAGTAGAAGGTGCTGAACAACCACTACCTGACGAAAACGGCACTATCCATCACGATTGGGCAGTTCACGAACTGCGCACAACAGCTGATTTTTCAAGAAACAGCCGCTTTATTAACTTTTTTGTGGGTGGGTTGAACTTCCAGATTGAACATCATTTGTTCCCTTATATTAGCCATGTACACTATAAAAATATAGCGCCAATTGTAGAGGAAACCGCCAAGCAGTTTGGATTAGAATACAACTTGAAACCCACCTTTTTTGATGCACTGGGTTCTCATGTAAAAATGCTTAAGACATTGGGCGCTCAACCTGCACGGGCTTAGTTTTAGTCAATAAACACTATATTAAGGCATAAAGTAGGAAAAAGATATTCCTCTATCGTGTTCTGGTCATTTATCATCTACTATCATGACAAATGACCTTTTCCAAAATTAAGTAAGGCACGACTTTTGTTCACAATGAATAATTGTGACCTTACCTGATTTTCAAAACTATTTCATTTGGACTCCTTTAATAATACTGTAATTGACTGGCTACTCGCCGGTGATGCTTCTGTGGTTTATCAGACCAAAAGAGATTTACTCGGTGCAGGAGATTCGGAATTGAAAACACTCCAAAAGAGAATTCCAATGGAAGGATGGGGCAAGCAATTTATGAAATACCGCAACGCTGACGGGCTTTGGGGCGGCGGATTTTATTTACCCAAATGGACCTCTACCCATTATACCCTTCTTGACCTAAAAAACCTGGGATTCCCTAAAGGGAATCACCTGATTAATGAAAGTGTTTTACAGGTGCTTTATACTGAAAAGGGAAAGAATGGTGGCATCAGCTATGGCCGCAAATACAGCGATGTTTGTGTAAACGGAATGATATTAAACTTTGGGGCATATTTCGTCGGTAAGCACAAATCCCTTAACGAAATTGTAGATTTCCTACTCGATACCCAAATGCCTGACGGTGGCTGGAATTGCAAATATCTGCAGGGGGCTACGCATAGTTCAGTGCACTCAACCCTTAGTGTTTTGGAAGGGCTGTGCGAGCATATTCATTCAGGAAACGTGCATAAGATTCGGGAAATAATGCTGGCTAAAAAAAGAGGTGTTGAATTTTTGCTTGTTCATAATCTTTACAAATCCCATACAACAGGTGCAATAATAGACCCAAAAATGCTACGCTTCACCTACCCTACCCGTTGGAGATACGATATTTTAAGAGCACTCGATTATTTTCAACGGGCACAGGTTTCGTATGATAAACGAATGGAGGATGCCCTATCCATACTCCGCAGCAAACAAAGGCCCGATGGCCTATGGAATTTAGAAGGAAAGCATGCAGGTAAATTCCATTTTGAAATGGAAAAAGCAGGACAGCCCAGCCGATGGAATACATTGAGGGCATTGCGGGTGTTAAAGCATTTTGAATCTGGTTATTCTCACTAATTCACCAATATGTTACTTTTGAAGAAAGTATTGTATCAAAATGAAGGTGCTTCGCCCATTTATTATTTGCTTGTTTACGATAATAGCATTGAATTGCAGATCTCAATCTCCGATTGAAAAAGCATTTCCTGATTCTGTAAAGCCCTATAAACCAAAAATACTTACAGTATTTAATTTGGATAGTTTAAAACCATTTATGCTGGATACTTTGCATAATCCTGATGGGTATATATTTGTATCTCACACCAACAATCAAGCTAATGGCCCATTTATTGCACTAAAAAAAAAGAGTTATTACAACTATTTTTATGCTACCGGTGAAAATGGAGGCAATGGCATTGATAAAGGCAAGATGATAGATTTTGGTGGTAAAGGGTGCAAGAAATTCTTATTGAATTACCATGAAAATATGGGGAACGAATATTTCAGCGAATATCATCAGGGTTTTTACTTATGGGATTTAGATAAAATTGAATTACTAATGTCTGTAGAGTACATTTATAGTAATTCCGACCATGGGATAAGCAGAGATTCAACAGGTGAATATATTCAGACGGATAGTGGCTCGGAAGACTGTTATAATTTTAAACCTTCTTTCACAAATAACACCATAACATTTACAGAAACTAACCCTCCCTGTCAATGGGAGCAAAATGAAGCGGAAAAAAGAGAACAGAAAGCCAATCCTCTAATTAATCCAAGGGTAATAAAATATAAACTCCATAAGGGAAATCTTATTCGGGTAAATTCCATACCCAAATGAACACTACTGTATCGTAAATCTGAAAGTAATGGTTCCGTATTGTTCAGGAGTACCATCGGGGCTCTTGTTAAACTTTGTTTTCAAAGCCGCATCCTGAACCATTTTATATAAGGTACCGTCGTTTATAGTAGTACCGATAACTCCCGGGGTGGCTTCAGTTACAGTTCCATCGCCGTCAACTGTAATCCCTACCACAATCTGACCTTGCACAGGGTTATTGGTAACAAAGTTGGGTCTGTGTACTAGCTGCCTTCCGCTTAGTTTGAAATCAGGGCTACCATTACCACCGCCACCCGGACCCGGTCCTACACCATTACCGGTGCTTGTTCCGGGTAATACTCCATTAGGGCTTCCTGCATTCCCTTGCTGTCCGGAATTTCCGTTTCCTCCGGACTGGCCTTTTGAATTTTTGAATTTATTCAAACTGCTTGCAAGCTGAACGCTCATTTGTGGCTGGGGTTTCACTGTATCTACTTTAACCTGTGTTGTAGTAGTTTTAGAACCACTCACAACCGGGGCGCTTTCCACATTATTGGTAACAACCGGATTTGTTGCTTTAGGGGTAGGCTGCGATGTTTGCACTGCCTTACTCACTGAGCTTGTATTATTGCCCATATTATTCGCTTCCACATTGCCCGTGCCATTTACGCCATTGCCAAAATCAAGTTCCAATTCCCCTCCGCCCGGAGGTTCAGGGTATGGCGGAATTGGTGTAATTATAATGTACAAAATAAAAAACAGCAACAACAGGGCATGAATGCCAATTGTAATAATCGCGGCAAGCGTTTTATTATTCCTATCCTGCTTAACAGCCACTGTTGCCATAATTCCTTTTCAGGTTGCTTATTTATTTGAAGCAGGCTGTGTAGCCAGCACCATTTTTATTTTAAGGTCAGCCGCAATGGTTAATACATCCACCAAATCCTGTATTGTTAAAGATTTATCAAACCTCAAAACTGCTGTTGGGTCGTCTACTCCCACTATTTTAGATTTCAATGCAGGCTCAAGGGTTTCCAGGTCTACCTGTTGGTTGTTAAGGTAAAATACTTTCTGGTCATTTACTTTGGTAACACTAATGGTAATAGGTTGCTTATCCATTTTCTCCTGCACCTTTTTCGAGTTTGGCAGAATCAATTTCACCACGCTTGGGTTGGCAAGTGTAGACACAATCAGGAAAAACAACATCAGGAAGAACATGATGTCGTTCATAGGAGAAGTCTCCACATGCGCCCCGCCGAATTTACTTTCTCTTTTAATTTTCATCGTTCACAGATTTATGAAAATTTAAGCGCTCTTTTTTTGATTCTCATAAAGCATATCCATAAAATCCATGGACACTATTTCCATTTTCTGAATAGTTTTGGTAACCATAATATTCAGCCAGTGGTATGCTATGAATGATAATATACCGATTGACAAACCGGTGGCGCTGGTAATCATTTTTTCATACAATCCACCTGCAATCAATCCCAAACTTATATGATCCTGAAGCGATATATTATAGAATATTTTAATAACCCCCAGGATAGTTCCTATAAAACCAAACATAGGTGCAATACCTGCTATAATTGCCAGAATATTAAGGTTCTTTTCAAGTGCAAACACTTCAACCCTTCCTGCATTCTCCATGGAGTTTTCTATGTCCTTTAAAGGAGAACCTATTTTGCTTATGCCTTTGGCAACCATGCGTGCCTGTGGGTTATCGGCATTTTTACACAAGGCTTTTGCGGCCTCCAAATTATTGCTGTTCATCACATCCCGCATAGAATTGAGGAAGTTTTTTCCTGAACGGGATGCCTTTTTAATAAAGAGGTACCGTTCTATTATTACAAATACAGTTATTAAGGATAGTATTCCCAATGGAATCATTATTACCCCACCCTTCATTATCAGGTCAAGCAACGACATTTTATCCGGCGGCGCAGTAGCTTGTACTGCCGCATGTGCCGTATCTGTAACGGCTTTAACAACTGAAGTTGCGGTGGCTGGCACCTGTAAAAGCAAAGAATGTATCATGAGGGTTACTTTAAAAGTTAGTCTTTCGGAATGCTAAAGTATTTTACCCTTCAATACCAAAAATGTTAAGCGGAGTTAATATATGAACACAATTATGTTAGTTGGTATACGTTAAACAAAAAAGAATGTTACTTATCTTTGTATTTAAATAATAATTATTATTGCAGTGTGTGTCTGATTTTTTATTCCAATAAAAATCAAAAACCATGGGAAAAAAGACCGAAATAAAGAACAAAAAAACGGAAAATCAAAAACCGGCAAAACCTGCTGCTAAGGCGGATTCTGCAAAAAAAGACGTTAAAAAAACTGTGAGTACAAAGAAACCATCTGCTTCAAAAAGTGACGATTCTAAAAAGAAGCCAGCAGTAAAATCTGCACCTGAAAAGAAAGGGAAAGCTGCACCGGCCAAAGAATCAGAAAAGCTAAAGAAGAAGGCAAAACCTGCAGCTAAGGGTGGAAAAGCCTTGAAAAATCAGAAAGATTTTTTCGTCAGCGATGACGATGATGAAGAAGAAGGCGGAAAAGAAAAGGCAGAAGAAACGGATTATGTAGAAGAAACCGAAATCGAATTTATTGAAGAGGGTTCTACCATTGAGGACTTAACCCTGAGCGATGATGACGATGATGAGGATGAGTTCTACGGCGACGACGACTTCTAGGTCTCGGCCCGAAGGGCGATTATCAGTACTTTTTATTTTGCTGGTACAAATACCACCCCTCCGCTACTATCCATTGATGCTCCGGTAACGCTTTTCAAGGTATTTATACGTTGCTCAGTTTTTAGCATACCTAAAAAAGCAAACACAAGAGCCTCTTTAAAATTTATCAGTTCATTTGAGGGAATTACTATTTGATGAGAGTATAAATTTTGCTTTAGTTTTTCCATTAGGAAAATATTATGCGCCCCACCTCCTGTAACCAATACTTTCCCTTTCTTACCTGAATTAATAATTACCCTTGAAATTTGCATGGCAATATGTTCGGTAACTGTTGCTAGTTTATCTTCAATAGAAGCATGACTTGAATTAATTAATGGCAAAAAACTTGCCGATAGCCATTCCCTTCCTAATGATTTTGGTTTGTTTCTTTTATAATAAGCAAGGTTATTTAGTTTACTTAAAAGTGCAACATTAACATTACCTGATTTGGCTATTGCGCCTCCCCTATCATAGCTTTTACCTTTCATTTCTGCCAGATAATTAAGCACCGTATTTACAGGACAAATATCAAATGCAATCCTTTCTCCTTTCGATTCAAACGAAATGTTGGAATAACCACCGAGGTTTAAACAGAACTCATATTCCGAAAAAAGTAATCGGTCGCCAATAGGAACCAATGGCGCACCCTGCCCTTTTAATGCCACATCAAGTGTTCTGAAATCACATACCACTTTTATTCCGCAAGCCGCCGCAATAGCTGCTCCATTACCCAGCTGAAATGTATAGCCCTTCCCGGGATTATGAAATACCGTATGCCCATGCGATGAAACAAAATCAACATTTTTTATTTTATGCTTTTTAATAAAAGCTACTATTTGTTTACCCAAAAAGGCACCGTATTCGCTATGAAGTTCCATTAACTTTTCCCCGGTGTAGTGTGGTGCTTCCTTCAATTTTTCATACCACTGCTTACTATACTTTATTGTTTCAGCATTATGAATGGAATAGCTCCATTTCCCCATATTATAGCTAAACGTACAGTGTGCAATATCTAAACCGTCAAGAGAAGTACCCGACATTAAACCAAGCACGTTATACTCTTTCATAGTTTAAATGGAAATTTTATTTTTTAGCTTCGCTGAATGCCCAGTAAAGCCCGAAACCCCATTCCCAGAAAGTGGTTATGGTGTTTGTTTCAATCGGGCCAATATACTTGTCGAGCCCGGTAAATGCAGGATCGAATTTTAATCCCATAACACCAACGGTAATATCTAACCCAATCCTTAATTCATTATTCACCCGGTAAGAAGCAAGCCAATTAGGTGTAATAAAGAATGAATTTTGTTTAAATCCTCCTTTGGGTGCAGCATTCGGAGTTTTATTATAAGTAATTAACGATGGCCCTCCGCTGATAGAATAAACAAATAGAAAATCATTTTGCATAAAAGTATAATAACCGATTTTCAAACCGGCATTAAAAATCAGCATGGAAGTGCTGTATGGGGCCTCCAGTCCATTACTACCAAACTGGGTATTCTCCAATTCTACTCCACCCAAAATATGCGGTGCAAAAATATAATTGGCCGAAAAGTGTCCGCTGTAAATTCCGTTAAAGGTTGTGCGTAAGGCCTTATTAGTTATCGGATAAACAATGCCCCCACCAAGCTCTAGCGACCCTTTGTACAAAATCTCTTCATTTGCAGGTGGTGCAGGAGTTAAATCGTGCTGGGGATATTGCTTTTCATCCGCCTTTTCATCCTGGGCAAAACAATTGAAGGAAACAAATGTTCCAATCAATAATAAAAGGAAATGTGTTCTGAATTTTAGTTTACCCATTGTAATAAAATGCCTGTCATTGCGAGGAACTAAGCAATTTCTGTTAATACCGTCATTTATTGAGATTGCTTCGTTCCTCGCAATGACGAATTATCTCTTTAAACATTAATCAATGAACCAATAACGCCACAAAATACTATTTATTTTGCCCGAACCTTTCCATAACTTCTGAACTTACACCAGTGGTTGAATACCCACCATCGTGATAAAGGTTTTGCATAGTAACCATCTTTGTCATATCCGAGAACAAGGTAATGCAATAATTGGCACAATCTTCGGCGCTGGCATTACCTAACGGAGAAACTGCATCAGCGAAATCATAAAACTCATCAAAGCCTTTTATGCCGCTACCTGCAGTAGTACGTGTAGGTGATTGAGAAACTGAATTAACCCTGACCTTTTTTGCTTTGCCATAATGGTAGCCAAAACTCCTGACTGTAGATTCGAGCAGGGCTTTAGCATCAGCCATATCACTATAGAATGGATATGCACGTTGTGCTGCGATATAAGATAAGGCAAGAACACTTCCGCCTTCACTTATAGCATCCATTTTCTTTGCTACATTAAGCATTTTGTGGAGTGATATTGCAGAAACATCAAGACTTTTTATTAGAAAATCGTAATTCAAAGAATCATAAGGAATATTTTTCCGGATATTGGGGGACATACCTATTGAATGCAGCACAAAGTCAATTTTACCGCCAAGTACTTCCATCGATTGCTGGAAGAGGGCGGTAAGTTCCTCCATATTAGTAGCATCGGCAGGAATAATTTGAGACCCCGTTTCATCCGCTAATTTTTTAATTTCTCCCATTCGTAGGGCAATGGGGGCATTACTTAATGTGAATACAGCTCCTTCTGCATATGCTTTTTGTGCAACTTTCCATGCAATCGAATTAGAATCAAGCGCACCGGTAATTATGCCTCGCTTCCCTTTTAACAAATTGTGTGACATATATAGTTTGGTAATTTTACCTGCAAAGATACAATAAGCATAGAGATTGGAAAATTAGATATGCTCTATAATCAATAGACTGCCTCTTATTATCTCGTTTATTGCTTGTTTAGTCGCTTATAGACTAGTGCTTTCTCTTTACCTTTTACATTTTTATATGTAATCTTTAGCTCGGAGCTACTTAGCTTAACTACACCCCAATCAATGCATCCATCAATCTCAGGGTTATCAGTTGGCTCTTTAAAAGATTCGTATTTATTTGCTTTTAGGTCATAGATAATAAAACGATGCCTCTCTTTTTTACGATAATGGTATATATCTTGATCAAATACATATAAGCCCCTCAAGGTATCTTTATATAATTCATCTCCATAAACTGAGAACATTTTCGACTTTGATTCTTTGTTGAAAAAATCAAATAACATAGGGTGGCAACCACTTCCATATACTCTTGAATAAATTACAAAATAATTGGCACCATCTTTTTCCAACCATCGCGTAACTAAATGATGATCTTCCGAATCTATTTTTGTTAGCGTTTTACCGAACTGTATCAATAGGTAGTCTAGCGAATCCGTTTCTTTGGAAATTAGTACATATCCTTTTTTCAACTTATATAGTTCAACTTTAAACTTAGTATCGCCCATGTAATAGCCTTCCTTCGTACTAACTTTATGTTGACTCATTGTATCAACATAAGTATAACTACTATCAGGTTTTATCTGCCCAATAGTTGGAAGGGTATAGGAAAGTAATAATATGAACACCAGAAACCTTCCCATGTTTTTACTTTCACCTTTAAAAACTTTATGAACTTATTTTCCTTCCAGCAACTCCGAAGCCGTTTTCAGCGCCGATTGGCCCGGTTTACCGCTGCTAATCATCCTTGCAATTTCTTCAACGCGCTCATCAGGGGTTAGTTGCTTAATATGCGTAACCGTTTTATTTTTCACATTATCCTTATAAACAAGGAAATGAGCATCTCCCCGGCTGGCAATTTGTGGCAAGTGGGTAATCATTATTACCTGCATCGATTTACTTATTTTCAGCACCAGTTCTGCAACCTGGCCAGCAACTTTACCTGATACGCCAGAATCAATTTCATCAAAAATAATGGCTGGTAATTCCGTGTATTTAGCTATTAATGACTTAATTACAAGCATAACCCTCGAAAGTTCCCCGCCGGATGCAACCTTTTCAACTTCCCTCAAATCTTTCCCTTTATTAGCAGAAAACAGGAACTTGACATCGTCCATTCCGTTGCTTCCAAAATTTTCTAGGGTAAGTCTTTCAATTTTAAATTGGGCATCGGGCATCCCTAACAAAACAAGGTTCTTTTGAATTTCCTTTTGCAAACCGGGAATTACCTTTTCCCTTCCGGCACTTATCTTTCCGGCCAAATCTTTTAATTGTTTATGCAATGCCTCTTTTTCTAAAGTTAGTTTTTCAATCGATGCTTCCAGTGAGGATAGGCTATTCAACCGTTTATCAATCGTATCACGAACAGCTATTAGTTCTCCAACAGTTTTCACGCGATGCTTTTGTGCTAGATGATAAATACTTTCAAGCCTTTCCGTTAATGATGATACGCGAGCCGGGTCGTAATTTATTTTCTCCTCCAGAAATTCTACCTCGGTACCAATATCTTTTATCTCAATAATAGAAGCATTCAGGCGTTCCAAAAGCTCACCTAATTTCGGGTTATACTCCGCAATGGAAATGAGTTTATTCTTTACATCCGTTAATTGTATCAGCACATTTGCATCGCCTGATTTTAGTATGCTTCCAGAGGACAACAGGTTTTCTTTAATCTGCTCGGAGTGTGTTAGCATTTCCAGTTCCTCCTCTATTTTCTTTTCCTCACCATCCACTAAATTAGCTTCCATCAGTTCCTTTAACTGAAACTCGAGATAATCTTTTTCTTTGGCGGCTTCATTTTCCTTTAGTACCAATTCATCCAGTTCTTTGGCAACACTTTTAAAACGCAAGTATTTTTGCCGGTAATCTGTCAGTGTTGATTTATGGGAAGCATACGAATCCAACACCGATAATTGAAATTCACTTTCATTCAGCAATAGGTTCTCATGTTGCGAATGTATGTCAATAAGCCTTGCAGTAGCGGCTCTTAACTGGTTCAGGTTAACGGGAGTGTCATTAATAAAAGCCCTCGATTTTCCTTCAGGTGAAACTTCCCTGCGGATAGTAATCTCGGAATCATAATCCAAATCGTTCTGTGAAAAGAACGCCTTTATTTCCCGGGTATCGCTTACAAACACACCTTCAACTATGCACTTTTTTGATTTGTCATTTACCAAATCACCTTCGGCACGCTGACCTAATAAAAGTGATAATGCCCCCAGCAATATTGACTTTCCGGCGCCTGTTTCTCCTGTAATGATGGAGAGATTTCCGGGAAAATCAACTTCCACCTTGTCGAACAGGGCATAATTAGAGATATTTAGTTTCGTTAACATACAAAAGCAAAGATGGGAAAAATTGAAAGACTTTTGAGCCTCCGTGAAAAAACTTTATTAACGATTCGTGTTATTATAAATTCGTATTTACAAACTCACTATATTGCCGTCATAAATTTTAACAGGCTGAAAAGATCTACTTCTAAAACGTAATGAAAAAATTGGTTTTCCTGAATTTGCTGGTTATAGCAATCCTCATTTCAGGATTATATATTGTTCAGCAGAAAGGAGCGCAACTCCCCGTAAAGCCCGTTCAAACGCAGCCGCAAACAGTATTAGCCGAAAAAAATGTTTCGAAAGTAGCTGTGCCGATAACCGGAATTTCACAGGTATTCGGGCAGTTTGAAGAAAATGCAAAACATCCTTTGAGTTTGCTCTTAATGCAAATTTTAGTCATCCTTGTAGCATCACGAGTATTCAGTCTTCTACTTACTTTTTTAGGACAGCAAAGTGTGATTGGTGAAATTCTTGCAGGTATATTTTTGGGTCCCTCGGTATTAAAAGTAATTTCTCCCGATTTTTTTAATTTCCTCTTCCCTACCAATTCTTTAGGTACCTTACAGTTCTTAAGCCAGATTGGGTTGGCATTTTTCATGTTTATAATTGGCATGGAACTCGACCTGAAAATTATTCGCAGTAAAGCCCGCGATGCTTTATTCGTAAGTAATGTGAGTATTGCCATACCGTTTGTTTTAGGGGTTTCGCTCGCCTATTACCTCTTTGATTCTTATGCTCCATCGGGTGTGGGTTTTCTTGCTTTCAGCCTTTTCATTGGCATATCTGTAAGTATTACAGCATTCCCTGTGTTGGCGCGGATCTTACAAGAACGGGGAATGACTAAAACCCCTGTCGGTTCGATGGCACTTATTTGCGCGGCAACGGATGACGTAAGCGCATGGTGCATTCTTGCGGCTGTGATTGCCATCGCCAAAGCCGGTGCTATTACCAATGCCTTGTTTACAATCATACTTGCTATGCTGTTTGTTACAATCATGTTGGCTTTGGTTAAACCTTTTTTAGCAAAAGTCTCCAGCAGAAACCATAATATGGATGACCCCGGCAAATTGGCAGTTGCATTTTCATTTTTCACCCTGCTTGGTTCTGCATATATTGCTGAGTTGATAGGTATTCATGCGCTTTTCGGTTCTTTTCTTGCAGGTGTAATCATGCCTCAGAATATTCTTTTCAAACAAAAAATTACTGAAAAACTGGAGGATGTAAGTGTACTTGTACTTCTTCCCATATTTTTTGCTTTTACTGGACTACGAACTCAAATAGGTTTATTAAACGACGCCCATGCCTGGACTGCCTTCGGATTTATATTATTGGTGGCAGTGGGTGGAAAATTTGGCGGAAGCACCTTTGCTGCCAAGTTTGCAGGACAAACATGGAAAAACTCTCTCTCTCTTGGAGCCCTTATGAATACACGTGGTTTAATGGAATTAATCGTATTGAATATCGGATATGACCTTGGCATTTTAACCCCACAAATTTTTGCCATGATGGTGCTTATGGCACTTGCAACAACCCTTATGACAGGCCCATGCCTCAACCTGATTGAATGGATTAGCCTGAAGCGGGAGGTGGCAAGAACAAGGTCACTCTAAATCCACTTTTATGAAAGAAAAACAACGCTGCGAATGGTGTCTTAAAGAACCCATCTATATCGAGTATCACGATAAGGAGTGGGGAACACCGGTGCATGATGACCAAAAGCTTTTTGAATTTTTAGTTTTAGAAAGTTTTCAGGCAGGGTTGAGTTGGCTGACTGTATTGAAGAAGCGGGAAAATTTCCGGAAAGCTTTTGCCAATTTTGATGCGAAGAAAGTTTCGAAATTTGATAAGAAAAAATATGATGAACTGATGCAAGATGCAGGTATCATCCGAAATAAACTGAAGATTGAAGCTGCCATTAATAATGCAAAATGCTTTTTACAAATTCAAAAGGAATTCGGTTCATTTGATAAATACGTTTGGGGGTTTGTTGGTGGAAAACCAATCGTAAATAAAAGGGAAACTTTGAAACATGTTCCTGCCAAAACAGAGATAAGTGATGCCATGAGCAAGGATATGGGTAAACGCGGATTCAAATTCCGGGGTTCTACTATTTGCTATGCCTTTATGCAAGCGGTGGGTATGGTTGACGACCATGTAGCACATTGCTGGAAGAAAGGGAAAAAATAAGCTGATATTCCAATAGTACTTTATTCCAATTCGGCTATCAACCCATCCTTGTCTCCTTGGAAGAAAAGCATATACAATTCAAGAACCCTTTTTACCTGATTGGTACTTGTGTTATTCTCCTCTTCATTGGTAAATTCTTTCCCCGAGAATATTCCCTTTGAAGTTTTTGTATACCTGTAGCCCATATTATAAGTATACTCATTGCCTTCCCCTTCTATGGAAGTCCATAACATGCAATTTTCAGAATTGTTGCGGACCGTAATAGTAGGCGGAAGTGTTAGGTTTTTATAAGAAAGGTCGCATTGTTCATGCCAGGGAAAACTTGTGAACTCTTCTACAAATGAATCGTACTCGACAGCTCCTTTTTCAATGGTTTTATCTAAGTCGTCTCCGGTAAAAAATACATCTAATGTAAATTTGCTAGTCATCTTATTTTGCTTATAATCAAAATTACATATTTTGGACAATTAGAGCTAGGTTTGATTGAAAAACATTGGAATTATTTCGCCCTTTCAGGGCTAATATTACTATTGGAATTTACCACAAAGGGCTTCACCCTTTGCTGGCAGATATTGCCCTTTCAGGGCACAAAAAATCGCAAGTCCCAAACTAGTAAAATCGACTTATTGATATACTTGCGAAATTTTAAAACAAAACAAGTCCTGAAAGGACGTAATCTGTCAGCATAGGGCAAAGCCCTATGAAACTTAGCAGGCAAGGAAATTTAAAGCCCTGTAAGGGCGAAATAAAAGCAAAAAAAAGAGGCTGAAAATTTCAGCCTCTTTTACAAAATCAATTCTATTCTCTTACTTAATCAGATTCACTTTTCCAATATAAGTATGCTTCACATTCTTATGGTCAGTAGCGTTAATCAGATATACGTAGGTATCTTCCTGTGCAACCAAACTTCCGCCTTTCACAGTACCTGGCCATCCATCTGTAATATCTGTGCTGTGGAATAATTGCATTCCCCAACGGTCGAAGATATACATCTCGAAAGATTTTACATCATTGCCCTTTGCCATGAATGTTTCGTTAATACCATTGCCGTTTGGTGTGAATGCATCCGGAATATACAAGGTGTATATCGGGTCAATCACTAAACAATTGGTGGTAGTATCCACACAACCATGTTGGTTCATTACAACCAGGGTTGCGCAGTATGAACCTGTGTCATTGTATGAATGTGTAGGGTTTTGCAAATAACTGGTAGTATCTCCTGCTTCACCGAAATTCCATACCCAATAGGTTATTCCATACACATCGGTTGAATGGTCGGTAAATTGAATTGACGGCGACATAATATTTGTCGGCTGAGGCGACAGGCTGAAAGATGCCACTGGATTACTGTAAACATTAATGTAGTTCAGAATCTTTAATGTAGCGCTGCAACCGCTATCGGATACTACAGTAATATCCACATTAAATGTTCCGGTTTTAGGGTAACAGTAAATCGGATTCCTTGCATTGGATGAATCACCGTTTCCGAAATTCCATCTCCATTGGCTTAAACCACCTGAACTCAGGCTACTCTTATCTCTGAATTGAATGCAGAGTGGTGAGCAACCGCTTGTAAGGTCTGCACTAAATTTAGGATCAGGAATATCATTCACATGAATGGTTACTGTAGCCGATGCAGTTCCGCATCCGCTGGTAGCAGTTACAGTATAGGTCGTTGTGACAGTTGGAGTAACACTAACATTAGGCCCTGTCATTGCACCGGGCTGCCAGGTAAACGGACTAGTGGTATTGGTTGCATTTGCAAGCAGGTTAACTGAATTACCCATACATATAGACGACCGTGTAGCACTTACATTAATGGTAGGTGGCTGTGCAATATAAACCGTTGCCGTTGCTGAAGAAGAACAATTATGTGAATCAAAACCAATTACAGTATAGGTAGTGGTTACAGATGGGCTTGCAGTAATTGTGGCATTTGTGGTAGGTCCGGTAATAGCTGAAGAAGGTGCCCATTGGTAACTTACTACCCCTACCCCTGCGGCTGTCAGGTTTGTAGTTACATTAGCACATATCGTATCACTGGTTGGTGATATTGTAATAACAGGAGGCTGTTCTACCACCACCGTTGCCGATGCGGTATTCGAACATCCGTTTGCATCTGTTCCGGTTACAGTATAAGTAGTAGTTATATTAGGAGTAGCCGTTGGATTGGCACATGTGTTACAACTTAACCCAATGGTTGGTGTCCATGAATAGGTAACTCCACTATCCGCTTTTAATGCAACCCCGGTACCCAGACAAACCGTATCAGGTGTTGGGCTAACAACAATATTAGGCAATTTTGAACCCGGTACAGTTATGCAAAGGCTGTCTTTACATCCGCTGTTATCAGCATACGTAACGCACCAGTTACCTGCCCCAACATTCACACTTGATGTGGTTCCGCCGTTACTCCATAAATAAGTATAAGGAAGGGTTCCACCAGTAATTGCAATAGATGCAGATCCGAGAACGGTACACGTTGCTGCTGAAGAATCCCTCACTATAAGGAGATTAGTAGCGCCGCCCGTAATCTTAACAGTATCTTTATATACAACTGGGCTGCAACCCGGTAATGAGATGGTAACCGTATCTATACCTGCGCACAGATTAGTTGCCGTTTGGGTTGTTTGTCCGTTACTCCAGCGATAGGTAACATTTACCGTATCGGGGTTACCGCACATCATTAATGTAGCTTTTGCTTTTCCGCTACAGAAACAATTGGATGGTGTTACTACCTTTGTTATAGTAGGCGGATTTGGCGGAGTAATTGCAATGGAAGACAAAAAGCCTTTTCCGCAAGCATATAATGTTACAAAGTTTGAATTTAAAACAACATCATATATAGTACTTGTAAGCGGACCTATAGTTCCAGTTTGTGCCAGTGCCGAATTATATATATCAATATTAGTACTGTTACCTGCGTATATATTATCACAATCATCTACATCCAGCCCACCCCATTGATAGCTTGTACCACTAACAGCCGCCGTATTTACAATAGCTCCGGTGGCTTTATTCAATTGCTTCATAGTTGCGCCATCATATAAATAGAGCCAGTTCAGGCTGGCTGCCATACCGTTCATCCCATTAGCCTCGCCGGTGCCGGGGCCAACGTAAGTAACACTTCCTACTTCAACAAACGTATATCCTTCGCTAAGGTTCCAGTTAGTTGGGGCAAGTGTAGGTAAATTCATTTGCTGAACATAGTTGTCAAAGTGCGTTGGGTCGCCTACCAGCGATTTTGCTGTGGCCGTATATGCCCATTGTCCGGTAGGGTCCACTGCATCAAAACACATGTCATGTGTATCTTGTCCCGGAAGTGCATTTAAAACATTCACAGGCACAGAAGCAGCCATTGTTGTATCCAATACACAGTCTTGCACATTTGAAAAACCACCTCCGCCCACTGGGAAAGTACGTGTACAAGGATCAAAAACAATTCTCCACATCTCTTCTAAACTTGAAACAGCAGGGGCAGTGCCTGTAAGCACTCCCAAATAATTCACCTTCTCGGCAACAGCTCCGCCGCCGCTGAATCCTTGTGTAAGATAGGCATTTCCATCGAATTTATCAATTGAAAAGTCTCCGTAATAACCGCCGTTAACAGCATTATTGGTGGTATATGTCCATTGTTTCACACCAAGTGAATTGAACTTAACCAATTGAAAGTTTGCCCAACCGCCATAAACCCATACATCGCCATTGAAATCATAATCCACATCGTAGGCTCCAGTGTAACTTGAAGAAGAGGTAATCGGCCCGATATTGGTCCAGTTGATAGACCAAGGGTCAATCATTAATGTTTTGGTGGCAATTAAACTATCCACATTGAAAGACTCCGTTCCGTTTTTAAGATCGTAACTGCTCTTAACAGGTGTATTATCTTCTTTATAATACGACACCGGAGCATAATCCATAAAGCCGCCCCAACCGCTGTTAATAAGTATATTTCCGGCATCATTTACTTCCATGTTTTTATCTCCGTCGTACTTCAATTTCACCAGGTTAGGATTTGCACCCGGATGTACAATTACGGTGTATTTAAAACCGCCCTTTCCTTCAGGGAAAACAAACTCTACATCAATACCCGGGTAAAGATTTTCGTAGGTAATTTTCTTGAAAGCATTTGCTTTATACCCATCTTTTTTACCTTTGGCAAACGTGTAATAATCGTTTTGTTCTAAATCGGATTTAATAGTCACAGATGGGCTTGAACCCAACCATGTTGCAGAAAGAACATGTGTTATTGATGGTAATGGCGGATCCATATCAGGATCATGGTTTTGGGCTGCCGCTTTGGCTTTATCCTTATCGGGTTTAGGATATTCATCATACCTGTACACGATACCATTTGGGGTAAAATAAGCATACATGGGGCCTTGCTTAACCCCAAAAAGAACCTTATTTCCGGCAACCATGGTATCAAACTGACCTTTGTTTTCTACGAAAACCTGGTTGTCGAACGGTTGTACTGTCCAATTTATTTTGTAATCTTTACTTCCGGAACCTTGGGTGGTACCTTGTCCAATAACTGGCTGAACAGCAGTTATTCCCGACACTAAAATGGTAAGTAAACTAAGTTGGTAAAATCTTTTCATCAAGAATTATTATTTGGTATGTTCTTTAAAGTAACGCAGAAAAGTTCTGTTTATTATTTCAACCCTCAAATATAATTGTTTTTTTCAGACCGGCATTGATTTAATATCCTTTTGCCATCCCAAAATTGAGCGAAACAATTATGCCTCCAATTTCCATATTTTGATTATGTTTGTTACCTAAAACATTTCTATGTACGGAATTCTTACCCCCATTCACTCGTTCCTGCGCTGGGCAGTCCTTTTACTGCTGCTTGCAACTATCATCAAGTCGCTTCATGGAATAATTACCAAAAGAACATTTTCCAATTCAGATAATAAAATCAGTCTTTTCATGATGATTTCAGCTCATACCCAACTTCTTGTAGGGCTGATACTTTATTTTGTAAGTCCTTTTGTACAATTCGGAAGCAAGGTGCCTGAAAACCGCTTCTTTACTATGGAACATTCTTCCATGATGATTGTTGCAATTGTATTTATGACCTTAGCAAGAATTTTGAGTAAAAAAGGTAAGACCGATGCTTCTAAATTTAAACGTCTTTTTACATATAGCTTCATTGCCCTTTTGATAATTATTATGGCAATTCCATGGCCATTCTCTCATGTTGCACGTCCATGGTTCTAACCCCTAAGTTTGTAAACTTCATTAATGATTGAACGCACCCCGAAACAAGAACAAGCTATTCTGGTTGGTATTTCCCACAAAGACCAAACAAAAGAACAGATGTTGGAATATATGGAAGAATTAAAACTCCTCACCTATTCTTCCGGTGCGGCACCTTCCAAAATTTTCACCCAGAATATTCACTCGTATGACCCTGCGACTCTTATAGGCAAAGGGAAAGTAGAGGAGATTACAAACTATATTGTGGACCATCCGGAGATTGACATGGTAATTTTCGACGAAGAATTAAGTCCATCCCAACAACGTAATCTGGAGAAAGAAACCAAGCGCAAAGTTATGGACCGCACCGCTTTGATCCTTGATATTTTTGCCGGACGTGCCCAAACAGCTTACGCGAAAACCCAGGTTGAGCTTGCCCAATACGAATACCTCCTGCCCCGCCTTGCCGGTATGTGGACACACTTGGAAAAACAACGTGGCGGTATTGGTATGAGAGGTCCCGGTGAAAGTGAAATTGAAACAGACAGGCGCCGGGCTCGGAATCGCATTGCATTGTTGAAGGAAAGGCTTAAAGAAATTGATAAGCAAATGACTTCCCAGCGCAAAAATCGGGGACAGTTAATTCGTGTTTCGCTGGTGGGATATACCAATGCGGGCAAGTCAACTATTATGAGTCTGATTAGCAAATCGGATGTATATGCCGAGGATACTTTGTTTGCAACACTGGACACCACTGTTCGGAAAATGTCGTTCGATAATACACCCTTTCTGCTTTCAGATACGGTTGGTTTTATTCGTAAACTTCCTACATTTTTGGTAGAAGCTTTTAAATCAACACTGGATGAAGTTCGAGAAGCAGACATACTATTGCATGTAGTTGATATTTCCCATCCATCCTTTGAACAGCATATTGCAGCGGTTAACCAGACTTTGATCGAATTAAAAGCCATTGACAAACCTATCATTCTTGTTTTTAATAAAACAGATTTGTATCGCGTAGCTGACGAAGACGGAAACCTGCTTTCAGTCCCGCTCGAAACCATCAAAAAATCCTGGATTGCTAATTTACATCCGCATTGTGTATTTATTTCCGCAACCGGAAAATCAAATATTGATGAACTGCGGGAAATAATGCTTAAGTTGATTAGGGAAGCATACACCCAAAGGTATCCGTATATGACGGTTTAAAGATTTCTTTATATTTGACTTATGAAAATAGATTCTAAAACAGTAGACAAACTCGCCGAACTCTCTAAACTGGAGTTTGATGAAGCGGGTAAAAAAGAAATAGAAAAAGACCTCAACCGTATTGTTGAATTTGTAGAAAAACTCAGCGAGCTTGATACCTCAAACGTTGAACCGCTTATTTATATGTCGGAAGGAACGAATGTAATGCGTGATGATGTGGTGAAACAGGTAATTACCCAGCAAGAGGCCCTGAAAAATGCTCCCGTTAAAGATTCTGATTATATCAAAGTGCCGAAAGTTATTACAAAAGAAAATTAGTAATTAATGCATACATTCCTGAGAAAACACGTCATTGCGAGGAACGAAGCAATCTCTTTCCGCCACTTTGTTGGCAGAGATTGCTTCGCAGAGCCTCGCAATGACGAGAACACATTCCTGATTTCTAATTATTAATTCCTAATTAAACCCAACCCATGAAAAAATTTATTATCGGCTCACTGGTAGGAACAGTTTTGATTTTTGTTTGGTCTTTCCTCTCCTGGGAAGTACTTCCAATCCACGTTCACTCCTTCAATTACACTCCCAAACAAGACTCTGTGATGAAAATGCTTGACAGGGCTTTACCTGCTTCGGGGGCATATATACTACCAGGTGTTGATAACCGTAAGGTGGAATCTGTAACATCAGATTACAAAGCAGCGCAGGAAAAAAACATGAAGGATATGGTGGGGAAATCCGGCGCAATCATATTTTACAATAAATCCAATTCCGCGATGGACCCAATGACGATGGTAAGAGGTATCATAATAGATTTATTTGCAGTAATGAGCGCAATAGTAATCCTGATGCTGGGAAGAGACAGGCTAAAAACATTTTTTATGCGCTTCTGGGTGATACTCTTAATCGGCTTCATTGTTGCTCTTAACTCCTACCTGCTCGACTGGAACTGGATGGGTTTCCCATGGCACTTTATCAAACGAGAGTTGATAGACGTTTGTGCAGAATGGACTTTGG
Organism: uncultured Bacteroidota bacterium; assembly: GCA_903901055.1. Classification (GTDB taxonomy): domain Bacteria; phylum Bacteroidota; class Bacteroidia; order JABEUT01; family JABEUT01; genus JABEUT01. Next base: position 116,239 of record CAIUPO010000037.1, read on the forward strand.
TAGGCCTTTGGCTGGCGTGGTATTTCAAGCCGGCAAAAGGGTAAAGTAATGAGAGATTCCCCGCTCCTCGCAAGAGGGCAGGCTTGTCCCGACAGTATCGTCGGGGGTGAGGTCTTGAACTTTATTATTTTCAATCTATGAAATTCAAAATTCAGCCAATAACAATAATCTTGTTGCTGACTTGCCTTTTGGAATCTGCAAGAAGTTTTGGACAGAGCAATGACCTGCCAATACGCAATTCCTTCGGGCTGAATATTGCTGTTGACGAAGTGAACTTTTATCACGATTCGGTTAAATCTACAGCTTACATCCTACCGGACAGCACCATTCAAATCTATCCGGGAGAAAAAATATTTGTTGAAATTGAATTAGGAAGTACTACGATTAAAAGCATGAAAACGGTAAAAGAAAATCTCAATCCTGAAAAGACTGTTACCATTACATTCACCCAGCAAACAGACGGCAGACAGCATAAAAGTATGATGCTGAAAATTGAGAACCCCTTTAATTCTGAACTACACTATAAAGCAATCATGTTTCTGATGAAAAATAAAGTGTGGGCAAGGACAAATGTTTTACCTGTACGTGCAAAAATGGAGTCTTATGAAACATGGCCAGACATCATCGTATCTTTAGGTTTATCCGGTTGGACTTTTAAATAACTCCGGCTCATTGATATATATATATTGATAACTATTTAATATCTATTTTGTATTAATTTAAATTAATATAAATTGCGTCACAGCCAAAAAATGGCTGACATAGATTAACCTTCATATTACCAACCATTAATACGCTATTTCTCGAGTCTGAAAACTTGATGTTTTATGACACAACGGCATTTTTTGATTATTCAAAAATAGGTATATACGTTTTAATAAATAACATTTTCTGCGCGGCAGATTTTATTCTTCATTATTCATTCCCAAAGGGAGGTCAATGACTTTTTAAGAAAACACTTTTTGATGATTTATCTTTGTTGCATGAATTCAAAATGCACAAAATATTTGGAGGAAATTTTAGGAATCCCGGAGATGTTCATTTCCTGTTTTCCTCCTGTTATTAACAGGTGGATGCCTCATAACTATTTAATAATCAAAGGGCCAATAAATCCAACTTTTCTGTTAATGCCCTGTTACTCTCCTGTTATTTCTCCTGTTATGATCCTGTTACTGTCCTGTTATTTTTTGCAATTTTTATACCTGAATTTTCTTTTTCTATTGCAAAATAAAATTAAAAAAGAGATTGTCATCCTGAGGAACGAAGTATCTCTTCCCGAGGAGATGTTTCGCTTCACTAAACACGACAAAGTTATGATACATCACGCAGAACGTATTGCTCTCGCCCGTTTAATAAACGAAATGATTGCTGCGATTATCAACACTTCCCCCGCTAAAAAAATCCACCAATTAAAATACGTTGGTACATAAGTCGCCATTTCAGCAAACAATTTATCCTTCCAGGGAAGTGTTATGTTACTATGATTTGAACTGCAATACCTTAGGTAATCCTGGATAAAAGAAAAAATTACCACAAGCGCCCCTCCAATCAATAGATACCACTCCTTCGCTTTTAAATGAACATCCACTCCTCTCTCTTGAAAATAGATAACCGCAGCGGTAAGCACAATCATAGTAAGCGAAACAATGCAAGGCGCAATCACAGGTCCAACCCAGGGGACAGGAATAATAAATAAAATATCCCAAGTGAATAAAGACTCCGGCCAGCCAATAAGTAATTTTAAAAAGACATAATAAAACAGATCCCAGATGGCAAAACAAAAAAGAAAGATTCCGAATTTTTGGGAGGTATTTTTCCCGGTGAGAATTCCAATGGCAAGTAACATGATAATAGTTGCCGCCTCTCTCAGGAACTCCGTCATACCAATCGATTTTTCAACTGGAGTAAGCGGAAATTGAAATCCATTCAGGTAATATATTTTGCGGAGGTATATCACCACGGCTGCCTCCAGAAATCCCATGGCTACAGCAAAAGCCGTCAGCCAAAATATTTTTTTACTGAGCTGTCCCATATTTTTTTAATTTATTTATGAGGTAATAATAGAGTCCAATATAAGTAGTAAAGAGCATATCAAGCATAACCAAAAAGCCAACAATATTCAAACAGTCATTCGCCCACAGCATACCTAATAAAATTGCAAATGGAATTGTTATGATTGGAATATAGCGGTCCATAAGCCTTCTGAAAGAATATTGCGAACCTTTAGAATCTAGTGAGGATATGATTGGAAATACGAGCATGTATAGCACAATCAAAAAAAGAAAATGCAAAACAGCTACTGCAATTGCCAGGAAAAAATAGACAAAAATGAACCACTCCATAAAATGGAATGAAATTAAGAGCAGCACATAAAGGCTGATGAGGCTTGTAACCACCGCCCGAAGGTAGCCATTGAAAAATGGCTGAAATTTATTTGTTGACATGATAATTCTAAGTTATATAATCAATTAATATTTGCTAACATTGGTATTCGGCATATTCTTACTTATTACGTTAAACATTATATTATCCATAGCATAGCCACCAATAGTTAATTTCTTTAAATGTTGCAACTTAAATAGAGGCGTATAATCAGAAACCGCATTTATATTTAACCTAAGCTCCTCCAGCTCCTGAAGTTTTTCCAGACCATTCAATCCGTTTGTACTCTGCAACCATTTAGAGTTATTATCCGAATTGTTTACGCTCTGCAACTGTGTGCATGTAATGTCCAACTTCTTTATGTTTTGCAGGTTTTGTAGCTTTGTCAAATCCGTCCAGTTATAGCCACTCATAATAAGCGTGTGCAGCTTTGGCAGTTTAGAAAGAGCAGATAAATCCATTATTGTATCATCATATAAATTTAGCTCCTCCAGATTTTGCAGCGCTTCAATCCCATCAAGACTTTGAATGTGTGTGTACGCAAGGTTTAGGTTTTGAAGATTAGCCAGCTTTTTAATTCCTTTAACATCTTTAAGCAGGTTGCTACTTAAATTAAGCACTTTCAGGTTGGTAAAAGATTCTATTCCGGTTAACGAATCTATGGCAGCATCTGCCAAATACATTGTTGTTAGTTTTTTAAACACGGACAGACGGTTCAATTGCACATTCCTGCTTCCTATAAAGTCGAGTTCCGTAATCGAATCTGCAAAGCCACTTTGGGTAATTTCGGTATAAGTTTCAGCATTGTCGTAATTCCACGACCTCCAATCAAGCGTATCATGCAGTGCTATGAAACCATACAACTTCATACTATATTCCTTTTCAATATCATACTTGCGGTAGTTTTTAAAAACGTCAGTTTCATGTTTCCTAACAGCCGCTTTATACAATGGTAGTAAGCCGGGGATATTTGAATTGGATAACGACAACATGTATTCAGGAAAGTCTGTTTTATTATTCTGTACATTATAATTTGTTACTATCCTATCCCAGTTTGGAAATGAAAGCACAATAAGGAACGTATAGAAAATCCAGCCATTAACCCGGAATAAATAACTATTGCTTTTTGCTTTAATAATTTTTATCAGTGTTGTGAAAAGCCCGGTTAACGCCAACATAAGATATACATAGACACCAATCCGTTTAAACGTAAGGCCCCATTCAGATATATACAACGTATTTCTGCATGAAGTAGAGTAAATCATAAATGCATTTTGCAAAATCCAGATACACGCCAAAACCTTTATAGCCTTGCTTTTTCCAAAAAAATTGATTCCTCCACGGAAATAAAACAGCACAATGGCTATGGCAATAATGATAGACACAATCAGAGCGTCAATACCCTGGTGCACAAACTCTGAATACGACATACCATCGGGCAATTTATGGGTGAACAAAAGAAAGTTTATATCACCTAAATTGACCACCAGCACTAAAAGATTGAGAAGAACAAATAATACCAGCCCGGATAAATTCTCGTCGGTGATATTTAAATCCTTGCCCAATATATTCAGGGTTTTATACTCCCGATTTTCAAGTTTGCCGGGGCGCTCATCCCATGCAGAAACGGATTCCAGCTTCTGTTGATAAAAGAAACCATATAATAAAAGAGCCCCGAGAAGTGTGAACAAAATCCAGTTGACTGAGATAAAATCTAAATTGATTTTTTCTGCAAGGTTTTCAAATAATGGATTGGAAGCCCTATATAAAAAGAAAAACACAAGTGTAATTAGAATCGGAATCCCAATAAGGATGATTCTTTTCCAATAACTTGGCTGTTGCTCATTTCGCTTTTGGTTCCGTTCCATGGTATCAAGAATTACATTTACCGGTGAAGCACAATAAGCACAAGTAGAAGAAATAAGGGAAATAACTGCCGACGAATTGCGGTTCATGCTAAGGGTAGAAAGAATGCTGAGGGAAATAATGTTTGCAACCACAGAAAGTAAATTTCCGTAGTATCCGACACAGAAAGAAGAGGCAAGGCAGCCTAGAGCTACTAATAGCCAACGTTTGCTCTTGGCTGCATGTTTATTTTTAATAGCAAGACAGCCTAGCAGAATAAGGTTAAAGATTACAAAATTTATTCCCGCGGTTTGCCGGTAGAAAAGGAAGCTGTAAAAAGCTACAGCAATTAATAAGAGCCAATCATTACGTTTCATGATGTTGAGGTTTATTTGTTTATATTTAAGATTAGGATTTCCAGTTTTTGAATGTTTCGGTAAATGTGCGTTAGCAGCATAAGTCCGAATACCCCGAAAGAGCAATCAACAAGCTGCCACCAAAAAGGGATTCCTCTGATACCACCACAAATAAATGCAAGCGGGAAAATCATAAGGCATGCAATTCTTCCAAATTGAATTACCCAAATATTTCTAATTGGGTCGCGATAAGGGCCAATAAATGCAATTGCTATAACCAGATGCGCAAAAGCAAGCCAGTCAGTTCCATAAGCCATAAATGGATAAGTTGAATCGATGGTTTTAATACCATCAAATACTTTATTAATCCAGAATTGAACGAAGGAGGGAGCAATTGGTAAAACTTTATCATGAAGAAATGATACCTCTGACAATAAGGGAAATGCTGTTATTCCGCTTAGGGCAAGGCCGATTACAAATAGCAGGATTAGTCTTTTTACTTTTTGTTCTAGTTGCTGTCTTTGCTTTTTCATGATTTATTATTTTAAAAGTACTTTGCATTTCAAAGTTTAAATACAAAAAAATTTACTTCCTGTTTTTTAATATTTGTTCCAGCCCGTCTAGGTGCTCATTGAAAGCCTTTCTTCCTGCTTTTGTGGCGGTATAAGATGTATTGGGTTTCTTTCCAACAAATTGCTTTTTCACATCAATGAATCCGAGCTTTTCCAGCGCCTGAATATGGCTCGCAAGGTTGCCGTCTGTTATATCCAGCATTTCTTTCAGTGTTGCAAAATCAACCCAGTCACTCACAATCAGTACTGACATAATGCCCAACCTGATGCGGCTTTCAAATGCTTTATTTAAATCTTCAATCAAGTCTTTCATATTTATAATACATTACAATACCATATATAATATGAACTAATCCGAAGCCGATTGCCCAAAGCAAAAGACTATACTCAAGAAAAACCAATCCGATTAAACCAAGCAGAATTTCAGTCAAACCTAAATAACGTACATCGTTGAGTGTATATTTACTTGCGTTAACACAAGCTAATCCATAAAAAATTAAAACTGCCGGAGGCACAACTCCGACAATATGATGGTACATTAAAGCCAAACAAAACAATCCGCCCGCCACAAGCGGAATAAACATATTAATAACTAAACGCTTCGCCGTTGCATCCCAAAATTTTTGCCTTCTTATTCTGGCTTTTCGAACTGTAAAAAAAATACCAACCGCCAATGATGCAACTAATACACAAGTTGCATCTGCAATAAAGAAAAAGAAAAGGCTGTTGAACTCCCCAACAGTCATATTTAGTACATTATCATAATCCCATGGAGACGTAACCCCCATGTGGAGATGGCTATAAACAAGTGCAGCACCTAGAAGGGCAAAAACACCGGCAGAGACTCCTGAAAGCCCGCTTAGAGATAAAAATCGGGAAGAACGCTCCATCAAAGAACGTATTTCGTTTAGCGCTTCTAATTGTTCATTTTCTTTACTCATGTGGATATATTTAAAAGTACTTTGCGGCACAAAGCTATGTATAATTTTGAATCTGCAAGAAAAATTTTAAAAATTTTTACAAATAAATAGAATTACCTTTGTGCGTCATGTTATAATAAATGTGAAAAATTCAAAGTTAAAGGATTCTGCAAATTTACTAATACAAACTCATAATGAGTCATTACGATTGGTCAAAATTTAAACTTAAAGTTGATATTAGGGCCACCCCGACTGCAGTTTATAATGCCTGGGCAACACAAGCTAACTTAGAGAGTTGGTTTCTGAGGAAAGCCTTATTTACCACTCCTGATGGTAAAGCACGTAATGAAAATGCACCTGTTCACGCCGGAGATACTTACTTATGGAGATGGCACGGATATGACGACAAAACACAAGAAAAAGGAACCATACTTGACCTAAACGGGAAAGACCTTTTTAAATTCACATTTGCGGGACAATGTGAAGTAACTATTACATGCAAACTTCAGGAAGGAAGAACCATAATGGAATTGATTCAGGAAAAAATTCCTACTGATGAAATATCAAAAGTAAGGCTGCATTTGGGTTGTAATAATGGTTGGACTTTTTACCTCGCAAACCTTAAATCGATTATGGAGGGTGGACTTGACCTTAGGAATAAAAATGTGAATATTAAAAACGTAGTTACATCTTAAAGTTGTCTCCCGAAGAAGATAAATTGCCTGAAAAAGAACCTGAATTATTCCAGGATGGGGAATACTATCTTACCGAGGAAGGATACAGAGTTTTTACAGAAAAATTCCATTTAAAAAGAGGTTATTGTTGCCAGAATGGTTGCAGACATTGCCCTTATGGATTTCACGATAAGGCTAAGAAAAGTAAAAGATGGTGGCAGAAGGAAGATTAATCCTTACTCCTTGTTAATGAAAATACTTTTTTAAGAATTGCTTTTTCGGTTTCATCAAACGGTTTATGTCTTCTTTCAAAAACACGTTCTGCAGTTTCAAAAGCCTTATCCAGTTCATAGGTAGTGAAGCCGGCAGCGCCTCCCCAACTGAATGAAGGAATAAACTTGGGCGGGAAATCGCTTCCGAATATATTAGCACAAACTCCTACAACAGTTCCGGTATTAAACATAGTATTAATACTGCATTTTGAATGGTCGCCCATCATCAGACCGCAAAAAGTGAGGCCTGTTGAAACCATTTTTTCAGAAGAATGGTCGTAAACACTTACTACAGAATAATTATTTTTAAGGTTAGACGTATTAGTATCCGCGCCTAGATTGCACCATTCACCAAGCACTGAATTACCTAGGAATCCATCATGGCCTTTGTTAGAGTATCCAAAAATAACAGAGTTGCTAACCTCCCCTCCTACTTTGCTATGCGGGCCAATTGTAGTTGGACCATAAATTTTTGCACCCATTTTTAATACGGCCCCTTCACATAATGCAAACGGGCCCCTAATAACTGAGCCCTCCATTACCTCTGAATCTTTGTCAATATAGATAGGGCCTGTACTAGAATTTAAAATGGCACATTCCACTTTGGCACCCTTCTCAATAAAAATCCTATCTCCAATAAGCGTATTGGTTTTTGAAACGTTAGCCGATTTTCTTCCTTTGGTAATTAATTTGTAGTCCTCTTCAATTGCTTGCCCATTCAACGAAAATGTATCCCACAGATGATTAATCTTTAAAATTGGCTTTCCTTTCCATTCTTTACCTTTTGTTTTCCCAACAAAATTTTCTATCTTCTCCTTCCCTGCATTAACCGCAATAAGTGTTTCCCCGCTTTTTAAGTCTTCGTATTTTTTTAATGCCTTTATAGCTTTGAGAAGTTCAATGGTTGGAATCACACTACCATTAATCCAGATATTATCTTCCTTTTTTGAGAAATTGAAGGGGAACTTTTTCGCCAGATAATCTTCCGTACTAACTGAAAAATCCTGTCCTGATATTTTTTCCCATTTTTCCTTGATGGTCATAATTCCTATCCTTATCTCGGAAAGAGGCCGGGTAAAGGTAAATGGCAACAGATTTTGTCGTGTTACAGATTCGTCAAAAAGGATATAATTCATCGGGCTACTTATATATAGGGACAAAAATAACGATAATTAAAAGAATGCCCTACTATTCCGCTCATTTTAAATACCCTTAAAACACTTTCCATGCAATAATAATCGGTTCAATTAGTTATCTATCTTTGCAATTCTATACACTTCATGAAAATTAAACTCATCGTATTCAGCGTTGCTTTATCACTGGTAAGTTCTTTTTGCAAAAGCCAGGATGTGGCTATCGGCCAGTGGAAAGATTATCTTTCCTACCAACAAGGCTTGACCGTTTGCCAGGGGGGGAATAAAATATATTGCTGTTGCTCTTCAGGAGTTTTTTCATACAACTTATCTGATAATTCTATTGAACGTTATAATAAGGTAACCGGGCTTTCGGATATAGGGTGCAAAGTTGCACGATATAATACCGCCACCAATACGCTGGTTGTTGGATATTCAAATGGAAATATTGATTTGGTAACCGGTAATAACATTGTAAATATACCGGACATTAAAAACAGTTCTACCCAAGGGAGTAAAACAATTAATAATATTTATTTCTATAATAATTTGGCTTATGTATCATGCGGGCTGGGAATAATAGTAATTGATTTGTCGCAGGACATTATTCTTAGCAACTATTATATTGGCCCATTTGGTAGTTCTTTAAATGTTTATTCAACCACCATTTATAATGATACTCTTTATGCGGCAACACATACAGGGATTTATTATATTTCTATTTACGACCCAAACCCCAGCGATTTTCAAAATTGGAAGGTTGTTCAGGATACTATTCTTCATGCCGGGGCTTATAATGCAATTGTTACCTGCGGCGGCAAAATGTATGCTAGCTTCTCTCAACGCATTACCAATTCTGTTACCGGCAAGGATATTATGTTTGTGTACAGTTCCGGTAAATGGAATTACTTTATTAATGCTGCACATACCGATACCAATCTTTATAAATCGGATGATCTTTTCTCCGTAGAAAGTTCTTCAGTAAATAATACTGCATATCTTATTACTTGTGGCGACTACAATGCATCGGTTTACGATCAGTCAGGTAATTTAATTAATAAAATTATCAGTTACGGATTTACCGTCGGCTCATCCCAAAATGATGCTATTGTAGATAACGCTATGAATGTTTGGATTGCGGATGGCAATTCTGGGTTAGTTAAATCTGCTACCAATAATACGGGCCAAAGTTATTTCCCTCCCGGCCCCTACTCAAATTCAATATTTGCAACTGCTACAGAAGGCCCTTACCTATATATTGCGCCGGGTGGATATGACAATTCACAAGCCCCATTGGGCATAAGGGGTATTGGTGTTTCGGAATATTATGATAATTCATGGAACAGGTTAATTGAACCTGGAGCATTCGATTCAATTTCAGATTTATGTTGTGTTGCCATCGACCCCAGAAATCCATTGCATGCATGTGCAGGTAGCTGGAGCCACGGTGTTGTTGAATACAACAACAATGCATTCACTACTATTTACGGTTCTTACAACAGTGCGCTTACTACGCTTTATGACCCGCTTGATCCGGGTTATTATTCTATACGGGTTGGAGGTGTTGGTTTTGATACACTTGGAAATCTTTGGGCAACTAATTCCGCTACATACACAAAGTTTCTTGTAGCCAAAGAACCCAATGGAACGTGGCATTCAATTGACTTTAGTAATCTTGATAAGCCCGGCATTGAAGTAACAAAACTGTTGATTACCCAATCCGGAGCCAAATGGATGCTTTGCCCGGGCCAGGGCATTATTGCATACCAGGACTATGGAACTTTTGCAAAACCAGACGCCACAAACTCTGTACTTATTAATAACCTGGTTGGCAACGGCGCTTTGCCAAGCCTGAATATTTACTGCATGACCGAAGATCTTACAGGCGCTATCTGGATTGGCTCGAATACTCAGGTGGTCGTTTTTTACTCACCGGATAATGTTTTTAATGGGTTTGGGGCCGGCTGGGACGCACAAAATGTTTATGTTCAACAAACTGGTTACACCCAATACCTGATGCAAAACCAATACACCACAGCCATTGCCGTAGACGGGGCTAACCGTAAATGGATTGGTACACTTGGCGGAGGTGCATTTCTTATGTCGGCCGACGGAACCCAGCAAATACTTAACCTAACTGCGGAGAACAGCCCTTTACTTTCCGATAATATTCTGTCTATTTCTATAAATCAGGCTAACGGTGAAGTGTTTTTTGGTACAGACAAAGGGTTAGTATCATACCGGGGAACGGCTACAGAAGGCGGCACAGCTTTCAGTAATGTATATACATATCCTAACCCCATTCCACATGGGTATTCTGGCCCTATTGCAATAACCAATCTTGTAACAAATTCTGATGTGAAAATTGCAGATGTAAAAGGTGAAATTGTTTACCATACGGTAGCCCAAGGCGGACAAGCCATCTGGAATGGAAACAACTTCAGCGGACAACGTGTGCAAACAGGAGTTTATATGGTTTATTGCACCAGCCCCGATGGAAGCCAGTCGTTAGTAACTAAATTGCTGTTTGTTAACTGACAATCATGTTTCACTCGGTTGAGGCAATTGTTCTTCAGTTAATTCCACACAAGGACCATAATGCCATTGTAAAACTCTTCACCCGCGATTCGGGATTAACTTCTTGCTGGATTACTTCATTACGCGGTAAATCATCTGGCATTCGTTCTTCGGGGCTGCAACCCCTTACAATTATCAATGCGGTAATTGACCAACGGGAAACAAAACAATTGTCTACGTTGAAAGAAATGCAGATTTCTTTTTTCCCAACAAAAATTACGACCAACATTGAGAAAAGCGCCATAGCTATTTTTATTGCCGAACTTCTTTCCCATGTTATAAAAGAAACTGCAACCGATGAGTTGCTATATAGCTTTATAAGGGAATCGATTGTGCTTTTAAACGATACCGAAAGCCGATGTGCCAACTTTCATATTGTGTTTATTCTGAATCTTTCAAATCAACTGGGCATATTGCCGCACAATAGTTTTTCTCCCGATACTCCTTATCTTAATTTGGAGGAAGGAATTTACACCTCCAAAACCCCTACGCATAAAGCCTTTTTATATCCTGATGAAAGTGAATGCGTAAGCAAATTATCTTCCTTACCAATTTCATTATTCGCCAAGGCAGAAATATCATCTGCTTTGCGTAAAAACATTCTGCATGGCTTGCTAAAATATTTCGAAATACATGCAAGTATGGCTCCACTCAAATCGCATTTAGTGCTGGAAGAAGTTTTTTAAATCTTCATAACTTTTAATAAGTTGAAAACGCCAATGGCTATTAGCTGATGGCTGATAGCTTAATTTTGCAACATGGAACAGTTAGAGCGTAACAAAGCCATTCTAGGTAAATATATTCCCGAAAACGCAGTAGCAACAATTGCTAACTGGATTTTTACGTACGATTTTAAATTAAAAATAAAGCGTGCCCGTTCAACAAAGTATGGGGACTATCGCCCACCAGTGAAGGGATTGAACCATCAAATCACCATTAATCAAGATTTGAATAAATATGCTTTTCTGAACACACTTGTCCATGAAATTGCTCACCTGAGCGCATGGCAGAAATATGGAAATAATATTCAATCGCATGGTAAAGAATGGAAGTCGGAATACCGTTTATTACTCCAGCCATTCTTGCACGATAAGATTTTCCCGGAAGATGTAATTTCGGCATTAAGGGATTACATTCACAACCCCGCTGCAACTGTTTGTTCCGACAAAAAGTTATTTAAGACGCTCCGCAAATATGACGAGAACAGCGACGGACGCATCTTTTTAGATGAACTCCCTTTGCAGTCTCATTTTATTGCAGAAGACACACACACTTACTTAAAGATTAAAAAAATCAGGACCAGATATTTATGTTCAAGGGTTAATACAAGGCATGAATACCTGTTTCATGGTACTGCACAGGTAACGCCATTGAGAAAGGAAGATTCAATTATGCAAAGTTCCAAAGAGAACCGTTTCCTCGCGGGAATTGCTCAATTAATTTCTTAATTAAATCTTAACGAATTATTATTTGGTCTTTCCGGGAGGAGGAGTTTGTGTTCCGCCTTGCTGTTGTTGCTGGCCACCACCTTGTTGTTGTTGACCTCCACCATTACCACCGGGTAAGTTAGTTGCATCAGCAGCTTGTTTAGAAACAGAGTTGCTTCCTACCACACCTGAACTGCCACCAACATAAGCACTGGCTAATGAAAGTACGATTACAAAAATCGCAAAAGTCCAGGTTGCTTTTTCAAGAAAATCGGTTGTTCTGCGAACACCTAATATCTGGTTTGATGATCCGAATGAAGATGTCAGTCCTCCACCTTTTGAGTCCTGGATAAGCACAACAAGTATCAATAATATACATGCTGCAACAATAAGTATGTTCAATAAAATTTCGCCCATTTTTCTATAATTTACGTTTTCCTTTATTTACTATTTTCACGTATTAAAGCCTTTATTTTTTCAATACGGGGCGCAAATATATTCTTTTTTTCGGGAAACTGGAGTAAAAGTGTTTGATATGCTTTTAAAGCCTTAGGCAGATTGCCCTGTTCGAAGTAAATTTTAGCAAGGGTCTCACTTACAATATTATCGTCTTCCGTAATACTCATTTTTGCTGCCTTAACCGGAGAGAAGAATTCGGCTTTAGGCCTTGAAATTGAGGATTCCTTCTGCAAAAACCTGTCTATTATACTGGACGTTTCTACAGGGGTTAAAGGCTTAATTTCTTCCTTCTTTTCAACCCCAATTTCAGGCAGAACTTTTAGCCAGGAACTAAAACTGTATTTAAGGTTAGCCTCACCTAAAGGCTCAACATGAATTTCAGGGGTAATTAGCTCTGTTTCAACTTTTATTTCTTCTATTATTGGGGTTGGTTGAACTTCAATTACTCCTATCTTTTCTTCCTGAATAATTGGTATCTCTTCCCGAACAGGTACCTTAGTTTCAATAATTACAGGTACTTCAACTTGTGGTTTTAGTTCTTCAATTTTTGCTTCAATTATCTCAATAGGTTTGGTTGTTTCAACAGGTGCATGAATCATTGCCACTTCCTCTACTTTAGGCTTTTCAATAATCTTTTCCTCTGGCTTCTTTTCAATAACCGGCAAAACTTTATCTATAGGAGGTTTTACTGCAACTGGCTTCTCAATAGTTGGTGGCTCGACTTTCTTTATTGGCGGCTTATTGGTGTAAAGTGACTTCTTCCACACAATAGTAGGCTTTGTGTACGGCTTTCTACCCGATGCATCCACAGGTACCGGTTTTTGCGTGATTCCACGTGATTCGGCAGGAATGCGGAGCTTTTCCTCTTTCTTTTTCTCGATAACAGGTGGCTTTACCTCGATTGGTGGTTTTATAGTAACAATTGGTTTTACTATTGGTGGTTGAACTTTCTTTTCCTCCGGCTGCTTCAATTCTATATTTGGAGAAGTATATACCTTCTTTTTCTCTGCCTTAACCGGTTCAGGCTTTCCCGCGATTACACGGGACTCCAAGGGATTGAGGAGTTTCTCTTCCGGCTTTTTCTCAATAACCGGCGGTTTAACTTCAACAGGAGGATTTATTGACACCAAAGGCTTTGCAACCTCCGGTTCGGTTTTCTTTGGGGTATATAATGACTTCTTCTTCTCTATCGTTGGAGGCAGGTAAGGTTTTTTAGCAGGAACGTTTGGAGTTTCCGGTTTCTTTTCTTCCGTCTTATTTTCTTCAACAGTTGATGCCTTTTCAACTGGCGTACTTACTGAAATGAATGGCTGTATTTTCGGAGTCTCCGGCTTCTTATCCTCAACTTTTGGAATAGCACTTGCAGCTACTTTCTCCTGTTCTTGAGGCGGGGTTTCGACAAACGGTTGAGATGCTTTTTCTTCCCTTATAAAAGCTTCGGATAATGGTACAGGTTCTTCTTCCTTTTTTATAGGGGTATGAATAACCTCAGCATTTTCGCTAATTGTGGAACTATAAACAAAATTGTATTTAACATCCGGTTTGTCGCTACGTATCGCAACTTCTGCAGGAGGAGTAAGTCTTTGTTCATTGGGCTTATCATCTTGCTTCTTAAACAAAATGTACATTGCTTTTCTGTCGGGTGCATAAACCGATGCCAGCTTTATGCGGCTTGATGCCTCGGGTTCATGGGTATCATATAACTGTTTTGCAAAAAGAACCTGCGCCAACTGAAAGTATGGAAACGCTTGTATAACATCCTTCAGAGCCGCTTTATATTCAGCTCCGGCAGGTATATTACCGCTAACAAACATTCCTTTTAAATTTCCTTTTTCCAAAACCTATGTTTTAATTGGCTTGTTTTCTTTATTTTTGGCCTTTTAATCGTCACCGGAATGCAAATATATACCTTCCCCAAAATTACCATTCAACTACTTTCGCTTTCGCTCCTTCTTTTTGTGGGTAAAGTACAAGGACAAATCACTGCCAAATCCGATTTCACCACTGTTACATCTGAAAATGTGAAGGTAGGTGCCGAGCATACCGAGCAGTATATAGCCCTGTTGCATGGTAAAAATGTGGCCGTAGTAGCAAACCAAACCTCATTAGTAAGAAACAAATTATTGGTTGATACCTTAGTAGCTATGGGCGTTCATGTGGTTAAGATATTTGCTCCCGAACATGGCTTTTATGGCGATGCTGATGCCGGTGCGTCCGTTAAGAATGCTAAAGTGCCCAATACATCTATAAAGATTATTTCCCTTTACGGCAAGCATAACAAACCTACCGTTGAAGACCTGAGCGGTGTGGATGTGGTTATATATGACATTCAGGATGTCGGGGTAAGGTTCTTTACCTATATTTCAACCATGCACCTTGTTATGGAAGCCTGTGCCGAAAACCATATCCCCCTTATTGTGTTCGACCGCCCAGACCCCAATGGGTATTACGTTGACGGGCCTGTGCTTGAACCGGAATACAAATCATTTTCGGGTATGGATGCTGTGCCAATAGTATATGGTATGACCTCCGGAGAATATGCCAAGATGCTGAACGGTGAAAAGTGGCTTGCCAATGAGGTACAATGCGACCTTACAGTTGTTCAAGTTACCGGCTGGACCCACAAAAATTTTTACGACGTACCTGTGAAACCCTCACCAAATCTACCTAACAACGCCTCCATCTTTTTATACCCCAGCTTAGCTTTGTTCGAAGGAACAGTGGTGAGCGTAGGCCGCGGCACAGACAAGCCTTTTGAAATTATTGGCAATCCTTTATTGAAAACCGCCCCTTACACATTTACCCCTGAAAGTAAGCCCGGAGCCTCGTTGCACCCACCTTTCGAAGGGGAAAAATGCTATGGTTATGACCTGAGTGACTTTGGCAGCATTATGATTAAGAACTATCAAAAGCTATACCTTTTCTGGTTGAAAGGTGCTTATAAAGATTATCCCGATAAAGCCAAGTTCTTTAACCCCTACTTTAAAAACCTGACAGGTAATGATGCTCTTCAAAAGCAAATAGAGAATGGTGTTCCGGAAGATGAAATACGCAGAAGCTGGCAACCGGGTATTGTGAACTTCCTGAAGATACGTAAGAAGTACCTTCTTTACCAGGATTTCCAATAAACAGATATAAGAGATAGGTTATGAGAAATAAGCGGGGGATTACCGCCTGTTCTTCGCTGAAATTTACAACACCGTTATGCAACGTTATGCAACACTTTTGCAAATTTTCGGGCAAACCAAAACAATCACTAAACACTGATATACAAATAATTAAGACCATAATACACCTTTGAAATAAATTATTGGAAGGTTGTACTAAAATTAAATTTTATTTTAGAGCAATAAATGCCTCGCATTTGGCAGGCAAAACTTATTACATTTTTAATTAATATATTTCCTTATCTTTACTTCCCTAAACTCATTCGCCGTGAGAATAAAAAGATACGTTTATCTTCTTACATTCCTCTTAAGTGTTGTTTGGGGAAATGGGTATTCACAAAGTTTTTTCAAGAAATATCCAATACCAACCGGGCATTCAAAGATTGCGAGTACAGGGATGCTAATTATTCCGTCGGACAGTAACCAAATTGCTGTTGTAGGTAGTTATTACGGGAAGTTTTCTTTTGCTCTTGCAACCGATTCACTTGGAGATACTATATGCGCTCATGGAGATTTTTTACCATGGTCCTGGCCTTTTGATTTGTATACCGGAGTATCTTTTAATGATTTGATAGATGTTCCAGGAGGTTATGCTTTTTATGAGAATGGCACCACTCAATCTATAGTTGGCCACCCTAATAATTACGCAGCAATTCTATTTATGGACAGACGCATGCATATAACTCATAAAGATACACTTGGAGACTTGCGGCTTGGAAATGTTAACAATATTAATCTATACAGTTTTAATAACAGTGTCTATTTTACCGGGACAGTTTGGTCAACCGTAGATACTTGCCCCTGCCCTTATGTTTATGCACCAATATACACACCCATTTGGAAAATGGATGCTAGCGGAAATCACATCTGGAGTGATTCGTTATACTCCGATGTATATAAGAGCCAGGTATATTATTCCATTCCTACAGCAGATTCGCAAATAGCAGTACTTGGGTTTACCCCTCCAAAGCCTGATACTATCCGGCTTAAGTTTTATGATGCACAAGGAAATCTAAAAAATAATTACCGTTGTTCCCAAATTAAATATGCTAATACCGGAGAACTTGTGAAACTGCAAAACAATATTGTGGTGGTGGGTTATGATACGGACTATATAACAAATAAATTCCAATTATGCACAGAGGCAGTTGATTCACTTGGGAATAATCTTATATCAAAAAATAAATTTATTATAAATAATGATAATACAAATGTTGTTATTCATTCCGTTTATAAGAATACAGATTCGACTGCATTTATAAATTATACATTGCAAGGTTCCACTCTCAATCGCTACCTGGTAGCCGATTCCAAAGGCGATTCCATAGGAAGTTTTAATCTTCCGGGATGTTCCAACAGTAGTTTCGATAATGGTAATATCTTATGCGAAACAGATACCCTTAACAATTTTGTAGTACGGGAATATACCCCGAAAGGTTCCTTAGTTTATGAATATACTTATGTGACTGACTCCACAGGCAAATGCTATAATATTGTTCCGTTGCCCGCAAAAAAAGGCAAATTTATTATGACCGGACAAGTAAGCGATACCTTATTTATTATCCGCCAGGACAGTAATTATGTGAGCGCAAAAATCACTTCTATAACTGATTTAAATTGCAATGGAGATAATGGCGGGGCAGCATCTATAAATGTTATAAGCGGGACTGCTCCTTTTACTTATAGCTGGAAACCATCGGGCGGAACAAACTCTTCGGCAACCGGGCTTTCAGCGGCTAATTATACAGTAACTGTTACCGACAATAAGGGAAATTCAAATAACCTTGTAATTGCTGTTACACAACCGACCGCTTTACTTAGCAAGCTGACTTTTACCAATTCTTTCTGTAACAAGCCTTCAGGAACTATTTACGATTCGGTTTACGGTGGAATTCAGCCTTACGGCTATTCCTGGTCGAATGGAAGAACAAGTGACACCCTTCTGAACCTTTCTGCAGGAAGCTATACGTGCACTGTTACTGATGCGCATGGATGTATGAGATTTGACAGCGTTTATTTAGATAAAGGACCAAGAGCTACCCTTTCTTCAACCCCTGTACTTTGTAAAGGAGCCAGCACCGGCACAGCCACGGTTACAGTGCCGGGGCGTTATAAATATTCGTGGACGCCAATTGGAGGCAATGATAGTATTGCTTCCGGTTTATCAGCGGGAACATATACAGTTGCCCTAACAAACCTCGACACAACAGGATGTAATCAATTTTACACGTTCACAATTACCGAACCTCCTACTGCTATTACTGCCACTTTTTCTGTAGTTGCGAATCCTTGCTGGAGTCTGCAAACGATTACCGCAACTATAAGCGGAGGTACTTCACCATATAAATACCTCTGGGAAGGCGGAGGTACTACATCTTCAGTCAAAGCCTATCCAACCTGTTACCCAAATAACCCTTCGGATACTGTTTATGTTACCGATAAAATAGGTTGCGTTATTCCGTTGGGAGTTTCTTTAAAGCCAACACTGGAATGGGTTGGAACCTATAACAGTAATGTAAATTGCTATAATGGAAATGACGGAACTATTACAGTGCAAGTTTGCGGCGGCACTTCACCCTACACCTACAACTGGTTTAATGATAGCGCTGCTTCTTATAATCCTTCCTATACGATATATAATTTAAGCGCGGGCATCTATTCCGTAACTGTTTCTGATAGTAATGGATGTAACATTGGCTATTTTACATTTAATGTCAGACAACCTGCCAGTCCTATTCAAGTAACTACGGATTCTTCAGCCGATTCAGGCGGATGCAATGGTTCGGCATCGGCGGCGGCATTTGGCGGTATGGGGCCATACAACTATTTATGGAGCGGCGGGCAAACAACAGATACCATTAAAAACCTGTGCAACGGAAGCTATTGTGTTAGAGTGACGGATGACAATAATTGCGTGGATACCGTGTGTGTAAATATTCCTTTATTTACTGGTGTTAATCAAGTAAGAACGGATAACGGCCAATTGATAATTTATCCAAATCCGAACAACGGCCTTTTTTCAGTTACTTTCAATCATCCTGAACTTGTTTCAGGATACCATCCTATACTAGAAGTTTATAATGTTTTTGGAGAAAGAATTTACGATGCACCTCTACAGCCCCAGACCCCCAAAGGGGCGTTCAATGAAATTAACTTGAGTGAAAAACCCGATGGAGTTTATTGCTACCGGGTTTTGACAGCAAATGGAAGTTTGATTGGAGACGGGAAATTGGTAATTGAGAAATAATAATTACGAATTCTTAAATAACCTCCCCATTATCTTCGTCGAGGTTTTCATGGTCGTCGCCACCTAAACTGTAAAAGTTGTTTTCTTCGTCTTCGCTTCCTGCATTATTTTCCTTTTCATCTTCTTCAGAACCGGGAATGTCAAGGTCCTCACCGGTCATATTGTGCTTAAAACCTTTTTCATTCATCTTTTCGGTAAAGTCATCTTCATTTGGTGATTTTTTTTTAGTGATATCCTCCGGATTTATGTCTGATTCTTCTATATCTTTATTGTAAATATCTTCACTGGCAGGATATAAAGGATACCCCGGCAGGTCAGTATTTTGCTTATTCTGTGATAAGTTGAGCGATTCGTTTTTCGGGTCTTTCATGGTATTAATTTTAAGGCAGTAAAATTGGGCTTCTTCGATGGAAAATGCGTTGCATTTTTATTGAATAAAATTGCATAATTCACATGTTCAGGACCACTCCAAAGTCTTTGTCAACTCGATGAGATTGTCATGCTGAACTTGTTTCAGCATCCCACTAATACGGTAATTTCCTTGCGATTGTATGGGATGCTGAAACAAGTTCAGCATGAAGTACTCCGACTCAGCGAAGCAACAAAGTTATAACGCTCTGCTTAACCTCAACAATTCATTCACCGTTCTCAAGTTCCTGGTTGTTGCAGTAGCTTTCAATTTATTTTCAAAAAAAGTATTTGAAAGTTTGGTATTGCCATACCCACCAGGGCAAGAAAGATAAACCTCCCGCCCATCAATTATAAATTCATCGGGACTATAGATGTACGCTTTTATTTTATCCAAATTTTCCTTTGTTGGGTTTTCTGCCAAAAAGGTAACATGCAGTTTTTCCAAATCTATTCCTTTCATTTTCAGAAATGGGTTTCTGTCAACCACGGTTTGCAACTCTTCGGCACTTCTTACTATTACCGGAACACTGTATTTCCATTTCTTAAAAACCAACTGTTGGATTTTTTCCTCTAAATCTTTTGATGCTTTTTCACTGGATGAGAAAACGACATTACCACTTTGTATATAAGTAGCAACATTTTTAAATCCCGCCTTTTCGTAGAGGGCTTTTAATTCCGCCATCGGAATTTTATTTTTCCCGCTAACATTTATTCCCCTGAGTATTGCAATTATGGTTTCCATTTTTGTTGTCAATTTTTATTCTTCATTTTCTTTCTCGAATTCCTCTTCGAATTTATCCATGGATTTGGGATGATGAAGATTCACAATTATTGTTCGTTGGTCTCCGGCAATCCAACAATCTATTTTTACCACACCTCCGCCTTTATTCTTTATAAAACCGGGGAAGGCTTTTAATTCCTTTTCAAGCCTGAGGTTAACGGTATCGTATTTACTGCTTATTGCTGTTCCACCATCTACCCCAAACAAGCCATAGCCTGTTGCAAAACCGGCTAGCTGAGGTATTTCCCAATCATGAATTGTAAATGCATAAAGTTCTTTCCATTTTTTACCATCCCAAGTAACCAAATGGCAGGTATTTATACTAGACCAATCAGCCCAATCAATCACGTACTCCATCACATCTCTTCCGTTACCCAACAGGTCGCCATCGTTTTTCATCCAGGAAACACCGAACAATTGATTATCGTTAGCAATCATGAGGGTATCAATTTTAGGATTTGAACATAAGAAAAATGAACTCGGCTCCTGTTCATTTGCAAGGCCAACGCTTCCATCATAATCCACACTATCAAAAAACTTATTGGTCTCTCTGTGCCTTGTTTTGCTGTAATAATGTTCAAACAGCGTATCCCTTTTGCCAGTCCCGGCGAAGTGCCCTGTAACAACAAACCTATATCCCCAAACCGGGGGAAAGTAAGGCAAATCCATTGTATCGCTGCGGTAAATACTCCCTGCCGTATCCAATTTATATTTATCTAAAAAATTCCGAACCGTGTCGAACCACTCTCGTTTATATTTCAGTACATAATTTTCATGCCCGGATTCAGGAAAAATCCTCAGTTCCTTGTTTCCTGGCAAATTGGCATAAATTTCATCAATCTCTTCGCGGCTTACATTTTTATCTTTTGCACCATACATCAGTAGTGTTGGGCATTTCACGGCTGTGGCATATTCAGTAGGTTTGTATGAAAAGGCCCAAAATCCATTTTCCACTCCTCCCCAAAATGTAAGTAAAGAAGCCATTGGAAACGTTGGTATACCCATGTTATGAAAACGGGCGCACACCGTTTTGTACATGGAACCAAACGGACATTCAATAATTACTCCCTGGGGTTTAATTGGATAATCATTCTTGGCTTTAAGAATAGCAGCAGCACCCATGGAACCTCCATAGAGAATGATATTTTTTTCACCCTTCTGCGCCACATAATCATAACAGGATTTTACCTCCTGGGCCTCACAGTATCCAATTGTAGTTGAATTTCCCTCAGACTTGCCCGAACCCATAAAGTCGACCATCAAAACACTAAAACCCATGCCGTAAAACCCCGCCGCGTTTTCAACTAATGCTGATTTTGAACTTCCGTAACCGTGAAACATAATTACAGTACCCCTTTTTGAGACACTTGGGATATACCAACAATCAAGGGTTACATTGCTTTTGATTTTAACATCAATAAATTTTTCTTCAGGATTAAGACTGTCAACCGGCCTTGGATTGTTTACACCTGTGAAGAGCGTTTTCAACTTTTCCGAAAACGAAAGCTTTTCCGGTTTGGCCGTTTTCTTAATATCTCCCGTAGTAAAGTGGGTAAATTTGTAAGCATGGATGGCTGCTAAAACATTTAGCAGTATAATAACGAATGCAACAGTACACCAAATTCTTCTTTTAAGCCGCCCTTTTTTCATATATCAAATAGAACCTCAAAGTAAATTATAAAAGTCAAAAGAATTACATAGTCTTCAATATTTGTTTTTGTTCGTACAGACGAATCCCATACTTATTGATAGTAAGCTATTTCAGGAAATAAAGAAGTCCTATACCAAGAAATTAACACAGCTACTTTTCAAAAAAATCATATCTTTGCAAAACTTTTTTCAAAAACAGGGTGAAAAAGAAGATTAACAGCTATATAGTACCTTTTGCCGTCCTTAAACCCGGAGAACATTCTTATTTGTTTTCGGTTGAAAAGGAGCTTTTTACCGACAATAATTATGATGAAATACATGATTGTCAATTAAAAGCACATATTACATTCACCAAAAACTCAGCTATCGTAAATGTTACTTTTCATATCTACGGAACTATTAACGTAACCTGCGACCGTTGCGGAGACGATTTTGACATGGAGATTAACCTGGATAAGAATCTGCTAGTCAAGCTAGATAGTATCGTACACAGCGAGGAAGACGACATGATTTCGTTGGGAAAAGATGAAGTAGATTTCGATATTGCACCCTATATTTACCAATATATTGTACTTTCGCTGCCCATGCAACGAATTCATCCGGAGGACAAGGACGGAATTCGCCATTGTAACAAGGAAGCATTAGACAAACTGAAAAACCTGGAAGTAAAAGAAAGTAGTGAAGAACAATATATTTTAAATACGAACAAACTGCTTCAGCACCTGAAAGAAAAACCCTTGAATAATTAACTTTAAAGACTCATTCCCCAACAATTCAAATTCCATAAACCAACATTCTTAATTCAATAAACAATGCCACATCCTAAACGAAGACACTCGAAAAGCCGCGGAAGAAAACGCCGGACAAACTATAAAGCAACCGCTTCTACAACCACTACCTGCTCAAACTGCGGAGCACCGGTTCTTAGCCACCGTGTATGCCCTGAATGCGGGTTTTACAGAGGCAAGCAAGTAGTTGAAAAAACAGTTTCTGCCTAATTAATGGTGAATTGTTAATTGTGAATTGTTAATGAAATCATTTAGCATTTACAATTTAGCATTTACAATTAAAGAATGAAGTTAGGACTCGATATAATGGGAGGCGATTTCGCCCCTAAAACCACTGTAGGAGGGGCTGTAAAAGCTTTTCAGGCTCTTTCGAAAGAGGATAAACTTGTGCTTTTCGGCGACAGGGATAAAATGCTTCCATACTTTAATGAGTTGGGAGTAAGTCCTGATAATTTTGAAATTGTTCACACTACCGAGGTTATTGAAATGGCGGATCCTCCATTGAGGGCTATTTCTCAAAAACCAAATTCCAGTATTGGACTTGGTTTTAAATATCTGAAAGATAAAAAAATAGATGCCTTCGCCAGCAACGGTAATACCGGAGCAATGATGGTGGGAGCATTGTACAGCGTTAAGTCAATAGAGGGTGTTTTGCGTCCGTGCCTTCTTACACAAATTCCGATGGAGAACGGGAAAACCGGAATCTTGCTGGATGTAGGAAGTAATGCAGATTGCAGGCCCGAAATGCTTTGCCAGTTTGCTTTGTTAGGACAGGTTTATACCAAATACCTATCCAATACTCCTGACCCGAAAGTTGCATTGCTGAATATTGGCGAGGAAGAAGAAAAAGGAAATATTGTGGCCCAGGCAACCCATCAGTTGCTTAAAAACCATGAAGGAATTAACTTTATTGGCAACGTTGAAGGCCGTGATTTATTTGACGGAGTTGCCGATGTTGTAGTATGTGAAGGCTTTGTTGGAAATGTGGTACTTAAGGAAGCGGAAGCATTCTATAAACTTATTAAAAGAAGAAAAATAAAAGACGATTATTTCGACCGGTTCAATTATGAAATATACGGGGGTTCACCAATTCTTGGGGTAAACTCAAATGTACTTGTTGGCCATGGAATTTCAAACGAAGAAGCCACTAAAAATATGATGCTTCTTGCCCGGGAAATGGTTGCTACCAATGTAACCGAAAAAATCAGAACTGCTTTTATCGGAAACGAATGGCAATAACCGCAGCAATCACCGCCGTACAAGGCTATCTTCCCGATTATGTGCTTACCAATGAGGAGCTATCCAAGATGGTAGATACGAACGACGAGTGGATTACATCTCGTACAGGAATAAAGGAAAGAAGAATTTTAAAAGGAAAAGACCAGGGTTCGAGCGTGATGGCTGCCGAAGCTGTAAAACGCCTGTGCGAAAAACGCAAAATAGACCCTTCGGAAATTGATATGCTTATTTTGGCAACTGTAACAGGAGACTATATTTTCCCTGCCACTGCCAATGTGGTATGCGATAAAGTGGGGGCAAAAAATGCCTGGGGCTATGATATTAATGCAGCATGTTCAGGATTCATATTTGCACTGGTAACGGGTGCTCAATTCATACAGGGAGGAAGGCATAAAAAAGTAGTGGTAGTTGGGGTTGATAAAATGTCATCCATCATTAATTATGCCGACCGGACCACATGCGTAATTTTTGGTGATGGCGCAGGCGCTGTACTTCTTGAACCAACCGAAGATGGCACAGGTATTATTGATTACGTATGCAAGGTAGATGGTTCGGGGCGTAAACATTTATTTCAACGGGCAGGTGGTTCTGCCAAGCCGCCTACTAATGATAGTGTTGATAAACAAGAGCATTACGTTTACCAGGAAGGGCAGCAGGTGTTCAAGTTTGCAGTAAGGGAAATGGCCGATGTTTCGGTTGAGATGATGAAAAGAAACAACCTTGGGGCCGACGATGTGGCGTGGCTTGTACCTCATCAGGCCAACATGCGCATTATAAGTGCAGTAGCTAACCGGATGGAACTACCCGAAAGCAAAATAATGTTAAACATTCACAAGTATGGCAATACCACAGCAGGAACCTTGCCATTGTGTTTGTGGGAATATGAAAACAAGTTAAAAAAAGGGGACAATATTATACTGTCTGCATTTGGTGGGGGATTTACATGGGGAGCGGTGTATGTTAAATGGGGCTACAATAGCTAATTAGGAATTAAAAATTAGGAATTAGGAATTTTAACTGACAACTGATTACTGACCACTGACAACTTAAAAAAAGTATATTTGTCCGTAAGAACGAATTAACAATATCAATTATGACTATAAAAGAAGTAGAAGAACTCATTCGTTTTGTTGCTAAAGCCAACGTTAGCGAAGTGGAGTTGGAAACCAAAGATGTTAAACTGGTTATTAAAACGAATAAGGCTGCCGAACGGGTAGTTGAAATTCAGCAAATTCAGGCTCCTATTGCCGTGCAACAAGCCCCAGCAAAACAAGCTGCTCCGGTTGCGGAAGCTCCTGCTGCAAAACCACCTGTTAAGGTTGAAGACGATGCAAAATATGTAACTGTTAAGTCGCCTATGATTGGTACTTTCTACCGCTCATCGGGACCGGATAAAGCACCGTTCATTAACGTTGGTGATAAAATTGAAAAAGGGAAAGTTATCTGCATAATCGAGGCCATGAAACTGTTCAATGAAATTGAAGCAGAAATGTCCGGAACAGTTGTGAAGGTGCTTTTGAATGATGCATCTCCGGTGGAGTATGATCAACCATTATTGTTGATTGATCCTGCCTGAGAGATAAGAGATGAGTGATAAGAGATAAGTGAAAGTCAATTATCAAAGATGAGCGAAAAAACTAAGATCAGTCCTTTAAAGGTTAAGAGTTTTCAATTCGCTGTAAGAATTACGAGGCTATATAAATATCTTATAGAAAATAAAAAGGAATACGTATTAAGTAAACAACTTTTGAGAAGCGGAACTGCGGTAGGAGCTTTAGTTCGTGAAGCACAAAATGCGGAAAGCAAAGCAGATTTTATACATAAAATGGGAATAGCGCAAAAAGAATGTGATGAATCACTCTACTGGCTTGAACTTTTAAGAGAAACTGAATTTATAACTAAAAAAGAATTTGAAAGCATTGTCAATGATGCTAATGAATTATTAAAAATGATAAGAAGTTCGATAATGACGGCTAAAAAAAATATGCATTCATGACTTTTCGCTCATCTCTTATCTCTTATAACTTATAACTAAATAAAACGTGTTTAAGAAAATATTGATTGCAAACAGGGGCGAAATCGCGATGCGTATTATACGCACCTGTAAAGAGATGGGAATACAAACGGTGGCTGTTTATTCCACTGCCGATAAAGACAGTTTGCCTGTTAGGTTTGCTGATGAAGCAGTTTGTATAGGCCCACCTGCCAGTAAAGATTCCTACCTGAATATCCCCAATATTATTGCTGCTGCCGAAATAACCAACTCAGATGCTATACATCCGGGTTATGGTTTCCTTTCGGAAAATGCCAAGTTCTCACATATTTGTGACGAACACAAGGTGAAGTTTATTGGTGCACGCCCGAATATGATTGAGGCAATGGGTGTTAAATCTACCGCCAAAGAAACCATGAAAAAAGCGGGTGTACCTGTTGTGCCCGGTTCAGATGGTTTGCTGAAAGATTTGGAAGATGCTAAAAAGACCGCTAAAAAAGTTGGCTACCCTGTAATGATGAAAGCTACTGCCGGAGGCGGTGGTAAGGGTATGCGAGTTATCTGGAAAGAAGAAGAAATTCAACATGCATGGGAATCGGCACGCCAGGAAGCGGCCAATGCTTTCGGCAACGACGGCATGTATATGGAGAAGTTTTTAGAAGAACCCCGGCACATTGAAATACAAATTGCAGGAGACCAATACGGAAAAGTTTGTCACTTATCAGAACGGGATTGCTCGATACAACGTCGTCATCAAAAATTAGTGGAAGAAACCCCTTCTCCATTTATGACGGACAAACTCCGTGAGAAAATGGGCAAGGCTGCTATTAAAGCAGCGTCGGCTGTGAAATATGAAGGTGTGGGAACTGTAGAGTTTTTAGTAGATAAGCACCGCAACTTCTACTTTATGGAGATGAACACTCGTATTCAGGTTGAGCATCCTATTACAGAAGAAGTAATAAACTACGACCTTATTTGTGAGCAAATAAAAATTGCGGCAGGAATAAAAATTTCAGGTAAAAATTATTTCCCGCAGATGCATGCTATGGAATGCCGCATTAATGCAGAAGATCCTGAAAATAATTTCCGCCCTTCACCAGGAAAGATTGTAAACTTCCACGTCCCGGGAGGCCATGGCATCCGTGTAGATACTCACGTTTATGCCGGTTATGTTATCCCGCCAAACTACGACTCGATGATTGCAAAACTTATCACCGTTGCGCAAACACGCGAAGAAGTTATCCATAAAATGAACCGTGCATTAGATGAGTTTGTAATTGAAGGAATCAAGACTACTATTCCTTTCCATATTAAACTTATGCAAAACCCACGCTTTTTAAAAGGCGATTACAATACGCACTTTTTGGAAGAGGAGAAGCTGTTCTAAATTAAAAACTAAAAATGAGGCGCTTATAAAAGCGCCTTTTTTATTTAACATATCCAAAAGAAAAGCTTTACAAATAAATTTTATATTTGTATACATAAATCAATACCTCAAAAACCATGTATTTAGTAAGAGAAATATTCAACACCAAGCCCGGCAAAGCAAAAGAGCTTGTGAAGATTTTCAAGGCATGTATGCCTTATTTTGAAAAATCGGGAGAGATGAAGAACTCCAAAGTAATGACCGATGCAACAGGCCCCTATTGGACCGTAGTTTTTGAATCAGAAGTTTCAGACATTGGCAATTTCTTTAAGAACTTAAGGTCAGGCCCTCCGGATCCTGAATTAATGGAAATTATGAAAGGCTATATGGATTGTGTAGCTGGCGGACACAGAGAGATCTATGTGCTAGAGTAGCAGTGTAAACTTAAAAATTTGAGAATACACCATTTGTTAGAACCTCATGCTTTCCCTTTGAAGTTAATGTGCAACTAAATGTACCGCTAAAGATGGCTGTTGCCGAATTATAGGAGGTTATTCTTAGAATAGGTGTGCCAACCACTGTATCAAAGCCGTATCCTCCACTACTATCAATACTTATGTATGGCTTCAATCCCGATCCGAAAGAAGTATATGTTACAGTATCAGTAGGAACCGGAATGCCAATTGTTATACCGGACATTGGTGCAGCGCCAATAATTTGGATGTAGCCACCATATACATTCATATTGAGCATGGCAACGAAGGCCTCAGGTGTGCCATCAATTGTGGCAGTTAAAGTAGGTTGAGATACGCTACTCGTATTTGAATTGATTGAAGATGGAGATACAATTGTATTTTTTTCGCAAGCAAAAAAAGCTACAGTAATAAATGCTATCACTAATAAAGAAAATAATTTTTTCATGGAATTCATTTTATGAGTTATCTTATTGATATACTAGTACGTTATAAATTAATAGAACGTTGGGTACTACAGGCAGAATAAATCTATGTATAGCTATCATTTCCTTATCTTATCAGCGTCACACTCCCCTTCCTATCAATACTTGTGCCATCATTTAGGGTGGCGTTGAGATACCACAGGTAGGTTCCAACATTTAAGTCAACACCTTTGTAGGTACCATCCCAACCTTTGTGGATATTATAGGTTTCAAAAACGCAGTTGCCCCAGCGGTCGTAAACAGCAAGGTGCATATTGGAGATGCATACGCCACGCACAAAAAACCTATCGTTATGCCCATCCTGATTTGGCGAGAAAGCATTCGGTACAAAAACATTTCCACAACCAACTTCTATTGTAATCCATCCTTCACTGCAACTTGAATCATTCCGAACAAATACAGAATAGGTAGTAGTTTGCGCAGGGTGTGCAATTGGGTCGGGGCATGTGTCGCAACTTAAACCTATTGAAGGAGTCCACTGATAGGACGTGCCTCCTGTTGCTGAAAGTTGAACAGTATCGCCATACACAACCGAGGTATTGCAACATGCATTTACCGAAAATGGAACGGGCTGGTTAATCGTAACTGAATCTGCCACCTGGCAACCATTATAATCGGTGCAGGTAATTGTATAAGTTCCAACTGAAAGATTACTAATTTTTGAAGTAGTACCAACTGAAGGGCTCCAGATATACTCATAAGGCCCTATGCCATTACTTACTGAAAAAGATGCTGTTCCGTCATTATCTCCGCTGCAAGTTACATTAGTATGCTTTACAGTAGGAATAAGCACAGTATTACAATCTGAACAAAACCAATTGGCAAGAAAGGCAAATTCGTCATGCCCTGTTAAAATGAAACTGTCAAAAGCACAACTTGCATTTCCGCTGCCTGAGCTGTTTAAAATATCCCCTGAAAAAAATACTCCATGGCCCATTGGATTTGCGGCAACACAATTATTATCATCGTTATTATTCTCCACTGTGGTGCCGCACATAACTGTGCCATTACTATCAAATTTGAATAAAAAGGATGGTTTTAAAGAATCTGATTTCAATTCAATAGAGTTGAACCTAATGGAATCCTGATATGTTCCGCTTAAAAAAAAGCCACCTCTTTTATTGCACGAAACAGAACATGGTGCGTAAAATGGAGATGTAAAATTCTTTGGAACCGCATTGGCCCAAATAACATTTCCAGACGGAGAATATTTCACTATAAAAATGGAAATATCTTTGTTCGTTAGCGTATATATCCCTAATGAAAGGGTATCCCTAAATGTACCAGCCATAATTAAGTTTCCAGCTTTATCCATGCTTAAATATCTACCGCCCTCATAACTTGTAAGGTTGGCATAGCTATTGCTGTCAGGTAATAAACCGGTACTAATCCATGTAACATTTCCAGAGGAATTAAATTTCGCCAGATAGATATCTTGATTAGCTGATGAGGTAATTGTTGTTGAACCAAAAGTCAGACTATCTGAATACTGTCCTGCTAAATAAATATTCCCCAATGTATCAGCAATTACAGTAGCTCCAGAATTTCCCTGCGTATTTGGCACAGCAGAAGTTGCCCATACAACATTACCATTAACATCGTATTTTACAAGGAAGGTACAATTATTCGTGGAAGTAAAATTGAATGTGCCGAATGAAACTGCCCCTATAAAATATCCAGTCACATAAGCGTTTCCTGAATCATCAACGCACACGGAATTTGGCTTAACTGTATTACTATTGTTTTGTGAATTAGCAGCCCATAGCACTACACCGGCGGAAGAAATCCTTGCAATAAAAGCACTTGTACCGGCGGCAGGGATTAAATGAAACGAGCCAATATTCATTGTGTCGGTATAATATCCGCTCATCCATACATCGCCCGTTTTATTCGTTGCAACAGATATACCACTGGAAAACCCGCTCCCTATGAGTGCTATCCCCCATTGCGCTAAACCATTATTATTAAACTTAACAAGAAAGGCATCATTATTCACACCGGGGAAAACCAAATTCACTGTTCCAAAATTCACACTTCCCTTGAAATTTCCTGTTTCAAAAACATTTCCGGAATCATCCGTTGCAATATCCTGAGGGTCGGCACCACTTGCACCAGTATTATTTATCCCTGCGTTTGCCCAAAGCCATTTTTGAGCATCTGCATTTTGAATACAAAAACATAGCAAGAGAAACAAAAAAATGCATCCTCTAATAAACCTCATCAGTAACGAATGTATTACAAATATAACGATTAATCAAACCAGATTTCCGATTGATTCGAAACCAAAAATATAGTATTTACAGTCTTCCGGGAGAGCCCTGTAGAATATTTTGCAAACAGTTACAAGTGTAAAAAGTTCAATTAAACTTTACTACTGCCACAAAGGAGTTATTTTTCCCTTAGTCTTGCGTAATAATTATCCCCACCGTTTCTTGCCCGCAACATTTCACTAAAGTTCTGTTGTTTCAATAAACCATTCACACATTCTGCAATGCGTTTGGCTTTGGTAGCATCCGTTTTAGCAGTATCTATCCATTTAGAGAAATAACCCTGATGCGATTTAGGCAGGCTTTTGAAAAACTTCAGCGCATCAGGTTCATCAGAAAGGCAGTCTAATAATTCTACGTTTATCGGTATTGAACGCTCATCCAATTCAATTGAAATTTTGAGCATAGCTCCATTCTTTTTCCCGGTGCCTTTTCGCATTTGAGCATTGAAGGGAATAATAAAAGTCCCATTTCCCATAGGCATTAGTGCAACTTTCTCAATTTTATAATCGTCAAATTTCCCTTTAACGCGAAATGATTTTTTTACACCGGGATTTATTTTCTCGGCAACATCGGCAGGTATTTCAATATACATCCAACCGGTTTTTTCGCCCATTTCAGCGAAGCGGAGAATTCGTGTTGTGAATTGTATCATGCTAGCCATCCGAGTTATTGGGATGCTGAAACAAGTTCAGCATGACGGAGTTTATGCTTCGGCTTTCTCTTTCTTAGCTCTATGCTGAAAAGCATTTTTCGGTTTCAATCCCAAATCATCAAACATTTTTTTGTCTTCGTTGGCATCTGGGTTTGGAGTGGTAAGAAGTTTCTCTCCCATAAACATAGAACCGGCTCCTGCTAAAAAGCAGAGAGCTTGAGTTTCCCTGCTCATTTGTACTCTTCCGGCTGAAAGACGCACAACCGAGTCGGGCAAAACCATGCGGGTTGTCGCAATCATCCGTATCATCTCCCATGATTCAACAATCGGCATTTCACCCAGTGGAGTACCTTCAACCGGCACAAGAGCATTAATCGGCACCGATTCAGGGTGTGGATTTAAATGAGAAAGCGTAAGCAACATGCCAATACGGTCATTTACTGATTCACCCAGTCCAATAATTCCTCCTGAACAAATCGTAAGTCCTGCTTTACGCACATTGTGCAAGGTATTTAAACGGTCTTCATATTTGCGGGTAGTAATAATACTACTATAGTTTTCTTCTGATGTATCAACATTGTGATTGTATGCATAAAGGCCTGCATCAGCCAGTTTATTGGCTTGTTCTTCGTTAATCATTCCAAGAGTAGCGCACACTTCCATGCCCTTCGCATTCACGGTTTTCACCATATCAAGCACACGGTCAAAATCTTTATTATCCCTAACTTCTCTCCACGCAGCACCCATACAAAGCCTTGATGCGCCCATAGTGCGGGCTTTATCAGCTATATCGCTCACCTCGTCAACACTCATTAATTTTTGAACCTTAACCTCAGTATGGTAACGTGCTGCCTGAGGGCAATAGGCACAGTCTTCTGGGCATCCACCTGTTTTAATCGAGATAAGAGAACTGATTTGCACCTCCGAAGGGTTATGATACTTTCGGTGTACTGTTGCTGCCTTGTAAACAAGCTCCAGCAAAGGGGTATTATAAATTTCAGCTATTTGCTCTTTGGTCCAGTTGTAACGGATATCACTCATAAAGGTTAATTATTGAAGCAAAAATATGAAAAATAGACGGAATTGGACTAATAATTACATTTGCAGTATGTACGCTCCTTCTACTCCCTCTCTACCTTTAGAGTAGGTAATTAAAGGGATGGGTACTAAACTTATGCGAATAGACATTATCACGCTGCACCCCGGTTTACTGGAAAGCCCCTTTCAACATTCTATTGTGAAAAGGGCTATTGAAAAAAATCTTGCTGAGATAAATATTGTCAACTTGCGGAATTACGGTTTGGGTAGCTATAAGCAGGTAGATGATGCTCCTTTTGGAGGCGGTGCCGGTATGGTGATGAGTATTGAGCCAATTGCCAACTGCATTGAGGATTTGAAGACTGAAAGGACTTACGATGAAATTATTTACCTGACGCCAGACGGAGAAAGGTTCAACCAACAAATGGCGAATTCATTGTCGCTTTGCAAGAACATTATTCTGCTTTGCGGCCACTATAAAGGCGTCGATGAAAGAGTGAGAGAACTTTACATCACTCGTGAAATCTCAATAGGCGATTATGTATTAAGCGGAGGTGAATTACCGGCTGCTGTTTTTTGTGATACCATTATCCGATTGTTGCCGGGAGTATTGTCAGATGAAACTTCCGCCCTATCCGATTCATTCCAGGATAATTTGCTTGCACCACCTGTTTATACACGCCCTGCGGATTTTAAAGGGTTAAAAGTGCCTGATGTATTACTCTCCGGAAATCAAAAACAAATTGATTTGTGGAGACATGAACAGAGTATTGAAAAAACTAAAAGCCTCAGACCTGATTTATTAGAGGAGAAGTAAAATCCCGGTATTTCCCTTATTTTTCGCAAATTTGCGTCATTAATCTAACAGAGTTATGCCTAAAATATCTATCAAAGGCGGTTTAATGCCGGCCTCCCCCATACGAAAACTGGTTCCTTATGCAGAGAAAGCTAAGAAACAAGGAAGAAAAGTTTATCACCTGAACATTGGCCAGCCGGACATTAAAACTCCGGATACCATGCTAAATGCCATTAAGAATTTCCCTTATCCAATTATTGAATACACACATAGTGCAGGGATTGAGAGCTATCGCCGCAAACTAGTAGATTATTACAAAAAATATAAAATAGACCTGGATTATACTGAGATAATGATCACCACAGGCGGCTCAGAGGCTATTGAAATTGCAATGATGACCTGCTTCAATGATGGTGATGAAATTATTGTCCCTGAGCCATTCTATGCCAACTATAACGGCTTTGGATGTGCTGCAGGAGTTGTGGTAAAGCCCATAACCTCCAGTATTAAAACCGGGTTTGCGCTGCCATCTATCAGCGAATTTGAAAAATTGATTACTCCAAAAACGAAGGGTATCATGATTTGCAATCCGAATAACCCTACCGGATACTTATACTCCCGCCCTGAAATTGAGCAATTAGGCGCACTTGTTAAAGAACATGATTTATTCTTTTTGGTGGATGAAGTGTATCGTGAATTTTGCTACGATGGCCATGAACATTTCTCAGCAATGCGATTGAAAGGTGTGGGTGATAATGTTATTATGCTTGACTCGGTTTCTAAACGTTATAGCGCTTGCGGATTACGCATTGGCGCACTTATTACACGCAATAAACATGTTTTAGATACAGCTATGAAATTCGCACAAGCCCGCTTAAGCCCGCCAACAGTGGGACAAGTAGCAGGTGAGGCAGCTATAGATACTCCCGATTCATATTTCAAAGAAGTAGAGGCAGAATATGTTTCCCGCAGAAATTTGGTAGTAGAAATGCTCAACAAAATTGAAGGCGTTTTTTGTCCAAAACCTAAAGGTGCATTTTATTGTTTTGCATCTCTCCCTATTGATGATGCCGATATCTTCTGCCAATGGTTGCTTGAGGATTTTGAATTTAATGGAAAGACAGTAATGCTAGCCCCCGCCAGTGGTTTCTACTCCACCAAAGGACAAGGCAAAAATGAAGTCCGAATAGCTTATGTATTAAATACCACTGACCTTAAAAATGCCATCGATTGCCTGGAACAGGCGTTGCTGGTTTATCCGGGAAGGATTCTTAAAAAAGAGAAAGCAGAAAAGGCTTAGTATTATTTAGGCGTGCCCCCAAGCTCCGCAAGGGGTCGGGTCCCGCAGTTATTGCGGGATCCTTGCTTAGGATGCGAGCTTTCCACTGCAATCCCTCACGCAAACCACTAGATCTCTATTTATTCTTAAATTTGAATAATGAAATATCTCCTTTTCATATTTTCAATTTTATTGTTTGCGGCGTGCAATAATAACTCTATGCAAAATGTTGCAGATAAAGCAAAGGCAGACTCTCTTCTGCATGTACTTAACTACCCTCCTCAAATAACAAGAAGACATTTTGAGAAAAAATATGATAATGCAGTATGGTTGTATTATGCATCAAATTTCCATTCTAACAAAGTCAGTTGTTATTGTAGAGGTAATCCCGGCAAAATATACCTGGATACTACAATTATTTCCTTTTATCCGAAATTAATGCGGGTTGATGATAATAATGGTGATACAATAGAAATTTGGCTCGCCTTAGGCAATCTTTCAGATACGCTCACTTGCCTTTCAATGCAGGAGGAGGCTTATTCGTTATTTGGTTTCCTAAGAGAATCGGATAGTATAATATACCGTTGTAGCGGTGACGTTGGACTATGGAAAAATTTTCATGGTGATTTATGGAATAAATCCGATTCTTTGGAAAAACTTAAAGCAATTGAAGAAGGAATGAAAGAACGCAAATTAAAATTTAAATATGATAGAAACCTTCCTATTTTTAGTAGAAGTGACGGAAATTATCCAATTGATGAACAAAACGAATTATTCATACAATATCTCAAAGCCCACAAGAAACAAATTTCACCGCCATTGATGAGGCTTTGTAAGGAGCGAAAAATATTCTAATTTTCAATCTTCCAGCGCTCCGAACTTACCCGAATTAAAGTCTTCGTAAGCCTGTATTAATTCTTCACGGGTATTCATTACAAAGGGTCCGTAAGGTGCAATTGGTTCATGAATGGGTTCGCCACTTAATACCAACACTATAGAGTCTTCCAGAGCTTCAATAGTTACAGTTTCACCATCATTTTTAAAGAGTACGAAATGGTCTGCCGGAGCATCTTCCAAGCTATTTACTTTTATTTTGCCTTCAATCATCAACAAGCCAGTATTAAAGGTTTCTGGCAGATTCATGGTTAGGGTCGCTCCTTTATTAATGCGCACATTATACATTTGTATTGGTGTGAAAGTAAACGCTGGGCCCTTTATACCATTTAATTCTCCGGCAATTACATCTACATAACCTCCATTATCCGGTAAATAATATTTACCCATTTGGTCATTGGTAATTCCTTGGTATTTGGGTTTCGACATTTTATTTTTCGCCGGAAGATTCACCCAAAGTTGCACCATTTGAAAAGGCCCACCCTTTTTAGCATATTCCTTTTCGTGATATTCTTTGTGCAATATCCCTGAAGCGGCAGTCATCCATTGAACCTCGCCCTCTCCAATTACACCGCTGTTTCCGGCACTGTCATGATGGGCAACCTTGCCATGATAGGCAATAGTTACAGTCTCAAAGCCACGGTGAGGATGAACACTCACTCCCCGAGGCGTGTCTGTACCTGGAAAATCCACTTTAGAGTTATAATCGAGCAAGAAAAATGGGCTCATGCGGGCCATATCTATCTCATATCCGCTTGGGAAAAAATTGTGAACTCTGAAACCGTCTCCTACCATGTGTGGCGGTGGTGGCGGTAATATCTGTTGAATTGATTTTGTTTTCATAATTATTAATTTACGAATGCAAAGGTACTATCGTTTTGAATTGAATTTATTAATGCAGGTTAAGAAATAATCAGCATTAATTCCTATAACTTTGCACCATTATACCCATTATGAAAGCTAAACTACGCGTTGAATCTCTTGAGTTTCTAAACAGTATGTCTAAGAACACCATTCTGGATGTGCTGGGCATACAATTTACAGGCATAGGTGAGGATTTTATTGAAGCCACGATGCCCGTTGATCCTCGCACCCACCAGGTTTATGGTATTTTACACGGGGGTGCAAATGCAGTATTAGCTGAAACCCTTGGCAGTGCAGGTTCCATGCTTACTGTTGACCCGTTAAAATACAAATGTGTTGGATTGGATATTAACCTGAATTTTGTTAAAGCAGTTCGTAGTGGAAATGTAATAGGCACTGCAAGGCCTATCCACACAGGGAAAAGTACGCAGGTATGGCATATAGAAATAAAAACCGAAGGAGGCGATTTGGTCTGCATTTGCAGATTAACTGTAATGATAGTGCCAATAGAAGTAAAGTAGTGCCAGACATTACACGGCCTTTGGGAATTTAATTGCAATTTTATATAAACAAAGGCAATGAAGATATTAACGGCAGAACAAATCAGGGAGGCAGATAAATTCACTATTTCCAACGAACCTATCGCGTCAATTGACTTGATGGAACGGGCCGCGGAGGCATGCACTTCATGGATTACCGAACATTTTTCAAAAGACACACATTTTGTTGTTATATGCGGAATGGGCAACAATGGCGGCGACGGACTTGCCATAGCAAGGCAAATGATTGCCAAGGGATATACTGTTGAAACATTCATCGTTGCTTTTTTCTCCAAAGAATCCGAAGATTTTTCCGTCAACAAAAAGAAATCTAAAAACATACGGGGCGCAAAAACCACTGAGGTAAATGAAGTAGAAGATTTGAATATTCTTTCATCTACTAATACTGTTATCATTGATGCGATTCTTGGCTCGGGTTTATCGAAACCAGTTGAAGGAAAATTAGGAGATGTAATTCAAAAAATAAATTCTTTTAAACTCCCGATTATTGCAATAGATATGCCCTCGGGCTTAGCTATGGAGGATAATTCAGGATTTGACCGGATGAATATTATTAAAGCAAGTTTTACATTGACTTTTGAAACTCCGAAACTTTCGTTTTTCTTTGCTGAAAATGCTGAAAATGTTGGTGATTTTTTTATATTGGATATTGGGTTGGACAAAAAATTTCAGGCAGAACAAAAATCTAATACTTTTTGGGTTACCCACGATATGGTCGCGCAAATTCTACGGCCAAGAGCACGATTTTCACACAAAGGAACTTATGGACATGCCTTACTGATTGCAGGAAGTTATGGTAAAATTGGTGCTTCTGTATTAGCCGCACGGGCTTGCCTAAGGTCAGGTGTGGGTTTGATAACTACCCATATTCCAAAATGTGGTTATGAAATCATGCAGACCTCCGCTCCGGAAGTTATGGTTGAGACGGATAAAGAAGAAAATGAATTCTCAGGAACAAAAGAATTGTCTAAGTATAATGCCATCGGAATCGGCCCGGGAATTGGTACAACAGAAAATACAGCCAAAGGATTAAAAATGTTGATTCAGCAGGCTTCTGTTAATATGGTTTTAGACGCTGATGCATTAAATATCCTTTCGGAGAATAAAACATGGCTCTCTTTCCTCAAATCAGGAACGATTATTACTCCCCACCCCGGAGAGTTTGCAAGACTTGCGGGTAAGTCAGACACAGCATTTGAAGCTTATACCAAACAGCGCGAGTTTGCTGTAAAATATGGCATTTACGTGATTCTTAAAGGAGCTTATACATCTATTGCCACGCCTGACGGAATGGTCTACTTCAATTCTACGGGCAACCCCGGAATGGCGACTGCTGGCAGCGGTGATACTTTAACAGGCATAATACTTGGCTTGCTTGCACAGGGCTATCCCCCGAAACAAGCCTCCATATTGGGTGTTTATCTGCATGGGCTAGCCGGAGATATGGCTATGGAAGAATTAGGCGAAAACTCATTGATAGCCGAAGACATCACCAACTGCCTTGGCAGGGCTTTCCAGTACATTTCTTAACAGAAAAACCCCACTTTTCAGGCAATTTATCCGAGATAATTCTCTAATTCCTTTAAAATCCTACATTTGCACCTTCAAAAAACTCATTAAGTGCTGCGCAGATTCATAAACAACAATTTTCCGCTTACCCGGATTAAGATAGCGGGTGCAAAAGTTTTGTACTTCTTTGTATCGATGGTATATGGCAAGAAACCACGTATCATTACCCGAAATGGCATAACCTACGAGGTCGATCTATCTGAGGGTATAGACCTTTCACTTTTTCTTTTCGGAAATTTTCAGAAACACGTTACCCACAGTGAACTTTTAAAGATTCCAAAAGATGCAACCATTGTTGATGTGGGCGCTAATTTCGGACTGATGAGTTTACCCTTTGCACAGTTAGCTCCTGATGGAAAAGTCTATTCATTCGAACCGACGCACTATGCACTTGCAAAGATAAAACGCAACCTTTCACTCAATCCTGAACTTTCAAAACATGTGGAGGTGATTAATTCATTCGTATCTGCGAAGTCCAGCGAAAATGCGGATATCAAAGCATTTTCGAGCTGGAAAGTAAATAACGAAAAGGCTGAGGTGATGCATCCGACACACATGGGTGCGGCAAAATCAACTGAGGGTGTAGGAGCAATAACATTGAATGATTTTTGTGCCAAATCAAATCTTCCAAGAATTGATTTTATTAAAATAGATACCGACGGGCACGAGTTTGAAGTGTTTCAGGGAGCGGCCGAAGCTATTGCAAAATACCGTCCACAAATTATTTTTGAAATAGGCCAATATGTAATGACTGAAAAAGGAATTGATTTCTCTTTTTACAGTAATTACTTCGGAAAACTCAATTACAAGATGTATGATTCTGCCTCAAAAGCATTAATAACATTAGAGAATCACAAGGAATATATTCCGGCACAGGGAACTATTGACATTATTGCCAAACCTGAATAATTATTGACACAATCTTTACTTTGTCACAATTCCTTAAAGGAGCATAGCCAACAAAGTTACAGACGTGAAATACATTATACATTCTATCATAAGACTTTGCATTAGGATAAATTCCTATTTCTTTTTTGAAAAGATAGTTGTAACCGGAACAGAAAACTTGCCGCTCCAAGGCCCGGTAATATTTGCATCTAACCATCCGAACGCCTTTCTGGACTCTCTGGTAATGACCACCTGCATTAAAAGAAGTTTTTATTATACAGCACGCGGGGATTTTTTCAAATCAAAAATTGCGGCAGCATTATTAGGATATATCCAGATATTGCCTCTTTTCCGCCGGGAAGAAGGCAAAGGGTTAATGTTTAAAAACAATGAAACATTTGCAAATTGTATCAAGGTATTTAAACGGAATGGTGCGGTTTCAATATTTTCCGAAGGGTTATCTGAAAATAAATGGGAATTACGTCCATTGCGGAAAGGCACAGCTCGATTGGCTTTTGAGGCTTGGAATAATCCCGAAGTTGGGGATAAATTAAAAGTAGTTCCAATTGCAATTCATTATAGTTCGTGGTTAAAAATGCATCCGGTTGTTTATGTTGAGTTCTTGGAAAACATCGAAAAAAAATCGTTTGATGGTATAAAAGAACCTGCAATACAGCTTAAACAGTTTAATGAAAAACTAACCACAATAATTGCTGATAACTGCGTTGTGATTGATAATAGCTCCGCAGCATCTGTGCAAAATAAAGTAGTTGGGTTTATCCTTAAAAATTTAGATAATGGCGTTGCAGTTGCTAAAATTTTTCAAAATAAATATCTCACGTCCGGAAACGAAAAATTCAAAGCAAACTATTTTTCCTTATCGGATTTTTTATCAAAAGAAAATATTACCTATTATAATGAATCCACAGTGGGACTAGTATCATTTCTGTTTGCCTGCATTCTATACTCATTGGGGTTCATACTAAATGCAGTACCCTATTATTTAACAAAACTAATAGTCAGAGCAGGCACTAAGGGCAACGATTTCCATGATTCAATGCTCTATTGTTTGCCAATCGTTATATATCCCGTTTATCTTATTTTTTTATTTTTTATTATAAAAAATAACATTAATATTTGGTTTGCACTTTCATTTACTATACTTGCACTATTTGGCGCATCAGAGTATGAATGGGCGAAAAGGACTATTTATTGTTTTTTGAATAGGGAGAAATTGAAAACTGTGCGTGAACTTTTTAATAAGCTTTCTGAAACAAGTAATGGCTGACCATCCACTCGTTGCCACCTTTGTAACCCCATAGTTCGGCACAGGCCATAAAAAATATTCTCCAGTAAACCCACCATCTTACTGCTTGTTCTTTGCCATAAACACGTTGCATTATCTCCATTATCTTTTGCTTGCTAGCATCCATATTCTGCAACCAAGCTTCCGATGTTTTTTGATAGTGAGTACCGCTAACTCTCCAATGCTTTTCAATTTTTAATTGCTGCTGGAAATACAGCAAAAGATGGTCACTCGGCATTATCCCGCCTGTAAAAAAGTATTTACTCATCCAGTCCGATTCATCTACTACTTCAAACTTGTAAGCAAAATCTTTGTGCGTGAAAATATGTATAAATAGTTTTCCTGATGGGTTCAGAAAACTCGCAACCTTATTCATTAGCAACTCATAGTTGCGCATGTGTTCAAACATCTCCACAGATACAACCCTGTCAAATTTTTCATCAATCTGAAAAACGTTCATATCGGCCGTAATGACCGCAAGATTCTTTATGATTCTATTCTTTGCTTGCCCATCAATAAATGCTTTCTGGCTATGCGAATTGGAAACTGAAGTAATTCTACTATTGGGATATTTCTCAGCCATAAACAATGACAAAGAACCCCATCCACAACCCAATTCAAGTACATTTTGTCCATCTTTTAGTTCAGCTCTGTTACATGTTATTTCCAACATATCCTTTTCAGAAACATCAATAGAAGTCACTCCTTCTTTCCAATATCCGGAGCTATATTTCAAATGTTTGCCGAGCACCAATTGAAAAAAATCTGCAGGAACTTCATAGTGCTGTGTGTTTGCATCTGCAGTATTTACAGCTATGGGAGAAGATTTCAATTCATCAATTAATTTCATGAAATGCTCTTGCTGAGCTTCTGGATTGCCTTTGTCTTCATCTTTTAAACGCTGTGCTAACAACTTCTGAATGCCGCCCCGGATAATAAAATCAGGCAATTTATCCTTCTCTAATAAATTTGTGTACCACATAATTAATTACTATTTCTTTTTAAACCAGGGCACAAACATAGATGTAGTCCGTTGATATTCCTTGTATAAATCTCCTTTGGAACGTATCGATTGCTGCTCTGTAAGCGGAATTCCCGTGACACGGAATAACAACAATATAATTGTTAAAGGGCTGATAATACCAATCCATCCATACTCTGCATTCAGGCAAACAAGAAAATATCCTATCCAAATCATCGATTCAAAAAAATAATTTGGATGCCGGGAATAGTTCCACAATCCTACATCGCATACCTTACCTTTATTTGCAGGATTCTTTTTAAAGTTCTTCAACTGTGCATCTGCAATACCTTCTCCGAGAATACTTATCGCCCAAACAGCCGCACCGGCATATTCAAGTATTGATAATTCCGCTTTCTTATTAAATGTAATTATAAAAAATGGAATGGCCAGATAAATATTCGAAAGCGCCTGTGCCTGGAAGAAAAAGAACAGTTTGCTATTTACAGAACTCCCCCACTCTTCCCGCATTTTTTTGTATCTGCCTTCTTCCTCATGTAGCTTTGAACCGACGCGAATTAAAAGATAAATTCCCAACCTCAGGCTCCAAATTAATATCATAGTGCAAATCAATATCTTCCTTTGCAGGAGACCATCTCCAAGGAAGTACAACAGGATTGCAATGAACGAAAAATTAAATGCCCAGAAAATATCTACTACTCCGCCATTCTTGATTTTGTATGCCCACAAATAAATAATAAGCATATCCACGCAACAGACAGCTAAACAAATAAGAATTGCAAAAAGCAGAGGACTCATAACCGATATATAATGAGGTACGAAATTACGGATGTTTATGGATTTATCTCTAAGGTAAATAAATTTTAAACTTCGCACCTGATAAACAATCAGACCAATTTTATCTTTATTCAACCAAAAGTATTGCGATGGTTTAAGAATAACAAATATATTTACAACATAAATAATTCATAAATATGCTCGTTAAGGTATATGGTAGCGCAGTAAGCGGAATTGATGCTTCACTTATTACAGTTGAAGTAAATATTGCACAGGGTGTAAATTTCTTCCTGGTTGGATTGCCTGACAGCGCCGTTAAGGAGAGCCAGCAGCGCATAGATGCAGCTTTGAAAAACAATGGCTATCGGATCCCGGGAATGATGATTACTATCAATATGGCTCCGGCGGACGTCCGCAAGGAAGGCTCTTCTTATGACTTAACGCTGGCAATTGGAATTCTTGCCGCATCGAATCAAATAAGTAGTGAAAAGGTGAAAGATTACATAATTATGGGTGAATTGTCCCTTGATGGCAGTCTTCAGCCTATTAAAGGAGTTTTACCAATTGCCTTGAATGCAAAAGAAAATGGCTTTAAAGGAATTATTCTTCCTGCACAAAATGTGAAGGAAGCCGCAATAGTTGATGGATTGGATGTTTACGGAATACAAAACATAAAAGAGGCTATAGATTTCCTCAACGGAGACCTTAAACTCGAGCCCACAAAGATAGATGTAGCTGCTACTTTCCAAAATCTTCTCACCCATTCTGAGGTTGATTTTGCCGATGTAAAAGGCCAGGAAAATATTAAGCGGGCATTGGAAATTGCCGCTGCCGGAGGACATAATGTATTGCTGATTGGCCCTCCCGGAGCGGGAAAAACCATGCTTGCAAAAAGATTACCTACAGTATTGCCACCACTAACAATAGACGAAGCACTTGAAACCACAAAAATCCATTCGGTAGCAGGAAAAACGATAGATGGAACCGGGTTAGTTGCCACTCGTCCTTTTCGTTCGCCTCATCACACAATTTCGGATGTAGCCCTTGTTGGAGGCGGAAGTTTCCCTCAACCGGGAGAAATCTCATTGGCGCATAACGGAGTTTTATTTCTGGATGAATTACCCGAATTTAAAAGAACTGTTCTTGAAGTGATGCGC
Organism: uncultured Bacteroidota bacterium; assembly: GCA_903901055.1. Taxonomy (GTDB): domain Bacteria; phylum Bacteroidota; class Bacteroidia; order JABEUT01; family JABEUT01; genus JABEUT01. Next base: position 159,488 of record CAIUPO010000037.1, read on the forward strand.
CAACCATTGGAGGACCGAGTAATTCGCATCTCCCGTGCCAAGTTTACGGTAGAATACCCGGCCAGCTTTATGCTTGTAACAGCTATGAATCCTTGTCCTTGTGGCTACTATAATCACCCGACCAAAGATTGTGTGTGCCCTCCCGGAATGGTTCAAAAATACCTTAATAAAATTTCCGGGCCACTTTTAGACAGGATAGATATTCATGTGGAAGTAGTACCTGTCGCTTATGGAGAATTATCTTCCGAGCGAATGAGCGAGAAAAGTGAAAAGGTAAGGGAAAGAGTAATTGCCGCAAGGCTACTACAAGCAAAGCGCTTTGAAGGAACCAGCATTTATAATAATGCCCAAATGAGTTCGAAGCAACTAAAAATATATTGCAAAATAGACGAAGTAGGCAACCAGCTATTAAAAACAGCGATGGAAAAACTAAACCTTTCTGCCCGTGCTTATGATAGGATTTTAAAAGTTGCCAGAACCATTGCCGACTTGGATAATTCAGAGAATATAGAAACCCAGCATCTGGCAGAAGCCATTAACTACAGGAGTTTGGATAGGGAGAATTGGGCTGGGTGAGCAATTAATTATTTGAAATTATGAAAATAGAAACACAACTTGAACTAAAAAAATATATTCAAATAGTTTTTATTCTTTCGTATAGGAAACCCACGATTATTGGAATTACTTTATTTGGGATTTTTATAGTTTCCAGTACAATGATCCAATTAGGATCCAGTCCTTTTAATGGTATTTCCTCTCTTCTATTGTTCTTCTTCCCCTTGATTATTCTAATACTCCCATTCTCTATATATAGAAATGCGAAAAAGAATTTCGAATCAACACCTCGGATACAGGAAAAAATAAATTATGAGTTTACTAACGAGCAAATTAAAATCTCAGGTGAATCATTCACTACCGAACTAACCTGGGAAAAAACTTACAAAGTATTAGAACTAAAGAACTGGATTCTGATTTATCAAAACCCTAGGGTAGCGAATGTTATTCCCAAAGAAGCTTTTGGAAATAACCTGGGAGAATTCAGGGAATTGGTTAGATCAAAACCTTTTATAAAACAGAAATTAAAGGGTTAGGGAAATTTATTATTCTATGACAATCGAAACAAAAATCAGTTTCAAAATGTACCGTCGGCTAATGTTTCGAACTGCATACAGAAGCCCTTTTATCATTTTGTTCACTTTTTTGGCAATTGTCAATGTTATTGGGATAATTCTTTACTTGCTCGTCCCCGGAAAATTCTACATCGCCAGCCTTCCATTCCCTATAATAGTACTTGCTTTTATTCCCTACTCATCTTATACTGCAGCACACAAAACATTCTATTCAATACCGCGCCGGAGGGAAAAAACGGTTTATGAATTTACCAATGATATTATCAAAATAACAAGCAAATCATTTCGCGCTGAATTGGAATGGAACGCCATCCAAAAAATTGAGGAATTAAATAACTGGATACTTTTTTATCACAACAAATCGCTGACTAATTTTATTCCCAAAGATGCCTTTGGAATCAGGTTAAACGAGTTCAGGCAACTTGTAAAATCAAAACCCTCCGTTGAGTTGAGTTTGCCTGAATAAATCCTGATTATTCAGTCACAAGACATTCTGGGTCAACTGTTCTTATTGATAAAAGTCATGTGAAAACATGACCGTATTCATGCTGGAACCTCTAAAGTTGCTGTTATTTTGCTGTTAGTTAAATCAAGCAATCTATTTTTATGAATACTCAAATTTTCCACCATATCCTTATACCGGTAGATTTCTCTCCCACTTGCGAGAGTGCAATTGAAGAAGGAGCATTTATTGCAAAATCATTTGGGGCAGATATCGTGCTTCTCCATGCTATTGAAGGTATGCATTCATACCCTCAAAACTGGTTTACAGGTTGTGAGCCATCAACTATTAATGGAATTATCAGGAAAAAAGTATCAGCGAAACTGAATACGTATGCAAAAAAAATACGCCTCAAATATGAAATAAGCGTAGAGAATTTAACCCATGTAGGCAAGCCAACGGAGGTAATCTCAGAAACGGTTGCAGAACGTGATATTGATTTAATAGTAATGGGAACACATGGCGCCAGAGGGTTTGAAGAGTTTTTCCTGGGAAGCAACGCAAATAAAATAGTAAACCTTGCACCATGCCCTGTAATAACTATCCGACAAGGGTTTCATGAAAACGGAATTAAATCTATCGTATTGCCAATCGATGACTCTCTTCACTCCAGGCAAAAGGTAAACGATGTAATACCTATAGCTGAAAAATGTAATGCAGTTGTTCATCTTCTGGGCCTTATTCAAAGCAATAACCCTGTAGAACTTGCCAAGCTTAATATTAAACTTGACACTGTTGAAGAACTTGCAAATAAAGCCGGGTTAAAGTGTGTACGAAAAGTAGTGAATGGACATAATATTGCCATGGAAGCCATGAAATATGCTGAGGAAGTAAAGGCCCAAATGCTGGCTATTATGACTGATCATGAATCGAATATGACGGGTATGTTTATGGGTGTGTTTGCCCAGCAAATCGTAAATCATTCCAAAGTACCGGTTCTTAGTATTAGGCCAATAAAAGGTAACTATGCTTATCCAACCTGATTCTCAATTTCGAAATTTCACTTAATTCCATGCGTATAATCATAACCTAAGCGCAAATTAAACTTCAATTTTGCATCTATAGATAAATATATTCTACGCTCCGTAAAGCGTATAAATAAAAGCCTTAATCCCGTAAGATTGGGGCTTTTATATTTATAAAAGTATATTTGTGGCAAATTTCTAATCGCCATGAACCTGACAAATGCACTTAATAAAGGAAGAAAAATTATTTTTTCAGGCCTTTTATTTTTTTCTATTTTAAATGTTCATCAGGGGATATCCCAGAACATGCTTCCAAACAGAAACCAAATTTGGAACAATAAAATTTCTTCTGTAGTTGCTACCTGTTATCTCGTTCAAAATGAAAAAACGAGCAAGAAAAAATATGTTGACAGTGTACGGTATGATGGATACGGATTCCTGGTTGGAAAGCATATCACTGCATTTGATACCACCACGCAAAGAATATATGCCGGAGACTGGTCTTATACCTACGATAGCGTTGGAAATCGCAAACTGGAAACCCGTGCCTGCCCTGGAAATAACTATATGGACTATTTCAACTATGTATATGATTCAGGCCGCATAAAAAAACAAATCTGGGTGTATTGGATCAATCTGAAACACATTTTCGACCGTATATACGAAGTTAAGTATGATGGCAATGGAAGGTTGGCCATTGAGAAAGTTGAAGATGGTTCTGAAACCCTTGACTCCATTTTTTCATTTAACTATGATAGCACTAACCGTATGAATAAAATAATTTGTGGCAAAGACAGGGAATTTAAAGACACTATTAATGTGGTTGATTATTTCTACAATCCAGATGGCAGTGTTGCCAAAACTGTAACAAGAAGTAAAGGAGCACCTTCGGTGGAAGAGTTCACCTACGACCAAAACAGAAGAACTGTTAAGGATATTAAGGACGATGTAACCACCACATACGAATATGATAAAAACGGGCTTCTTACCACTTCAGAAGTGGTTGATAAAGGTAAAAAAGGCATGAAACATAAATATACTTATGCTTATATCTATCGATAGAAACTAGATTTTACCGGAATTTATAAAATTAAAAAGCGGAGAAATTCTCCGCTTTTTAATTTTAATTTCGAATACAGGAATTATTCAACTACTATTCTTCCGGTAGAAATAGCTGAGCCGGTTTCATTAAATACCCTATATATATAAATTCCTTTAGCTTGTGTGCCCAAATTAATTTGATTGTTCTGGTTCTTCAATTGGTTTTGATAAACCTCCTGACCGAGTACATTGTAAATCTTAACATAAGGAGTTCCGGAAATATTCGTCAGGTTAATTGTAAATTGTCCGTTGCTTGGATTTGGGTAAACCTTAACTGAAGGATTGGATGAAACACTCGGAATAGATGTAGGTACGCCGGGGATATTGATATTGTCAATATATAACGGAGACCCATTGCCTGAAAGGTTTTCAAAAGAGAACATAACGCCGGTTTTTCCGCTTATTGCAGGGATATGAATAGTATCCGTTCTCCAGTTATAGTTCAATGGTACAAAACATCCAAGGCTATTTGTGTCTGCTCCGGTAGTAACATAATTTGTACCGGTTGTGCTTAATACAGTTCCACCTTTCGAATATATCTGTGTAAATGTTTTACCGCAATCGAGCGAGTAATAAATAACAAGTGTATCACTGAAAACGGTATTGTAAGGAGAGTAGGCTATATCAAAAAACACTTTCGGGTTTGGTACGCTTGTAAAATCATATTCGGGTGAATAAATCTGTTCTCGTTGACCAATAATATCAGCTCCGGCTTTTCCCGGAGGAGCCCACCATTGATATCCCTGACAGTTGTTAAAATACATCGATTGGGTGCTGTTGCCGAATCCGCCCACATTATTACTCAATTGCCACACATAGCTGTAGTCATTCGGATTATTAATTACCCATCCGGTTGGTGGAAAGGTTGGTGACTGAAAATCTTCTTTCAAAGCAAGTGTTCCTTGCGAAGCAACACTGATGTATGCTTTTCTGGTCATCGTATCCGTTCCATTGGCATCGCTTACAATTTCTGTTACATCATACGTTCCTGCAGTATTATATGTAATAGCAGGAGGTGTAGCACCTGTGTAGTTATTAGGGCTGCCACCGGGGAATAACCAGGTGATATTGGTTATTGGAGCATTTGCAACACTGTTATCAGTAAACTGAACGCTCATATTTGTACAACCAAAAGTTGGGGTTCCTGTAAAATATGGAGAAGTAAAAGGTGGTTCAATTCCGATTAAAGCTTCGTCCCACCAGTTGAAATGGTAACCCCCCGCATTTAAGGCATTCAGGGTAAAATACCCGTCGTTACTGCCGCTCCAGCCCCAGTTCATGTGAAATTGCCCGCTGGTATTGTATCCGTCGCAAACCCAGGTATGCCCTGCATTTTGTATAGAATCAAAACCAACATATTGAACAGGGCGGGCATTATTCAATTCATTTTCTATCAGGTTGGTCCAGTTAGTATTGTTGTAATCTTTTTGATATAAACCCTGAATAGTGTACTTATTATATCCGAAATATTTCACAAACGCGACTTGAGAACAAACCGGATAATCGCCTGTGATAACCCAAGCACCACTTTCTCCGGTGCTGTAGTCCATATCAACACTAACACCACAATCATACATTAATTTCGCAATTTCAGGATTTGAACCACTCGGGCTATATGGCATGGCAGACCAAACATAATTAGATGTATCGTAATCGGCTTTTAAAAAGCCATAATTACTTTGATACCCATATTTTTTTTGATCCCAATATCCACTATTACCAAGCCCGTGGGATGGGTATTGCCAATATCTCATAATTTGAGCCATAGTAGTAGCTACGCAACCTGTAACGCAGTTTCCACCGGGAGTCATTGCATTATAAGGGAAGAATTGATCCCAGGTAGATTGCAAAAGCGGATTTACACTCGACATGGCATTATGGGTATTCGTAACAGTATTATTTATATAACCTGTCCACTCGTTCGAAATATCCGATGTTGCAGAAAGGTTGTTTACTCTGGCGGCAACTATTTCCTGTTTGCGGCAGTTCATCCACCATGTAAAGTTGTTATTGTTTGTTGCCAATACAAATTGCCCTTTATCGGAATAACCTAAAATAGGATGTGCAGCATCTTCTGCCGAAACAATTATAAACCCATCCTTCGAATTCACATTAAACACATAATAAACGGGCATGCCATCGCTTGTTGATTCAGTGTAAGCAAGTGTTAAATTCGGGGTGGCAGACTTGGTGTTCTGTGAGTAAAAATTACCTGCTACTGTTTGGGCTGTTTGTTTAGTAACAGGAATTGCATTAGCGCCTCCGGCAAAAAGCAACAAAGCAAGTGAAACGTAATTTATTTTTTTCATTCTATATGGGTATGAATTAACTCAAGTTGAACTGAAATACAAAGTAAGTAAAAGTTAGGGAAAATACCAAGTTTGGGCTGATATTTTTTGAAGATGGATTATAAATTCAACTTTAAAGTGAACGAAACACAAAATACTATGAGAAAAGTCATCAAAAAAAGACTCCTTTTATAGGGACTTCTCTATAGCGATTATTTAATTTCGCATCTCAAATGTTTACCCCAAAATTATTTACTACCCTCAGGAATTATTCAGGGAAGCAGTTCGGCGCTGACCTTACAGCTGGGATAGTAGTGGGCATAGTAGCCTTGCCATTGGCCATAGCGTTTGCTATTGCCTCGGGCGTTTCTCCCGAAAAAGGTTTGTTCACAGCAATTATTGCAGGATTTATTATTTCAGCCCTCGGAGGCAGCCGGGTTCAGATTGGAGGCCCTACCGGTGCATTCATAGTTATTGTTTACGGTATTGTTCAAAAGTACGGGGTCGATGGATTAACGGTTGCCACCCTGATAGCCGGATTTATGCTGATTCTTATGGGTCTTTTAAGGTTAGGTTCCGTAATAAAATTTATCCCCTACCCTCTCATAGTCGGCTTCACAAGTGGGATTGCACTTATCATCTTTTCCTCACAGATGAAAGACTTTATGGGTTTAAATATTCAAAGTGTTCCTGCGGATTTTATTGAAAAATGGACCTCTTATTTCGAGCATTTAAATGTTATTAATATTTATGCAATATTGCTTACAGTTTCCACCATTTTAATTACTGTATATTTTTCTAAAATAACCCATCGTATTCCGGGTTCGTTAGTAGCAATTCTTTTAGCAACATTGGCAGTAGTTATTTTTAAACTTCCGGTGGAAACTATAGGCAGCCGTTTTGGTTCAATCCCATCAACACTGCCTGCCCCCCATTTACCGGGACTGGATTGGAAAACTATCCAAAACCTTATCAGACCTGCCTTTACCATTGCCATGCTGGGTGCTATCGAATCGCTGCTTTCCGCTGTGGTTGCAGATGGCATGATAGGAGGAAATCACAAATCAAATATTGAACTGGTTGCACAGGGAGTTGCCAATATAGTTGCCCCCATTTTTGGCGGCATTCCTGCAACAGGAGCTATTGCCCGGACTGCCACCAATGTTAAAAACGGAGGCCGTACACCTGTTGCCGGTTTAATACACGCTTTAACGTTATTTGTAATAATGCTATTTTTTGGCAAATGGGTTAAACTTATTCCTATTTCATGTTTGGCCGGGATACTTATTGTTGTTTCTTATAACATGAGCGAATGGCGTTCATTTCTTTCCATCATAAAATCTTCGAGAAATGACACAATTGTTCTGCTGTCCACTTTTTTCCTTACTGTTTTAGTAGACCTTACAACTGCCATAGAAATCGGCATGGTTCTGGCTGCCTTTCTCTTCATGCGAAGGATGATACAGATTAGCAATGTGGATGTGGTTACCTCAGAACTTTCGGAACAACCCGATGCCGATGACCCTAAGGCAATTCACAAATATGATGTACCGAAAGAAGTGGAAGTTTTTGAGGTAAAAGGCCCATTCTTTTTCGGGGCTGCCTATAAGTTTAAAGAGTCCTTGCATTTGATAGAAAAAACACCACAAGTTCTTATCATCCGGATGCGTTATGTACCTGTAATAGATTCTACAGGGCTACATATTCTAGAAGAAGTTTTCCACCAGGCAAAAGGTACAGGCACGGTCTTAATTCTATCGGGAATACAAAAAGATGTTTTTAAAGAATTTTACAAGTCCGGGCTTTTACAAAAAATCGGGCGGCAAAACGTTTTCACGGTCTTTGACGATGCTATTTCAAGAGCAAGAGTACTCATTGAAACAAAAGAGACCAATAATAGCACTGACAAGAAATAAATTTTATTTTTTATTATATTCTTAATCAGTTAATTAAAGATATTTCTATCCTTTACTTCAGAAGTATTGAAATAAGATTCAATTTTTGACGTTCCTTTTCTGTTATATCTCACTTTTTTTATACATTTGTCACCTAATAACTAGACTCTTTTGAAAAATATTACATTCAGATTTTTAGCAATACTTGGGTTAATAATCTCTCCTTTTATCGGATTTACCCAAAATACAGTTCCCTCTACCCATCAAGTTCCTGTCGAACAGATTGAAGTATTTCTGGCAAAATTAAAGGCACAGCATATTTTTAATCAAGTTCAAAAACTAACCGGTGCTGACCGTAAAGAGCTGAAAATGTTCAGCCAGTTTTACCAGGATTCTATTGCTGTTCGGGACAGATCTGCATTCAGGTCATCCGTACTAATGGGAAGAATTACAACGGATGCAGATGTTAAAGCGTATGCAGATAAAAAGATTCCGGAATATGTTGCCATGTATAATAGGTTCGAAGCGTTGAGAAAATCTGCCCCTTCAACTATTGAAGACTATATGATGAAGCACATGCCACCCATAGCTTGTATTGCAGGATGTAATAACCTGGATTTTGAAAATGGTAGCTTATCCAACTGGACCGCATGTTATTCTTCCAATGTTTCAACCTCATCTTCGTTAGCTAATACAGGTTTTACCTGCTTTGGCCCATTGGGTGCTGTTACAACTGCAGCTTATGACCCTTCTACTTCTTCCAACCAGGTTTCACTTACATCAGGTGCAGGTTTCGATCCTATTGCAGGAGCTTTAATTCCTGTGGTTGCTCCGGGCGGTGGCAGTTTTTCATGTATGGTTGGTGACAATATTGGAATAAACGCAGGTATTGCGCGGATTGAACAGACTTTTATGGTAACAGCAGGCCAGCCCAACCTAACCTATATGTATGCTGTTTTGCTGGAAAATCCACAACATACTTTTTTTGAACAACCCTATTTCCAAATTGAATTGCTCGACCAGTTTGGTAATCCTATCCCCGGATGCGGACAGTATTCAGTGGTATCCGGTCCAGGATTACCCGGATATACTTCTATTTATTATCCAACTAATGCTGACACAGTATATGCAAAACCATGGACAACAGAATTTATTCCCCTCAGCAGTTATATTGGTACCTGTGTAACCCTTATTGTAACCGCCGCCGACTGTTCTGCAGGTGCTCACTTTGGCTATGGTTATTTTGATGCATTGTGTACACCACAGGCAGTAATAACTTCATCTCCGGCAATTTGCGGAGCAAATAATGTTACGCTTACTGCACCCGGAGGTGCGGCGGCATATACGTGGCTTGGGCCTTGTATTACCGGACCAAATAACCAACAATCTACAACGGTAAACTGTGCAGGAACGTATAGCGTTGTTCTCATTAGCGATATGAAAAACCCTTGCCCTGACACTTTGAAAATTACTGTAACAGTTTCCCCTGCACTCAATTTTAACCAAGTATCCACTGTGAATGTTAAATGTAACGGAGGAAATACCGGAAGTGAAACAGTTTTAGCAACTGGCGGTACCGCCCCTTTCACGTATAGCTGGAATCCTGCTAACGGAACTAACGCTACTGCAACAGGGCTATCTGCCGGATCTTATACAGCTTATGTAACTGATAATGCAGGCTGTAAAGATTCAATCCTATTCACCATTACCCAGCCACCCGCCTTAACGGCTCCAACTACTTCAACCAATGCAACCTGTGCTACACTTGGCTCTGCCACTGTTATGGCAGGAGGCGGAACCCCTGGATATACTTACGTTTGGAATCCTTCGGGAAATACCAACGCTACTGCCACAGGACTTAGTGCTGGAACTTATACTGTAACCGTAAAAGATGCGAACGGGTGTACCCAAACGAATACTGCTATTGTTACAAATACTGGTGCGTTAAATGTAACAACTGCGGTCACAAATGTTCTTTGTAACGGAGGAACAGGAAGCATACTCGCAACTGTAACCGGGGGAACAACACCATATACATACGCCTGGACACCTATTGGAGGAACAAATGCTAATGCAACTGGCCTTACTATTGGTACTTATACTATTTCAGTTACCGATGCAAATGGTTGCACAGGAAGTGCCACAGCCACTATTACCCAACCACCTGCACTGACGGCAACAGCAACTGCTACGTCAACCGTTTGCGGTGGTAACACAGGAACTGCAACTGTTACAGCTGTCGGTGGAACACCTACTTACACTTATTCATGGGCACCAGGCGGTCAAACAAATGCTACTGCCACAGGCCTGAGTGTTGGAATTTATACAGTAACTGTTACCGATAAAAATGGGTGTACTGCTACGGCATCGGCGAATGTGATTTCTATTTCCACATTAACAGCCAATATTACCGCCAGCACTAATATATTATGTAATGGCGGAGCTACTGGTTCAGCTACAGTTACAGCCGCCGGTGGAACTCCTGCTTATACATACGCATGGGCTCCAAGTGGACAAACTAATGCTACCGCTACGGGCTTAACTGCCGGATCATATAATGTTACAGTTACCGATAATAATGGATGTAGTATTGTTGCAACTGTTACATTGACCCAACCACCTTTATTAACAGCAACTATGGGTGCTCCGACTAACCTAAAGTGTAATGGAGATGCGAATGGTTCAGCTACAGTTACTGCTGCTGGCGGAACTCCGGCTTATACCTATGCATGGACACCAACAGGCGGTGCCACCGCTACTGGAACTGGTCTTACGGCAGGAAATTATACTGTTACTGTTACAGACAATAATGGATGTACGGCCACAGCAACTATTACAATAACTCAACCAACAGCAATTACTGCCACTACAACTATTGTACAATCCGTTTGCGGAAACCCAAATGGTTCTGCAACAGTTACAGCAGGCGGAGGAACACCCGCTTATACATACGCATGGGCCCCGGGAGGACAAACTAATGCAACTGCTACAGGATTAACTGTCGGTATTTACACGATAACAGTAACCGATAATAATGGATGTACCCAAACCGCTACGGCCAATGTTACCAGTACCCCACCGTTAACAGTTACAACAACAACTACTGGTGTACTTTGTAATGGTGGCTCTACCGGAACTGCAACATCCACCGTTGTGGGTGGAACTGCCCCTTTCACTTATGCATGGACTCCTACAGGTGGAACTAATGCAACTGCAACGGGTTTAAGTATTGGTACTTATACTATTACAGTAAATGATATTAATGGCTGTTCGGGAACTGCAACGGCTACTATAACACAACCAGCAGCATTAACGGCAACAGCTACAGCTACTCAAACAACCTGTGCCGGAAATACAGGAACAACTACCGTTACGGCTGCAGGTGGAACACCAGCCTATACCTATTCATGGGCTCCGGGCGGACAAACCAATGCAACTGCAACCGGATTAAGTGCAGGTATTTATACTATAACTGTTACCGATAATAATGGATGTACCCAGACTGCCAGCGCTTCAGTAACTACCATCGGCGGTGAAACAGTTAGCATTACGGCAAGTACAAATATTACCTGTAATGGCGCTAACGATGGCACTGCAACAGCTAATGTGGTTGGCGGAACAGGTCCATATACTTATGCATGGACTCCTGCCGGAGGAACCACAGCTAATGCAACCGGGTTAAGTGCTGGTATATATACCATAACCGTTACTGATAACAATGGATGTATTGCATTTACCACAGTTACCATCACTGAACCACCGGTTCTTACCGCAGCTATTACTTCAACTACTAATATTGTATGTAATGGCGTAAACATTGGAAGCCTTACTGTTACAGCGGGTGGAGGAACACCTAACTACACGTATGCTTGGGCTCCTGCAGGTGGCGCAGCACCTACGGCAAACGGCCTTAGTGCAGGAACTTATACGGTTACTGTTACAGATGCAAACGGTTGTACAGCAACTGCTACGGGTACAATAACCCAACCTACGCTGCTTACTGCTAATATATCGGCTACGGTAAATATTACCTGTTTCGGCTTAAATAACGGAAGCCTTGCGGTTGCGGCTGCAGGTGGTACCCCTGCCTATACTTATGCATGGGCTCCTTCAGGAGGAACTTCAGCTATTGCATCGGGATTAAGCGCAGGATCATATACGGTTAATGTGACTGATGCCAATGGTTGCACCGCTACTACAACAGGAACAATAACCCAGCCTGCGGTTCTAACTGCTGCTATGACAAACACAGGAAATATTACATGCTTCGGAAGCAACAACGGAACATTAACAGTTACTCCTGCCGGGGGTACTACTGTTTACACTTATGCCTGGGCTCCAAGTGGCGGCAATACAGCCACAGCCAGCAACCTGAGTGCAGGAACATACACTGTTAATATTACTGACGCCAACGGTTGCACCACAACAGCATCCGGTACGATAACCGAGCCTACACCACTTACAGTTACCGCCTCAGGCCCCGGAACAATATGCCCTAATTCTAAGGCATTGTTAAGTTCTATTCCTGCCGGAGGAACGGGTCCATATACATATTCATGGAGTTCAGGTGGTAGCACCGGAACAACAAGTGTAATTGTGCCTTCCACTTCTACATATACTATCAGCATTACCGATAATAATGGATGTACTGCTTCAGCAACGGTACTTGTGAATACCAGCCCTCCATTAACAGCAGCAGTTACCGGAGCCACTTCATTCTGCCCAGGTGGTACTGCAACTCTAACTGTTAATGCATCTGGAGGAAATGGAAATTATACTTACCTATGGCAGCCCGGCAGTAATTCATCACAAAGTATTTCTGTATCACCTACAAGCACCACAACTTATAATGTTACGGTAATGGATGCCTGCGGAAACAATGTAGTTATTCCTGTAACGGTTACAATTAATCCGGTGCCAACTGTTAGCTTCCTTGCTGACCCACAAAATGGTTGCGCACCGCTTTGTGTTCAGTTCAGGGATCTCACATCCATCCCGGGAGGCAAAATCAGCCAATGGAAATGGAACTTCGGCAATGGAGACAGTACTTCAGGAAGAAACCCGATTTACTGTTATAAGGATACAGGAGTTTACAATGTAACCCTTACAGCAACCTCAGATAGTGGATGTAGCAGCACATTAGATGTGTTGAAGATGATTACCGTTTACCCGCATCCGAATGCTAACTTCACATACTCGCCGCAACCTGTAGTAATAGATAATCCGCTGGTGCAATTTGTAGATAACAGCACTTCCAGGTATCCGCTCGTTTATTGGAACTGGGTATTTGGTGATCCCTCAAGTGCTGCAAATAATACGAGTGAATTAAGGAATCCTTCCCATCAATATTCTGATACCGGAACCTATTGCGCCACCCTAATAGTAATTGACCAGCATGGTTGCGTAGATAGTATCACTAATTGCTTTATTGTAAATCCATTATTCACACTTTATATTCCGGATGCATTCAGCCCGAATGCAGATGGAATCAATGATGTTTTCATGGCTAAAGGTTCATACATAAAGGATTTTGAAATGTATATTTTCGACCGTTGGGGTATGCAGCTTTTCCATGCCAAAGACATAATGGACGGTTGGGATGGCAAGGTAAACCATGGCTCTGTTATTAGCCAGGAAGATACTTATGTTTACCTGATTTATGTAACCGATACTCAAGGCAATAAACATTCCTATAATGGCATGGTAAACCTTATTAAATAGGGGTTAAAATTTATTTTCACCTTTTGATATGCCCTAATTCTACTCAGGATTAGGGCATTTTTATAAAATACTGAATATCAACTATTTGTATTTGTTTTGCTATAAACTACAATCATCTATTTGTATAAAGAACACTGAAATGGGTACTAAAGGGCAGCTAACCTTTGTTAAAAAACAACGTACAAAGGTATTCTGTCATAAAAAATTATCGAAAGCTGAACTATACTTGCATTCCATTTATATACCAATATAAAAGTTACAAAACGCCTAAACTAATTTTGCCACAGTAATCCCCTATGTTAATTCGAGTTCCCCGAAACGTTGTATTTATATTTTTACTTACATGTATTGCCATTGGCAGTGCGGCATATTATTCATATAAAAATATTGAGCTTACTTCCCGATCAGGCAAATTGGTTTCTACTACGAAGGAAACCCTTTTCCTAATTGAAGGGGTGCAAAGCCAGACGACAAACCTGGAAGAAACAGCAAAACAGGTTATACTTACTGGCAATAACGATTTTCTGGATGACTATGACAGCACACAGCAACAGCTTACACAAAGTGTTGCTTCACTTAAAGAATTGATTAAAGACAACCCTGCTCAGGAAAAAAATATCAGGAGTCTGGAATTACATGTAAGAAAAGAATCAAAAATTGTTGATTCTGCACTTTTAATACGTGCCTTTTCGGCTGCAAATGCCCGTATATTTTTAGCAACGGGAAACAGAAAAGATAATATTGAAGAAATTAATGCATTGCTGGCAAACATGAAAGAGATTGAAAACAATCTTTTAATATACATGGAGGAAGAAAACAGCAAGGCAACCTACAAATCTGTGCAGGCAATTATTTTAAGCGCAGGTGTTGCTTTCATGCTTATTCTCTGGTTGCTCTACCTGTTGAACTCTGATATTTCAAAACGGAAAAAGGCCGAGCGCCTTGCATTGGAAAATGAAAAAAATACCGTTCCATTTTTGAACATGTAGGGGATGTAGTTTATACCAGCGACTTTAAAGGCTACTGCAAAATATTAAACCCGCGTGTAACAGAACTTACCGGATATTTACCGGAAGAACTAATCGGGAAACATTTCAGTACCCTTATTGCACCTGGCTGGCTTGAGGAAGTAAGGCAACACTATTTCTACCAGTTCAAAAATAAGGTTGATTCAACCCTGAAAGAATTCCAGATTATTACAAAAACGGGAAAAATAAAATGGGTGGAGCAGAAAGCTGTTATGATTCGTGATGGCGATTGGGTGTCGGAGTTTCAGTGCACGGTGCGCGATATAACTGAACGAAAAACAATGGAATCAGCTTTGGTGCATAGCAATAATAAATTCCAGAATATATTCAACTCAAGCCCTTTTGCTATTGCACTTATCCAGTTGGAAAATGGAATAATTCAGGATATTAATGATGAATTTACTTCTATGTTTGGTTTTACAAAAGACGACGTTAAAGGGCAGTCTACTGTTGATTTGGCCATTTTGACCGAGGATGAAAGAACTAAAATGGTGGATTATGTTAAAACCCATGGCTCTACTAAAAACAGGGAACACTCTTACAGAACTAAATCAGGTGCTATTATAACTTGTATCTATTCAAATATCCTGATAGAAGTAGACGGGGTGCCAAATATCCTGGTAATGTTCAGCAATATTACCGAACTTAAACGATTGGAAGGGGCCTTAGCCGAAAGCAACAAAAAATTCCTTACCATTTTCAGTTCCAGCCTTCAGGCAGTAAGCGTGTGTGAAAATTCAACAGACGGAAAACCCGGAATACTTACCGAGGTGAATACTGCTTTTTGTGAACTCTTTAAAATTAAAAAATCGGAAACTATCGGTCGTTCACTTCCTGAACTTGGATTAATTGCTGAAACAGATATGAGGGGCATGAGCTCGGGTGGCACTGCTAAAAAAATTGTAGTAAATCATGAAATAACAATGGCGAGGAAAACGGGAGAAAAAATCACCTGCCTTATTTCATTTAATGAAGTAGAGTTAAGTGGTAAATCTTACCGCATTACCTTATTTAATGATATTACAGAACGAAAAAAACTGGAGAATGAATTGGTATATGCAAAGAATAAGGCTGAAGAATCAACCCGTACCAAGGAATTATTTGTGGCCAATATGAGCCATGAAATTCGCACACCGATGACCGGAATCATTGGGCTTAGCGAGTTACTTGGCCAAACCCAATTGAACAGTGAACAACAGGAATATCTCGATGGGATCAGGCATTCCTCGGAAAGCTTGTTAACCATTATTAATGAAATACTGGATATATCAAAAATAAATGCCGGTAAAATAATTTTTGAAAAAATCCCGTTTAATATCCACTCAATTATTAAACACGTGGCATTTACACTTGAGCCACGGGCAAAGGCTAAAGGCGTTACGTTTAAATTCACAATTGATAAATCAGTTCCTGAAAAAGTGGTAGGAGATTCGGTTCGCCTTTCGCAAATATTATGGAATCTCGCCGGCAATGCGTTGAAGTTTACCGAGCAGGGATTTGTTGAAGTTACCCTAAAAAAACAAAGCGAAGAGAATGACAAAGTAAGGCTTTTATTTGCCATTAAAGACACGGGAATTGGAATTGACAACAACCGTATTTCAGATATTTTTGAAGAGTTTACACAAGCTGAAACTACCACATCACGTAAATATGGAGGCACCGGTTTAGGTTTAACAATAGCAAATAAACTTGTGGAAATGCAGGGAGGAAAAATTACCGTGGAGAGTATACCCGGCGCAGGTTCAACTTTTACTTTCTCCCTTGAGTATGGAAATACTTCACAGGCCAATTTACCCGATATTACAAATGAAAAACTACTTTCCGAAAGCCCTGTTGATCTGGCAGGAATAAGCATTCTCCTTGCCGAAGACAATAAGGTTAACCAGGGAGTATGCAGGAAAATTTTAACAGGCAGAGGCGCAAAGGTTGATATTGTTGACGATGGGAAAAAAGTGATTGAAAACCTGAATGCCAATATGTATGATATAATACTGATGGATATTCAAATGCCGGAAATGGATGGATATGAGGCTACTAATTTTATACGCTCCAAAATGCAACTGCCAAAATCCGGGATACCAATTCTGGCACTTACAGCCTTTGCAATGGAAGGTGAAAATGAAAAATGCCTAAATGCAGGCATGAATGGCTATGTTTCAAAACCATTTAAATCCAGCGAATTATGTGCTAAAATAGTACAATTCACCGGAAAGAAAAAACAAACCGCTCCAATAATTTAATAAACACACAATTTTGTGTTAGCCGCTTTATTGAAGGTATTTTATACATTTGTGCCATAACACCTTATTAAACAGATTATGAAAAAATGGCATATCAGTGCAGTACTTGCAATTGCAATATTAGTGACTCTGGGAGCATTCACCAATGGTTCATCAGGTCCAATAGCGAAGCCTGATGAAGGGTTTAAAAATCTGAAAGTCCTTCCTAAAAATATTACTGACGAACAGTTAGACTCTGTTATGGCCAATTTCAGTATTTCATTGGGAGTGCGTTGCAATTTTTGCCATGCCCGAAAAGCCGATACCACTAAAAAAGGACTTGATTTCGCCAGCGATAAGAAAGATGAAAAGAATATTGCGCGTAATATGTTTAAAATGACCGCCTATTTAAATTCAACGTATTTCAACTGGAATAATTCCACTCGTCCTGATACTATTCATTATGTAGTATGCTACACCTGCCACCGCGGAGGCCATGAACCTGATGCCAAAGTATTTCTGCATCAAATTGATTCTATCGAGCAGATGCACCGGAAGAACAGGCCGCACTAAAGGATTCTATCGAACTACCGAAAACTTACCCCTATCCACTACCCTATTTGATTTATCCACTACTTCGTAGAAGTAGATTCCTGCAGGATAAGCAATTGTATTCAATTGTGCTGCATTATTATAAATAGCCCCTGTCTGAATTTGCCTTCCTGTTTCATCTATTATCCTCACCCATTTATTTTCTCCTGAACTTATTTCAAAGGTAATTTGGCTTGATGCTGGGTTTGGATAAACTTTAACTATTGGGTTCGATTCTTTTATAATTGGAACTGATGTTGGGCAACCAACAACCTCCAATGCCTTTTCCAAAACCTCATCTCTTTTATGATAGAGGCCCTTCCTTGTTGGATAAATAATACTATCCGGAATTATACCTACCCGTTCTGTACTGTCCCCGTTCGGATAATATGTATTCAAAGTTGTAAACATAGTTTGTGTATACAGGTTTAACCGGTAATAGGTAACGTCCCCATCTGTTCCTGCCGTCTGGCTACCAATTTTTGTAACGTTTGGCATTGCACCCAGCATCATGCAACTAAATTCACCCTGACTTTGTGTCACCTCATTAAATAACAAGATTACTTTCCCCAGATAAGGTGTTGGATTCCCATTTATTCCATTTCCCTGGTAATACCAATAACCTGTTCCCGGGTAAGTAGGGTCAGGAATCATGAATTTGGCGTTATTCATAAAATTAGGATACATCAAATCCGATATCGGCCATGCTGTGCCATTCGGGTAATCCCGCAAATCAAAAATAATTGCACTGGTATTTTGTAAAGCACTATACATATTGTTCACATCGGTAGATTGCAGTTCCCCCATATTTACATACCCAACATTACAATCGCTCCATAATTTGTATGTTGCAGATTTAAGTGTATCATTTGGGAAATAACCATTCACATAATCCCAAATACTGAGGTAATTGGCATAGCAGTCTTGATTGCAATGAGCAACAACAGTGTGCGAATTATTCAAACTATCGAGATAGTCAATGGTACAAGGCGCACCTGAATTTCCATACAACATGTAAGAACTTACAAACCTCCTGAAAACAGCCGTATCTCCTGCAGAAACATAATTCCGCAAGCTATCTTCCCATTGTTTGGTAGTAAGTCCGTTAATAGAAACGATAGCATCTCCTACAGAGATTCCGGTAACTTGTGATTTAATAACCACATACTGGTTTGGAATATATTTCAGCATCAGATATGGGCTATACCACGCATTTACCCCTCCGGGGAAATTACAATACCCATCGCCTGTTCCGCCTTCGGTATGGGCATCTACATTCTGTGCTGTCATTCTTCTGAAAGCATAATAAAACTGTTCGTCATTAGCTGCCTGGTCTAATGGCATTATGGTATTATAGAGTGTACTGTCCCATGGCTCATTGTGGAGGTAATTATATGGATTGAAATAGTTGATAATATTCCAGTGTATAAATACTTCCAGCAGCCTGTGCCATTCATCCGGATAATTGGTGTATGCATTTACATTTAACATCAACGTATCGCCGCTTGGAAAATACAAAAACCCTCCGTCCGCCTCATTGGGATTGATTTCAACAGAACATTCGGTATGTGGCCGGAAATTATTATTTATGGTATCAAGTATTGTAATTACATCATTTCTGAAAATAGTTGGATCATTAATCCATGCAGTTCTCAGGTTTCTTTTCAGCATAGGAGGCATTGTATCACATGGCGGTGAAGTTGTCAGCGCCATCGGTCCTGCCGCATTCAGCATTGTATCAAGTGCATCATTAAAATCATTTTTTGTAACTGCACTTTTCACTAATGGAAGACAATGTATCAAAACACTATCCCAGTTAACCTGGCAAACCGATACGCGGGAATGGTAATACTTCACAAAGCCCCAAACTTTGCAGGTGTAATAAAGCTTTTGCTGATAGGTGGGATTCTGAGCTAAGAGTGAAGAACTAAAAGCTAAGAGTAAAATGAATTGTAATTTTTTCATAGCAATTTATTTTTAATTCTATACAAAGATTATAATAAAAATTGGAATATCCAAATACACTATTATTTTCGTCTGAAATTAAATCAGTTCCTATTTGCCTTCATAGGTCATTAGACATCTTTCCTAAATAAGTATTGATTTTTAAAATTGACTAATCGAGCAACGACATTCCAGGCCAGACCATAATTCTTGTGTTTACCTCTGTAGATGTGTTTAACAATGCGGAATATTTTGCATTCACGAATGATGTT
>CAIUPO010000038.1 GCA_903901055.1 uncultured Bacteroidota bacterium
AAACCGCAAAGCAAAGATTTGTATTACATCAGCTATGAACGCCTTTACGAGTTACTAAACGCTTTGCCTGATGAGGAAAAGAAAAGGCTAAAACCTCAAGAGCTGTTTATCTAAATCTCGTCCCGAACAAAGCCAACATCATTCGTTATCCTCTCCTTTATTCTCTGGCTCATTGCCTCGGAAATACCTTTGACATTCGGCAAACACCATCTACCGTATAACTTGCCTTCACTTGGATAATATTCCAGTATCACAAATTGAAACCGTTTGTAAAGTGGTTCGCTTCGGTCTCTATCAAATTCCATGTCAATCTCATTACAGATTTCATACAGGCGTTTGAAGTGGTCATGTGGCTCGAATCCGTTGGGCATTTGTCGGTAGTTTACTGACAAAGCTACAAACATTACCCAATCACCCTAAAACGCCTCAATTCTTACAGTAATTCAATTACTTACACGCTTATACTGCTCAATAAGATATAATTGCCAATTATTTGATTCAATTTTACGAGGATACCCTATAAGTTCCTTTCTTTTTTGGAAACTAAAAAAAACAGATATTGAAACAAACAGGGATGCTCAAACAGACAACAATAAATTGAATTTTCAATTGTATAAATTTCTTGAGAAGTATGATGAAAGAGAAGTTCATAATCAGAAAATTAATATTGAACAAGTTAATTCAAATGACTTAAATATAGTATTGGATGGACAGCAAAGGTTAACGTCATTATATATAGGGTTAAAAGGAAGTAGGACATTAAAGAAGAAAAGGGCCTGGATAGATAATCCCAATTCGTATGAAGAAAAAAAAATGTATTTAAACCTTAATCATAAGCCAGAATTCGAAAATCCGGAGGATAACTATGACTTTCAATTTTTAAAAGTCCACGAAGCCCTCCAAAACATTGAAACTGAATATTGGTTTAAAGTCGGCGATGTTTTAGAAATGGGAAGTGTCATATCATATGCAAGGGAGCACAATTTAAGTAATAGTGCTGCGGATATTTTAGATAAACTCAAAGAAGTGTTCTGCATCCAAAAATTAATTTCATATTTTGAGGAAACAGAAAAAAACCTGGATAAAGTTTTAAAAATTTTTATTCGTGTAAATAGTGGTGGAACTGCTTTATCATATTCAGACCTGTTAATGTCTATTTTAACTGCAAATTTCTCGTCTGATATTAGAGATATCATGAATAAATTGATTGATACTATTAGTGATGAGGGTTATGCTGTAATGGGAAGGGATCAAATACTTAAAACTTGTTTACTATTAACAGAATGCAATCATGTTTTTGCTTTAAAGAATTTCAGTAAATCCAACATTCATAAAATAGAGGAAAACTGGGATGAAATTACACTTCAAATTTACAACGCCATTAAATTATTAAATGAATTTGGATACAGAAATAGATTATCCTCTGCATATATAATTACTTCAATTGCATTCTATTTATATAAATACAAAGAAATTACTGATGATGATAAAGAAGAAATACTAAAATTTGTGAGGTTATCCCAAATTAAAACATACTTCACCACATCATTGGATAATAAATTAGAAATCGTCGCAAAGGCTATTAAGAATAATACAACGTTTAAAAGTGTTAATTTAGAATTAGAAAAAAACAAACTATATCCACTTACGTTATCTGAGGATGAAATAGTGCGAATGATAGATTTACAATACGGCTCTCCAGCTATATTACCTATTCTGCAGATTTTATATCCTAATTTAGACTATAAGAATTCAACTTTTCACATTGACCATATTTATCCTAAGTCAAAATTTAATGAATCTAATGAATTATTAGACAAAAACTATCTATGGAAAGCTAATTACTTATTTAATTTACAGTTGTTACAAGGAGAGGAAAACAATAATAAAAGAGCCAAAGATCCGGAAGTATGGATAAATGAAGAGTTTGAAAATGACGTTAAAAGAAAAGAATACAAAGGAAGGAACTATATAAAAGCGGATCAAAATTTAGAATGGAGTAAAATTTCAGAATTTGAAAAGAATAGAAATGCAGAATTAGTGAAACAATTAAAGGAAGTATTACTAGTAAAGAATGAACAGACTCAATCAATAGTTTCCGAAAACTAATTATTATTATTTGCTCTATTTGCGTGAGGGATAGCAGCGGAAAGCCCGCAGGCTTTGCGAGGACTTGTAGCGAATGGCCTGACGGCTTGGGCATCAGCCGGCACGCCCAAATAAAGCTAAGAGTGAAGAACTAAGGGCTAAGAGTGGGATTTGGTAAGATGGCTTCGCAAAGCCTCGCCATGACGAACAAACTAAGAATTACTGAACCTTTATAGCCCGATACCTCGAAGTGTGTGCGCTGAAATAACCCAGCGCATTGTTGGAAATATTTGAAACAGGATTGAATGGGGTTACATTAGTACTGCCTGACGCCTGGCGGAAGGTGCTGAAATATTGATATACGGGCTGGTCAATGCACTGCATCTCCACTTTAACACTGTCGCCATGGTGCAGTGAGGTATCGGAGCGCATAGAGTAATTTATGTAGCGGCCATTGGTATATTGGTCGTCAATAAAAAACTGGCGTGTAACAATGGAATCATTCCGTGTTTCTACAAAGTGGTAGTAATTGGTAAATGCAGCAGGGTCGAGGAATACAGCCATAGGCGAAAAGGTAGTATCATTATTTCGGGGGCTTACGCGGTAGGTAGTTACTAATGTATCGAATGTTACGGGTTGGGGCATGGTGCTTGATGAAGTATATGTCTGACCACTGGCAACCACCTTCAGGGTATAAGTTCTGCCAGGGGTGCCACTAATTTTTTTCGTTTTATAAGTGCCGGAAATAGTTTCAACCAGGGTATCTGTATTTCCCTCATTATCGGCTATTGAAACAAATGCACCGCTAATAGGCGGAAAGGTATTATTCTGACTGAAATTTACAGTTTGCTGAAGTGTAACGATATAAGGGCCGGGCTGGTCATTTACATTTCCGATTATTACAATGGCAGGGGATGTGGAATTCAAATCGACATTAATTACTTTTTGGCAAGACATTACAAAAAGACATACGATGAACGATGAACTATAAAGGATAATCCGTGAATAGTACGCGAAAAAAATATTTGTTTTTGATTTATGGTTCATGGTTCAAAACTTGAAATTATACGATATAGACGGAATTATTCCAAACAATGATGTGAGTAACGTTTGCGTTTGCTGGGCGTTATTTGGGTTTTGCTGGAAGGTTATGGTGTAAGCATTCCAACGGTCGTACACATTATAAATGGAGAAAGACCACTCAGCCTGGTAATGCGGATGCTTTTTGCATTTGTAGGTAGCGCCAACATCCATCCGGTCATAAGCAGGCATCCGGTAACCGTTGCGCGATGTGTAGTAGTAAATGACATTGTCGTTCACCTGATATTTTCCACTCGGGAAAGTAACGGGATAACCTGTATTATAAATCCATGTAGCCGAGAAGGACCATTTAGCATTGAGGTCGTAAATGGCAACAATATCCACATCATTTGTTATGTCCTGTCGGGCCGGATACCATGCACCATTGTTGACTCCGGGTATCTGCAACTCTGTTTTCGAAAGGGTGTAAGCAAGCCATCCGGTTAACTTTCCAAACTTTCTTTTTACAAAAAATTCAGCTCCGTAAGACATGCCCTTTCCAAAGAGTAATTCATTTTCCACATTCTGATTCAGGTTCAGCTGAGCGCCATTTTTATAATCAATCTGGTTCTGCATAACTTTATAGTAGGTCTCTACCGAAAATTCATATTTATTATTTAAAAAATTACGGTAATACCCGATAGAAAACTGGTCGGCAATTTCAGGTTTCACATTATTACTGCTGGGAATCCATAAGTCAGTCGGGCTGGATGAAGTAGAATTGGAAAGCAAATGCAGGTTCTGGACATTACGGTCATAAGATGCCTTTACAGAAGACACTTCATTCAAGAGAAACGTCGCATTAAAGCGGGGTTCGGGGTTGATATAGGTTTTAACAAATTGACCCGAGGAATATTTTGCAGAATCGGTTGGGATACCGTTTGCATCATACGTATAAAAAGTACCGGGGCCAAGCAAACTAAAGGATGTGAGCCTGATTCCCGCAACAAATTTTAAGCGGTCGCTCACTTTAAATTCGTCGGAAGCAAACACAGCATTTTCAAGCGCATAGCGGCTTTGGATATGAGTGCTGTTAATATTGGAATCGTTCGACACAATATTGCCGGGTACAATGGTGTGGTAAATAACATTGAACCCAAACAGTACCTTGTTCCTTGAATTGGGATAGTATTGAAATTCCTCTTTGAGATTCAAATCTTTAATGGTTGACTGAATGCCAATGTTCAGACTGGGTGTGGTTATGCTGATATTGAAATTATAATTACTGTAAATTAATGAGGTATTTGAAAATAGTTTAGTCCCGAAGATGTGGTTCCAGCGGAGGGTTCCGGTGGCATTTCCCCAATTGATCCCAAACTGATTATCGGCACCAAGCACATCTTTGCCCAAATATCCGGATATATAAACCCGGTCGTTTTCGCCGAGCGTATAGTTGCCTTTAATATTAAAATCATAAAAATAAAGGCTGCTGTTTTTAAGGGCAGTATTATTGGAAAGTTTGAGAAATAAATCGGCGTAAGTCCGTCTGCCGGAAACTAAAAACGAGCCTTTGCCTTTTTTAATCGGGCCTTCAAAATTCAATCGGGAAGAAATTAACCCAATACCTCCGCTCAGATGATAGGTCTGGTCGTTGCCATCGTTCATGCGGATATCCTCAACAGAAGCTAAGCGACCACCATATTCTACAGGCATTCCGCTTTTATACAAAGTCACATCTTTTATAGCATCCGAATTAAACACAGAAAAGAAACCAAGTAAATGAGATGCATTATAAACAGGAGCTTCATCAAGCAGAATAAGATTTTGGTCGGCTGCTCCTCCCCTTACGAAAAAGCCACTGTTACCATCTCCGGCAGAAATAACACCGGGCAACAATTGCAGGGTTTTCAGTACATCTTTCTCTCCGAAGAATACAGGTATCTTGGCTATCTCCTTCACATCAAGAGTAACCATTCCTGTTTGAGCGCTTGTTACATTTTCGGTTGGTTTAGCACCCTGTACATTCACTTCCTCAAGTCGTGAACCACTTACCGATAAACTGATATTTTGCTTTATATTTTTGTGTAATCCTATTTTTATCGAATCGGTATTATAGCCCAAGTAATTGTAAATAAGCGTATAGTCTCCTTCATTAACCGTTAAAGAATAATAACCATATTTATTAGTGTATTCGCCGGTTGAAGGTAATTCCTTAACAGCAACTATAACCCCGATAAGTTCTTCGCCTGAAGCGGAATCTTTAATAGTACCACTAATTGTAAATTTTTGTTGAGACTGTGCAAAAACTAAATTGCTTACAACGAGAAAAATAAATAACAAAAGTTTCTTTACTGACATAAAGTACCAAAGATAGACATCATTAATAAAACACGGACGAAAGAGTAAATTACACTCAAATAGAAGTTTGGATTAGGATACTATTTTCATTGATCCTGTTTTATTGTTAGACGACAAAGCAATGAAAATGGTTGCGTTACCTATAATGCTTGAAACCGAAAGGGTATCTTTTATCTAAACAATAAATTAATAATACCGGACGCCGATTTCTTTACAGCCGAAAAAAGTTTATCTTTAATATCATGAGGATCTTTTTGAATGCTGGCAGCAACATCTATACCTTCGGCAACCAATAGTTCAATTATTTCGGTCTTTTTTTCTTTGCCTTTTTTAAAGCGGTTGCCTATAATGCTTTTAATGGCTATTTCGCCAATGTGTTCGGTTATATAATCGGTCTGGGCATTTATTTCTTCTCCCTTAGCCTTGCATTGTTTGGAGAGTTCCGCTTTACGCTCCTGCAATTGTTCGAGTGCATTCTTCTTTGCCATAATTACTCGTCGTTTGAGGTTGTGTCGGTTTGTTCTAAAATCTTTCGTACAATATAATTCCTTATCTGACGGCGGCCAATGGTGGAGAAATACCATAATAAAATCAAGTAAAACCCGGCAGAAATAAGGAATCCCAGACCATAACTATGAATCCATTGCCCGATAAAGAAGGATAATGCTATAAAAAGTGATAGGAAAACAAGAGAAATAAGAATGAACCCAATTATGGCAGCAAAAATTAAGGATGCAACTTTAGCGATATACTCAATTAATGACAGCCTGGTGAGTTCCGTTTTCAACTCAATATACTCCAGTATCTGGGCTTTCAGGGTTTTTAGTGGTTCTTCGGTGTTTACATCCATACTACAGTTTTATGCGATAAAAATACAAAATAACTAGCACTTGGGTTTTTGGGTAATGATGGAAGTCATGAAAAATTATGCTTCTTCACCAATCAAATAAACGGTTATATTTGCAGCCCTGAAAAAACATGGTGGATGTAGCTCAGTTGGTTAGAGCATCAGATTGTGGTTCTGAGGGTCGCGGGTTCGAGCCCCGTCTTCCACCCCTCCAAAGCAGTTATAAGAGATAAGTGATGAGAGATGAACATGAATTCAAAGGCTTATCACTTATCTCTCATCACTTATCACTATTTTTTATAATTTTGTAGTTCTCAACCAATAGACTGATATGAAATTAAACACACGTTTCCTTGTTATCACTGCAATAATATTGTTAGCTGCATTAACCCGCTTATTACCCCATATTCCTAACTTCACAGCACTTTCTGCTGTTGCCTTGTTTGGCGCTGCACAATACAATAAAAAATTATTGGCGTTTCTTGTTCCGCTCACGGCACTTGTATTAAGTGATGCAATCCTTGGGTTTTATGCAGGAATGGAATGGGTTTACGGAACTTTCATTTTAATCATTATTTCAGGGTTCGCTTTACGCAACAAAGTAACTGCGCCACGCGTAATATTACTATCTATTGTTTCTTCACTGATTATGTATGTTGTTTCCGACTTTGGCATGTGGATTGGCAGTGGAATATACCCACATACATTAACCGGATTTACCGCCTGTTATATTGCTGCACTTCCTTTCTTAAGGAATGAATTACTTGGTGATTTATTTTATAGCGGACTATTATTCGGAACTTTCTACCTGGCTCAAATAAAATTCCCGACTCTTTTAAAAGAACGGGTTAAATAATTTTCTATTGAAGAATAAATACGCTGGTTCTAAACTTACTTATTTCAATTAAGTCAGGTTATGCGTATTAAAGTAGTTTCATTATTTCTTCTTCTGGGAGTATTTTTCATCCCTAATGCTCAGGCTTTGACCTCTACTCCATTTGACTCTGCTTCATTACTTAAAGTGTACGAAGACTCCATGAAATCGGTGCAATACACACGTATAAATGCGCGTACCGATAAAGAAAAAGAAGAGGCGAATTCAAAACTTTTTGCATGGATGGAAAAGGCCCTCCGCTTGCCGGGCTCTTTTGATTATCCTTTTGATTCTCTAACTACACTTGGTCGCTTAATTTCACCCGACAATAAATTCCGTATTATCAACTGGGATGTACCCAAATCGGGCGGCACAAACGGCTATTATGGATTTATTCAATCGTATAATGAAAAGAAAAAACGTTATGATTTATTCGTTCTGAATGACCATACGGCAGACATCCCTAATTTACAAGCAACAACATGTACTCCCGATAAATGGATTGGAATGCTTTATTTTAAAATTATAAAGGAAAAAGGAAGTAATACCTATACATTGCTTGCCTTGCAATGTTATAACAAGCTCATAACACGTAAATTTATTGATATACTTACCTTTAATTCGCAAGGAATACCATCATTCGGAAAAGGCTCATTCACGCATCTGCCAACCACTTATAAAGGGAATCCTAAACGATTAATATTTGAATATTCTGCACAGGTTTATATGTCATTGCGTTATGATGATTCTAAAAGTATGATTTTGTTTGACCTATTAGGCCCGATAGAAGATGGCTTAGAGGGCCAGCACCAATATTACGGACCTAGTTTTCAGGTAGATGGGCTAAAATGGAATAACGGCACATGGGATTATGTTGTAAATGTAAAGGCTCGCAACCCCAATGATAAAGGCGACCCAAAGTATAGTGATCCTAAAAATCATGACTACAAAATAAATAAGCCGGTTTACAAACCCAAGTAAAGGGGTTTTTGTACCTTTGTCGCTATAAAATAGTTCATACTTTATGAAAGGAAAACACAACTTTAGCGCAGGCCCTGCAATACTGCCTGCAGAAGTTATTCAGGAAGCAGCAGCAGGAGTTCTCAATATCAACAATACCGGATTATCCATACTCGAAGTATCGCACCGCGATAAAGATTTTATGGCTATTATGGAAGAAGCCCGCTCCCTTGTTCTGGAACTAATGGGTTTAGGTAGCGAATATAAAGTTTTGTTCCTCGGAGGTGGCGCTAGCCTTCAGTTTGCTATGGTTCCATCCAACCTTTTGGTGACGGGCGGTACAGCCGCTTACCTCGATACAGGCGTATGGGCCCATAAGGCAATCAAGGAAGCTAAGATGGTTGGCAACATCAATATTGTCGGATCTTCTGAGAAAGAAAAATACAATCACATTCCTAAGAATTTCACCATTCCTACGGACGCCAATTATTTGCATATTACATCCAATAATACTATTTACGGCACACAAATGCACCACTTTCCGGATTCTCCAATTCCGGTTGTGTGCGATATGTCCTCCGATATTTTCAGTCGTAAAATGGACTTCAATAAATTCGACCTGATTTATGCCGGTGCTCAGAAAAATATGGGTGCTGCCGGTGCTACTATGGTGGTTGTTAAAGAAAGCATCCTTGGAAAAACAGGCAGAAAGATGTTCTCGATGCTGGACTACCAGGTGCATATTAAAGGAGAGTCGATGTATAATACGCCTCCTGTGTTCTCGGTTTATGTTTGCCTCCTGACGATGAAATGGCTTAAAAAGAATGGCGGATTAGCTTGGATAGAAGAAATAAATCGCAAGAAAGCCGAAGCCATGTATGCGGAAATTGACCGTAACTCACTCTTCACCGGAACAGTTGTAAAAGAAGACCGTTCATGGATGAACGCTACTTTCTTATTAACCAAACCAGAACTGGAAGAAACATTTAATAAAATGTGGAAAGAAGCAGGAATAGTAGGCATTAAAGGACACAGAGATGTGGGCGGATACCGTGCATCCATGTATAATGCACTTACCATTGAAGATGTAAATGCTTTGGTGGGCGTGATGAAAGAATTGGAAAAGAAAAACGGATAAAAAATAATTGTGAATTGTGAATTGTAAATGCTAAATGAAATTCATTAACAATTCTGCATTTACAATTTACAATTATTAAAAAATAACCATGAAAAAAATACTTGCTAACGACGGAATGGAAGAAGAAGGCATCAAGATGCTGGAAAAAGAAGGCTTTATGGTTGCTACTGAAAAAGTGCCGCAAGATGAGTTAGTGGAAGTAATTAATGCCGAAGATTTTGATGCATTGGTAGTGCGTAGCGCCACCCGTGTCGACAAAGCCCTGATTGATTCCTGCCCTTCCCTTCGCCTTATTGCCCGTGGCGGTGTGGGCATGGATAACATTGATGTAGAGCATGCAAAATCAAAAAATATTCAAGTTGTAAATACCCCGGCAGCGTCATCTTTATCGGTTGCGGAATTAGTTATGGCAAGTATTTTTACCATGGCGCGCAATCTGGATGAATCAAACCGCAATATGCCCACAAAAGGCCATACTGAGTTTGCAGCATTGAAGAAAAAATACGCCAAAGGAATTGAAGTAAGTGGAAAGAATTTAGGAATAATCGGGTTCGGTAGAATTGGCCAATGCCTTGCCAAACTTGGTTTAGGGACAGGTATGAACATTCTTGCTTACGATCCTTACATACCGGAAGCAACATTGGAAATGACTTTGAATGGCTCACAAAAAGTATCTGTAAATATTAAGACTTGCTCATTAGATGATTTGCTCGCCAAGAGCGATTTTATCTCGTTGCATGTACCGGGAGGAAAGGTTATTACCCATGCTCAGATTAAAAAAATGAAGCAAGGGGTAATGCTTATCAATGCATCGCGTGGCGGGGTAATTGAAGAACAAGCTTTACTTGATGGATTAAACTCAGGCCACATTGCCCATGCAGCCCTCGACGTTTTTGAAGATGAAAAATCTCCACGTCTGGAAATTATGCACCATCCTAAAATATCTCTCACACCACATATTGGCGGCTCTACAGAAGAAGCACAACAACGTATTGGCAAAGAATTAGCAGAAAAGATTATTCATTTTTTGAAGTAGGTCGGGGCCCGATGGGCAATTATTCCGAGTGGTCGTGTTTGGCTTTAAATTGCTGAAGTTTATGTTCATCAAAAGGTGGGATTAGGATAAGGCCAAACCATGCCCCACAGCCAATACAGAAAATAACAAGGAACCACTTCAAGTCATATGTATATCTGGATTCAAATGGTGCATTAACAGCAGTAAAAATGTTTGCAGCCGATAAACTTGTTTTTTTACTTCGCTTTATTGCTTCACGAAACTCGTCCATTTGGTAATTTTTACCAACCCTATCTAAATATATAAGCTCCTGAATGTTTCTGCTTTCAAAATCCTTTTGGCTCTCTTCCACAAAAGCCTTACGTTCGTCTTCCAACTCCTTCCCTTTAAGAACTCCCCAAAATGGCTTATTGTACATGATTCCAATCCACGCATTGCAAGCCTTATTGACTGTATCAGAAATTTCAGCTAAAATTGGAATCACTATATTTATTCTGATGACTGTATTACTGGGACTTTTGTACCGTGCCTCAGTCACAAACTCATGATAATACATTCCCATATCTTTCTTATCGATGTAACACTTTTGCAGGGTATAGAATTTTGCAGGTTCTACATTACCTATTGAATTTATATTTTCTAGATGGGTAAGTTTGCCTGTTGCCTCAATCATAATGTCCTGGGCTTTAATTGCAGGAAAAACCAGGCCAATCCATGCACAAAAAAAATAAAAGGCAACCCAATCACCATTTTTGAAACGCGATTTTAATTTCAATAATTTAATTCTTGGCCTCAACCAGATTAATAGTGGAATCACAGGAAGGAAAATTGGAATTGCGATTTGGGTTATGTTGTCAATCTTTGGGAATAATTGAAATTTGACAAACAAAATCCAGTTGAGAAAAGTATAGACAGCTATAAACCCTAACCCAATTTTCAAATAGGGAATATAGATTAATTTTATTTTCTCTTTAACAAGAGTCACCTTATGGCGTATTGACCATCTTCTTTATCAGCACCACCTGCCCCAAATGATAATGGCAATGCTCAATAATTCCTGTTAGGTTGCGATAATAGTTGCCATACTTTTCATTAACAAATGTTTCCCAAAGTTTGCTCTCGGGTAACTGTTCAATAATACAAGCAAAGTTTTCTACATCAGTGTATGTTTTATCCAATAGTTCTTTCCACTCCTCTTCGGTGGTTATTGGTGCATGAATAAAACTATATTCATCTTTAGAATCGATAGGTTTCCCGTTGAACACCCTAGTTACGGCATCCATGTAATAGTTGGTGTGAAACAGTAGGGTAGCAATTGTATTAAATGAATGAACCTTGGTGGTGGCTTGTTGCCATGTAACATCCTTTAAACTGTCTTTAAAGTTTACTGCGGTCCAGTTCCCTCCAAAATAAACTGCCCTCAATTGTATTGCTATTTGTCCGGGTAGATTCATATTGTCTTTTTTTTCGTGTGCGAATTATTGTGATGCTGAAACAAGTTCAGCATGACCGAGCCAATTTGCAACTAACTTATCACTCATAACTTATCACTATTTAGAGAACTTCCTGTGGAACCAGAAAAGCCTTGATATGATAGCTACCCACATTAAAGTGATAATGCAAAAGGCTAAAACAGGAAACCAGAAAGCAATAATGGCACTAGCGAGCACAATGGGTATTGCTAACCTGGGTCCGTGAGTTTTGGTGCGCATTTGTTTTTGGCTATGCTCATCCCGTATAAGCAGCTTGGGTTTAAAAGTAGAATAGAGCAGCAAAGCATATCCTATTGATTGCAACAGATTAAAAGCACAATAAATAACAACTGCGGGGGTTGCATATTCTGTTCCTAAATATTCAGCTACAAGTGCCGATGCAAAAGGGAATAGTACGATGGTAAGTAAATAGAACCCATTGGCAAACATCAGGTGCAATGATGATTTATCCAGCAATTTAAATATCCCGTGATGCGAGAGCCATCCCAATAGGATAATTGTAAAACTCAATACCACCGCAAACAGGTTCGGCCAAAGTTTACTTAACGCAATCCAGAATTCATGAACAGAATGAATAGACTCTTCGTTTGGAACTTTTATTTCCAATACAAGCAGGGTGATAGCGATAGCGAAGATTCCATCGGAGAAAAACTCAAGCCTTTCATTTTCTTTTGAGACTGACATAATGGGGTTTATTGTACCACAATAATAAGGAAAAATAAAGAAATGAAGTATTAGTATTCTTTCTGTATTGTAGTGATGCCGAAACAAGTTCGGCATGACCCTGTACTCGCTTCTTGTAGGAGGGAGGAGGGGCGGCGAAGCCGCCCCTCCTCCCGAAAAGTTGTTTCGGTCATGCCGAACTTGTTTCGGCATCCCAATAAATAAAAAGCAAAGAAATTGAAATGTTCCTAAATTAGTCAACTATAATAGCTATGGTTTTCTTTTGTAACTTTGAATAATGCATTTCCGCAACTTTTATATAACGACGCTTTTTATTCTAATTTTTGCTCACATCGATCTGTCGGCACAAAATAAAACCCGTACAGATACAATAATAGACATTCACATGGGCTGTGGTATTGCGGGTGACTTATCATCAGAATTGTGTTGGGTAAGAGATTTAATAAAAGTCAAGAACGACACTGATTTGGTGAAACTTGTCTTTTCAACTAACATCACTTTAAAATTCTTGACTATAGTTGCTATTGAAAATATATCTAAAACGAGGGCGATACTTTTATCTGATGAACAAATAAAAGTCATACAAGTATTTAAGACAAAAAAAGATAAAGTTTATGGATGTGTTGGGTGTGAAATGAGATATGTCTCAACAATAAATAAAATCTTCAAAAAACCGGACCAACAATTAAGACGTTGTATCAACCGACATTTGGGCCAATCGGAAAATAATCTATAGTTTAATGTTAATTCCATTAGTTCAGAGACCGCTTCGTTCCTTGCAGTGACGAAATTCCGCCAATCCGCCTACAATTCATAGTTCCTCGTTTATTGTTCATAGTTTATTGCCTAACTTTGCAACTATGGAATTTCAATTAGAAGCACCTTTCAGCCCCACAGGCGACCAGCCACAAGCTATTGAACAACTCACCAAAGGAGTTACAAATGGTATTGCTAACCAGGTATTGCTTGGTGTAACCGGTTCCGGAAAGACCTTTACCATGGCCAATGTTATTGCGAATACGAAGAAACCTACGCTTATATTAAGTCATAACAAAACACTGGCGGCACAGCTTTTCGGGGAGTTTAAAACATTCTTCCCAAAGAATGCAGTTGAATATTTTGTCTCTTACTACGATTACTATCAGCCGGAGGCTTACCTTCCAACTACCAATACATACATTGAAAAAGACCTTTCCATAAACGAAGAAATTGAGAAGTTGCGGTTAGCAACCACCTCTGCCCTACTCTCCGGAAGGCGCGATATTATTGTGGTTTCATCGGTATCGTGTATTTATGGTATCGGTAACCCGGTGGAGTTTGAAAATACAGTTATCCCCATTCAAAAAGGACAAAAAATAAGCAGGACCAAACTTTTAAATTTATTGGTAACCGCCCTCTATTCCCGCACCGAAGGTGACTTTGACAGAGGTAACTTCAGGGTAAAAGGAGATACCGTTGATATTTATTTAGCCTATGCAGATTATGCTTTACGGGTGCAATTCCTTGGAAATTCGATTGAAGAAATTGAAACTTTTGAAGCCTCAACAGGAAAGAGAATTGAGACACTTGATTCCATAAAAATTTACCCTGCAAACATATTTGTGACTTCTCCGGATACACTTGCTAAGTCACTTCAAAACATTGCAGAAGATTTGGTAAAGCAGGTTGATTTTCTAAAAGAAATTGGCAAAGACGAAGAAGCGGACCGCCTTCAAAAACGCGTTAATTATGACCTTGAGATGATGCGTGAACTGGGCTATTGCTCAGGTATTGAAAACTATTCCCGCTATTTCGATGGCAGGCAACCCGGCGCAAGACCTTATTGTTTGTTGGATTATTTCCCCGAGGACTTCTTGATGGTTATTGATGAAAGCCATGTT
This sequence comes from uncultured Bacteroidota bacterium, assembly GCA_903901055.1. Taxonomy (GTDB): domain Bacteria; phylum Bacteroidota; class Bacteroidia; order JABEUT01; family JABEUT01; genus JABEUT01. The sequence continues at coordinate 14,358 of CAIUPO010000038.1, forward strand.
ACAATCGGACAGATTAATGGAATGTATGGCGGTGATCGTTCCCGTAAAACAACTTTGGTAGATTATGGCTTCCGTATGCCTTCTGCGCTAGACAATAGGCCATTAAAGTTTGACGAGTTCGAGGCTTTCCAAAAGCAAACCATTTTCATGAGTGCTACTCCCGCTGATTATGAATTACAAAAAGCTGAAGGGGTTGTGGTGGAGCAATTAATACGCCCAACGGGTTTACTGGACCCTATTATTGAAGTGCGCCCCACCCTTAACCAGATTGATAATTTATTGGAAGAAATCCGTAAAAATGTAGAGATTGAAGAAAGAGTGATTATTACCACACTCACCAAACGCATGGCGGAAGAACTTGCTAAATACCTTGCCAAGGTAGATGTGCGTTGCCGCTATGTTCACTCGGATATTGATACATTGGAGCGTGTAGAAATACTTCACGATTTACGCATGGGTTTGTTTGATGTGCTGATTGGAGTTAATCTTCTGAGGGAAGGTATTGATTTGCCGGAAGTATCACTTCTTGCTATTTTAGATGCCGATAAAGAAGGATTCCTGCGTTCGGAGCGCTCACTTACACAGATTGTAGGCCGTGTGGCCCGTAACTCTAACGGGCGTGTTATTATGTATGCCGACCGAATTACAGGCTCAATGCAAAGGACAATGGACGAAACCCAACGCAGGCGCAAACGCCAGATTGCATACAATTATGAACATGGCATTACCCCAACCACAATTATTAAGGGTAAGGAAAGCATCATGGAGCAAGCCGGTTTGGGTGATTCAAGAAGCACGAAAGCTAAAATATATTTAGCCAATACCGAAGCTCAGAATGCCGCTCTGGCTGCGGAATCGCTGACGGAATATCAAACCATTCCTAAACTGGAAGAGGAAATCAAGCGTACAAAAAAGGCCATGGAAAAAGCTGCCAAAGAAATGGACTTTATAGAAGCCGCAAGGCTTAGAGACCATTTGCAGGCTTTACAAAACAAGCTGAACGGTAAAAAATAAGTTAGCGGGGAAACTCTGATACGCGACCTAATGCCCTTTTTACTGCATTGGTGAATTCATCCGCTTTGGGTTTTAACCCTTTAGTGGTTTCTATAAACTACCCCAAATACTACTCATTTTTCTCTTGAGATTCAAGAAGCCCTTTAAGTAATCCATCAATTTTAGGAACCTGACTTAGGATGAAATCTTTTAATTGTTGCAATGTCCTTTTTACCGATTCTTCTTCGAGTGGAAAGAATAATATGTTCCCTGAACTTGCAATTATTCTATTGTCTGTGTATACAAAATCTGATTCAACAAAAAGTTCATTGTGAGAGATAGGAGGGGCTTCATTTTCTGAAAAACTCTTGGCGCAGCATGTTGTAAAACCAATACCAAAATTCTCTTCATTAACCATTGAGGAAATTAATAATTCCAGTGTAACAAGACATAACATATCCTCGCGAGGGGAGATTTTAAAAAATCTCATTATTACAGTATCCTTAGGGTATGAAGAAACTACTCTACCCCCAATTTCCCTATATACTAGTTCAATTTCATTAATCATTTCCTTTAACTCCATATTAGGCTAATTTAGATTACAATTTTACAATAAATAAGTATAATGCTTATTTAGTTTTATAGTTCTTTAAATGATATTACTAATTGGAGGGTAGCACTAAAAAAGCCATGGAAAAAGCCGCCAAAGAAATGGACTTTATAGAGGCAGCAAGGCTTAGAGACCATTTGCAGGCTTTACAAAACAAGCTGAACGGTAAAAAATAAGTTAGCTCGAACTCGTTAAAACATTTTAGAACCCGAAGCAGGATGTTTGTGCCTGCTGGACGCATGGCCTGCCGAACAAGATGAAAGAAACAGCGAAGCCAGCATTACACCTGCAACCAATAACGATATTTTACGGATTGTTTTCATTGGATTTATGCTTTTACTTTTTGAGACGCATTGTAGTCAGCTAAAAATTTCTCAAGGCCAATATCAGTAAGCGGATGTTTTAACAACGCCATAATCGAACTGAGCGGGCAAGTTGCAACATCAGCACCATATTCAGCGCACTTTACAATATGAACAGGGTGGCGGATAGAGGCCGCAAGTATCTCACATTTATAATTGTAATTATCAAATATCAAACGGATTTGCGCAATCAACTCCATTCCGTCTTGAGAAATATCATCCAGTCTTCCAATGAAAGGAGAAACATAAGCAGCGCCTGCTTTAGCAGCCAGCAATGCCTGTCCCGCTGAAAAAATCAGGGTACAGTTTACTTTTATTCCCTGTCCGTGCAAATATTTTATAGCCTTCACGCCTTCTTTAATCATTGGGATTTTCACCACTATACGTGGATGTATCTTCACGAGGTCAGCTGCTTCTCTCAGCATACCTTCGTAGTCAGTTGAAATAACTTCGGCGCTTACGTCACCATCGGTAATATCACATATTTTACGGTAATGTTCGTAGATGTTTTCTTTCCCAACTACCCCTTCCTTAGCCATCAGCGATGGGTTGGTGGTAACTCCGTCGAGCACGCCTAAATCCTGTGCTTCTTTTATCTGGGCTAAATTAGCCGTGTCTATAAAAAATTTCATTTTTCTTAATTATTTGGCAAACATACAAATTTAAGCTTTTTGAGGGAATAATATTTTTCAGGGTCAATCTGGCGCGAAACACCGCGAAACAATTCCTCGTCTCCTCAAATACCATAAAATATAACTGTTCATAATGTAATGATAATCTATATTACTCCTTGTAATAAAATATTCAGGCAATATCTTCAAAAGTTGTCTGTTTATTTCAGGGTTTAGTATTGCCTTAGAGCCAAAACCATCAGGCAATTCAAACCATGGTTGCCTAAAGGGGTATGGATACTTTGATTCAAAAGAAAAAACCTTGTTACCAGCACAAATATGAATTGTCGTAACATTCCAAACATCTGTAACCATCATGCAACAAGTTGTATCAAATTTTGCTTTTAAGAAAAGGTTCAGGGTATCCACACTTTGAAGTCCTTTAAAAAAATTATTATTATCCTCCTCTTCAGAATATTTCCTTTTAAAGCGCCAATCCTCTTCATATAGCTTCGCGATTTTAATTATTTTTTCCTTTTTAACCAACTCTAAAAAATGGCCTTTTGAAATTTCCAATGAATTGAAATCAATCGGAAAGATGCTATGATTAAAGGCTTGAAGTAATGTATCAAGCATTTTCCTTTCAATGATCTGATGAAAATGTTTAAGTTTCTTTATGTGAATTCTTTCTATTGTATCCTTGTCGACACCTTGATAAATTGAAAGTTTGATGTATTTACTTATAAAATAATTATCGTTAGCACTATCAAACTTAATGCTGAATGTATCGGCAATTCCAGTTAAAGCTCGTTTTTTAAAATTATAAACGCCCTCATCTGATATTATTTTGATTTCGTTTACCTTTTGACCACGAAATAGCAATTGTTGAGCTGGAAGAGAAAGAGTGCTAAATAAAAACATACTTAGAGCACTAGTTATATACTTGCTTATGTGCATGAATTTCATATAACAAAGTTAACACTTTGCAGATTTCCTTACTTTTCCATTGTAACCGCAATAGCAAACCCAGTCTGCCATATAGGGCAAGTCCACACTACAAAAAGGAAGTAGTACATCATTCGTTCCTCGAATATGTATTTAATATGATGCAACCAATGAATTTTAATGAATGCCGCCAGAATAAAGACTATAGTACAACTAACACTCAACACGACTATCCAGTTGCGGGAGGTTTTGTATAAACGCACCTTTTTTACCAGGTTGTAATAAGCAACTAAAACAACATAAGGATATACTGCACTCATTACCAGAAGCGCTATAGGAATGAAAAAATTATGGATGGTGGTTATCCACATACTGATTGCAAAAAGTAAATACAACATAGAGGATAAAAACAAGAATTTCTTTATATTATTGACACTTACCTCGCGCTCTGTCACTAATAAAGCCATAGGGAAAAGCATACTTGGAATAATACCTATAACTAAACATTCAAGCAGCATAGAATATCCGGGAGGACGGTATGATTCGCTAAAAACCAAAAGAGAAGTCAATACCCCGCTGAGAAAACAATAGATTACTTTTTTATTCAATATTTTTATAGGCATTACTTTACGCTGATTACAAAAGGCAATTCATAAAACAAAATTACAAAATACTATCACAAATCAACTTAAATTATAACTTATAACTCATAACTTATAAGTTCCATCACCCTCTATTAGCGCATTTATTGCTTACTTTGTACTTTAATTAGTACAATGCAAAACCCAAAAGACAACTTCATATTCGGACTCAGGCCTGTTATTGAAGCGATAGAAAGCGGAAAAGAGATTGAAAAAGTATTTCTGCAAACCAACCTTACCAGTGCTGTAGCCAAGGATCTCCAACGACTTCTGAGGGAAAATAACATCCTCTTTCAATATGTGCCCCTTGAAAAACTGAAAAGGATAACATCAAAGAATCACCAGGGTGTGGTGGCATACGTATCTGAAATTACTTATCAGAAAATTGAAGATATCCTGCCTTTCCTCTTTGAGAAAGGAAAAATCCCATTAATACTGTTATTAGATGAAATAACCGATGTACGTAACATGGGCGCCATTGTCCGCACAGCCGAATGCGCCGGAGCAGACGCGGTGGTTATTCCACGGAAAGGCTCTGCACTTATAAATGCCGAAGGCATGAAAGCTTCTGCCGGAGCATTAAATATTTTACCCGTTTGCCGTGAGAACAGCCTTACTGATACAGTTCATTTCTTGCAGGAATCGGGTGTGCAGGTATTGGCTTGCGACGAGAAAGCAGACGTATCTTATACTGATATTGACTTGAGTGCTCCCACTGCGTTCATTATGGGTTCAGAGGGTAAAGGCATTTCAAGTGAGTTATTAAGATTATCTGACAAACAAGTGAAAATACCACTGATGGGCAAAATTGATTCCCTGAATGTCTCCGTTTCAGCAGGTATTGTTTTATTTGAGGCTTTGCGCCAACGAATGGTAAAATGAGAAACAAGAAAAGACATAACGAGAGACATAAGGAGAAACCAAAAAGCAAAAAAACTACTCCTTTTAAACACAGGGAAGGCGAATTCCATAAAATTAAGGAAAGCCGCATCATCACAGGGAAGGTTGACATGAAGTCATCTGGAACTGCCTATATAATTTCAGAAGAATCGGAGCACGATGTATTTGTTCAAAAAGGTAAAACTGCCAATGCGCTGCATGGCGACATTGTAAAAGTTGCCATTAAAGAATCTGCCAGACACACGCGCCCTGAGGGTCGTATTCTGTCAGTTGTTTCAAGGGAAAAAACCTCTTACAGTGGTACGATAGCTCTTTCAAAGGGATTTGCTTTTGTAACTCCTGATAATGCTAAACTGCCTACTGATATTTATATTCCCGGCGATAAAATAAAGGATGCAAAAGATGGGCAGAAAGTACTAGTAACTATTACCGGTTGGGAAGTTGGAGATGAAAATCCAAAAGGAGAAATCACCAATGTTTTAGGCACTCCCGGAGAGCATTTTGCTGAGATTAATTCCATTATGGAGGAGTATGAATTAGCTCCAAACTTTCCACCTCATGTTGAAAAATCAGTTGAATCTATCTCTCGAGAGATTAGCAGCGATGAATTAAAAAGCAGGAGGGATTTCCGGAAGATAACCACCTTCACAATTGACCCGATTGATGCTAAAGATTTTGATGATGCATTATCTATCAGGAAACTTGAAAATGGCAATTGGGAAATTGGCGTACACATTGCAGATGTGAGCCACTATGTTACCCCCGGTTCAGCAGTAGACGATGAAGCTATAGAACGCGCAACCTCAGTTTACCTTGTAGACAGGGTTATTCCCATGCTTCCATTCACATTATCTAATGAGGCATGTTCCCTAAATCCAAATGAGGACAAACTTTGTTTTTCGGTGGTGTTTGAAATTTCACCTATTGCAGAAGTGCTGAATCATTGGATAGGCAAAACAGTTATTAATTCATGCAGAAGATTCACTTATGAAGAAGTTCAGGAAATTATTGAGGGCAAGCACGACAATCTTTCCAGCGAAATATTAACCCTCGATATATTATCTAAAAAACTCCGTGAACAACGTATAGCAAAGGGCTCTATTCCATTTGAAAAAACGGAAACCAAGTTTAAACTGGATGAAAAGGGTATTCCGATAGATGTATTTTTTGTGGAATCGAACGATGCACATGAACTAATTGAGGACTTTATGTTGCTTGCCAACCGCACGGTTGCCGAGATAATGGGCAAAATAAAAAATAGTGTTTTTGTTTACCGCGTGCATGATGTTCCGGATGATGAAAAGCTGAAAAAATTCTCAGAGTTCCTGGCCAAATCAGGCATCATGCGGGACTTCAACAAAACAAAGAACCTCGCAGCATCATTTAATTCTTTATTGAAAGATGCCCATAAAAAACCTTACGAAAACATTATTAACTTGCTTGCCATCCGTACTATGGCAAAGGCTTTTTATACGACAAAAAATATTGGCCACTACGGGTTGGGATTTCATTATTATACCCACTTCACCTCCCCTATCCGCCGTTACCCCGATTTGTTAGTTCACCGTATATTATTTGATCATATCCGTAATAAACAAACCCCACCTGATAGAACGTCTTTGGAAGACCGATGCAAGTATTGCTCCGAAATGGAACGCAAGGCAGAACAGGCGGAACGTGCTTCGGTTAAATTCAAACAGGTGCAATATATGGAAATGCACAGAGATGGGGTTTATGAAGGCGCCATATCAGGGTCTACAGAGTATGGTTTCTTTGTAGAATTGAAATTGAACAAATGCGAAGGCTTTGTTAGGGCAAGAGATATTGAAGGTGATTATTATTACTATGATGAATCATCCTACACCTTGCGTGGCAAAAGGACCGGCAAGACATTTCAATTGGGACAAACTGTTAATGTGCGTGTCAAGAAAACTGATTTGATAGGTAAGAAGATAGACTTCGAACTGGTTAAACCGTATTAAGTTTTTATAGCCCTAAATGCCAGTCGGGCTCCGACTAAACCATATTTAATTTCTCCAAAAACTCTTCTTTATAAAGGCCTCCCAGTGGTACGCTTGCGCCATTGTCTAAAATAACTTTGGCATGGTCAATAGAAGAAACTTTATCCACAGCTACAATAAATGAACGATGCACACGGACAAACTTTTCTGCAGGTAATTTATCTTGTATGCCTTTCATTGTTGAACGGATTATATGTTTATTATCGAATGTGAAAATATTCACATAATCCTTTAAAGCTTCAATATATACGATATCCTTAGTACGTATTTTTACAAGTTTTGACTCCGCCTTTATAAATATATTCTTTTGATTTTCGGAGTTGGTGAGCTTAAATTGCATCTCATTTTCCCTTACAAGCAGAAGGCGGCATTTTTTCCCTTTATACAAAATCGGATGCCCACGCAGTTCAAAATATCCGATAGCGCCATCACCCTTGTTAAACCTGATTTCGTATATAACTTCACGGTTTTTCCTGATTTCCTCTTTAACAAGTTCTAAATCGTCTTTATAAACATACCGCAGTATATCAGAACCAATAATATCTTCCCTGCTTCTCTTGATAAGATTCAGGAACTGGTCATTCACCTCAATGGGATATGACCTGTCCAAAATAGCCATACCATTATTGGTAATTTTAAAGGCAGTCTTAAAGAGACTATCCGGAAAATCTTCCGTTGGTGGTAACGGATGAGCGGCACTATCGTTTTTATATATAACTTTCCCCATGCAGAGAATTCAATTAACAGTATAAAATTTGAGCTTCAAAATTAGCTATATATCTCCGGATTCAGCAAAATTTCTTTTGCCATTTGCATAGGTATGCTTATGTATTTCTTTTCCAGGTAATCCACTACTTTTTCAAGCACTACTTTAGAATCAGGGCTTAGTCCTTCAATTTCTTTAGAGAAAACGGAAGTAATAGCCTGCTCCCTTATTTTATGCACCTTTTCGGGAACCACGCTCATGGCGCGTTCTATTTTCCGTCCCTGTATGTCTTTATAATATTCTTCAACAGCAGCATTTATAATGGTGTTGGCAGCACTTACTTCTGATTTACGTCCGTCAAGATTTTCTTTTGCAATAGCCTCCACATCTGCAGTAGTTACACCCTGTACATTTTCAAGTTCCAATACTTTTTTATCTACATTAAGAGGCAAGCCTAAATCGACAATTGTTTTCATAGTTGTCTCACCATTCCGTATCTTTTCAAATAGTGCTACATCCACAATCGGTTTTGCGCTTTTCACGCAAGTAATAAGAATATCAAAACCTTCTTTATAGTTTTCCAGGTCTTTCAATGAGTGAGCTTCTACAGAACTATACTTTGCTGCCAATTCTTTTGCATGTTTCAAAGTGCGGTTAAACACTGCAAATTTTGCAAATCCGTGTTTGCTTAAATATTTCACCAGCACATCGGCTGTTTGTCCTGCTCCAATCATAATCACCCTTGAGTTACTGCTTACGCGCCACTCCTGCAATTTACGGCATGCCAGAGACATAACAGAAACAGGTTTCTCCGCAATCTTGGTATCGGTATATACTTTCTTTGCGGTTTCAATAGTTTTACGCATCAAAATGCGGATGAAATCATCGGTCAATCCTTGTTGATGAGACCAGTCATAGGCATTCCGTATTTGGGTAATGATTTCCCTCTCGCCAACAACCAATGAATCTAATGAAGAAGCTACGTTGAATACGTGTCTAACAGCAGACTCTCCGCTAAATATCAATGCTGATTTTGCAAATTTCTCTACCTTTTCTGCCTTCCATTCAGGGTGTAAAATGTGAAGAAGCTTGGTTGTATCATCCTTAGAAATAGATTGCAACGATGAGAAAAAGAACTCCATACGGTTGCATGTAGCAAGATACATGAGTCCCTGTGCTTTAAGTTCTGACTTAATGGCTTGAAGCCTTTCGTTAAGAACTGTTTCGTCTACAAATACCTCATCCAGGTTTTTAATTCCGGTTGAGTGGTGGTTAAATGCAATTACAGAATATCGGTTCATGGGTTATTTTGACAATGCAAATATCTATCAACCTGCGACCTGCATTGTCATAGAATTGTCATATTTTTTTATGACTTATGTCATGAAAGGAATTCAACATCTTTATCATGTCCGGGCTCACCTCCTCGCGCCTGCGCAGGCTAGCCCATGTTGCAATATGATAATACCTGTCTTTGGTAGCTATGCATTCAATTTCAGTAAATATCCGCTGGCCGTTCTGTATACCTGTAATTTCCGCCCGAAAAGCTGAATCATTATCAATTTTTATTAATGATTTAGAGACAATCCTTACGGAATCCATATTGGTTTGAGCCACCATAGAATCATAAAATGTCTTCAAATCGGGTATCCCTATATCCTCCCTGGTTGAATCAAAAATCAGCATACAAATTTCTCCTACACTATCCCTGTACTGATGCACATTCCTTGGGGCATCCTCCGGCATAATGTCGCGGGTAGAGTGGAAATATACAGGCACTTGCAGAGTAAATAAGCTATCCACTTCTATCTCTTTAAACTCGGTAGGCTTTTTGCAATAACCAAACAGAAAAACCATTCCTAAAAGGGCTATGAGTCTTGTTATCTGAGAGTTTTTCATAATTGCTAAAACAGTTTGCTTTCTCTATACGGGTTTTGGTTTGCAAAGTTATAGATTATCCACTATTCAGCTCCATTTCCTTTAGTTGAAATGGAGAACCTGATATAGGTCTAATGTTTTGTTCCGAAAATTGAATAGTTTTGGAACTCCCCGACATACCATACCGATTCATTTCATTAATACTACTATTGTTATGCAAATAAGAATGAAATCACTTTGCCTCTTTCTCGGAATTGCCTTTTCCTTGCTTTTAGGGAAAGCCAATGCCCAGAATGAAGCAAATAAAAACTACTCCCAATATCCCTATTGGATAAAAATGATGGATGACACCAACACCAATTATTTTGAAGCAGTAAATGCATTTAATACATATTGGAAAGGAAGAGAAAAACCACAGGCCGAAAATGAACGTTTCGAGGAAGCGGGTATGCCTGATACTGCTGCAAAAAGAAAAAACATTCCTTATGCTTTCGAATACAACAAGTTTAAATATTGGCAAATACAGGTAGAGCCTTATGTTCAGGATAATGGCAGTATTCTTTATCCAACCCAACGCCTTTTAATGATTCAAGATGAACGACGTGCAACCCCCGTAAATCAAACCAAATGAGAAAACCTATTTACTTAACTATATCACTGTTTTTATTGTTGATTGCAAATGTTTCTTTTTGCCAGATTTCAGGCCATTGGACATTGGTTGGGCCTATACAATTTCCTACCGATGGAGTTGGACAAATTAATGGAATTGGAAGAATTGAACAGATAAAATTCGACCCGTTGAATCCTTTGAAAATGTATTGCACAAGTGCCGGCGGAGGATTATTTGTCAGTTCAGATACAGGTACTACATGGACCTCTACAGGAACTGACACCACTTCAGCTTATGCACAGGCAGGTGCTACTGCGGCTTCTGTATGTATAGATTATACTAACGATAGCATTTTATATCTCGGTACAGGCGATGCAAATTATTATTCCACCCGCTATGGAGTTTGGAAAAGCACCAATATGGGTGTATCGTGGAAATCTTCTAATACAGGAATGGCTAACAGGCTTGCAGTTGAAATATTAATGTCGCCTAAAGACCACAATACTTTAATAGCTGCCACCAATGATGGTATATGGAAATCTACCAATGGCGGTGCCATATGGTTTGAAAAATATATGGGCGGTAAATTCAGGGACATGCAATTTAAACCCAATCCGGGCACTTCAACGATTTATGCTGCGACCGATTCTTCATTCTTAGTGTCCAATGATATGGGTTCCACATGGACTACTATTGTAATTCCGGTTCAGGCTGCAGGCCTCCAGGGCGGGGGAAGAATTGGTGTTACCAAAGCAGATTCCAATATGGTTTACCTAACATTTGTTGGAGATGACAGCGCTAACTGCACACCAATTCTTAAATCGGATAATAGTGGACAATCCTTTGCAGTTGTTAAGCCTGCCAACTTTTGCGATTTAAATGGGTACGATACAAATTCGCTGGGCGGATATTACCAGGGTAATTACAACTTTTATATGATTGTAGATACAAAGGATACAAACACTATTTATGTTTGTGCCAACAGTGTATGGAAATCTACCGATGGTGGAAAACACTGGATGACCTACTACCGTTGGTGGACAGGAGTACATACTGATATGCACTATATGACTTTTTCACCGTCCAAACCGACAGAGCTCTTCCTTGCTAATGATGGAGGCGTTTGGAGAACATGGAATGGTTCGGCTAACTGGACCACAGCAAGTAATGGGCTATCTACCACGGAATGCTACCACGCAGTAAACAGTCCAATTAAGAAAAATTATATCTGCACAGGAACGCAGGATAATGCAGGGATTTATTTCAATAATGCCGAACCTTGGATAACCTATAATGGTGGGGATTTAACTGATATTTTTGGTGCCGATTATGTTGACAGTACGACTGAATATGATATTGGACGCGGCAACCGCCAAAATTTGTTGAGTGCTTCCCAATCCCTTAAATTTCCTTTTTCGAACGGGAACTATGACCGGATGGACTTCCCCCCTACCCAACCAAACACGGCTTTTGCGGCTGATTCTGATATTTATGTAACAACCAATTTATCGAACAACCCGCCGACATGGAAACAAATCTCTTCTTTTGGACAACCCGTTTTAGCTATGGCATCCTCAGCCACCAATGCCAATGTGCTTTATGCAGTTACTAAAAATGGAAAGTTCTATTACACAAATAATGCGTTGAGCACAACCCCAACATGGACTTCCGATACAACCCAATCGTCCGTAGTAAATGGAAGTTGCCTAGCTACAGTGAAGAATGATTCGAATGCCGTGTATATGTCTTGTGGAAAATACATTTACAAGTCTCAGGACCGTGGCGCAACATGGACAAATATTACATTTAATCTTCCTAAAGTAAATATCATTAATATATATAATGATGCATTTGGCCCGAATGATGCAATGTACCTGGCAACCGGCGATGCTGTTTGGTATCGCGACACCACTATGGCTAACTGGCTTAACTTTTCAAAAGGGCTGCCTGCAACCTGCCGTATTTCTAATATGATGATGTATAATGATGGTAGTGCTAACAGTTCTTTGCGGGTTAGTTTTTTCGGAAGAGGTGTTTGGGAAACTCCACTATATCGTACAATTTTAAGTGCTGTAACTCCTGTCAAATCTGAAGGAACAGTTACGGTTTATCCTAATCCAAACAATGGAAGTTTTACTGTTTCACTGCAAAACAATAATGAAGAAGCACAAATTGAAATCTATAATTTGCTTGGGCAAACTGTATTTACTTCAAAACTGAACACCGGAAAAACGGAATTAAATCTGAATACAAAACCAGCCGGAGTATACTTATATAAGGTTGCCACTAAGGCAGGCCTCTATATTTCGAGCGGAAAGGTAATTATAGAGTAAAGCGGATTTTACTTGCTTCAAGCCTATTTTGTATATTTGGACTAAAATAAAGTCCATGAAAAAATTCTTCAAGTGGGTTGGCTACATTATTCTTGCAATATTAATTATTCTTAACTTAGTTATAATTATTACCGGCAGGTTTTATATCTATAAAGCTGTAGCTAACACTTATCTAAAAGGACGGTCCGGCCCAAGCATTGATGAATATGGCATTTTCCCTAACAGAATAGTTAAAACCGGAACTCCACGCCCCTGGCCTGTTTCAAAAGACTATAACAAGAAATCAATTTATCCCAGGTACCTGGCAGATTTTGTAAGGCTTCAGACAGAAGCATTTGTTATCATAAAGAATGACTCGATTTGTTTTGAACAATATTGGGATGGCTACTCAGACACATCTCACACCAATTCCTTTTCAATGGCGAAAAGCATTGTTAGCATCCTTACTGGTATTGCCATTCAGGAGGGTAAAATAAAAAGCGTCAATGAGCACGTATATGATTTTATACCCCAATTTAAAACGGGAATGGATAGTCTGCTAACCATCAAAGACCTCCTTACTATGAGTTCGGGCATGAACTACGAAGAAAGTTATATTAGTCCTTTTGCGTATCCTGCTGAGGGTTATTATGGAAACGACCTCATCGGAAATACATTAAAATATAAAGTGACTGAACAACCCGGAAAGCAATTTATTTACAAAAGCGGTAACTCATTTCTTTTGGGATATATTCTTACAATCGCTACAAAACAAACCCTTGCCGATTATGCCGCAGAGAAACTATGGCAGCCTCTCGGTGCCGAGCATCCTGCTTTCTGGAGTCTCGACCATGAAGGAGGAATAGAGAAGTCATATTGCTGTTTTAACTCGAACGCCCTTGACTTTGCAAGGCTTGGAGAGTTGTATCTCGACTCTGGCAAATGCGGAGGAATGCAACTGGTGCCAAAAGATTATGTGGAGACTTCCATGAAGCCTGCTTTAGATGAACACTACGGGTACAACTGGTGGATACTAAATTGCGACGGGCATAATGTACCATACTGCCGTGGTATTCTCGGGCAATATATTTTTGTGATTCCCGATAAACACATGGTAGTTGTAAGGCTTGGCAAAAAGCGCGGGCCTGTTGAAAATAATGTGCCGACTGACGCGCTTACCTTTCTGCGTGCAGCATTCGAAATGTATTAAGAGTATATGTCATACACCAAACATATAGTAATAATTGGTGGCGGTTTCTGCGGCACAATGACTGCAGTTAACTTGATTCGTGATGCAAAATCGCCTTTGAAGATTACAATAATAAATGCCGGAGCACCTTTTATTCTCGGTGTTGCTTTCAAATCATATTCCTCGAAACACTTGCTGAATGTGGCTGCAAACAATATGAGTGCATACCCTGAAGACCCAATGCATTTTACCAAGTGGGTTAAAGCAAGAGAGGAATATAAAGAGTTCGAAACGGATTTACTTGCGAAAACCTTTCTGCCTAGAAATTTATTCGGTGAGTATCTGCAACATATTTGGGATACCACTTTGGGCACAAAACGAAATGATGTGGATGTTGAAATACTGGAGGAATATGTAACCAACCTGGAATTCATGCAAAATAATTCCGTGAAAGTTATCCTTCAAAACGGAGGATCAGTAATTGCGAATTATATTGTACTTGCAACCGGAAACTCACTTCCACGAAACCCTCAAATTACAAACCAGGATTATTTTTCGAGTGTAACTTATTTCCGCAACCCATGGCATCCTGCATCGGTAAGCACCCTTAACCAGACTGGTGATGTACTTATTATTGGTAATGGGCTTACAATGGTTGATACGGTAATGGGATTAATCGAAAAAGGCTTTAAAAATAAAATTCACTCCATCTCTGCTAATGGCTTTGGCGTGCTCCCTCACAGGCATTTCGGAATTCAATATACCGGCCTTGTTAAAGAACTTCAAACCCGTTTTGAACTTTACAAACTGGTAGGAATTGTAAACAAACATATTAAGAAGGTTCGAAAACTGGGCGTAAGTGCAGGCCCTGTAATTGACTCCCTCCGCCCCTACAGCCAACGTATCTGGGAGTCATTGTCACTGGATGAAAAAAAGAAATTCCTTTCAAGGCTTCGCCATTTGTGGGGTGTAGCAAGACACAGGCTTCCGGTTTTTATTTTTGATATCATCCAAAAACTGCGTATTGAAGGGCAGTTGGTTGTTCATGAAGGAACAATTATAAATATAACCGAAACGGACCAATTAGCTAATGTCACTTTCTTTAATTCAAAAAAAAAGCATGAAGAAACCCTAACAGTGCAGAGGGTGATAAACTGCACCGGGCCCGAATCAAGTATTTACAAAACATTAAATCCGTTACTTCGCAAACTTGCCGAAAAGAAAATAATTTCTTCCGACCCACTTGAACTTGGCATAAATATTGACGTAAAAACCTATAATATTATTAATGCGGAAGGAGAAAAAATAAACAGCGTTTATACATTAGGAAACAATCTTAAAGGACAACTGTGGGA
This sequence comes from uncultured Bacteroidota bacterium, assembly GCA_903901055.1. Classification (GTDB taxonomy): domain Bacteria; phylum Bacteroidota; class Bacteroidia; order JABEUT01; family JABEUT01; genus JABEUT01. The sequence goes on from CAIUPO010000038.1 coordinate 29,491, forward strand.
AACAGTTGCAGTCCCTGAACTCCGTTTGCAGGCACAACAATTATCTAAAATACTCTTAGAAGTTTGCGCCGAAACTAAATTAAAAGTCCCCTCTTAAATTACTAAAAGGGGACTTTTTATTCTATTCCTAATCTGCTATTTTATCAAGCTTACTTTACCGGTATATGAATGTGGATTTCCCTGGCTGTCGGTAACATTTATCAGGTAAACATACGTATCTTCCTGGCAAATTGTAGAACCGCTTTTAACCGTACCGGGCCATCCGCTATTCATGTCTGTTGAGTGGAACAATTGCATTCCCCAACGATCGAAGATGTACATTTCATAATCCTTAACATAAGAGCCTTTAGGCATAAAAAAATCATTTACACCATCTCCGTTTGGAGAGAAAGCATCAGGAATATAGAATGTGAATTGAGGATTAACCACGAGGCAATTGGTAATACTGTCAACGCAGCCATGAACGTCCACAACAATTAATGTAGCGCAATACATTCCCGTATCATTGTATTGATATTGCGGGTTCCGTTGGGTGCTATAGTTCTTAGCGTCACCAAAACTCCAGTACCATTGCATAATTGGATATTTATCGGTGCTTAAGTCGGTAAACTGAACCAATGGGTTGAGAATATTAATTGGTTGAGGTGAATACGTAAAGTTAGCATTAGGAGTAGGATAAACATTTATCATATTCACTACTTTCAAGGTGCTGCTGCAACCACTGTCGGAAGTAGCACTTAACGTTACCGAGTATTTGCCGGTGTCTTTATAGCAGTATATCGGGCTTTGGGTATGCGAACTATCACCATTGCCAAAACTCCAACTCCATTGATATATTCCACCCGGTGATGTTGTTAAATCCCTAAACTGAATACATAACGGAGCGCAACCACTTGTAATATCCGAACTGAACGAAACTTTTGGCAGCGGGTTTACAGTTATTGGAATTACCATAGTTATCGGGTTAGAGCTGCATCCATCTGTCACGGTAATTATAACGGTACTGTCTTGGGTAGGTGTGAATGAAACAACTTGTGTAGTCTGACCACTTGGCTGCCACACGTAACTGTACACACCATCACCGCCATATCCTTGTGCAAACAATGTAATTGAACCACCAGGGCATGTTGAGGTCTTACCGCTTATTCCGAGTGTGAGCGGTGAACTTACAAATACAGTTACGGTTGCGGTAGTTACGCATCCATTATTATCTGTAACTGTTACAGTATAAGTTGTTGTTGAAAGTGGATTGGTAGTGGTTATTTTATCTGTACCACCGGCAGGCGACCAACTATACGTATATGGTCCGGTACCACCCGTTGCATTTGCATTTAAGGTTGCAGGAGCACCCGAACAAACACTTTGAGGACCATTAGCACTTGCCTTCAGTTGGGTAGGTTCTGTTAAGGTTACAGATGCTGTTGCAGTACATCCGTTAACATCGGTTACAGTAAGTGTATAAGATCCGGCAGTTAAACCTGTTGCAGTTGCATTGGTTTGGCCGTTGGTCCATGAATAAGCGTAAGGATTAGTTCCACCAACTGTTGTTGGTGTAGCAGTTCCATTGCTTCCTCCGAAACAACTTACATTCGTATTAGTTAATGATGTAGATAACACGGCAGGCTCGGTTATTGTAACTGTTGAAGTTGCAGTACATCCGTTCAGGTCGGTAACAGTCACAGTATATGAACCTGCACTTAGTCCGGTTCCCATCGCATTTGTTCCACCATTAGGTGCCCATGAATAAGCATAAGGCGCTGTTCCGCCAGCACCTGTTACAGTTGCATTACCATCACTTGCTCCATTACATTTCACGTTAAATACTGCGCCAATTGAAGCAGTTAGCAAGGTAGGCTGACTGATAGTGGCTGTTGCCGTGGCAGTACATCCGTTATTATCGGTTACAGTTACTGTATAAGTACCAACAGACATTCCTGTTCCGGTAGCATTCGTTCCGCCAACCGGTGACCACAAGTAAGTATACCCCGGAGTTCCACCTCCGGCAGTCACATTGGCACTTCCATTGTTACCGCCATTACAGTTCACATTATTAACAATATTTGTTACTGCAGTTAGTAAAGAAGGTTGAGCAATTGAAACCCCATTCGTAGCGGTACATCCGTTTGCATCGGTTACCGTTACTGTATAATTTCCGGCACTTAAACCCGTTCCGATTGCATTTGTTCCACCATTTGGTGTCCAGTTATAAGTATATCCCGGGGTTCCGCCTCCGGCAACTGATGTAGCAGTTCCGTTAGCACCTCCGTTACAACTTACATTGGTTACGGAAGGAATAGTAACCGTTAGAACCGGTGGCTCGGTAATGGTTATTGTTGCAGTTGCAGTACATCCGTTGTTATCGGTTACGGTTACCACATAAATACCGGCACCCATTCCAGTTCCGGTAGCATTGGTTCCACCTGCAGGATTCCACAAGTAAGTATAAGGTATAGTACCTCCACCTGCGGTTACCGTGGCAGATCCATTAGTCCCACCATTACATGATACATTGGTTGATGCAGTTATATTTGCTGTAAGAAGCGAAGGTTGCGTAATAGTTACTGAAGCAGTTGCGGTACATCCGTTAAGGTCAGTTACTGTAACCGTATATGAACCTGCTGTGAGTCCTGTTCCCGTAGCATTAATGCCGCCGCTTGGACTCCATAGGTAAGTATAAGGATTGGTTCCACCTGCTGCTGTTACAGTCGATGCTCCGTTACTTAATCCAAAGCAACTTACATTGGTTGTAGCAGTTATGTTGGCAGTTAATAAAGGTGGTTCAGTTATAGTTACTGATGTAGTAGCCGTACAGCCATTAGCATCGGTAACAGTTACCGTATAAGTACCTGCGGTAAATCCTGTTCCTGTTGCACCCGTTCCACCTATCGGTGTCCAGTTATAGCTATATCCGGGTGTCCCGCCTCCGGCAGTTACGGTAGCATTACCATTATTTCCTCCATTACACAACACGTTTACTTGTGCTGAAATATTTGCGGTCACCGCAGTTGGTTGGGTAATTGTCACCGCTGCAGTTGCAGTACATCCGTTATTATCGCTTACGGTAACGGTATAGTTTCCGGCACTTAATCCGGTTGCAGTAGCATTGGTATTTCCACTTGGATTCCATAAATACGTATACGGTAAACTACCTCCACCTGCGGTCACGGTTGCAGTTCCATCTGCACCACCATTACAACTTACAGGAGTACTTCCGGTAATTGTTGCCGTTACGGCTGAAGGTTGGGTTACTGTTACAGGTGCAGTTGCAGTACATCCATTATTATCAGTCACTGTAACTGTATAATTTCCGGCTAACAATCCGGTAGCAGTAGCATTTGTATTTCCACCCGGATTCCATGAGTAGGTATATGCAGGAGTTCCGCCCGCAGGATTTGCAGTTGCTGTTCCATTCGCCAAATTACATGTAGCCTGAGTAAAGCTTGTGGTTACTGTTAATACCGGTGGTTGGGTTATGGTTACTGATGTTGTAGCAGTACAACCATTTGCATCGGTTACCGTTACTGTATATGTACCCGCAGTGAATCCGGTTCCTGTACCACCTGTTCCGCCAATAGGGGTCCAGTTATAGGTATATCCCGGTGTTCCACCGCCCGCTGTTACGGTGGCGTTTCCGTTATTTCCTCCGTTACATAACACATTTGTTTGTGCCGTTATATTAGCAGTAAGCAATGGAGGCTGAGTAATAGTTGCCGTTGCAGTAGCAGTACATCCATTAGCATCGGTTACTGTCACGGTATAGGTTCCGGCAGTCATACCTGTTCCTGTTGCACCTGTACCTCCGTTAGGCAACCAATTATAAGTATATCCCGGTGTTCCGCCTCCGGCGGTTACTGTTGCACTTCCATTGTTTCCTCCATTACACAATACATTTGTTTGTGCAGTTATATTAGCTGTTACTGCCGTTGGCTGAGTAATTGTTACCGATGCTGTTGAACTACATCCATTATTATCAGTAACCGTTACTGTATAGTTTCCGGCTGAAAGACCTGTTGCTGTTGCATTAGTGTTTCCACTTGGGTTCCATAAATAAGTATATGGTAATGTACCTCCGGCACCGCTCACTGTGGCAGTTCCGTCTGCACCTCCATTACAACTTACAGGAGTACTTCCTGTTATGGTAGCTGTAACTGCAGAAGGCTGCGTAACCGTTACTGTTCCGGTAGCCGTACATCCGTTGTTATCAGTTACTACAACGGTATAATTTCCGGCCAATAAACCTGTTGAGGTTGCATTTGTATTTCCTCCCGGACTCCATAAGTAGGTATATGCCGGCGTTCCACCTGCTGGTGTTGCTGTGGCAGTTCCGTTTGCCAGATTACAAGTAGCCTGCGTGAAACTGGTTGTTACTGTTAATACAGGAGGTTGCGTTATAGTTACCGAAGTTGTAGCAGTACATCCGTTTGCATCGGTTACTGTTACCGTATATGTTCCTGCAGTAAATCCTGTTCCGGTACCACCTGTTCCACCAATCGGTGTCCAATTATAAGTATATCCCGGTGTTCCGCCTCCGGCGGTGACTGTGGCAGTTCCATTATTGCCTCCGTTACAGAGTACGTTTGTTTGTGCAGTAATAACAGCAGTAAGCAATGGCGGCTGAGTGATGGTTACCGAAGCAGTGGCAGTACATCCGTTTGCATCAGTTACCGTTACGGTGTATGTTCCGGCGGTTAATCCAGTTCCGGTAGCACCGGTTCCACCAATCGGCACCCAATTATAAGTGTACCCCGGTGTTCCACCTCCGGCTGTAACTGTTGCTGTGGCATTATTTCCTCCATTACACAACACATTTGTATTACCTGAAATAGTTGCTGTTACCGGTGTTGGCTGAGTTATTGTAACTGTTGCAGTTGAAATACATCCATTCGCATCCTTCACCGTTACTGTATAGTTACCTGCTGAAAGCCCTGTTGCAGTTGCATTCGTATTTCCACTTGGGTTCCATAAATAAGTATACGGGGCTGTTCCACCTGCAGCGCTTACTGTAGCGGTTGCATTGGCACCTCCGTTACAACTTACTCCCGTACTTCCCGTTATAGTTGCTGTAACAGCAGATGGTTGGGTAACAGTTACGGTTGCTGTTGTTGTACATCCGTTAGCATCCTTAACAGTTACCGTATAAGTTCCGATTGATAATCCGGTTGCAGTAGCATTTGTGTTTCCACCCGGAGCCCATGAGTAAGTATATGCAGGCGTACCACCGACAGCGGTGACTGTTGCGGTTCCGTTTGCCAGATTACAACTGGCTTGCGTAAATGTTGCCGTTGCGGTTAAAACAGGCGGCTGGGTGATTGTTACGGAAGCAGTAGCCGTACATCCATTGGCATCTGTAACCGTAACAGTGTATGTTCCGGCAGTTAATAAACCTACTGTTGGGCCAGTGCCTCCGATTGGTGCCCATAGATATGTATATCCAGGGGTTCCACCACCGGCAGTCACCGTTGCAGTTCCATTATTTCCTCCGTTACACGATACGTTTGTTGAAGCAGTTATGTTCGCCGTTACAGGCGTTGGCTGGGTAATGGTAGCCGTTGCAGTTGCCGTACATCCATTGGCATCAGTTACGGTAACCGTATATGTTCCGGCTGATAATCCTGTTCCGGTAGCGTTGGTTCCTCCACTTGGTGTCCAGTTATAAGTGTATCCTGGGGTTCCGCCTCCGGCTACAACTGTTATTGTACCATTACTAGCTCCGTTACATAATAAATTCGTTGTACCCGTAATAGTTGCAGTTAAAGGTGTGGGCTGTGTTATTGTTACTGTTGCAGTTGCCGAACACCCGTTTGCATCCTTTACCGTTACAGTGTAATTTCCAGCTGAGAGTCCGGTTGCAGTTGCATTCGTATTTCCACCCGGATTCCATAAATAGGTATATGGAGCATTACCGCCTCCGGCCGTTACAGTTGCCGTTCCTGTTGCACCTCCATTACATTTCACACCCGTACTTGCCGTAATAATAGCAGTGACTGCGGGCGGTTGTGTAACGGTAACTATTGCAGTTGTCTTACATCCATTATGATCAGTCACAGTTACAGTATAGGTTCCGATAGATAATCCCGTAGCCGTGGCATTCGTATTTCCACCCGGTGCCCATGAATAAGTATAGGCAGGAGTTCCACCAACGGCAGTTACTGTGGCTGTTCCGTTTGCCAGATTACAACTGGCCTGTGTGAACGTAGCAGTAGCAGTAAGCACCGGCGGCTGTGTAATCGTTGCAGTAGCTGTTGCAGTACATCCGTTTTTATCCGTTACTGTAACTGTATATGTTCCCGCACTTAATCCGGTTTCCGTAGCACTTGTACCACCACCAGGGTTCCATGTATATGCATAAGGAAGTGTACCTCCACCTGCTGTTACTGTCGCACTTCCGGTATTTCCTCCGTTACAGAGGACACCCGTAGTGGCTGTTATAACGGCAGTTAATAAAGGAGGTTGTGTTATTGTTACAGAAGCAGTAGCGGTACAACCATTCGCATCAGTAACTGTTACCGTATATGAACCGGCAGTTAATCCTGTGCCTGTTGCACCTGTGCCGCCTGTTGGCACCCAATTATAGGTATATCCTGGCGTTCCACCTCCGGCAGTTACTGTTGCAGTTCCGGTATTTCCTCCGTTACATAATAAATTTGTTTGGGCAGTAATATTTGCTGTGAGTACCGGAGGTTGAGTGATAGTAACAGTTGTTGTTGCTGTACATCCGTTAGCATCTTTTACAGTTACTGTATAATTACCTGCGGAAAGCCCTGTGGCAGTTGCATTTGTATTTCCTCCCGGATTCCATAAATAGGTATATGGAGCTGTACCACCACCTACTGTTACTGTTGCACTTCCGGTAGCTCCACCGTTACATTTCACACCTGTGCTTGCCGTTATAGTAGCAGTTACCGCTGGCGTTGAGGTAACATTTACAGTGGCCGTATTCGAGCAGCCGTTCGCATCTTTTACAGTAATAGTATAAGTACCTGCAGACAGTCCTGTTGCAGTTGCATTTGTTTGACCACCCGGTGCCCATGAGTAAGTATATGCAGGTGTTCCACCGGCAGGAATCACTGTTGCAGTTCCATTTGCCATGTTACAGGTTGCCTGCGTAAAACTTGTTGTTAATGTTAGCGGTGGTGGTTGTGTTATAGTTACACTTGCGGTAGCGGTACATCCTTTACTATCTGTCACCGTAACCGTATATGTTCCGGCGGTTAACAAGCCGACTGTTGGCCCTGTTCCACCTATTGGTGCCCATAAATAAGTATATCCAGGTGTTCCACCTCCGGCCGTCACCGTTGCATTTCCATTATTTCCTCCGTTACAAAGTACATTCGTCGAGGCCGTTATCGTCGCCGTGACAAGTGGAGGTTGAGTTACTGTTGCCGACGCCGTTTGCGTACATCCGTTGGCATCCGTGACTTTAACCGTATAGGTTCCGGCCGTCAGCCCGGTAGCCGTAGCATTCGTTTGCCCGGAAGGAGTCCACAGATAAGTATATGGATTTGCGCCACCCGCAACACTTATAGAAATACTGCCCGTTGCCCCTCCATTACAATTATCATTCGTTATCCCAAGTATAGATACCGTCATAGCAGGCGGCTGCGTTATTGTCACAATCGTTGAAACCGAACAACCATTATTATCCGTTACTGTAACGGTATAGCTTCCCGCCGTAAGCCCTGTCGCAGTGGCATTTGTTTGCCCGCTGGGATTCCATAAATAGGTGTAGGCAGGAGTACCTCCGGCAGGCGTAATCGTTGCCGTTCCCGTTGCCCCTCCATTACATTTATCATTCACCTGAGAAGTAGTAAAAGTTAGTGGTGGCGGCTGCGTTATCGTAACTGCCGCAGTACCCGTACACCCATTTTTATCTTTGACCGTGACCGTGTAGTTCCCCGCACAGAGACCTGTGGCTGTGGCATTCGTTCCCCCCGAGGGCGCCCACGTATATGTAAACGGAGCCGTTCCACCTGTAACAACAGCCGTTGCACTGCCATTACAATTACCATTACACTTATCCTCAGAAACAATATTGGCATTTACAATCAGTCCGCCTGATGAAACAAGCGTTACAACAGCAGTTGTAGTTGAACATCCACCAGCATCTTTCACCGTTACCGTATAGGTTCCGGCGCTCAAACCCGTTGCAGTTGCGGTAGTCTGACCTCCCGGACTCCACAAATACGTGTACGGTGCATTTCCACCGGTAACGGTTACTGTTGCACTTCCATTATTCCCACCACAAGTAGGATTTACCTGTGTGGTGGTTAACGTCATTGTTGATACGGGCGTACAGACCTGGCAAGTAGTATTTTGCCAGTAATATCCTGCTAAAATCCATGTGTAACAGTCGCCGCCATTATTGGTGTAAGGGTTAAATACGCATGTTGTCTGGCCTCCTGTTGCAATGGTGTTTATCTGGTCAAAATTCCAGAAAATATTAGGGAATGTTGCTGTTGAACCATTGAAAGTATTGGTGTTTAATCCACCGTTTACATTCACCTGCATATCGCCAAATACGCCAAATGCAGCCGCTGTTCCGGTTGATGCGCAAACGTTAATTCCACCGTAAGTTTGGGCTCCAAGAATAAAAAAGTTGGTTATGCAACCATCCCATAAACTAATACTTCCACTGTAAGTAGCAGCAGGGTTTTTATAAATTATTATCAGGGTTAATCCGTCAACTTCCCAACCCGGATTTGAAAAACCATTCAGGTTGATTGTATAAACGCCATTTCCACTGATGGAAGGTGTAACGTCCGCTCTGTAGGCTGCCGTTCCAACTTCACCCCAGCATTTTGGGCCTGCCTGCCCGATTAGGGTTGAAGCATATGTGGCTGTTGCAGGTACTGGATTTGTTATGGTAGTTGATGTAGCAGGCGGTGATGGCTCAGTATACGATGCATCGTAATAAACATAAGCTTTTAAAATATTTCCATTCCCGCAAGGAAGGTTTGCGATATTAAGGCTTGTAGGGAATCCGGTACCATTGGCGTTGAAAGCATAAATGGCACTTCTGGTTTCTGTCAGAACCGATGCCTGGGTATAATTCAATCCGCAAACATTTTGCAAAACATAACTCTGGCCCAACGAACTGTTTCCATTGCCAATTATCGGCTTCGCTGTTCTGGGTAAAGATGAATTGTTTAAAACAGAGTCTATCATTGTGCCCTTTGTGCCCTGATGACAGGTAGGGCAAGGGTTTTGAGCTCTGAGCCCAAGTGTTAAAAATGATAGAAGAATGAGTGGTAAAAATTTCTTCATGCACGGGTAGTTTTACAGGTAGTTTCGGGGCAATTTATTTATATAACTATTAAATTCTATTTTTATTGTAATATCTGTGGCTCAAATATAAAATTTATTATGTTGTTTCCAATGATTCAGATTTATGATTTTACAAACAGTGAATATTTTTTGTTAAAAAGGAGTGGATTTTGCGATATTTGCGCCTTCATAACTGACAAATTACTGTTTATACGTAAATTTTAATGATAAGTTATATCCATATTTTTGTACTAATTTTAATCGGACCTCACTCAATTTAAAAAATACCATGGCTGAAGACAGGCAAATAATATTTTCGATGGTGAATATCAGTAAGATATTACCATCCGGCAAACAGATTTTAAAGAACATTTATTTATCATTTTATTACGGTGCAAAAATCGGGGTAATCGGATTGAACGGTTCTGGTAAATCTACTCTTATGAAGATCATTGCAGGAATAGAACAATCCTACGATGGAAAAATTCACGTTTCACCTGGATATAAGGTTGGATATTTAGAACAGGAACCAAAACTGGATCCTGATAAAACGGTGATAGAAATTGTGCGTGAAGGCGCCGCAGAAACTATGGCGTTATTAAAGGAATATGAAGAGGTAAATAACAAGTTTTCCGAGCCTATGTCGGACGATGAAATGAACAAGCTGATTGACCGCCAGGCCCGCCTGAATGATTTGCTCGAACAACACGATGCCTGGAACCTTGACAACCGCCTGCAAATAGCCATGGACGCGCTTCGTTGCCCTGAAGGAGATGCACCAATTAAGAACCTATCAGGTGGTGAAAAGAGAAGGGTTGCACTGTGCAGATTATTACTTCAAAAGCCCGATATTTTATTATTGGATGAGCCTACCAACCACTTGGATGCTGAGTCAGTAGATTGGCTGGAACACCACTTGCATGAATATGAAGGAACCGTTATTGCGGTAACGCACGATAGGTATTTCCTCGATAATGCAGCAGGCTGGATTTTGGAATTAGACCGTGGTGAAGGCATTCCATGGAAAGGAAATTACTCGGCATGGTTAGAGCAAAAAGGAAAAAGATTAGCTCAGGAAGAAAAATCGGAATCGAAACGGCAGAAGACCTTGGCGAAAGAGTTGGAATGGGTGCGTGCAGGGGTTAAGGGCCGTAACGTGAAATCCAAAGCCAGGCTTGCCAACTACGACAAAATGATGAGCGAAGATGTAAAAGAGAAAGAAGAAAAACTGGAAATATTTATACCTAACGGGCCACGTCTTGGTAATGAAGTTATTGATGCAACACACGTTAAAAAAGCATTTGGGAATAAAGTGCTTTTTGATGATTTGAATTTCCGTTTACCACCTGCCGGAATTATTGGAATTATTGGCCCTAACGGTGCGGGAAAAACCACCCTCTTCCGACTGATAATGGGACAAGAAAAAGCGGATGCAGGAGAATTTAAAGTCGGCTCTACGGTTAAGATTGGCTATGTGGACCAGGAGCACACAAATGTTGACCCTAACAAATCTATTTGGGAAGTTATTTCGGGAGGCAATGAAAACATTATGCTGGGCGGGCGTTTGCTGAACTCACGCGCCTATGTTGCTCGCTTTAACTTTAGCGGACAGGACCAAGGGAAAAAATGCGGAGTGTTATCAGGTGGTGAGCGAAACCGTTTGCACCTCGCCCTCACCCTACTCTCCGAAGCTAACGTATTGCTCCTCGATGAACCTACGAATGATATTGACGTGAATACCCTCCGTGCACTTGAAGAAGCTATAGAAGATTTTGCCGGATGCTGCGTAATCATCTCCCACGACCGTTGGTTCCTCGACCGGGTTTGTACACACATACTAGCTTTCGAAGGCGACGGACAAGTCTATTATTTTGAAGGCGGCTACTCCGAATACGAAGAAAATAAAAAGAAACGCTTGGGCGAAGATGCCAATAAACCTTTCAGGCACAAGAAGCTGGTACTGTAATAAAAGGTGAGGAGCAATTATTTATTTTTCTCTATCTTTGTAAAAAGCAAATACCATGGGTATATTTAACGAGTTTCAAATACTAGATATATTCAAACCTTACCAAACAATTAAGATTAACTTTGATAAGGGAAGAGTTAAAGGTAACCTCACCAGAATAAATTTTAAAGATAAGGACACGAATCAATTTGTAGAATATTGTCCTGCATTTGATATTTCGGGATACGGAGATACTAAGGCAGAAGCTGTAGAAATGTTTAAATTTTCACTGGCTGAATATCTTGAATATTTACTTGGTCTACCAGTTAAAAAAGTAGAGCAGGAACTAAAAAAATTTGGTTGGTCAAAAGTTCCATTGCATAATAAAGAATATTCAAACTCCCATGTTGATATCGGGGGTAATCTTAAAAATTTTAATGCCATTGAAGATACTGTTGAAGTCTCAACAATAGAATATTAAAATGGGGAGTTTTAGACCATTAGATACCAAATGCTGGGAAAAATTTCTAACTCTGAAAGGGTATCAATATTCTAGAACTGCTGCGAGCCACGACCAATGGACCAAAAAAGGGTATAGAACAATACCTGTCTGGGGCAGCAAAAAACAAATACCACCTTTACATTTAAAAACCAGTTGCAGAACTATAGGATGTACTTTACAAGAATTGTACAACTGGGCTGATGAAAATTGTTAAATTACCACATTAAACCTAAAACCCTAAAGGGGCTTTAAGTAGCGCTATTCAAAGTCCACCCAGGCGGATTAAGCCACACAAAAATAACGGCATAAAACGGCTTATTATTTAATTTCATTACCGTTTTCGTCGAAGTTTTTTATAACCTTATCTCCTGAACGGTAAAAAACTGTCTCACTTTTTACTTTTCCATTTTCATAATAGTTTTTAGCTTCATCAAT
>CAIUPO010000039.1 GCA_903901055.1 uncultured Bacteroidota bacterium
GACGTGCCATAAGGTAGTTACGAATCATTTCGTCTTCTACCAGCTTTTCAGCATAGTGGCGTCCGCCGTACCAGTTCGAATCCCATCCTTTGATGATTCCGAGGCGAATTCCTATAGGGTTTACTTTTTGTCCCATGTTTTACTTTGTTATAATATTATTCTTCGGTTGTTGTTGTCTCTACTACTTCTGCTTCTTCCACTTGTGGTTCTTCAAGCACTTCTTCTCCTTCGGCAACGGCTGCATTAGCGCCATCTTCCAGTCTCTTGTTCACCTGGAGGATAATGTGGTTCGAACGTTTGCGGATACGGTAAGCACGGCCTTGTGGGGCTGGGCGGAAACGCTTTAATATCGGCGCACCGTCTACTCTGCATTCGCTTACATATAATCCTGCATCTTCCGCTCTTTCGCCAGATTTAGCTTCAAAGTTGGCAATTGCTGAACGCAATAATTTTTCCATTTTCTTGGCAGCATGTTTGGTGCTGAAACGAAGAATGTTTAATGCTTTGTACACATCCTCTCCACGGATAAGTTCAGCCACAAGGTTCATCTTGCGGGGTGAGGTAGGGCAATTCCGGAGCATGGCCACATACGTGGTTTTCATTGCTTCTTTCCTTGCTGCTGCTGTATTTTGTTTTCTTGAGCCCATTGGTTATTCGTTGTTAAATTCTTTTAGTTTGATCCTGCAGGTGATGCTTCAGCTTTACGGTGTCCTGCGTGGCCTCTGTATGTGCGTGTTGGTGCAAATTCACCAAGCTTGTGTCCTACCATGTTTTCGCTGCAATAGACAGGGATAAACTTGTGTCCGTTGTGAACGGCAAATGTATTTCCTACAAACTCAGGAGTGATAGTGCTCCTGCGCGACCAGGTCTTGATTACACCCTTCTTACCTGCTTTATTCATAGCGGTAACTTTCTCTTCGAGTTTGAAGTCTATAAAAGGACCTTTTTTAATTGAACGTGCCATGCTGTATACTGTTTATTTTATTTCTTTCTTCTTTCAATGATATATTTACTTGTGCTGTTCTTCGGATTACGAGTCTTGTAACCCTTAGCCGGAATACCATTTCTGGAGCGTGGATGACCTCCTGAAGCCTTTCCTTCGCCACCACCCATTGGGTGATCTACAGGGTTCATGGTTACACCACGGTTACGAGGCCTGCGACCTAACCAGCGTCTGCGTCCTGCTTTTCCATGAACTTCTAAGCTATGGTCAGGGTTTGATACAGAACCTACAGTTGCCATGCAAGCTGCAAGAATCATGCGGGTTTCGCCGGAAGGCATCTTTAATATTACATAGTTTCCGTCACGGGCATTCAGGTTAGCATAAGTGCCTGCTGCGCGGGCTAACTTTGCTCCTTGTCCCGGACGTAATTCAATAGCGTGAACGGTAGTACCGAGTGGCATTTCGCCTAATTTAAGCGCATTGCCTACGTTTGGAACTACTCCTTTGCCCGATAATAATTTGCTGCCCACCTTTAAGCCGTGTGGTGCAATGATATAACGTTTTTCTCCGTCAGCGTAGTGCAACAAAGCAATACGAGCGGTACGGATTGGATCGTACTCAATAGTTTTAACAACACATGGAATACCATGCTTGTCTCTCTTGAAGTCGATTTCCCTGTATCTGTGTTTGTGTCCACCGCCAATATAGCGCATGGTCATTTTTCCGGTATTGTTACGTCCGCCTTTGTTACGCATCGGGCGAAGCAGGCTCTTTTCGGGCTTGCTCGCTGTAACGTCTTCAAAGCTATCAGTTAACTGATAACGTTGGGACGGTGTAAGGGGTCTTGTTTTCTTTAATGACATTACTCTAAGTTATTATATGTTTGAATAGAAATCTATTGCGTCGCCTTTCTTCAATTCTACGATTGCTTTTTTAAACTTGCCAACCCTTGACATTTGAACACCACCGCGTTTCATGCGGCTTTTCACTTTGCCAACGTTGTTCATGGTGCGGATATTAGCAACGGTTACGCTGTACATCTTTTCAACAGCTTCCTTTACCTGGAGCTTGTTTGCTTTGGTAGCAACGTAAAACCCATACCGATTGAATTTCTCGGTATGCTTGGTCATTTTTTCTGTAAGAACAGGCTTAATTATTACACTCATGGTTTATTAGCTTAATACGGTTTCGATTACCGGGATTGAATTTTCTGAAAGGATAAGTTGTGCACAGTTAAGGATATCCAGGGTGTTCAGGTCTTGTGCCTGAGCAATGGTGAACCTTTCCATGTTACGTGCTGAAAGAATTACGTTTTTATCGTTAGTTCCCAATACAAGAACAATCTTTTTGTTTTCAAGGTTCAGGTTCTTGAGAAGTTCAATACATTGTTTGGTCTTTGGAGCCTCGAATGTGAAATTCTCAATAACAGTGATTCTGTTTTCCAATGCTTTTTGTGAAAGAGCAGACCTACGGGCCAATCTCTTCAACTTAATGTTGAGCTTGAAATTATAATCCCTTGGGCGAGGACCGTGTGCACGGCCATTACCATAGGTTGGGTTCTTAATACTACCGGAACGTGCGCCGCCGGTACCTTTTTGTCTTTTCAACTTCTTGGTACTACCTGCAAATTCTCCGCGTTCTTTCACCTGGTGTGTTCCTTGTCTTCCATTGGCTTGGATTTGTTTCACATCAAGGTAAATAGCGTGGTCATTCGGAGTGATGGCGAAAACGTCATCGTTCAACTTGGCTTTCTTGCCGGTTGCTTCTCCTTTCGTATTTATAATATTCAGTTCCATTTTATATCTTTTATTTTTATCTGTATCCGACTAGCGTTCAACAACTACATAAGAACCATTGTATCCGGGAATAGAACCCTTAACCAACAGTACATTCTTTTCAGGAAGGATTTTGAAGATAGCAAGGTTTTGTGCCTTAGCTCTTACGCCACCGGTACGGCCTGCCATCTTTTTACCTTTCCATACACGTGATGGGAATGATGATGCACCAGCAGAACCGGGAGCACGTTGACGGTCATGCTGACCGTGTGTACGTGAACCAACACCACTGAAACCCCATCTTTTTACCACACCCTGGAAACCTTCTCCTTTTGATGTACCAGCAATATCAACAAAGTCACCTTCGTTGAAAATGGTAACATCAACTACTTCTCCGGCTTTCAATTCCTTTTCAAAACCTCTGAACTCCATAACACGTTTCTTGTTAGTGGTTCCGGCTTTCTTAAAGTGGCCTTGTTCAGCTTTTGGAGTATGCTTATCGGTAGCTTCTTCATAACCAAGTTGAATTGCTGTGTAACCATCAATTGCTTCGGTTTTTACCTGAGTAACTGCGCAAGGACCTGCCTGAATAACGGTACATGCAACAAAGTTGCCTGCTTCATCCGCTAAGCGGGTCATTCCAATTTTTCTACCTATTAATCCTGACATAATGTCTTTTAATTATCTAATTATTTAATATCAACTTCAACGCCACTTGGCAATTCCAACTTCATTAAAGCATCGATTGTCTTCGATGAGCTTATATAAATGTCCATCAGACGTTTATACGCACACACTTGAAACTGCTCACGAGCCTTTTTGTTTACGTGGGGTGAACGCAAAACGGTGAAGATTTTCTTATCGGTTGGAAGTGGAATAGGTCCGCTAACAACAGCTCCTGTCGCACGAATAGTCTTGATGATTTTCTCAACAGACTTGTCTACCAGGTTATGGTCGTATGATTTGAGCTTGATTCTGATTTTTTGGTTCATCTTATTTTGTTATTTCTATTTCTTTATTTTAATGCTCCGATTATGAATTTGCTAATGCTTTTTTGCCTTGTGCTTGTGCTATAACTGCTTCAGAAATGTTTCTTGGAGTTTCAGCGTAATGAGAGAATTCCATGGTTGAAGCTGCACGACCTGATGAAAGAGTACGTAAGGTTGTTACGTAACCAAACATTTCGGAAAGTGGAACCTGTGCCTTGATAACCCTTGCACCATGACGTTGATCCATACCCTGCATTTGTCCGCGACGTTTGTTCAAATCACCTACGATGTCACCCATATAATCTTCCGGGGTAACAACTTCTACATTCATGATAGGCTCCAGAATTACAGGACGAGCCTTTCTCATAGCCTCACGGTAAGCAGAACGGGCGCAAATTTCAAATGATAATGCGTCCGAATCCACTGCGTGGAAACCACCATCTATAAGTGTTACCTTCAAGCTATCAACAGGGAAACCTGCTAATACGCCATTGGTCATTGATGCTTTAAATCCTTTTTCAACAGCAGGGATAAACTCACGAGGAATATTACCACCTGTAATTTCGTTTTCAAATTGTAAGCCGAGTTTGCCTTCATCAACAGGACTAATAATCACTGTCATATCAGCATACTTACCACGACCACCAGATTGTTTCTTATACAATTCGCGATGTTCAACAGTACCTGTAATAGCCTCTTTATAAGCAACCTGAGGAGCGCCTTGGTTACATTCTACTTTAAACTCGCGTTTCATACGGTCTAAGAGAATTTCCAAGTGAAGCTCACCCATTCCGCTCAATACGGTTTGTCCTGATTCTTCATCAGTACGAACACGGAACGTAGGATCTTCTTCAGAAAGTTTACCAAGCGCAACACCCATCTTCTCAAGGTCAGCCTGAGTTTTAGGCTCAACTGCAATAGAGATAACAGGTTCTGGGAAGGTCATTTGCTCTAAGGTTATAGGGAACTTCTCTTCGCAAAGGGTGTCTCCGGTACGGATATTTTTAAATCCAACCGCAGCACCAATATCTCCAGCAATAATTTCGTCAATAGGAATTTGCTTGTTAGCGTGCATCTGGAATATACGCGAAATACGTTCCTTATCACCGGTACGCGTGTTCAACACGTAAGAACCGGATTTAAGAGTACCTGAATATACACGGAAATATGCCAAACGGCCAACAAACGGGTCAGTAGTAATTTTAAATGCCAATGCAGCAAATTTACCTGCAGGGTCTGGTGCACGAAACTCTTCCAAATCAGTATCAGGATTGATACCTTTTACCGGAGGAAGGTCCATAGGACTTGGCAAATAAGCCATAACAGCATTCAACATAGGTTGAACACCTTTATTTTTAAAGGAAGAACCGCAAAGCACAGGGGTAATGGTCATATTGATAGTACCCTGGCGCAATACGTTGTTAATTTCATCTTCGGTGATAGAGTTTGGATCTTCAAAGAACTTCTCCATCATCTTATCATCATATTCAGCAACGCTCTCTACCATCTTAGCTCTCCATTCGGCAGCAGCTTCTTTCAGGTCAGGTGGGATTTCTGAATATTCCCAGCTTGCTCCTAAGTCTTCGCCGAGCCATACAATAGCTTTGTTCTTAACGAGGTCAATAACCCCTTTGAATAATTCTTCTGAACCAATAGGTATTTGAATTGGAACCGGGTTAGCGCCTAACTTGTCCTTAATTTCCTTTACGGCATTAAAGAAGTCAGCTCCTGCCCTATCCATTTTATTTACGAATGCAATACGCGGAACACCATATTTATTAGCTTGTCTCCAAACTGTTTCCGATTGAGGCTCAACACCGCCAACCGCACAGAATAAACCAACAGCGCCATCCAATACACGCAGTGAACGTTCTACCTCAACGGTAAAATCCACGTGGCCGGGAGTGTCAATAATATTAATCTTGTACTTTTCTCCTTTATAATCCCAGAATACACGGGTAGCAGCAGATGTGATAGTGATACCACGTTCTTGCTCCTGCACCATATAGTCCATAGTAGCGGAACCATCGTGCACCTCACCTATCTTATAGTTAACACCTGCATAAAACAGGATACGCTCGGTAGTGGTAGTCTTACCGGCGTCAATGTGCGCCATGATGCCTATGTTCCTTGTATAATGTAAATCAGCCATAATTTCTTTTTCTTACTTAATTAAAACCTAAAGTGAGCAAAAGCTTTGTTCGCTTCTGCCATACGGTGAGTATCTTCTTTCTTTTTATATGCTGAACCTTCTTCCTTAGATGCAGCCATAATTTCGCCTGCAAGCTTGTCAACCATACTCTTTTCTTTACGGAGGCGGGAATAATCCACCAGCCATTTCATTGCCAAAGCAACTTTACGGTCAGGGCGAACCTCCAATGGAATCTGGTAGTTAGCACCACCAACACGGCGGCTCTTTACTTCCACAGCAGGCGATACGTTTGCCAATGCCCTTTTCCAGATTTCAAGTCCGTCTTCTTTGGTAACTTCCTGAATCTTGTCAATAGCACCATAGAATATATTGTAAGCGGTGTTCTTTTTTCCGCTTTCCATTAAGTTATTCACGAAACGGGTAACCTGTTTATCGTTAAAACGGGTGTCGCTCAGTAGAATTCTTTTTTTTGCCTTACCTTTTCTCATTTTATATAATTGTCAGTGGTCTGTAATCAGTTTATTATTTCTTTGCTGCTGCAGCTGCACCTGCTTTAGGTCTCTTAGCTCCGTATTTACTGCGGCTTTGTTTGCGGTTGTCAACACCACCGGTATCCAATGTGCCACGAACGATGTGGTAACGAACACCAGGTAAATCTTTTACCCTGCCTCCACGTACCAACACGATACTGTGCTCCTGCAAGTTGTGTCCTTCTCCGGGTACGTAAGCAATAATTTCTTCTTTGTTGGTCAAACGCACCTTGGCTACCTTACGCAATGCGGAGTTTGGCTTTTTAGGTGTGGTTGTATACACACGGATGCAAACACCCCTGCGTTGCGGACACCTGTCTAACGCTCCCGACTTGCTTTTATACTTAGCCTTCGTTCTGCCTGTGCGAATTAACTGCTGTATTGTTGGCATTGATTATCTTGATTTTCTGTTAGTTGACATAAATAATTACTATCCCAAACCTATTTTTTGGGGTTGCAAAGGTAGTAAATAATCATTTGCAACACATAGGTAGAGCATTTTTTTTCAACAAGTTTTGAGAGGAAGGGAAAAATAGAGAATGAAAGGGGCGATTGAGGATAAATTATATGAAAGAAACACCCCAAAACTATCTTTAATTCAGATTAATCAATTAGTATTAGTAGGAATAACAAATTCCCGGGCTTTACTTTTTAAATTATCTGCTATGTCATTTAATATTTTAAAGAAGGCCTGATCATGTGTACTAAAAGATACTTCACGTAATTCACTTCCATAATTATAAAAAGAGAAAATAGCTGAATCGTCACTTATCCATGCAAATATTCTAAGATCGTCATCATACTCAAGAACCTTAATCCCGCGGCTTTTCAACTCCTCCATAAAACCCTCACGCTTATCCTCCAGCATCGTATAGAACTCTTCAGTTGATCTAGGATATTTTATATTAGAGTTGTCTTTATGATATTCAAAATATCTCTTAAAATTTTCGCTTTGTTCTATATCCTTAAACTCTTTGTAAAATTGACTTTTGGCATTCTCTAATCTTTTTTTGCTACTATATGTTATTAAGGTAATTTTTGGCTTGTTGGGTGAAGCAACAAGGGAGTGTAAAGCCAAGTCGTATAATTCGAAATTTTGAGGACTTGAATAATGCCCAAATGAAGGTATATCACACATTATTGTTAACCTTTTTTTAGTAGCAGATACTAATTTGGTTATTTCAATCATATTATCAGGGAAAGCACCTACATATTTTGTTGACAAAGACTCCCTAATATATTCTGCCGAACTTGAAATATGATCGGCAGAGTCACGGATTTTTCTTACCTTTAGTTCAGTTACAATTGCCAAATACAGGGCAAATATGGCAAGAACAATTGCAGTAATTTCAATTACCATATGCAAAGGATCGCTTGCATATAAACTAAGAATTGACTTAACACTATCTTTTACGTCTAAAATGCAAGAAGCGCTCATAATTCATTTAGTTTTAATTGGCTCATTTATGAAAAAAATACAAAATTAATTCAGATGTTATTAATCCTAATATTACAGGGAAAAAAGCCTTTGAAGCTATTTGGTCAGCTTCCACCTTAGACTCTTCAGGAACTAATTTATTAACCTCTTTAGCAACCGTGCGGGTAGCAGCAGCAACTGGTGATGCACACCTCCCGATTTCACCGGCAAACCAAATCATGCTAGATATCGGAACTGATGCAGGTATACCTGAAGCAATTATACTTGGTACAAAAATCTGCACACAACTTGTAATAATAGCATCTCCCGAGCCACTAAGAATTGTTAAAATGGCTGTGATTACTACCGCAGCAATTATCTGATATACTCCTAATCCATTGATAAGAGCTGTTATGTCATTCTTGCCAAAACAAACAAGAAAACTATTGATAAATACCATAGAGGTTATCATCAGTATAATTATATCAAAAATGCCTGCTATTCCACCTTTAATAAAACCAAGACACATTCTCCGCCTGGTATTGTATCGGGCTAAAATAATAGCAAGAAGCGAACATAAAAGCAATGAAGCCACAACTGCAATTTTGGCATATTTAGGCCTTTCTTCATTCGAGCAAACAATAAAAAAAGAACAAAAATTATATAGAATAAGCAAGATAAATGGTAAGAATGACACGATTGCTCGAATTTTGAATTTTCCACCATTCTTTATCTCTATAGTATCAACATTCACATTATTACTTGCAACACTCACGCTATTTTTCCTCCTTCCAATTACACTGAGTGTTACTACCATAACAACTATTGCAGTTATTGTTGGTATTAAATGGTCACGCATAACATTTACGAGATCCATTTTACAATTCTTATGAACAAGATCTATCATTAATGCGTTAATATCACCAGGGTGCATAATAGTTCCCCACGCACCTATAATTATAGCAGCAGAAGCAACCTGAGGAGAAAGCCCCATCCCAATTAATATTGGGAAAAAAAATGGTGCAACTATCCCGCAAGAAGCATTTGCACTAAGAAGAGTAAAGCTACCAATAAAAGTAGCTATTAATGCAATTGTTATCGGGATGAAATTAAATTTTTTCTGACCTCCTCGAATATTTATTTTCAGAAGACTTAATGTTTCAGCTGGGTATTTATCGGTCTTGAGTATTTCTGCAAATCCAAAGGCGCAAAAAACTATAATAGCAGATATTTTTAATGAAACTGCGCTAATCTTTATCAAGTCCAATAACTTATCAAAATTTTTTGAAACCAACAAAAGAATAATACCACCAAAGGTAAATGCGATACGGGCATCAAGGATTTTCTTTATAATTAGTATAAATATACCCACCAATACACAAACACTGAAAATTTGTTGCACTGTCATACCTTCCAGGTTTTATATTTATAAAAATATCCCGTTTCTAAAAATGGGTTGATAAATAAAATTCTCATTACTGCTTCCTAATGTGGATACAATAATAATAAAAAAAATTATAATAAACTCTAAAAGTTAATTTCAGTTGTAAAAAACAATTTCATTACTTTTCATGAAATCTATACACAAACTCCTTTTTTATTTCTCTATCACCATCTTCCCATTCCCAATCACATTGCCTGTTTCACCCAAAACCCTATAGAAATAAACTCCTTCAGGCTGGTTGCTTATATCAATTGACAATGGATAATTGACAATTGACAATTTAGAGAAAACATTTTCCCCAAGAACATTATAAACCTCAATTCGTGCTTTTTCATTGTCCATTATCCATTGTCCATTGTTAATTTGAATTTCAAATTTCCCATTGCCTGAAGGATTCGGATAAACACTTACATTATTATTTCCTCCTGCAATTTCATTTATACCCGCTGAGCAATTAGTGGTAAGCAATACAGGATTAGATGGAATGCCATTTACAACAACATACACCGAATAAGTAGCTTGCAGCATTTGAGGAATTACAAAATCTGCAGTATCGGGCAAACTATCGGTCATCACCGCTCCTATCCTATTCCAGTTGGAGGTTTTGGCGTAGTAAACATTTGTACCATCTGTCAATCTTACGATTGGATAGTTAGTTGAACATTGCCAATCATCGCCATAAGCAGCACCTTCTGATATTCCATTAAATAATTTACCTGTGATTACATAATTCGGGCAAGTACCGGAAATTCCTGAAATGGTTGGTTTACCTGCTGCAAGCGGGTTTCCGGATGGCACATATTGATAATAAATACTATCATATTGTTCAGAAACAAGCACAGAACCATCGGGCAGGTCCAGCATATTCGTGAAATCATCATTGTTGCCGATGGTATCCTTACCATTAAAGGCTTTTATCTGTGTGAAGGTATTCGTCAAGTAGTCAAATTCATAAAAGTAAATAGGGTCATTATAGGTGCCTTGTGGAGAAAAATCACAAAGTATTTTTCCATCTGGCATCATAGCTGCCGGGGCATCTGTGCATCCAAGCTGAACACTATTAACAACCGGCATCTGCGGACCCAAAGCCCATGTCCCCGGACTAGCATTTCCCGAGGGAGTATAATATGCCGTATATATGGAATCCCCTAAAAAGAACAATCTTCCATCAGGCAACAGGAAACCTGCCCCTGTCTCAAATATACGGTGGTCATTCAATTCGGTTGGAACCGTTGCATCATGTACCCATTTCTTTAATTGCGGAATATATCTTTCAGAGTTTGTGGTACCCATATCCACGTTCATAACACTGCTGTCAGGCAGTTTCACCCACGATTGTTCATCGTGATTTCCGAAACAACGGGTTGCAGTATCATACGTATTTGTACCCGGGTGATAAAGCAAATTATCTATACTCATCCCTGTAAAAAACCAATCAGGCGATTCCTGCACACCTTGTAAAACATCCCCATTATAAAGGATCTCAGAGTTACCATCTGATATATTATACAAGGCCGGAACGCCCGTTGCTAATGTCCATACATTGGTTGTTGTATTATAAACCTCCCCTGTCGAGCCACCAGTACCATACTCGCCTCCGGCCATATAGACATTCCCACTAGGCAACACCTGCGTGCCACCATACAAGCGAGTGTTATTCATAGCCGGTAAGGTGGTCCATGTGCCATTTAAATAACTTCCATGAATATCCGGTGTCAACAAATCCCAGGTATTTCCAATTCCACTATTTGTCGGATCATATTCTGTCAAACACATTACTGTTCCGTTGGTAAGCAAAAGCATTATACCTCCATTTCTATGTGGCGCAACATTTGGTAATGTATTCCACGTCCCTTGGGCAACTCCGGAAAGGCCGATTGTTGCAAATCCTACTAAAGCAAACAAGTTTTTGAATATTTTTTTCATCATGGGTTTATTTAAGAAATACAATTATAGAACAAACATAGTAAAATTCTTAGCTGATAACTATTAGGTAATAACTGTTGGCTAAAATTTCCTTTACTTTGTACTAAATATTTTCGCCAATTCAAAGCCTCTTTATGATAAACAAAATACTTGCAGTTTCACTTGTCACCTTTTGTTCAGCCATTTCAACCCCTTCAATTGCACCTGGTGGCTCTTCAGGAATTATTACAACAGTTGCAGGCAGTTCAATAAAGGGCTATAATGGCGACGGAATAAAAGCCACGGCAGCTCAGCTTAACGAAAACAGCGGCGTAGCAGTTGATGATTCAGGTAATGTATATATAGCCGATTCTCAAAACAACCGCATACGAAAAGTTTATAAAAGAAATGGAGTGATTGTTACCATTGCGGGTGATGGAACTGCGGGATTCAGCGGTGATAGCGGAAAAGCAACACTGGCACAATGCTCCTACCCTATTTGTGTGCGTGTGGACCAATTCCGTAATGTATATTTCTCCGATGCAGGAAATGCATCTATCCGTAAGATAACCGCTAAGACGGGCAAAATATCAACCATTGCCGGAAATGCCAGCGAGGGGTATTCAGGTGATAGCGGTAAAGCCACAGCCGCGCAACTCCACTACCCCGTCGGAATATGTTTTGATAAAAACCAAAACCTATATATAGCAGACCAGAGTAACCATGTAATTCGCAAAGTAGAAGCAAAAACAGGGAACATTTACACTGTAGCCGGAAACAATTCTGCCGGATACAAAGGAAACGGCGGACTTGCAACCCTAGCCGAACTAAATAATCCTACGGGAGTTGCCGTTGACAATAAAGGTAAAATGTATATCGCCGATTTTAAAAACAACGTAATCCGTATAGTTAGTGAAGATGGTATCATACGCACGTTTGCCGGAACCCACGATACTGCTTTCAATGGTTTCGAAGGACAGGCAGATACAACCCACCTTTTTAATCCTGCGGGAGTTTGTGTTAATGGCGCAGGTGATTTATTTATAGCCGATGCGGGAAATGGTGTTATCCGTAAAGTTGCCGCAGGCTCTAAATTGATTGTTTTAGTGGCTGGCACTAATAATGATGGTTTTAGCGGGGACGGAGGTTATGCAGTTGCTGCTCAGATAAGCTACCCTTTTGATGTTACGATTGATAGCCATAATAATTTATACATAGCCGATTTGGGTAATAACAGGGTTAGAAAGATAACCATGACGACTCCTCCAAAATAACATTGCTGGATACATTTCGGTTTCTTTAAAATGAAAAAATATTACATTCATATTAATAGCGAGCAACAAGGCCCTTATGACCTTGATGACCTGAAATGGAAAGGTATCAATAAAGATACGCCTATTTGGTACGAGGGCTTGCAGGACTGGACCACAGCAGGGAATGCTGAGGAATTAATCTCTCTTTTTCAAACTGTACCGGAGACGATAATAACTGAAAACGATAATTCTACGGAAGATATTTTTGAGGGAAAAATGTTTTCGGATATTTTTGAAGAGCCAGTGGAAACGCCTGATACAATTCCTGAACAATCAAAACCCGTATCCTCATCCGATACCAATAACAAATTTGTTATTATCCTTTTTGCCGCTATCCTATTGCTCGCAATTATAGATGGTTCTATTGCCGGATATAAAAAAACTCATAATAAATACGATTCAGAAAGTGAGAAATTGATGCTTCAGGCACAATGGATTGCCGATTCATTAAAAGCTGCGCAATTAAGGGAGAATCTGAAATACACGGTCGGATTAAGGGAACAAGATACTGTACTTAACTTATTGAACAATGGAACACTCTTCCAGCAAGACAGTATAATTCATAAGGTGCTTATCAATCCAAACTATTATTATCCAACGGTTTTATTCACCATGTCGGATGTGATGTATCAAATGAACATGAAAAACGAAGCATCCTCCTGGTATTATCTGGCAATATTGAGGACCCAATATGATGTTAACCGAAGTACTGATACAAATGCACATCTTATCTATGAAAAACTGACATCAAAATACGGAAAACAAGTGCGGATTTATTCAGGTAAAAACCTTCATTTGTTGAAAAACACTATTTCCAGCATGCTTGAATATGAAAGAAACCATGAGGAAGATTATGACCCTAGATGGATTAACTTTTATGGCAAAGATTCGGCAACCATTGATTCACTTACCTATAATGTTCAACTAAGCAAATCTCCCTCGGAGTGGAAAGACATAAAAGATAGAACCCTCGGAAAGTTTAATGCAAAATTTGACACTTTGTTCAGTGGGCTGAAAAAGTCCGTAGAAGGAGATACTAACCGTTAAACTAATTCCTTGCGTAAATCTTAATACCCTCAAGGGTTTTGAAGGAATAAGCCAATGGCTTTCCAACGTAAGATCTATCAGGGCTATTAATGAAGAAGCTAACACTATTCGGGCATTTTAAACCTGCTTTTCCGCAGGAAACAAGGCTTCCGGGCGCAATAATTGAAATGTGGCTTGCACCGTTATCTGTTTCCATCATTGCTACTACCGCTTTTCCGCCATTAGCCAACGTTTCTGCCTGCGTTAAAATATCCTGGGTTCCTGCATCACCTAATAGTTTCCAGTTCGATGATTTTTTAATATAGTTCGCCACCCCATTCACATCAAGCATTCCGCCCGGTTTTCCTGCTGCATCAAAATCGTTCACTCCGTACATGGTTTTAATTGCTTTGGCACAATATGTTTTACATTCAGCGCCTTTTTTTGCTGTGGAGCACGATTGAAAATCCGCAAGCATAGTAGTAACGCTGGTTTTCCAGTCTCCTGTAAGAGACATTAATGAACCCATGAATAATACACCTGAAAACAGAGCAGTTATTTTTTTCATAATAAGTTTTATTTTTGATGTGGTAAAGATATTAAAATAATTAGTCGGAAAATTGAATATCATCGGGTTGGAAACCCATTTAGTTTGCTTAATGGAAAAAAGTCCAGAACATATCCAATATCATTACTGGGAAGCCTTGCAATATCCCCTTTATAAAAAACACCAGTACTCCAACATCTGCCTAAATCCTCTTCTATGAAATGAACCCTCATGCCAGTGCAATGTACAGGAATACCTGGCATATAGTAGTGACTCGCAAGCCAATCATCACATTTCATATATTCATTAATAGAATTGGTCAGCATCTGACGTGCTGTGTCCATAATAGGAGTCATTGATATTTCTATATGGGAAACTGAATCTTTAGAAACATGGATATTTTTCACAAATGCTTCTTTATACCTCTTATAAACAATTCTGGCATCATAATTACCCGGATCAAGTGGTTTTAATTCGCAATAGCCATTAACATCAGTAGAAATGGCGGCAAATTGTATATTATCCTTCGAAATTAGTACAATTGCAGATCGAAGAGTTTGCCTGGTTGCACTATCTATAACTTTAAACTTAATTCCTCCCGTTTGTCCAAAAACAACATTGCAGAGAACCAAAAAAGGTAATATTCTCAAAAATATCTTAATCATGAATTCAATTTATTAGCAAAGATATGTGTTGGTAAGTGCATGTTTTTACCTGTGTGGAAAAAAATCCTTTACATAGGCAATGTCATTGCTGGGAAACCTGCTAATATCCTCCCTGCTGAATTTACCGGTAGCCCAATTAGATTCTACATAAGAAACACAAAGTACTCCCGGCACAGTAGTGTCGTAACACTTGATTGGGCTTTTTTCAGGGATAAATTTTCCTATTGTATAAGCAGTCAATTCATTCGTTTTCTCCATTTGAATAGTAACGAATAGAATAGAATCCTGGATAACTTTTATCTGTTGTTTAACTCCATAATCATATCCCTGAAAAACCACAACCAGATAATACACTCCCGTATCAAGAGGTTTTAAAACAGCATTTCCATTTATATCTGTCCATGTTCCTTCAACCAGTTCATCATTCATCTCTACGGCTACATTCGCAAATGAAAGTGGTTGAGAAGTTAATGAATCTGTAACGTGTACTTTAATTCCCGATTGAGCAAAAACAACATTGCAGAAAAATAGAAAGGGAACTATTTTTAGTATTGTTTTATTCATACACGCTATTTTAAAACAAATATAACAAAATTTCAATACCCAGTCACTGATATTTGCCGTGCTTGTTAATATCTTAATTGATTAAAACAGTTGCGGCGGGCTATGCCC
>CAIUPO010000040.1 GCA_903901055.1 uncultured Bacteroidota bacterium
ATTAATATCCTTTTTATCAGATATTTGTTCATATTCATGAATACAAAGTTTGAAGAACAACTCCGTTATCTGATGGTACATAATGAATATCTTCTCATCGGGGAAATTAGTACGCGGATTTTGAAGCGATAAGAGTGTATCTGTGTGTATGTATTCCCAATACTTTAAATAATCCATGTATTGGAGACCCTCCAGATAGGAGTTCATATCCTGACCCATTGCCTGGTACTTCTCGTTTAATTGATCAAGTCTTTTTGCTATTTCGGGTGTAATATCCATAGTTTATTTATGATTGAACCAATAGGCAATTCCAAATGCTGAGGCTGCTGCTATTACGCCAATTGCTGTTGTTTTTAATGAACCAATCCATGGGTTTTGACCCGTCAGTTTGCTTTTAAAAAAACCAAAGAGCATAAGGCATAAAATTGTAATAACGCTGGAATCTCTTAGGCCTGTACCAGGACTATCTGTAAATACATACCCTAACAATGGAATTGTGCCTCCGGCAATATATGAAAGAGCAATATTTCTTGCACTTTTTGCCGCTCTTCCTTTTTCAGGCTCCTCCAACCCTAACTCATAACGCATCATAAAGTCAACCCACTGCTTATCATCTTTTGCTAATTCATTTGCCACAATTTCTTGCGTTTCTTTCGATAGTCCGAAATGCGCAAATACTTCCATCACCTCTTGCTTTTCCACCTCCGGCAGGCGTTTTATTTCATCATACTCACGGCTGAGTTCATTGTAATAATGATCTTCTTCTGTCTTTCCTGCCAGGTATCCGCCCAAACCCATGGCTATTGCACCTGCGCATATTTCTGCAATACCGGCTGTAATAATGATGGTGTTACCAATACCAACCCCGCTGATACCGGCTGTTAAAGCAAACGGTACAGTAATGCCATCCGATAATCCAATGATTACATCTTTTAGGAAGCTAGGTTGTTTTAAATGTGCTTCTTGGTGCATAGTTTTAGTGGAGTGTTCCTAAGTTAGCAGTAAACAATTTAATAGAAATCGCCAGCAAGGTAATACCAAAAACTTTACGAAGTATTTCTATACCTCCCGGGCCCAATAATTTTGACAGGTGTTTGATATTCCTGATTACTAAATATACAAATACAAGGTTTATCAATATTCCTGAAATAATATTTTCAATGTGATATTCAGCGCGGATAGATAAAAGCGTAGTGAGTGTTCCTGTT
Source organism: uncultured Bacteroidota bacterium (assembly GCA_903901055.1). Taxonomy (GTDB): domain Bacteria; phylum Bacteroidota; class Bacteroidia; order JABEUT01; family JABEUT01; genus JABEUT01. Next base: position 1,209 of record CAIUPO010000040.1, read on the forward strand.
CCGGCAATGAGCGGAAACGCCACCGGCACTATGGATGCCGCAGTAGAGGAATCATCTTTATTTATTTTGAAACCTAATACCATTTCAAGTCCAAGGAAGAAAATTACAATAGCCCCTGCTAATGCAAACGAACGAATATCTAACCCGATTAAAGATAAAATACTTTGGCCAAGAAAAAGAAAAACCAGCATTATTGCACCGGATACCAATGTTACTTTCATCTCTTTGATATCCCCAATCCGGTTCTCCAAATCAATAAGCACAGGTATTGCTCCCAGTATATCTATTACTGCAAACAAAATCATAGTGGCACTACCTATTTCTCGTAAATCAAATTGCATGGTACAAACTTAAGGAAAGAATAGATATAAATGCGATGGAACGCGGATGACGCGGATTGCTTATGATTTAATAAGATTTTTTAGTTCTAGAATGTTTATAAAATCCGCGCATATCATAAGCAATCCGCGTTCCAATCATTCTTTATATTTGTAAAAGATAAAACACATGAAACCCTTTCTCATTCTCATATTATCCCTTTCATTTGCCATTACTGCAACAGCACAGGATAGTTTGGGCTTTACTAATAAAGCTGAAGCGAAAAATAAAATAGTAAATGGATTGAAAGAGGGGAAATGGGTGGAGGAGTTTGATGGTCAAGATTTTGGCAGATCCTCTTATCGTCTTACAATCTATAGAGCAGGAAGGGCAATAGGAATACAAAGGGAGTATGCCCATTCTCCCTCTAAAACTGCAATTCCTGAATATCAATTATTGAGCGAAACGCCTTATACTGATGGGAGAAAAAATGGGATTGTTAAGGACTATGATTGGGATGGAAAAATTAGCAGAGAAACACCTTACAGTAATGATATTATAAATGGCATTTTTAAAGAATATTATTGGTCTGGAAAGATTAGGTCTGAAACTCCTTACGTAAATGGCACAATAGAAGGGGTTGCAAAAACCTTTTTTGAAAATGGAGTTATAGAAAGTGAAACTCCTTATACAAATGGTGTTAAAAATGGAATTGCTAAAGAATATTATTCAGGAAAAGAAATTTACAAAGAAACCTCTTACGTGAATGGAGTAGAGGATGGAATTGCAAAAGAATATTATGAGAATGGAAAGGTTTGGCATGAAATTCCTTATGTGAATGGAACACTTAGTGGAGTCTATAAGGAATATGATGAAACAGGAAACTTAAAATCAGAAGTTCATTACTAGAAATGAAACCCTTTCTCATTCTCATATTATCCCTTTCATTTACCATTACTGCAATGGCACAGGATAGTTTGGGTTTTACCAATAAAGCGGAAGCAATAAATTTAGGTTCTGACTTACAATTAGGGACTAAATTACTTATCTGATTTGGTTCTGTTATCGGCTTTACATAGCATTTGACAGTTTTTTGCTTCTGTTTTACCGCCTTCAACCCAAGGGGTAATGTGGTCGGCTTCCATTCCATCAAGTTCAAAGTATTTTTTGCATTTTACGCAAATACCTTTTTGCCTTTCGTATGCCTCTCTTTTTTCGTTGGGTGAAAATGCACGTATATTTAGGTGTTTTTCATTTCGGGTTAATACATATTCATAGATGCCTGACTTTTTAGTTACATCTTCATCTTGCATTAGCTTTGTTATTTCCGCCTCCAATTTCTTAGAATCTACCTTTTTATCTTTGAAAGTATTATATAGAGTTCCAAACGCAAGACCTTTCATTTCCTTGCGATATTTCGGGAAAACTGCCTTTACCCAATTAAGAACACTTTGAAAATACAACCACAATTCATTAGCGTTAGGCTCGTGCTGATGCTCCGCCATGTATAACTCTATTTTATCATCGCTGATCCAACTAATTGTAGTTTCTAAATAGTCTTGTCGGATTGCGATACCCGCCAAGAAATCTTTACCCATATTGTAAGCAGGGCAATTTGATTTACTGAAATACTTTTTAGCTTCGGTTAACCAAGTACCCGTGTAAATTGCGTTTCTCAATTCCTGGTCGTATAACTTTTCCCCCGCTATATTGATAGTTTTAAACCAATCTAATTTCTCTTTGTCATTACCCTCACAGAAATATATCATCATCTTGTAATCGAGTATCTGGTCTTTTTCCACGTCTGTAAGATTATCGTAATACAGATTATTTAACGAAAAATTACCCTCTACATACTCGCAAATGCTAATAGTCCTTTGCTGCCCGTCCATTACCTCGTAAGTGTTATCAGCGTTCTTAACCCAATACATGACATTAAGCGGGAAATTCTTTTGTACGGTTTCAATTACCGCATCCCTTTGTTTCTCTTTGTAAACAAATTCACGTTGATATTTCGGGCGGATATTCAATTTACCACCATAACCCACTACCCCTTCTTCCTCATCATTCAAATACCCGTTTGCAACCTCTCTGATTGTGATTTCCTTTAACACTATTTTCATACGATGGCTTTTTTGTTTTTGATAACTATACGGAAGTACGGACATTGCCCATTAATGCTTAAATCTCTATCATCATCGCCCTTACGGAATTTTACTATTTCAAATTGTTCGGGATTATACTTGTCAAGAAAAGTAATTGGAACACCTATACCGCCTGAATAATCAATAGGGATGTCAGATACCTTATCTGCGTTTATAGCATCGTAATTGTCGTATTTAGCGTATTCTTCAGGGTTATATTGCTTGTATAGAGTTAAATCTTCATGTCGTTTTTTTATGTCAAGATTTGTAAACCAGACAATACTACCCATGCTGAAATACTTTTTACCGTTCTCAATCTTCTTTCTTGATTCCGTTGCTATATCGTAGTGGTCTTGAACCCTAAACCATTTCGTACCGTTATTATCAACTCCTAACCATATCTTATTTTCTTTAATCAGTTTAAAAATCTCTTTATATGTTATGGCATTTTGTTGCCCTAAAATGATAAATTTCTTATCGTATTCTATTAATTGGGCAACGTATTCCCTGAATAAAGAAAAGGGCGGATTGGTTACTACTATATCGGCTTGTTTTAAAAGTTCAACACATTCAGGGCTTCGGAAATCCCCATCCCCTCTTAGTGGCTTAATACCTATTTCTTCGGGTGTCGGAATTGTTCTACCGTTTTTCTCGCCATTATATTCTAAGTAAATGGCTCTTTCGGAATTGTTTTCAGTAAATAATTCGGGATTCTGATTTTTGTAGCAAGTAGTAATCAGTTTTTTTAATCCCAACTTTTTGAAGTTGTAAGAAAAATAATGAAAGAAATTGCTTACACGGGGGTCATCACAATTACAAAAAACTACTTTGTTTTTGAAGTGTGCTTTATAATGCCTTAACTCCTTTTCAATATCCGTTAGTTGAGTATAAAACTCATCCTTTTTGGAGTTTTTTGCGCTGTGTAAATTTGAATTATATGACTTGTGAGGCTTGTCAGTATTAGTAGTAGCTTTGCCGCTTACTCTCTTACGACTGCTCGACTGCTCGACTGCTCGACTGCTCGACTGCTCGACTGCTCGACTGCTCGACTGCTCGACTGCTCGACTGCTCGACTGCTCGACTGCTCGACTGCTCGACTGCTCATGATGATATATTTAGCTTACAAACTTACCAAATATCAGCAAGTAATAACCAAAGACAACAAAATTCTATAAGGTGAATAATGTTAATAAACTCACGTTTTTGATGTTGAATATTTTGTAATATTGCCAACGCTTCCTTTAACGAGGGGGATGGATTGAGGAACTTGTTTCTCTTTTTCATCCCCTTTTTATAAGATAATCGGGCGACCTGTTATATGTGTGTGAAGCCCCACAGGTGAGGTGGGAGGGTAAAACCTCCCTTCATCTTTCTGCCTTTGTGCTTTTTGGATTACCAGCGACAATCATTTTTACCGCCTCCTCAAAAGTCATATTGAGTTTCAACCGTGTCTCATACTTTGCAGGACGCTTTTTTTTAGCCGACTTGGTTTTACTCTTTGCTCTTTTCATTATAAGTCAAGTTTTAATTGCACACCACGTTTTCTTTTAGTGGTGGGCTTAAACCCTCATCCGTTGTTAATTTGTTGGGTTAATTCTTTGTAAGATAATGTTGTTTCTAATCTTGTTAATGCCATATCAAAACGCTCTGTTTCGCCCATTGTACGGGTGTTATACCTAAATGCAAACTCATCACAATATCTATTCAAATGCTTCGGGCTTACTTTGTGATAGATGCCAAATATACCTCTTTTGAACAATCCCCAAAATCCTTCGAGGCTATTAGTATGGAAACCGTTATCAGTAACGTAATTTTCAGCATTATGTTTCACTACCTCGTGTTGGTAGTCTTTATTTAACCCCGTATATGCGCCCCATTCATCGCTAACAATAATTGCGCCCTTTTCTACCATGTCGGCAATGATAGGCTTTAAAGTTACCGCCTTAGTGTCGGGAACTACACCGATATTTACTTTGCCATCCGATAATAAACCAAAGACAGGGGTTTTATCCTTTACGCTCCGACCTTGTGAAAATTCTATCTTTTTGTTTGCGTGTCTATTTTTGTTCTTGCCGCCTACAAAAGTTTCATCAACCTGAATAGTGCCCGTTAAAATAGTAGGGTTTTTTAACCTTGCCATTTCCCTTATACGGTGTATCATGTGCCATGCTGACTTTTGAGTAATGCCAATATCTTTAGCTAACTGGTGGCTACTGATACCCTTTTTGTGAGACGTACACAAATAAAGAGCCGTAAACCATTTTGAAAGAGGTATGTTGCTATCTTCCATTATTGTACCAACCGTTACCGAAAATTTCTTTTTACAAGTTGCACATTTGTACCTTTTGTTATCTTCAATGTTGTAGATTTTTTCGTTAGCACAATACGGGCAACATGGCTTACCACCCCATCTTAATTGAGCCATATAATCCCTGCAAACTGATTCATCCGAAAAGGCTGTTATTAGCTGTTGAAGATTCTTAAATTGTGTTTTCATATCTCTTATTTGATGGGACAAAGATAATACATTTAGTCCAACGGTGTATATAATATTATGTTAAATTTTTGATGAGTTATTAACAATCTTTGGTTAAATAGTAATTGACTTTTGTTGAATAGGTAAAATTTTGGCTTATCTTTGCGGTATGAGTATAAGCATCCCCATATCATCCCAACAAAAGACGGACGAAAGAACGAAGCAACTCATCCTTTACATTTGCAGTAGAATGAGGGAAGAAAAGACTTTCGGCTCAACAACCCTTAATAAAATACTTTTCTACATAGATAATCAAAGCTATGTAGAACGGGGTAAACCAATTTCAGATTTTAAGTATAAAAAATGGGAACACGGTTTTATTCCCAAGCAACTTATGCAGTATAAAAGCGAAATGAAAGAAGCTAAAATACTTGAAGAAATAAGTGTGCCTTATTTCGGTTTGTTGCAATCCAAGCCAGTATCTAAGATTACTCCTAATATTGACAATTTTACTTCTAACGATATTTCCATAATTGATAGTGTTATTTCTGAATTTAAAGGTGTCAATGCTTCTATGGCTTCTGATAGACATCATCAACTTTTATGCTGGAAAATAGCAAGGCATGGCGAAGATTTACCTTTTTATGCCTATCTAATCACAAAATCGGATGAATACACCGATGAGGAATTACAATGGGTAGAAGATAGCATAAAACGTTATGAAGGAAAATCTATACACAATAATTAAAGAGACTGAATTTTGTGATTTATTGACAGAGTTAGCCGCAAATGACAGACGGCATCACGATGTTGAAATGGCTATTGATTATGCTTTAAGTAGAAATCCTGAATGTTTTACCCATATAAGGGATGATTTTTATAAATGGAAATTTAACTTTTTATCCCCTGATTTTCCTCAACTCATTATAACCTATAAGTTCCTAAAAGAGCAGGGGCAAGTTTTGATTTTAAATGCCGTTGAGGTTACGGATTTAGAACGGGTATCGGATGAGGCTTTATAATTTAGTCCCTAATTGTAAGTCAGAACCTAAATTTAATGGTGAATGGGTTGAAAGAGGCGAAATTAGCCTCTGATAAATACAGGTATGGTTTTCATCGGGATACTGAAAATCTTATTCCAATAAAAAATGGAGACACATTAATTATCTTAGATAACGATTTAGACACTGTTTCTGCCACAATCTATTTGAAGCATAGAAATAAACTCAGAAAGACGATCGGCTGGCTTAATATGTGGGCATGGTTGGAGTTGGATGGAGATAATTACTTTATGATTGGTTCAGGTGGGCGGGGCTCAGGTAATTTGGAAGATTTAAATGTATTTTCAAAAAAGAACTTGAAAAGCGTGTACTCAGCAAGTGGTGAACCTATCTATGAAGACACAGTTCACAGTATCGCGGTATTTTTTGCTGAAGGAAACAAGAATGATACTTTTGTTATTTATAATCTGAATAATAATACCCGTGAATTCTTTTCGGCGCCTATGGATAATCTTTGTCGATGCTGCAGTTGCTGGAATTTAGATAAGTTGACATCAGATTCATTAATCATCTCATATAAAGTTGATGCACTAAACGAAAAAATTGTTAGGTATAATCGTTCCAGTAAAAAAATTAAGTAATCGCCGGTCTGGCCCAGACTAATTGCCAGTCCGGCATTGGACCTATTTCGGTGCATCCACCGCATCGTACTTTAGCTCTACGTCGTCGCGGTAGGTGATGGTGAGGAAGAGTGCGCCATCTTCAGTATAGTATTTCCATTTATCTTCCATCAGGCCTAAAGTATAGTGGCCTTCCAATTCTGTTTTGCCATCAGGATAATACCACATGTGAACTCCGTCAGGCCTGCCCTGGCTATACTTTCCGGTGAAACGTACTTTTCCGTTATCGTTGTAATATTCGGTCCAGGTACTGTCTTCCAAGTCGCCGTTATATTTTCCAATACTCTTAAAATTCCCCAACTGATATATCCACTTGCCTTCTCGCAAACCATCTACATATTGCCCTTGGGTAATTACCGAGCCTGAATCATTATACTCTATAAAATCCCCATCTTCCTGCCCTTTTATAAAATTACTTTCACGTCTAAGTTTACCATCATCATAATACCAGAGCCATTTACCGCTCTGTTTACCTTTCGCATCATACTTCCCTGTTTCAAATTTCTTTCCATCACGGAACAAATATTTCCAATCGCCTACCTTAACTCCATCCACATACTTACCCTCTGCTTTTATTTCCCCGTTCTCATAAAATTCTTTCCAGTCACCTTCCTCCTTGTCGCCTTCATTAACAGCACCCGATGCTATAACCCGGCCGCTATCATAAATATCTGCTTTTTCAATCTTTCCATTTTCATCATAAGTTCGGTGTATTCCAAAAGGCACATCACCTTTATACGGCCCTGTGGTTTGTACCTGTCCATTGGAATAATAGGTGGTTTTAATATCCAGTTTAGCCAATTCCGGAGCGTCCTCTTGCTTCACATCGTTGATGTATTTTTCAACTGTCAGTAAGTCTCCTTTCTGATTATAGGTTTTAAAATACCCTTCGCGTTTACCATCCATATACGTTCCTTCCCAACTAACCTGGAGCTCCGCATTAACATGTTTTCTATTGGTATCAGGAAAAAAAGTCTGCCATAAACCTTCTTTATTTCCTTCGGTATTTACCTGGTTTATTTTCGTAATCTTTTTTATAAATCCACCTTTGTAAAGTATGATTTCAGTTATCAACGAATCCTTATTAAACTGCAATGATTTACCTTCTGCCAAACCATCATTAAAATAAATAATCTGGTGCAGTTTTCCTTTATCGTAATAATAGGCATTTCCAACCAACGTATCACCGGAATAATTTTCTTTTGATGCTAACCAACCCTTTGAACTGTCCTTTAATGTTGGCTTGTAGGTATATTTAAAGCCTGTTTTTTTTCCTTCTTTGTAAGTATAAATTAAATATAATAATCCTTTTTCAGTATAAAATTTCCAAAGACTGTCCAACTTAAATTCTTTCCGATTTCCTTCCGATTTCAATTTACCGTTTTCATAATAATTTTTCCAATACCCATCCGGTTTACCATTCCGAATTGTACCTTCGCTTGATATTTTTCCGTTTGGATAATAAAGCTTGTTATAACCATCTTTTGTTTCCTGGCAAAAAGAAATGAGTGGCAAAAAAATTGCAATTGCAATCAGAGTTACTGACCTAAACCACTTATTTTGAATTTTTCCCATTTTCGTATTGACTCTGCTAAACCATGATAGTTTACAAAAGCAAATTTACTCATCTTTTCCAAACCCTGATTTTCAAACTCTATGAACAGTATGAAATATAGATTTTTTTAAATTTTTATGTTGTTATTATATAGGGGTGTTAATTAGGTTGAAAAGAAACCAGAAATTTTCTTGCATATACAGATTGTGGTTTCACTTTAACAGGTTATTAGAAATAACTCGTCCATAAATAGCTGATTTATAATATAGAGTTAAGTAGTTAACACTATGTTCATATAGAATTAACAACTCAATTTGTTCGTAAGTATTTCAGTTTTTCGGGAGTGAAATTGTTAATTCAAAACTCATTACTTGGCATAACTAAATTGAAACTATTGGAAAATCCTCTTAAGGGAGTTGGGTTATGAACAATTCGAAAAGAGGTTTGGGGAAGTACTTAACATTTTAGTAACGCTTATTAACAATGAAAGTTAATAAAAGGCTAAGAAACTTTCCTTTTTTCACCTGCATTAATAATTTGAGGCTTAACTTTGCTTTTTTAATTATAGAATATCCCATAAATGAAAATAGCCATTGGCAGCGACCACGCAGGATTCAGCCTGAAAGAAACACTGAAGGCGTACTTAAATAATAAAGGATTTAATGTGAAAGATTTCGGTGCTTATTCTGAAGAGCGTGCAGATTATCCTGATTTTGCACATCCGGTTGCAAGTGCTGTAGAACATAAAGAAGTAGATAGGGGAGTGCTAATATGCGGAAGTGGCAACGGAGTTAACATGACTGCTAACAGGCATCATGGGGTGCGTTCAGCTTTATGTTGGAATGCAGAGATAGCAAAATTGGCACGTCAACATAACGATGCTAATGTTATGGCATTACCTGCCCGTTTTATAGATGAACATGAAGCGGAGAAATGTATAGACGCGTTCTTCTCAACCGAGTTTGAGGGCGGAAGACACACAGACAGGGTAAAAAAAATAGAAGCGTAAAAAAAATGGGAGCAGAGGCAGATACATTTATTGAGAATGCGAAGAAACGCGTTGCTGATCCTGAACACAAGCGTAAGCTGCTGTTCAATATTGGTCAGTATGATAAGAAAGTAGTTACCGGAAAGCAACAATATTCCAATCTGCCAGCCGCCAAGAAAAAGGCAGGGGCCATCAAGACCAAGGTAATAGAGAACCTGGAAAAGTACCTTATCGAATTTGAATCTAACTTTAAGAAGAACGGAGGCAAGATTATCTGGGCAACCGATGCGGAAGAAGCCATGAAAGAAATTACCGCCATTTTGATAAAAGCCCAGGCAAAAATGATTGTCAAGGCTAAGTCAATGGTGACGGAGGAAGTAGGGGTGAACCATGTATTGGAAAAGAACAATATTGAAAGTCTTGAAACCGATTTAGGGGAAGTGATTCAGCAGATGGATGGGGAAGCGCCATATCACATTGTTACTCCTGCCATGCATAAATCTAAGGAGGATGTTGCTAAATTATTCCATGAAAAGAAAGGCACTCCGATAGACTGGACTCCCCAACAGATTACTGCTTATGTCCGCAAAATGTTGCGCGAAAAATATCCGATTGCAGATTGTGGAATTACAGGCGCTAACTTTTTAATAGCAGATATTGGGGGAGTGGCTGTTTCGGAAAATGAGGGTAATGCTTATATGTCGATCGCTTTTCCGAAAATACATATTGCCATTGCCGGAATTGAAAAACTAATACCATCACTGAATGATGTAGATCTCTTTTGGCCATTGCTTGCAACGCATGGGACAGGCCAGCGTGTGACAGTATATAACAACATACTCACAGGCCCTCGTCAGCCAGGCGAAGTAGACGGACCGGAAGAAATGTATGTCGTATTATTAGATAACGGACGCACCAATTTATTAGCCCGTGTAGAACAGCGAAGGGCGCTCAATTGCATACGTTGCGGAGCGTGTTTAAATGCCTGTCCTATATATAGGAACATTGGTGGCCATGCTTATGGAACTACATATAGTGGTCCGATTGGCTCGGTAATTACTCCAAGTATGAGTGGCATGAAGGAGTTTAAGCACTTGAGTTATGCTTCTTCACTTTGCGGAAGGTGTACGGAGGTTTGCCCGGTAGAAATAGACATTCATAATTTGCTCTTATTAAATCGTAAAGATTCGGTAGAAGAGAAGTTTACCACCCGCAGCGAAGATACTATATGGAGGTTCTGGAGAAAGGCCATGCTCAAGCGCAGCCGAATGGAGAGGGGAGGAGCTTTCTTCAAAAATCTGATGATAAAACGTTTCTTTAAAACAGCCTGGGGTAATCAACGGACTCTGCCAACTGTTGCGCCCAAATCCTTCAATCAAATGTGGAAGGAAAGGAAGAAGGGAAAGCACCAATAAGTAGATATAAACTATAAGATATAAGAGATGAGCGGAGTTGCCTGTTCATCGTCTTGTACATGATACTGAAACATGTTCAGCATGTCCACGTATAACGATAAACACTAAAATCTCCTATCAATTCAAAAAAACCTACTTTTGTCGTCCCCATTAATAACCAAGGCACAGAAGCACGTAAAAAAGGTTTGTTTTGAAACACGCATTTAAATCGTTTGTCTCCTGCAAGTTTAGTTTCAAAATAGCTATATGCTTTGGACTTTTTGCTATTGGATTACCATTAGCTTCAATGGCCCAGCAAACCCAACCCACAGGCTCGGGAGTAATAAGCGGTAAGATAGTTGATTCGACGACAGGGCAGATTATAGAGTATGCATCAATAAGTCTTGCTATTCAGGAAAGCGGAAAGGAAATTAATGGTATGACCACCGATGATAAAGGTGTTTTTAAATTGACCGGAGTTGCTGACGGAACCTATAAAGTATTGGTGTTTTTCATTGGATACAAAACAGCCGAACAGGATAATATTGTCGTTAGTAAAACAAAACAGAATGTTGATATCGGTGCAATAAAACTTAGTTCTACTGCAGGAAAAATAAAAGAAGTTACCGTTGAAGCCGACCAACGAATCATTGAAAATAAAATTGATAAAACCGTCTACCATGTTGATAAGGACATTACATCACAGACCGGCGTTGCAACCGATATACTGAAAAAAATTCCGGAGGTTTCTGTTGATGTGGATGGGAATGTTGAGCTGCAGGGAAACTCCAATATCCGTTTTCTGATAAATGGAAAACCCTCTACTATATTTGGAAACAATCTGGCGGATGTTTTGCAATCTATTCCGGCGAGCCAGATTCAAAGTATAGAAGTTATTACAAGCCCGGGAGCTAAATACGATGCGCAGGGGACGGGAGGTATTATCAATATCATCATTAAGAAAAGCACTGTGCAAGGCATTAATGGTAATTTATCCCTTTCAGGAGGAACCCGCCTGGAGAATGGTTCGTTTAATATAAATGCACGCAAAGGTCATTTCGGGGCACATGCTTATTTTGGAGGAAATGGTATGTTGACTTCCAGCACTCCTAGTAGTACAAACCGTACAGGTCAAGATTCGGCAACAACCTCCCAGCTTATTCAAAGCGGCACAAGTAATTTCTACAGGTATGGCTATCAATCAGGCGGTGGAATTGACTGGGAATTGACATCGAAAGACAATATCAGTGCGGGAATCAATTATAATTATTTCGGAAACAAAAATGTGGGTACGGCAAACAGGGAATCCATCACAAGGGATGCTTTTGGAAATACACTTTCTGATGTGAATGATTTAATCAATACCTCCAGTAATTTTCATGTACAATTTATTGACTGGAATATAGATTACAAACGCACTTTTACAAAAGAAGATCAGGAACTGGATATTTCGGTTAATTCCTCTAATGGAATAGGGACTGCATATTATTTGCAAACCCAAACCCATTTATTAGATAATTCCATTTTCAATAGTTCATACGGAAACAATCCCGGCTTTTCCAGGGAGATGGACTATTCCATTGACTACACCCAACCAATTGATAGCAGCATAACCCTTGAAACAGGTGCCAAGGCAGTGATAGGTGACTTAGGCAGTTCCTCGGATGTTTACCTGCTCGATCAGACATCAGACAATTATAATTACAACACCACACAATCATCATCGCTGGATTATAAGAACAATGTCTATGCAGGATATCTTTCCGCATCGGTCAAACTATTTAAATGGCTGGATTTAAAAACGGGCATCCGCTATGAATACACCCAGATAAACGCTGGTTTTTCAAATGCGGGGAATGTAGATATACAACCTTATGGAACATGGGTTCCTTCTGCTGTTATTTCACATACGTTTGCGAAACACCAATCGCTTAAAATTGCCTATTCAAGGCGGATTGACCGCCCTGATTATATGGATCTGAACCCCTTTGTAAATGCGAGCGACCCCAAAAATTTAACCACCGGAAACCCTGCCCTGCAACCCGAAATAGGAGATAAAATAGAACTTGGATACGACCGTAACTTTGAAACGGGTGGTAATTTATACCTCGGACTTTTTTACCGCGGAAACACAAACGATATTCAACCGTTTACAACTTTTTATCCGGTCTATAAGGTAGGCGATTCAACCTATACAAATGTGTCACTCAAGATGAATTCCAACATTGGACGTGAAGATAATTATGGCTCCAGTATTTTCGCGCAGGTACCAATTATGCATAAAATAAATGCAAGGGTTAATTGCAACTTCATTTACCGGAATATTTATACCGGTTTAAGCGCTGGTGGTAACTACAGCGGATTCAATTACCGAACAAACGCCAACCTGACATACGAAGCGACCAAGACCTTTACATTTGAAGCTTTTGCCAACTACAATTCTCCACGTATTAATGCCCAGGGAACATACCCTGCATTCTTTTCTTACAACTTCGCCATCCGCAAACAGTTATTCAATAAGAAGGCGAGCTTAGCCATTACTGCTAATAATCCATTTAATTAATACGTTTACCAGACTACCAATCTTACAGGGGAAAATTTTACACTTGTCTCAACCCGCCAGATGCAATACCAATCATTCGGGTTTAACTTCACCTACAAGTTTGGCAAGCTGGAATTTAAGAATGATAAAACACCCGACGATTCGAATCAGAATCCTCCGGAGGGGAATTAAGCAGCATAAAAAATAGTTTGTTTTTCAATTAATAAATTTAATTTATTGATATAAAATGGTTTTGCCGGATTAATAATGAATAACCATAGATTAATAATGGAATTAATAATAAATAACTATGAAGCACACATTCTCTAAGTTTCGCAACATATTGAATAATAAATGGTTGCATTTTTATTCTATTATTAAATACTATAAAACGCATGTTTTTGTATAAAATTATAGCCAATATAAATATTTAAAATTGGCTGCATTGTAAAAAATTTTTTGGTCTTTGTAAGCCTGTTTCCGTTTTCCATACTGTTAGTACCATCAACAATATTGGAGTTTCCCAATATCTGCCATCCGGTTGAAGTGGTTCCTCCTCCTATCACAATCCACTTGGCGCCATCCCAATAATAATATCCCGGCACAACGTTGTTTGGCGATAATCCTGCGGTTGCGGTATTGTAAACAATTAAACCTGCTGGCGGTGCAACAAGGGGTGCAGCCGCATTGCTTGCAGTTAGAGCTGCATAGGGAGCCAAAAATCCTGCAGTACCGTTAGTGAGGTTATTACTCAAATCGAGCAAAACAGCCGTGTTTACAGGAGAAGCCCCGGTTGTATTTATAGCAACGTTCTGTGCGCTAAGTGTTGAGCTTATTAAAATTATAGGGAAAATAAAAATCTTCCAAGTGGCAAATTTCTTCATGGTAAAAATATAGAATGGCAAAGATATAATAATTTTTTTTATTAAATCATAGTATTATATTATGAACCTCCCGTGTGATTCGGCTGATAGTAGTCGCTATCCTTATAGTGATTGTAGTAACTGAATAGTGTAGTAAATTAAACTACATAATTATTCAAATTTAAATACTATTTATAACAAAACTATTTCTTAACAGCGGCTGTTTCGGTAGATGTTGCTGGAACAAGGTCTGCAACTTGTTTTTTCAGAATTTCAATTTCCTTTCTTAATTCTTCAATAGTAGCTTGCTGTGTTTCGGCAACTGTTTTTTGTGATTCAATCAATTTCTGCTGTTGTTGAATGGCACCAATTGCATACGTTGTAAGCATATCATAATTGAGGGTGTGTTCATCTTTAAAATGAACACCCGGCATAATGGTTACGGCTTCAGGTATAATAGAATGAACTTCCTGAGCATAAAATCCGGCTACTTCATTTTGATCTTTTGATACTTCCTTCTTCCAATAAAAATGAACAGGCCTTAATTTAGTAATAGCGGCAAGGGCAAATTCCGGGCTAATATGGTCAACCGTATCTTTCAGGCGTTTGTCTGATGTAACATCAATTTCGGAGGCACAAATAATTCTGCCTACACTATAAATGGAAATAGGAACATTCCCGGAATTTCCGGCAATATGCCCGGTAGTAGTCTGACTGATATATTCATAATTGTTGCAACTGTTAATTACAGTGGCCTGCACAGTAAGCGGATACGCCGGGGCTGCGGTTCCAATACCCACATTGCCTGCATTAAAATACACTGCTTTTGAACCTGTTTCTACAACCGACATATAATTAAACCAACCGGCATCCCAACCATAAAAGTTAAGGGTTGGTCCAGCATCATTATTGATGGCATAACGTTGTATACCGCCGGCATCTACACCACTGAAGAATGTACTTCCGCTTTGCGCACGGATAGGCTCACTGCCAAATCCGCCTGCTGCTATAACGTGCAATTTTGCACCGGGTGCTGTTGTTCCAATACCCACATTTCCGCCATTTGTAATAACCATGCGATTGGTAAAGTTTGTATAAAAATCAAGCCCAAATTGATTACCACCGCCGGTACGTTTAGATGCAATACCTTCCCCACTTGAAAGCCCGAAGGTAAGTCCGTTACCTGTGGTGCTGCCATTATTTAAAAATCCATTATTCAGATTTGCCTGATCAATATTTTCTGCGTTATTAACACTCAGGTTTTGTTGTGGGGTAATGTTACCAATACCTACAAGGCCTGGGGTGCCGCTAACACCAGAGGAAGTAATCCGGATTCCTTCGGCATTAAATGTTTTTAAAATTAAAGGATTGTTATCGGTAGTGCCAACAAAGTTAATGGCAGGATTAGTTCCTGTATTTCCAAGCAATTGCCATGCTGTAGTTGTGGTAGTAGCTGTTCCCCATTGTGGGGCTACACCGGGCCCTTGCGAAATTAATTCCTGTCCGGCAGCGCCCGCATTGTAGGCTGCTCCATAGTATGGCATGAATGCCCCGTTAAACTGGAATTGGGTTACCGAATGATTTCCAAAAACCATAGAATTGCTTGCTGTTGCAGAAGCCTGATACCCTAATGCAGTTGTGTTATTAAGGTTATTGGCAGCTACGTTTGCTGCCGAGCCAATTGCTGTATTTTGACTGCCAACTGTGTTGGTGGTCATTGAAGCATCACCAAGACTTACGTTATTTGTTCCTGTAGTAGTGTTTGATTGAGACTGAAAACCAATAGCGGTATTTGGTGTACCGGTGGAGTTATTAAACAATGCCTGGTATCCGACTGCTTCGTTATTACTAACTGTATTCAGGTTAAGGGCTTGAAAACCGACCGCCAAATTGGTGCTTCCTGTAGAATTGGTAACAAGCGCATTAAGTCCTATGGCAATGTTATTGTTACCTGCCGTATTAGCACTCAAAGCGCTTATTCCTACTGCCAGGTTTTGAAATCCTGAGGTGTTTGTAAATAAAGCATTGCCACCAACCCCAATGTTGTTTGAACCTGTGTTGTTCCACAAAGCCTGTGCACCCAATGCAGTGTTCCATGAACCTGTTGAGTTGGTAAGTAAATCGCCATAACCGATAGCCACATTGGCTACTCCGGAGGTGTTAGAGCCTAATGTAGACGGACCCATTGCAGTGTTTGCGGTACCGGTGTTCGCACCAGAAAGTGATCCATAACCTACAGCCGTATTCCAACTTGCGCCTGTATTATTTCGTAATGCATTACCACCGAAAGCAGTATTTGTAATACCCGTAGTGTTTGCAAATAAGGCCTGGTATCCTTCTGCGGTATTCCAGTTACCTGTTGATTTATTTGTAAGTGTCTGATATCCCACTGCGACGTTTGGTGCTGCTGTATTTAGTTTTAACGACTGATAACCTACAGCGGTATTAAACCCTGAATTGTCGGTATATGAGGCCTGATATCCGAAAGCTGTACTGCCACCTGCGGTAGTGTTAGTGTAAAGTGCCTGGTAACCTTCGGCAGTATTGGTTCCACCGGATGTATTGGAAAATAAGGCCTGAAAACCGACTGCGCTGTTGCCGGCGCCGGTGGTTGAATTTATAGCCTGATAACCCAAGGAGGTATTGGCATTTGCGACATTATAATCAATATACCCTGATTTTTGATTGTTTGCCCTTAATTCCAATGGTTGAGGATCGGTTGTTCCAAGAAAGTTGGTGGCAGGGTTAGTCCCTGCATTTCCAAGAATAGTCCATGCTGTGCCATTTGCTGCCGAACCGGTGAGGATGAGAACCCATTTAGCACCATCCCAGTAATAATATCCCGGTATAACATTGTTTGGTGATAAGCCTGCTGTTGCTGTGTTGTATATAATCAA
>CAIUPO010000041.1 GCA_903901055.1 uncultured Bacteroidota bacterium
TAATTCGAAAACGCTGCGTGCATCACTGATAGGAAAATTTTCCATGAAAGCCTTGTAAAGCCCTTCGGTCTTACGGTTTTCAGGGGTTGTTTCCAACTGGAAAAAGTCCTGGAATGATTTAACTTGTATATCTAAAAAATCAGGATAATCGGTATGAAACCGAGTCGTAGAAAAATTAATGCGCTTGTTTTTCTTTGTTATAGCAGACATAGTCAGAGATATTAAGATTTAGCAGGGGCACAATGTGTTGCGCCTCTGCGAAAGAACGTTAAAGTGACAAAAATGGAGAATGTTGCCCCGTTAAGAGCAACATTTTCCTATAGGAATAGCGCGGTATAGAGGTCAGTTTACTTAACTTCAACTTCAGCTCCTGCTTCTACTAATTTTGCTTTAATTGATTCAGCTTCTTCTTTGGAAACACCTTCCTTAACAGGTTTTGGTGCACCGTCTACTAAGTCTTTAGATTCTTTCAAACCGAGAGCGGTAATTTCTTTTACCACTTTTACAACCTGGAGTTTTGCTTGGCCGCCGCTCTTCAAGATTACATCAAATGTAGTCTTTGCTGCTGCTGCCGGAGCTGCTCCTCCGCCACCTGCTGCAGGAGCTGCTGCTGCTGCTGCCGGTTCAATGCCGTACTCGTCTTTTAATATTTTTGCTAAGTCGTTGACTTCCTTCACGGTAAGTCCAACCAATTGTTCTGCGAAAGCTTTCAAATCTGCCATTGGGTTGTTATTTTATTGGGTTATAGTTATTCTAAAAGGGGCGCAAATATAAGACTATTTTCAATGCGCAAGTATATTTTGCAATTATTTTTAAAAATTATTTTTTGGAGGGGATAATTCACCCTTACCCTAAAGGGAGGGTAGAAAGCGCAAAGATATATAAATTCCGAACATCTCTCATAAAGACGCAAAATCGCTATGATTTACCTTAATGGAGATTCCTCGCTACGCTCGGAATGACAGGACTGGCGGGAGGATTAAGGGAAGTTGCGGCGGGCTTCGCCCGCCGCAACAACCACTTTAATAATATAAGTCCATTGTCATTCCGAATGGAACGAAGTGAAATGAGGAATCTGTATTATTTCTGAATCACAACCTTCCCTCTTTGCCCGCCATAGCTTTAGCGAAGGAGGGTTTACCTTTCAATAATAACTTTTCCACTGCCAACCAAGCCACCATTTTCGGTAATAACCCGGTAAAGGTAAATTCCGTTCGGTTGACCTGAAAGGTCAATTTCTTCACTTTCCCCTTTTACCTTTTCACTTTCTACTCTCTCTCCCAGCACATTATAAACCTCCACATTGCATTTTTCAGGAACATTTGATAATGATAAAGTAAATTGGCCGGTGGAAGGGTTGGGGAAAACTTTCACTCCTATATCATTTTCTTTTATTTGCTCAATGCCTGTAAAATTGCAGCCTATTGTATCACAGCCTAAACTATCGGTTTTTACTACCCAAAAGTTCTCAGGATTATCGTATGTAAATCCTGAAGCAATAAAGCCTCCGTCAGAAGTTAGGTTGATATCACTTAAATAATCTTCGTTTGTAGGGTAAAACTTATAATAGTATCTAAACCACTTTTGGTTGCCATTCGAATCAGTTCTTAATATTACACCAGTAATCCCCTTTTTTAAAGAATCTTGACTGTATCCGCAACCAACAATATCTCCATTCGGTAATTCTCTTGTAGTACAAAGAACAGTATACCCTTGCCTATTGGAAATTCCATACGTGTGGCTCCATACAAGGCTGCCAGTGTCATTTAATTTAGCCATATACATGTGAGTGTAGGCGGTATTTCCATTCCAATTGAGGCTATCATCCCAATAACCACAAACAAGATATCCTCCATTTTTAAGTGCCTTAATAGAAGCTCCCACTACATCACATATAGGGTTTGTAATATATTTTATCCATTTAGTATTACCTCCAGAATCTGTTTTCATTATCATAATTTCCCCATTCAGACAAGCTAATTTCGAATAATTAGGAATAGTATCATATTCATATGCACATAAAATGTAACCTCCATCTTTACAAGTATCAATACCTGCAGGGTCCCTAATATGACTATTTGTAGAATGATAAGTTCGGGTCCAAATTATATTGCCTAAACTATCTGTCTTTCTTAAAAAGATAGTACAAAAACCTAAGCCATGTGTTGGAAAATAATCCCATCCACCATAAATTAAATATTTATTATCTCGAGGAATCTCTATTTGGCTTATAACCAAATTTGTGGTGTCCTGATAATTTCTTGTCCAAAGTGTATCACCCTTTCCATCGAAACGATATAGGCCCCAGTAAGGATTTAAACCTGATGTATCATTTAGCCAAGTAGTCACCCCAATCTCTCCACCCCAAGGTACATTCATTCCCAATTCAATGGAGTTCTGATATATTACAAATTCATATCCACTTCTATGATAATATTTTTTCCACACCACATTTCCAACACTGTCTATTTTTATTATTCCAGGATCACCGAGGTATGTTGAATCATTTGTACCACCATAAAGAATATAACCGTCATGTTCGTTCATCAAACCGTACGCTGCTGCAGATACCCCGGGAATAACTGGATATGCCACATTAAAGTTTATACTTTGTGCAAACGCCACCCCACTCAAAAAACACAAAACCACCAATAATGTAATTCCCTTTTTAATCATTTTTTCCGGGTGTAGTAAAATCTATTAAACAAATATAACGTTTTTTAAATTGGGATATTAGAGGGGGAAAACAAAAATCCCCCGATTTCTCGAGGGACTTTCTTTAAGTTAAATATCGAAATATTTGCCAGTCCGGCATCGGACTACTCTGCCTTTTCTTCCCTTTCCGATAAGGTTTTCACTATGCCGCTAAGTTTTTGGCCTCCTGATTGGAGCGCGCCAATAACGTTCTTGGCAGGTGATTGGAGCAATGCGATAATATCGGCAATGAGTTCGTTTTTGGTTTTGAGTGCACTGAGTGAATCAAGGCTTTCATCTCCAAGGTAAACGCTTTCTTCAATAAACGCACCTTTTAATAATGGCAACTTTGTACCATCATTACGGAACTGCTTGATAACACGAGCAGGATCGCTTGGTTGAGCGCCCCAAAGTACGGCAGTGTTGCCAACAAGGGTTGCATGGAGATCGGCAAATGCAGCTGCATTATCAGATTTTTCCATTGCCTTTTGGAGCAAGGTATTTTTAACAACTTCCATATTAACACCCTTTTCAAAACAAATCCTGCGGAATTGATTGATTTTAATGCCTGTGATTGTGGAAGTATCGGCCAGGTAAAAATTCTTATTTTCGTTTAGAAGAGCAGTTAACTCGTCTACCTTTTTATTTTTTTCCTGCTTGTTCATTATTCGTAATTTTTAATTATTCGTAGTTCTCTTGTTCTTTATTTGAACTTATGAGGGCTTCGCCATTCGTAATTCCTAATTGATATTAGTATCCGAATGATTTAGTTTCAATTTGTATGCTTGGGCTCATGGTAGAAGACATAAAGATGCTGTGGATATAAGCTCCTTTTGATGCAGCAGGTTTAGCTTTTACTATGGTTTGCATAAATTCATTTACGTTTTCAGCTAATTGGGCGCTGTCGAAAGATACTTTGCCAACAGATACGTGCACAATACCGTCTTTATCGGCTTTGTATTCAATCTTTCCGGCTTTCGCTTCTTTCACTGCTTTACCAACTTCCTGGGTAACGGTTCCGATTTTTGGGTTTGGCATTAATCCGCGTGGGCCAAGGATTTTACCAAGTGCTCCTACTTTTCCCATTACTGACGGAGATGCAATTACTACGTCAACATCTGTCCAACCGTTTTTAATTTTGGTGATATAATCATCCAAACCAACAAAGTCAGCTCCGTTTGCGGTTGCTTCTGCTTCCTTATCAGGGGTGCAAAGTACAAGCACGCGTAATGTTTTACCTGTTCCGTGCGGTAAACTAACGGTACCCCTAACCATTTGGTTAGCTTGTTTCACGTCAATACCTAAACGTACACTCATTTCAACTGAACCGTCGAACTTAGTAGTGGAAATTTCTTTCAATATTTTTGCTGCATCTGCTACCTGATATGATTTATTAATATCATACTTTGTTAATGCAACTTTTCTTTTTTTACTGATTTTAGCCATTTTCTTTTTTAATTGCTAATGTTAGTTTACTACTTCAATGCCCATGCTTCTTGCTGTTCCTGCAACCATTTTAACGGCTGATTCGAGCTTAAAGCAATTTAAATCGGACATTTTATCTGCTGCAATTTTTTCCATTTGTGCGTGGGTAATCTTGCCAATCTTCTTCTTGTTTGATTCAGAAGAACCCAATTCAATTTTAAGAGCTTCTTTAATTTGAGCGGCTACCGGGGTCTTTTTGATTACAAAATCAAAAGACTTGTCGGAATAAACCGTAATAATTACCGGCAATATTTTACCAGCCTGATCTGCTGTACGGGCGTTGAACTCTTTGCAAAAGTTCATAATGTTTACACCCTTAGCACCTAATGCAGGACCGATAGGAGGTGCAGGGTTAGCTGCTCCGCCTTTAATCTGTAATTTTACTAGTCCTGAAATTTCCTTAGCCATTTTATTTAATATTTAAATATTAACTTTCTTTTTTAACTTGCATATAACTTAATTCCAACGGGGTTTTCCTGCCGAAAATCTTTACACTTACTTTCAAACGTTTCTTTTCATCATTAACCTCTTCTATCGTTCCAACGAAACTGTTGAAAGGTCCGTCAATAATCTTGATAGATTCTCCAACCATAAAGTGGATATTCATTCCTGCTTCGCTTTCCGACAGTTCGTCTACCTTACCTAAGATTCTGTTCGCTTCAGCCAAACGGAGTGGAACCGGATCATCGCCTCTTTTTGCACCCAAAAATCCAATAACATTTGGAATGCTCTTCAAAACGTGAGGTAATTCACCAACCAAGGCAGCTTCAATAAGCACATATCCCGGGAAATAACTCCTTTCTTTATTTATCTTTTTGCCGTTCTTAATCTGAATATACTTCTCCATTGGAATAAGCACCTGAGAAATGTAAGATGACAGATTAAGTCTGCTAACTTCCAATTCAATTTGTTGCTTAACCTTTTTCTCCTTGCCGCTGATAGCCCTAAGCACATACCACTTTTTCGCAAGTGCAGAGTCGCTACTTGGAACAGGTGTTACCGGTGTATTTGGTTCAATATTCATTCGGCTTATTATTTATGTGTAGTAAGGGAATAGAACAGACTCATAACCTTATTCGAAGAAATATCCATGGTGAATATTATCGCCGAAAGAATTATTACAGCAACCAGCACTACAATAGCGCTACTCTGAAGTTCGGCAGCTGTGGGCCAGCTAACCTTATTCATCAGTTCGTCGGTTACTTCATCTATATATGTCCTAAATTTACTCATACTTTAAAGTTGCACGGGTGGAGAGACTCGAACTCCCAGCCAATGGTTTTGGAGACCACTACTCTACCAATTGAGCTACACCCGTTTGTTAGTTGTCAGTGGTCAGTAGTCAGTTGTCGGTGATCTTTATCAGTACTTTCTGACTACTGTTCACTGACAACTGACAACTTTTTCCTTATTTTATAACATCAGTTACTTGACCTGCGCCTACTGTTCTTCCACCTTCACGTATTGCAAAACGTAATCCTTTGTCCATAGCTACAGGAACAATAAGTTTTACGTCCATATTTACGTTGTCGCCCGGCATAACCATTTCTCTTCCGGCTGGAAGGGTGATTTGTCCGGTAACGTCTGTAGTTCTGAAATAGAACTGAGGACGATATTCATTGTGGAATGGGGTATGACGACCGCCTTCTTCTTTCTTTAATACATACACTTCGCCTTTAAACTCGGTGTGTGGAGTAATGCTGCCTGGTTTAGCAACAACCATACCTCTCCA